>NZ_BAAJLV010000034.1:0-406 GCF_057548755.1 Colwellia aquaemaris | reverse complement strand
GCAATTCAAGCGGGACTTTTTACAGTTTGCCTGGTTTCGCTTCGCTACACATTTTGGCAAACTATAAAAAGCCCCTTAATTGGGCGTTATATGCTTTAAAGAATTACGTATTAGAGCAGGAGATTTTTACGTAGTGTTTTTCGCTAAAACTGTTTAGTGTATGCACTAATAAACTTTCTTATTGATACCTTTTTCAAAGGCAACAAAGTTATTAATTTAGTTCGACCAGTTTTGCTTAACGCTCAAAAGTTCACGGTTGGTCGTTTTATAACGGGTGCCTTTAAATTCGTGTAGTGTTTGTTTTAAATTACGCTGCATATAACAAGCAATTCAAGCGGGACTTTTTAAAGTTTGCCTGGTTTCGCTGCGCTACACATTTTGGCAAACTATTAAAAAGCCCCTTAAT
>NZ_BAAJLV010000033.1:0-469 GCF_057548755.1 Colwellia aquaemaris | reverse complement strand
TAAGTTAACGGTATATGGCCAAGTTGGTCGCTTTATGGCATCCATGCCATCGCGACACAAGTACATCCATGTACAAGAGTGTTCACACAAATTACATGATAACGAATTAGAAGAAGTCCAAACATGCGAGTGCTTCACACCTTTTAGGCGAAGTTAATTTGCTTAAGTTCAAGGCGTGCAAGAAGTGAGCGTTGGAATGACCGTCTGGTCATGACAAGCGAACGACGAGTACAACGAAGAAATTAAGTAAAGGAACGAGTATAAAATAGGTCTGTAGCTCAGCTGGTTAGAGCGCACCCCTGATAAGGGTGAGGTCGGCAGTTCAAGTCTGCCCAGACCTACCAATTTTGACTTTACTCTGCGTTAGTTCGCAGCTCGTGTAGTAAACTACACGTCGCTACTAACTGTCTTGATTAAAATCAAAATAGCGTTTTAGCTTAAGTATGTTGACCCTTATCTTAATTGATAA
>NZ_BAAJLV010000032.1:0-496 GCF_057548755.1 Colwellia aquaemaris | reverse complement strand
TAACGCCTCATTAAGAGGCAAAAAATTGTTGGCTAAAATAGGCGACGCAGGAGCAAAAGCCAACTGTTTTTTGTCCTGCTTTAATGACTTGTTAGGCTTTTACTGCTTTAAACCAGTCGTTTGATGCATTTGTATAAAGCAAAATTAAAACAACAACAGATGCTATATTATTAACTACTAAAATTATTTGGCTAATGTCCGTTGATAAAGATGGTGAAGTTCCAGCAAAGAAAATGGTAACTAATGAAATTGCTGTAATAACCGCATTAGTATGCCTAGCCCAATTTTTTCCTATTTTAATTGCGTAACCTAATCCAATAAGTAAACCGTACATAATGACCCAAGTTATTAAAACACCAAATAATGGTGGGCGAGGATCTGCTGCAAGGTAATTAGGAATAGCTCCGATAAAACTTAAAGCAATTGCTGCAAAGTAAATGAATATAGCAATTTTAATATTCTTAGGTTGATTCATACTCTTGGAAGCCTAACGCCC
>NZ_BAAJLV010000030.1:0-675 GCF_057548755.1 Colwellia aquaemaris | reverse complement strand
TAAAAACGATGAATTGCGATAACCTTAGTTTTTTGCTCCCACCACGAAGTAAAAACCTATGAATTATCAGCAACTCACCGAGGGTGATAGATATATGATAGTCGCGCTCAAAAGGCAAGGATTAAGTTTTACCAACATTGCCAAGGCGATTGGAAAGCACCGAAGTACCATTTATCGTGAAGTTAAACGTAATACTTGCTGGCATCAGGATGGCTCATATCGCCCCATCAAAGCACAGCGACGGACAAAAGCACGTCGAAGACGCTCAAGGAGAAATCAACATTTTACTGAAAAAGATTACGCAATTGTACGACAACTTTTGCGTAAACAGTGGAGTCCTGAACAAATTACTGGCTACTTAAAAAGACAAGGTGTTCGCTGTTTTAGCCACGAAACTATTTACAAGTATATTTGGCGAGATAAGCGAAATGGCGGCACCTTATGGCAGCATTTACGCTGTGCAAACAAGCGAAGACGTAAACGTTATAACGCTTACGATAGCCGTGGTAGGCTTGCTGATAAACGAAATATAGCTGAACGCCCTAGCGAGATTGAAACACGAAAAACACAAGGGCATTGGGAAATTGATACCGTGATGGGAAAAGGCTCTAAACACTGTATTGTAACACTCGTTGAGCGAAAAACAGGCTATACATTAATTGGACAGCTTAACGA
>NZ_BAAJLV010000029.1:0-719 GCF_057548755.1 Colwellia aquaemaris | reverse complement strand
TTATAGAACGACCAACCGTAAACTTTTGAGCGTTAGCACAACTGGCTGAACTAAATTAATAACTTTGTTACCTTTGAAAAAGGTATAAATAACAAAGTTTATTAGTGCATACACTAAACAGTTTTAGCGAAAAACACTACGTAAAAAATCTCTTGCCTTTATACGTAATTCTTTAAAGCATATAACGCCTCACTAAGAGGCAAATAATTGTTGGCTAAAATAAGCGACGCAGGAGCAAACAGCCAACTGTTATTTGTCCTTTTGAGTGACTTGTTATAGCTACCTACACCTTAACCAAAAGCAAGGATAAACTCAGAATCATTTTCTGTTGATATATGAGCTAATAAACTATGTAGCATTTGTAGAAAACTATTAGGCTTAATTTTTTTACCTGCCAATTTTTGCCAAAAACTTAACTTAGGTAAATTAGAGTTTATATAATTTTGAATTTTTTCAACTTCAGATGAATTGATAATTAACACCTCACCTTGTACTTCAGATTGCATGGGATCAACTTGACTCCAAATAGTTTTACCTGAATTTAATAATTCTTCCTCGTCAAAAGCTACAGTGTGATGTGTGCCAACCCCGACGAGTTCAGGAACTTGATGTAATCCAAGAAAACTATCGTCAGAGCCAATCCCATATTTCCATACAAATTGCTCTCGACATGTAATTATTGAGCTCATTTAATACTCCAGATTCAAAGTAGCTATAAC
>NZ_BAAJLV010000028.1:0-780 GCF_057548755.1 Colwellia aquaemaris | reverse complement strand
GTGGAGCCAACCTTGAAATACCACCCTTGTATGCGTGATGTTCTAACCTAGGGCCCTTATCGGGCTTGGGGACACTGTCTGGTGGGTAGTTTGACTGGGGCGGTCTCCTCCCAAAGAGTAACGGAGGAGCACGAAGGTTGGCTAAGTACGGTCGGACATCGTACGGTTAGTGCAATGGCATAAGCCAGCTTAACTGCGAGACAGACACGTCGAGCAGGTACGAAAGTAGGTCATAGTGATCCGGTGGTTCTGTATGGAAGGGCCATCGCTCAACGGATAAAAGGTACTCCGGGGATAACAGGCTGATACCGCCCAAGAGTTCATATCGACGGCGGTGTTTGGCACCTCGATGTCGGCTCATCACATCCTGGGGCTGAAGTCGGTCCCAAGGGTATGGCTGTTCGCCATTTAAAGTGGTACGCGAGCTGGGTTTAGAACGTCGTGAGACAGTTCGGTCCCTATCTGCCGTGGGCGTTTGAGAATTGAAGAGGGCTGCTCCTAGTACGAGAGGACCGGAGTGGACGAACCGCTGGTGTTCGGGTTGTTATGCCAATAGCATTGCCCGGTAGCTACGTTCGGAACTGATAACCGCTGAAAGCATCTAAGCGGGAAGCAGGCTTTGAGATGAGTTCTCACTGGAGCTTTAAGCTCCCTAAAGGGTCGTTGGAGACTACAACGTTGATAGGTTGGGTGTGGAAGTGCTGCGAGGCATTGAGCTAACCAATACTAATTACCCGTGAGGCTTAACCATACAACACCCAAGTGGTTTTAAAGATTGTA
>NZ_BAAJLV010000027.1:0-784 GCF_057548755.1 Colwellia aquaemaris | reverse complement strand
TTGGTGTGACAGAAGATGCAGGACTTACAGAGGGTAAAGATATAGTAGGTCTACGTTCCTCGATTCTCTGTAAAACCTTTGCAGCTTCATTTGCCATGCACTCTTCTTGACCAATAGAATTTGATGTGACCAAAAACTTATCTTCGTATTGCATTACGCTTAAGGCGAATTTCCCAGTGGAACAATACCATAACTCTTTATTATATTCTTTTATAAAGTCTTTGGTGAGAAGATCGTTTCTCACGACCATTTTTCCATCAACTAGTACCAATAAATTAAAAGGTATTCGATTTGGACCGCAAGCTAACACTAAATTTGAGTTTATAAAAAACAGCAATGCGGGTAGATATTTCATGTAAATGCCTAACGCCTTACTAAGAGGCGAATAATAGTTGGCTAAAATAGGCGACGAAGGAGCAAAAGCCAACTGTTATTTGTCCTTTTGAGTAACTTGTTAGGTGCTACAGGTTTCGTAGGTATGTGATTGCTACCACAGCAATAATTGCAATAAAAAAACCTCTAACAATATATCCCCAACCCTTCCATTTTGCATTAAAGGCACATTGCCACATACCAACTGTTACCCAAAGACTATAAAGAACAGCAAATACTATAAGTAAATATATTGGAACCGTTGATAGATGTGGAGCTACCTTTTCTACGCCGTACTGAAGTAGCCCACCAATCAAGATATTTTGAATCCAGAAAACTTGCCAAAGTGGAGCTTTACCTCGAAAGTTATTTTTAATTACATCCATATAAGTGAATCCTACTTGCACCTAAC
>NZ_BAAJLV010000026.1:0-833 GCF_057548755.1 Colwellia aquaemaris | reverse complement strand
TGAATTGCTTGTTATATGCAGCGCCAGTAAAAACAAACACTACACGAATTTAAAGGCACCCGTTATAAAACGACCAACGGTGAATTTTTGAGCGTTAAGCACAACTGGCCGAACTAAATTAATAACTTTGTTGCCTTTGAAAAAGGAATAACAACAAAGTTTATTAGTGCATACACTAAACACTTTTAGCGAAAAACACTACGTAAAAATCTTTTGCTCTAAGACGTAATTCTTTGAAGCATATAACGCCTTACTAATGGGCGCATAAATGCTTGGCTAAAATTGGCGACGAAGGAGCGCAAGCCAAGCGTTTTGCGTCCTTTTAAGTAACTTGTTAGTTTTCGAAGTTCTCATACGTCCCAAACCAATCTTTGTGCTCAGGATATTTTTGCTTATAAGCCTTTAATTCCGCCTTTGGAGCATACTTAAAATACAAACCGAAATAGTCGACTAAGTAATCTTCACCTTTACCCATTCGCCAAAACATATCTGTTGGGTGGTAATCAGGAAATTTAATCCATGGTGGTTCAGGTGGACTAATTTTTAATTCATTCTCGTAACGTTCTTTGAGCATATTTTCCCACGAGGCTTTATGCTCAAGATACTTGTTCCATTGCTCGTCAGTTAAGTCGGCTGGTTTATCATTTGCCATTGTCACCGCTGATACAAAAATCAAATTAAAAAAGAATACTCGAATCATACTCATAGAAAACTAACGCCCATATTAAGGGGCTTTTTATAGTTTGCCAAAATGTGTAGCGCAGCGAAACCAGGCAAACTGTAAAAAGTCCCGCTTGAATTGCTTGTTATATGCAGCGCAATTTAAAACAAAC
>NZ_BAAJLV010000025.1:0-984 GCF_057548755.1 Colwellia aquaemaris | reverse complement strand
TAACGCCCATTTAAGGGGCTGATAATAGTTTGCTAAAATTGTGAAGCGAAGCGGAACCGAGCAAATTGTTAGCAGTCCCGCTTTAAATTCTTGTTAGGTGATTACTACTCCTGCTCCTTGGTAACTCTTTCTAAGTTACCATTAACATCAAATTGCATTGTTTCTACTGGCTGATTATTTTCATCTAATGCCACTTCGAACGCCTTTATCAAGTTTCCCTTACCATTTTTAACTGTCCATCCAGCACAAACACCTTTAAATGGAAATCTACGTTCTATAACTACCAATAACTTATTATCTGAACAGTAGTCTTCAACACGATACTCGTCACCGTTATCATCATTGTAATATATTGTCTTTGAACCATCTGACTCTTCAACAGTACGAGATTGCAACTTAATCACCTAACGCCTCGTTAAGAGGCAAATAACATGTTGGCTAAAATAAGCGACGCAGGAGCAAAAGCCAACTGTTATTTGTCCTGCTTTAACGACTTGTTATGCGTTTTTTTAAGCTGATTAATAATTTTAGTAAATATATTTTTATACTCGCCAAGAATTCTCAAACAGCCGAATGGATTACAAACTGATATTAACGAATGACCGTTATCAGTATTTTTTGAAAGAAACACTTCCCAATCATTTACTACAAAATTTTTGTGAGTATATACAGCATCAGAATTTATGAGTGTTTGAAAATTGAGATTTTCTGAGTAACTAAAATCGGCCTCAGCCATTTGAATCAATGTATCTAATCCTGATTCATGAGGGCAGGAGTAATTGTGCCAGTCTCCATTCCTTGTTTTATCACAATCCGCCATAAAACCAGTTTTAGTAATAAATGTTTCAATTAAAACATCCGCCGAACGGCACAATGGAGAAAAGAAAATAAAACATAAAAAGGCAACTTTTATTGCTGGATTCACCATACTCTCCTATACGCATAACGCCCATATTAAGGGGCTTTTTAATAGTTTGCCAAAAT
>NZ_BAAJLV010000024.1:0-985 GCF_057548755.1 Colwellia aquaemaris | reverse complement strand
CCTGGTCACGCCGATTACATCAAAAACATGATCACAGGTGCTGCACAAATGGACGGCGCTATCTTAGTAGTTGCTGCTACTGACGGTCCAATGCCACAAACACGTGAGCACATCTTACTTTCTCGTCAAGTAGGTGTACCTTTCATCATCGTATTCATGAACAAGTGTGACATGGTAGATGACGAAGAGTTACTAGAGCTAGTAGAAATGGAAGTTCGTGAACTTCTTAGCGAATACGAATTCCCAGGTGATGACTTACCAGTAATTCAAGGTTCAGCATTAGGCGCACTTCAAGGTGAAGCTAAATGGGAAGAGAAAGTAATCGAACTTGCTGACGCACTTGATACTTACATTCCAGAGCCAGAGCGTGCAATCGACGGTGCATTCATCATGCCTATCGAAGACGTATTCTCAATCTCAGGTCGTGGTACAGTTGTAACAGGTCGTGTTGAGCGCGGTATCATCACAGTAGGTGACGAAGTAGAAGTTGTAGGTATCCGTGATACACAAAAATCAACGTGTACTGGTGTAGAAATGTTCCGTAAGCTTCTAGACGAAGGTCGTGCTGGTGAGAACTGTGGTATTCTTTTACGTGGTCTTAAGCGTGAAGACGTAGAACGTGGTCAAGTATTGGCACAACCTGGTTCAATTACTCCACATACTAAGTTCGAATCAGAAGTATACGTACTATCTAAAGATGAAGGTGGTCGTCATACACCATTCTTCAAAGGTTACCGTCCACAGTTCTACTTCCGTACAACGGACATCACAGGTGCTGTAGAGCTTCCTGAAGGTGTAGAAATGGTAATGCCAGGCGACAACTTAAAGTTTGTTGTAGAGCTAATCAACCCAGTAGCGATGGACGAAGGTTTACGCTTCGCTATCCGTGAAGGTGGTCGTACAGTAGGTGCTGGTGTTGTATCTAAAATCATGGACTAATTCCTTTTGGACTAGTTGATTTAGATAAACACTAAAAAAGGTCGCG
>NZ_BAAJLV010000023.1:0-1019 GCF_057548755.1 Colwellia aquaemaris | reverse complement strand
TTGTTATATGCAGCGCAATTTAAAACAAACACTACACGAATTTAAAGGCACCCGTTATAAAACAACCAGCCGTGAACTTTTGAGCGTTAGCACAACTGGCTGAACTAAATTAATAACTTTGTTACCTTTGAAAAAGATATAAATAACAAAGTTTATTAGTGCATACACTAAACACTTTTAGCGAAAAACACTAAGTAAAAAATCTCTTGCTCTAAAACGTAATTCTTTAAAGCATATAACGCCCGCATAAGGGGCTGATAATAGCTTGCTAAAATGTGCAGCGAAGCGGAACCGAGCAAGCTGTTAGCAGTCCCGTTCTTAATGCGCTTGTTATGCTACTAGAGCTCTTTAAATTGTATATTACTAAAAAATTCTTCGGCGCTTTTATTTAATTCAGGGTACTTTTTGCCTTTAAAATGACGAAGTGAATACTCTGTATGTACGCCAACAGATTTTTTAAATGGGTGTATGCAATTATACCCAATATACTCTATTTGCATTACGGCTGATTTATTACCATCAATTTTAGCATTGTTATCTTGAGAAATTGTTCTGTGCTTTACGCATGTTGCACCATTAAGATTTACTAATTCTTCGACGTTTTCTTTAAGTTCAAACCTGCCAATATCAGGTGAAGATGCTCTATGCTTGACTACGTGCGATAAGAATTCTTTATCCGAAGGGAATTCAGGGATTTCATAGAGAGACATATTTATAACGCCACTACCGTTATCTGTCACTTTAGCGCCAAGAGCAACTTGGTAGCCACTTGAAGTAATAACAGACCAACTGCCATTTTGGGGTGATATTGATGTAACACCATAAATATTTACAGGTGTGCCTGAATTCAATTTAGGGGAAGTTGTTGCGCATGAAGTCACAAACAACAACGAAGTCATAATGATGGTTAGTTTAAACACCGAACTCTCCTTGTAGCATAACGCCCAATTAAGGGGCTTTTTATAGTTTGCCAAAATGTGTAGCGAAGCGAAACCAGGCAAACTGTAAAAAGTCCCGCT
>NZ_BAAJLV010000022.1:0-1034 GCF_057548755.1 Colwellia aquaemaris | reverse complement strand
TTGTTATATGCAGCGCAATTTAAAACAAACACTACACGAATTTAAAGGCACCCGTTATAAAACTACCAGCCGTGAACTTTTGAGCGTTTAACACAACTGGCCGAACTAAATTAATAACTTTGTTGCCTTTGAAAAAGGGTTAAATAACAAAGTTTATTAGTGCATACACTAAACAGTTTTAGCGAAAAACACTACGTAAAAATCTCTTGCTCTAATACGTAATTCTTTAAAGCATATAACGCCAAGCTAATAGGCGTTTACTGTTTGGCTAAAATTGTGAGCGCAGCGAAACGAGCCAAACTTTAAACGTCCCATTGAGCGCCTTGTTATGCGCTGGTTGTGATGACCACAAACAGCACCATTTATATAATATTTTGTGGCAGCCCGACCGTAGAAAACAAGAACACCTACACAGCGCGACACACCAAACCATGAATTTTGAGCCACTTAAATAAAGTAACTTTTGCCACCAAACCTAACTTGGCGAAAAACTGTTTAGCCAAAAGCTGAAACAGCACTATTGGCTCTTAAATTACCAAAACAAAGAATCGGCAACAAGCACCCTAGCCTTTGTAAGGTGCCAACCGAAAACAATAAATTTATTCGAATTCGCGGCTGCCGCATAACGCCCACGTTAAGGGGCTTTTTATTAGTTTGCTAAAATTGTGTAGCGAAGCGGAACCGAGCAAACTGTAAAAAGTCCCGCTTTAACTGCTTGTTATGTGTAAAAATACCACCCAGTGCTATTTTTTTCTTTTTGGTAAAGGCACCCGAAAATTGAATTTTGAAACAAAAAACATGACCACTGGTGGAAGAAATAAAGTTACAAGGAAAAAAGCGCATATAGGAGCTAACAACTCCCGAACTTTAATGCTCTCAACATATGAATACGCTGCTTCAGTGCCACCACTTAGTAAATTAAGAAAAAGCATTAATAAAAAGAGTCCCGCTACTGCTAACATGAGTCGAACAGTTAACTTGCCACTATTTATTAAATTACTCTTGAACATATTCACCTGAGCTTTCTTTACACA
>NZ_BAAJLV010000020.1:0-1574 GCF_057548755.1 Colwellia aquaemaris | reverse complement strand
CTCGTCTCGTATCTCAGCGTTAATGAAGTCCCGGATTTACCTAAGACAACCGCCTACATACTTTCACACGGACTACCAACGCCGTGCTCACCTAGCCTACTCCGTCCCTCCTTCGCAATATATAGAAGTACAGAAATATTAATCTGTTTCCCATCGACTACGCGTTTCCGCCTCGCCTTAGGGGCCGACTTACCCTGCCCTGATTAACATGGGACAGGAAACCTTGGTCTTTCGGCGGGGGAGTTTTTCACTCCCCTTATCGTTACTCATGTCAGCATTCGCACTTCTGATACCTCCAGCAAGCTTTACAACTCACCTTCAACGGCTTACAGAACGCTCCCCTACCACTCAAACCTAAGTTTGAATCCGCAGCTTCGGTGACTAGTTTAGCCCCGTTACATCTTCCGCGCAGACCGACTCGACTAGTGAGCTATTACGCTTTCTTTAAAGGATGGCTGCTTCTAAGCCAACCTCCTAGCTGTCTATGCCTTTCCACATCGTTTCCCACTTAACTAGTACTTTGGGACCTTAGCTGGCGGTCTGGGTTGTTTCCCTCTTCACAACGGACGTTAGCACCCGCAGTGTGTCTCCCGCATATCACTCATTGGTATTCGGAGTTTGCAAAGGGTTGGTAAGTCGGGATGACCCCCTAGCCTTAACAGTGCTCTACCCCCAATGGTGTTCGTGCGAGGCTCTACCTAAATAGATTTCGGGGAGAACCAGCTATCTCCCGGCTTGATTAGCCTTTCACTCCGACCCACAAGTCATCACCGCATTTTTCAACATACGTGTGTTCGGTCCTCCAGTTGATGTTACTCAACCTTCAACCTGCCCATGGGTAGATCGCCGGGTTTCGGGTCTATACCCTGCAACTAAACGCGCAGTTAACACTCGCTTTCGCTACGGCTCCCCTAGTCGGTTAACCTTGCTACAGAATATAAGTCGCTGACCCATTATACAAAAGGTACGCAATCACTGGACTAAATCCAGCTCTCACTGCTTGTACGTATGCGGTTTCAGGTTCTATTTCACTCCCCTCACAGGGGTTCTTTTCGCCTTTCCCTCACGGTACTGGTTCACTATCGGTCAGTTAGGAGTATTTAGCCTTGGAGGATGGTCCCCCCATGTTCAGACAACGTTTCACGTGTGCCGTCCTACTCGATTTCACGGTAAGTTCATTTTCGTGTACGGGGCTATCACCCTGTATCGCTCTACTTTCCAGTAGATTCCACTAACTTACAAACCGCTTAAGGGCTAATTCCCGTTCGCTCGCCGCTACTAAGGAAATCTCGGTTGATTTCTTTTCCTCGGGGTACTTAGATGTTTCAGTTCTCCCGGTTCGCCTCATTAAGCTATGTATTCACTTAATGATAGTATCTTATGATACTGGGTTTCCCCATTCAGAAATCTCAGTCTATAACGGTTTTTATCACCTTAACTGAGCTTATCGCAGATTAACACGTCTTTCATCGCCTCTAACTGCCAAGGCATCCACCACATACGCTTAGTCACTTAACCATACAACCCTAAGTAGTCTCGAAAGATACGAAGTACAAGAAGGTGACAAAACCTTC
>NZ_BAAJLV010000019.1:0-1576 GCF_057548755.1 Colwellia aquaemaris | reverse complement strand
TTACTTGTAAATACGAACCCATTTCACGATTGCATTATCACCTTCACAGGTACCTGTGTCGTGAAATGAAAAAGAAACATTTGTTTCAAATGCTAATAATGTGATTGCAAATTTTCTATTAGCAATTTCTTCATTTGCGCTTTTAACTTTGTAGTATGTACTCCCACAAGCATTAATCTCGCCAATACTAAAATGAAATGAACCAGGTTCACTATCTAACTGATACACAAACTCTAATGTTTTGTTATGAACATCTTCTGCTGCAAAAGAGTTAAAAGATACCATTAGTAAAATAGCTAAAATTAGTGTTTTCATATTATTCCTTTTTATAATTATTGTTTATCTTTTCACTGGGATTACACCAGATCATCAGCAGGCTGCGCCTGAAAGAAAACACTTAGTAATATAACGCCCTGTTAAGGGGCTGATAATGTTTGGCTAAAATGTGTAGCGAAGCGAAACCGAGCCAAACTTTAGCAGTCCCACTTGAACAGCTTGTTATATGTATTTTGCACCTAGCTGTTTTTATTTTTAATAACTTCTGCTTTGCAACTGATACAGATCCATTTAGTAGACTCTTTGTTAAGTTTCATTGGATCTGTACAATTTGAACACCTGATATCCCTACGTTTATAAAAATGAACCACTAAAGCAATTACCAATATTAATATAATTGAGATGGATATTTCTAAATTGGTCAAATTCATAGTTTTACACACTTAAACGAGTGATACATATAACGCCCCAATAAGGGGCTGATAATGCTTGGCTAAAATGTGTAGCGGAGCGAAACTGAGCCAAGCTTTAGCAGTCCCACTTGATTGCCTTGTTATGTGCAAATTAATCGAGCGGCACTAACTCAAAATCAACGAAGTCATCCCATTTTTTGAACCATTCATAAAATAACTCAATATCGTTTGATTCCATGAGCTGATAACACACATTAAGTTCTTTGTTTACCCAAGAATTTAGATAATGCAACCCCTCAGGAAACATACGACCTTGAGTATTATATCTTTCATAATTAGCTTCGATACAACCAGGTTTGAATTTCTCAACAACCATATACTTTTTCAAATCAATACTTCCTTTAGGGGATAAAATAGCAGACACAACCTGCTTTACACATAACGCCTCAATAAGCGGCGCAAAATAGTTGGCTAAAATTGTGAACGAAGTGAACGCAGCCAACTGTTAGGCGTCCGACTTGATTGCCTTGTTAGGTGTTTTTTACATAAAACTGGATATAAAGCAAATATATATAACTAATTGGCCAAAGTACAAAGATTGAAATTACTAGTTTAAAGCGTTTATTTTTGTACGAATGAGCTTGTGCGGCAAACCAAGTTAATAACGCACCTACAACACAAAACACCTCCAGAACACTACCGAACCAGTGCTCATTTAGAAACATCTTAAAATCAGAGCTTTGACTTGCAACAATAAAGATAAAGAGTGCAAATATACCGAATAACAATCCAATTTTAGATATCGAAAATTTTAACAGGAACTGGCTAAAGCCATCTTCCATATTGTCACTAAATAGTGGATGTTTCATAGAGCTTCAGTAAACACC
>NZ_BAAJLV010000018.1:0-1580 GCF_057548755.1 Colwellia aquaemaris | reverse complement strand
AGTACTTTTTATACCTATCTTTAGTTTTATCAACCCAGTCGCTCCAAAAAAACATAAAAAATAAAAAACTAAATATTGCAACGACTACAAGGCCTCCTTCAATCTCAGGGTAACGTGATAAGAGCTCTAATGCAGCAATATTCAAAGAACCAACTAACAAGAGTTTAAGTCCTAATAATTTATTAACTCTAAACATTAACCTAGCAAAGGGATCAATAAAAAAACCATAAACCACTAAGCAAGAAAATAATAATGTATAAATGTCAAATTGACCTTTTAAAATAAAAAGACAAAGAATATGAGATATAGCAAAGGCTCCAAAACATGGTTTGTCAGCTGTCGGGTTTTCAATAATTTTTAGTATTTTACGACGACTCATAGTACTCATAACGCCCTAATAATGGGCAAAAAATTGTTGGCTAAAATGTTGAGGAACGAAAACAGCCAACTGTTTTTTGTCCTTATTAATTAGCTTGTTATATATCAATTGCTACACGCCAAAATGCAATTAGTGCGATTAATGAATATAGAGCGACTTTTATTAGCTTACCTTTTTCTTTTTTACATTCATTAATAGTCATAAATACAAATATAACAAACACAACAAAAGAAAAGAACACAGGATAAGTGGATGCAAAATTCCCTAAGCTATCAGCTCTTTCTTTTAATCCTGGGAGGCTAGCATCTTGCACGAATCATCCTTGATATATAACGCCAAGCTAACGGGCGTTTATAGTTTGGCTAAAATTGTGAGCGCAGCGAAACGAGCCAAACTGTAAACGTCCCATTGAGCGCCTTGTTATGCGCTGGTTGTGATGACCACAAACAACGCCATTTATATAAGATTTCGTGGCAGCCCGACCGTAGAAAACAAGAACTCCCACGCAGCGCGACACACCAAACCATGAATTTTTGAGCCACTTAAAATAAAGTGGCTTTTGCCACTAAACTTAACTTGGCGAAAAACTGTTTAGCCAAAAGCTGAAACAGTATAGCTGGCAATTAAGTTACCAAAACAAAGAAAAGGCAACAAGCACCCTAGCCTTTGTAAAATACCAGCCGAAAACAATAAATTTAACCGAATTCGCGGCTGACGCATAACGCCCACATTAAGGGGCTTTTTATTAGTTTGCTAAAATTGTGTAGCGAAGCGGAACCGAGCAAACTGTAAAAAGTCCCGCTTTAATTGCTTGTTATGTGTAAATCACAACGAGCCTTCATATTCTTTTATATAGTGGTCGATTTCATATGCAGTGCCAGTATGTACTAATTTACCAGTGTGCTTATTAACTATAATTGGAGCATTGCCGCCTACCATATCTCGAAAGTCTCCTGAATTTAAGAATGCAGTACTTTGGTAAAAGAAAACCCATCCCCAATCTTTCTCGATGGTTTCACCTTTCAGTAATCCGCACTCAATATCATTTGAGATACATGGATCTTCGATCTCTGATAATACTAATTTTTCAGCATCAGCTAGATTCATACTCTTTACACATAACGCCCATATTAAGGGGCTTTTTATAGTTTGCCAAAATGTGTAGCGCAGCGGAACCAGGCAAACTTTAAAAAGTCCCGCT
>NZ_BAAJLV010000017.1:0-1777 GCF_057548755.1 Colwellia aquaemaris | reverse complement strand
TCGTTAAGAGGCAAAAAATTGTTGGCTAAAATTAGCGACGAAGGAGCAAAAGCCAACTGTTTTTTGTCCTTTTAAACGACTTGTTATAGGTTTTTTCACCTATCCTTTTTGTAACCTTCGCATGGAATACCGTCATTATCACCATCCATTTTCGTATTTGGGCAATGTTGAATAAAGTATTTAGCTTCTTTGAAACTTCTCATTTGAGAGCAATGTTGTCTGCCGTCGCATTTAAATTTTAACGGCTTTTTAGATTTATTCACCGCGTATTTTTTGGTGGCGTGACTCTTAGTATCTTTAGCAAAGCTACTTGAGGGAATGCACAAAAATGCCACTATTAAAATTGAGAATAAAACTTTCAAAATACACAATCCTTATGAAACCTATAACGCCCATATTAAGGGGCTTTTTATAGTTTGCCAAAATGTGTAGCGCAGCGAAACAAGGCAAACTGTAAAAAGTCCCGCTTGAATTGCTTGTTATATGCAGCGTAATTTAAAACAAACACTACACGAATTTAAAGGCACCCGTTATAAAACAACCAGCCGTGAACTTTTGAGCGTTAGCACAACTGGCTGAACTAAATTAATAACTTTGTTGCCTTTGAAAAAGGGTTAATTAACAAAGTTTATTAGTGCATACACTAAACAGTTTTAGCGAAAAAACACTACATAAAAATCTCTTGCTCTAATACGCAATTCTTTAAAGCATATAACGCCCTGTTAAGGGGCAAATTGTAGTTGGCTAAAATGTGTAGCGGAGCGGAACCAGCCAACTGTAATTTGTCCCGCTTGAACAGCTTGTTATGCTGCAACTACTGAGTAATTAACTTTATTGATGAATCTATTTTTGAACAATTGTCGTATTGATCGTATATGTCATCAATTTCAGGTTCGATTGAAATATAATACGAGCCATTTTTGAAAAAAGCACGAACTACTCTGGAATGTCCCTGTGCAAATTTACTGATCAAGTTACAGTTTTCATTAACTGTCGATTTGAACACATCCCAAGCTAAGTAAAATTCGCTTTTTTTAGCTTTAGCTCTAGACTGCTCGTTTAATTTCTCTTCAAATTGAGAGCGATTATTAAGGAAAGAGGGATTTTCTGAGCCAAAGGTAAACGAGCTAAACAAAAAAAGACCTGAAATAGAAACTAATATTAATTTTATCACCGTGCCTCCTTGCAGCATAACGCCCTGTTAAGGGGCTTATAATAGTTGGCTAAAATTGTGAGCGAAGCGAAACCAGCCAACTGTTAGAAGTCCCGCTTGAACAGCTTGTTATGTTGCTATATTACCTAGCTTTTTTGTTTATAAAACTTGAATGCTTCGTAAACAGTTAAAAAAAGCATACCTGCGGCAAAAACTTGAAAAGCAAATACAATTTCAGGTCTACCACAAGAGCCTGAAAATTGCCCCCAATGCCAAAGATAAGCAGGAAAATATGTAAACGCTGTTATAAATAATAGTGGAGCCCAAATTCTATTGCGGTTTGAGATAAGGCGTAGGCCGACAGAAATAACCATTAACACAATTGCGGATATAAAATAGAATTTTGCTTGGGACTCATGTAATTCGGTAAGCCCTGGCGGCGGCTGAAAGCATGCATTGCTATTAAAAGAAAATAGCGAAAACATAACTAATGCGATAAATTTGAACATAGCTTCCCTAGCAACATAACGCCCTGTTAAGGGGCAAATCGTAGTTGGCTAAAATGTGAAGCGAAGCGGAACCAGCCAACTACGATTTGTCCCGCTTGAACAGCTTGTTATATTA
>NZ_BAAJLV010000016.1:0-5802 GCF_057548755.1 Colwellia aquaemaris | reverse complement strand
ATGGGCGTTATATTTTTAATCTCACTTGGGTGAAAAATGGAAGTAAGAGATATTATTACAATAGTTTCAGTCTTTGCTGTTATTGTCGGATGGTTCATTAATAGCCATTTGAATAGGAAGAATGAAATATTTAAGAAGCAACTAGATTATAAACTAGATATATATAACTCATATATTTCTGCAAGCTTCTTACTTGAAGGTATTATTCAAAAAGCTAAAGCAAGTCAAATTACCTCAGATGACATTATGCAGGAATATGTTAATAAGCTAAGTGATGCTCAGCTTAAATTCATAATGTTAGGTGAAGAAGAAGAAATTAATTTAATAAATACTATTGTCGGTTATTGTAACGATAATGATTTACAAAATTTAAAGAATGAATCGGCAAAACTTACTGTAATGGTTCGCAAAAATTGGCGCGCTGCGGTAGGTGTTAAAAAAATATAACAAGTTGCTCAAGCAGGACTCGTAACAGTTGGCTCGGTTCCGCTTCGCTTCACATTTTAGCCAACAATTACTCGCCTCTTAGCAAGGCGTTATATTCCTAAAGTTTCATCAACATGGAGAGTTATAAATGAGAGTGTTGTTTTTTAGTTTTGTTTTATTTTGTTCACAGTTTTCATTTGCATCAGATTTAATGTTAGCTGAACAAATTAAGTTGCAGTCAAATTCACTTGGGGAGGAAAGAAACTTATTAATAAAACTCCCTAAGCAATATAATAATAAGAATTCATATCCAGTGTTATACGTACTACACGGTCAATGGGATATGCTCTCAACTTTATCGACTATTGACCTATTAGAAGGCAGCATACCAAAATTTATAGTTATCGGTATTGAAAGTAGGGGCAAAGAACTTAGTCCTGAAAATGGTAAAATAACACCGTTTGCTAACTTTCTTGCAAATGAAGTTGTTTCATATGTTAATGAAAATTATCGAGTTGCACCTTATAGTATTTTATCCGGGCACTCCAATTCAGGTCGATTTGTATTAGATTATTGGTTAAATAACAATCTGTCCTTTTCGAAATATTTTGCTTTTAGCCCCTCTCTCGATGATGGTTATATCGTTGATGCGGTATTTAAATCAAAAACGGAAGCGCTAAGAGGCAAAGCTCCTCTTACCATCACCATCGCAAATGAAGGTGAACATATGCAAAAACCTTTTACAGCATTATCTAAAAAACTAAGTGACCTACTGGAAGGCTCTTTTGAATTCCAAAAATTCCCAGAGCAATCCCACAGAACCACTAAACACCCTTCTATGCAGTATGCTTTGCAATCAACATTCGCTAACTGGGAGCCAACTTATGACGTTAAAGTCTCCG
Organism: Colwellia aquaemaris; assembly: GCF_057548755.1. Taxonomy (NCBI): domain Bacteria; kingdom Pseudomonadati; phylum Pseudomonadota; class Gammaproteobacteria; order Alteromonadales; family Colwelliaceae; genus Colwellia; species Colwellia aquaemaris. The sequence continues at coordinate 4,474 of NZ_BAAJLV010000016.1, read as the reverse complement.
GATTAGACGGTTTAAGGGAGCATTATACTGAATTGTCTAAAAAATTTGGCTTTAACGTAAATGTCCCAAACGAAACGTTGCAAAAACTAACTGCTCATTATGCTATTTCAGAAGGTGATAATGCGACTAAAGAATTAAATAAACATATTAATTTCACTATTAAGCAAACGGCCGAAGGGCTCGATTCTCTAATTGAAATTGCTGATTATTTAACAAACAATGGATATCAAAAGGCTGGAGAAAGCATTCTGAAAAAAGCTTGTAACCAAGTTGAAAATAACCAACGATGTACTAGCTAAGCCGGAATATAACAAGCTGTTCAAGCGGGACAAATAACAGTTGGCTGGTTCCGCTTCGCTTCACATTATAGCCAACTACAATTTGCCCCTTAACAGGGCGTTAGGTTTTATTAAGGTTCGGAGTACCAATGAAAAAAATCACATGGACGAATGTTTTAACTGTTATTTGTGCAATCGGTGGGGCGTTAATAGGACAATGGGCTGTAAGTGGATTATTTGAAAATGATAAACCTCAGGATAATACAGAGATTTTGATGAAAACAGCGAGCACCATCAATGAAAACCTTCCAATGAATGTGGATTCCGAAACCATTCTATTTGCTACTACCGGTGTAAATAATACATTTACATATAATTACCGTCTAATTAGCCACCAAAAAGATGAGATAGATGTAGAAACGTTTAGAAATAACATGAAACCAAGTATTGTAAATTCAGTTTGCACGATAGAATCAATGCAGCCTTTCAGAGATTTAGAGATTATTGTTGCATATAGCTATTTTGACTCTAGTCAAAAACAAATAACAGAAATTAAAATTGATACCAAAGAGTGCCCTAAAACCTAACAAGGCATTAAAGCAGGAAAATTTACAGTTGGCTGTTTTCACTGCGTTCAACATTTTAGCCAACTATAAATTTCCTCTTAATGAGGTGTTATGCGTCAGCCGCGAATTCGGTTAAATTTATTGTTTTCGGTTGGCACTTTACAAAGGAGAGGGTGCTTGTTGCCGATTCTTTATCTTGGTAACGTGTGTGCTAAGTTTTCTGTTTCAGCTTTTGGCTAAACAGTTTTTCGCCAAGTTAGGTTTGGTAGCAAAAGTTACTTTATTTAAGTGGCTCAAAATTCATGGTTTGGTGTGTCGCGCTGCGTAGGCGTTCTTGTTATTTATGGTCGGGCTGCCACGAAATCTTATATAAATGGCGCTGTTTGTGGTAATCACAACCAGCGCATAACAAGGCGCTCAATGGGACGTTTAAAGTTTGGCTCGTTTCGCTGCGCTCACAATTTTAGCCAAACTATAAACGCCCGTTAGCTTGACGTTATATGCTTCAAAGAATTACGCATTAGAGCAAGAGATTTTTTACGTAGTGTTTTTCGCTAAAACTGTTTAGTGTATGCACTAATAAACTTTGTTTTTTAACCCTTTTTCAAAGGCAACAAAGTTATTAATTTAGTTCGGCCAATTGTGTTTAACGCTCAAAAGTTCACGGTTGGTCGTTTTATAACGGGTGCCTTAAAGTGCTAGCAGTGTTTGTTTTTACCTACGCTGCATATAACAAGCAATTCAAGCGGGACTTTTTACAGTTTGCCTGGTTTCGCTGCGCTACACATTTTGGCAAACTATAAAAAGCCCCTTAATTGGGCGTTATCTTCCTCTCATATCAATCAACATAAGGGTTTAAACTTGGCTAAGAATACAGGGAAAGAATATGAACAGTTTGTCGCTGAACTGCAGCAAGCACTGTTAAATACAGAAGCCTTTATACAGCAAAAAAATGTAAAGGTTGAGGTTGATAAAATCATTGTCGATAACTGCGGCATTAAAAGGCAGTTTGATATCTATTGGGAATATGAACTAGGAGGCATTACATACAAAACAGTAATTGAGTGTAAGGACTACAACTCAAAAATATCAGTAGATAGAATTGATGGATTTATTGGAAAAATAAGAGATATACCTGACTTAAAACCTGTTTTTGCTACGAAGAAGGGATATCAATCTGGCTCTAAGTTAAAAGCGGAACAAAACAAAATAGACTTGTTGATTGTTCGCGAACAGAATGACTCAGACTGGACATCTGAAGATGGAACGCCATTAATAAAGAAAATCAGTATTAATATGAATGTCTGCATGCCCGCTCAGATACAAAAATTTGAGCCGTTAATTGATGCTAATTGGGCAAAAGAAAATACAGCATTAGACCTTGACGGCACTGTAGGTTTTTCTGGTCAAAACAACGAAATATTTATTGAAGATAAAGTCAAAAATGAACAGGTATCTCTTTATGAACTTGCGAGTCAGTTAAAGCCTCTTGATGATAAAGAGCATGGTACTTTTGAACAAATAGAAAAGTTAGAAAATGCTTTTATTCATCATGGTGATTTAACTTTGAAGCTAGCGGGTTACAAAGTTGAATACTCTATACCTAAACCTATCACGCAGTTGATTGAGGTTGACGGTTCTAAAGAATTGATAGGTGTCATTGAGTACCTTCAAAAAGGAACTAAAAAGTCCATATTTAGAGACGGCGTTGTTAGATAAAAACGGAAGATAACAAGTTGCTTAAACGGACAAAAAACAGTTGGCTTTTGCTCGTACCTCGCTATTTTAGCCAACAATTTTTAGCCGCTTAGCAAAGCGTTAGTTTGCAAGGAAAGCAGGTGCTAAATAAAGAGTTGTGTGCACAATTACAGAAAGCTCACATAAGCCTAAATAAATTACTGGTAGCAGAGCCTGATAGTCATCATAAGATGTTAGTTGATCTCTATCGTGATGTTGAGTTGGGTTTAAAAGATGTAAGTGAGTATCCCACAGCACGGCATCTTTTCTGGAGTAATCCTAAGAGTGAACTCGAAGAAAACTGTCTCAATGATGCTGTTATAGTATTTCAGTTAGTTCGTAGTTTGGCGTAATATGCAAACTAACAAGCTAATTAATAAGGACAAAAAACAGTTGGCTGTTTTCGTTCCTCAACATTTTAGCCAACAATTTTTTGCCCATTATTAGGGCGTTATATACCATTGGAGTTTACTGAGCATGGAGCGGCCTCTAAAAAGCATTGACTTTGCAACTACGCAAATCAATTTATTTGATCGTAACAATACTCATTGGTTATATTTTTATACGTATGGCGAAGGTCAAATGGTTCATAAATTTGACCTGTCAAACTCCCAAATTACTACAAATATCTCAACGGACTTTTCCTGTGAGCAATTACCACTTTACTGGGAAGTTAGCTCCAACTGGATAACTGTTAGGATTACATTTAAAAAATTTGATGGTGATAAGTTTAATGGCAGCATCAAAATGTCGTTGAAAGGAGTTATTCCTTTTTATTGGTGTTGGTTGTCAGCTAATAACAGTCAAATGAGTTCACTCATTGGCTTAAATGGTATATAACAAGCTGTTAAATCAGGACAAAATACAGTTGGCTGTGTTTCGTTCCTCAACAATTTTAGCCAACTAAATTTTGCCCATTAACGAGGGCGTTATAAAGCTAAGGCTACCACTTGCGAATCATCATAATTTTTAGCTTATTAATTTTCCTAACGGGTTGTCCTGTACAAATGCTTGGTTGGTATCGAAGTTATGACTTTGAAAAGCATGTACCAAACTTTCAATGTATCAAGGATTCCCTAGCTTCATCGGATAACGTTACAAGTGTTTCATATAGAATAGATGTTGGAGGTAAACCTCTTACATTGCACGGCATTGAAAAGCCAAATCAATTACATCGGTTTTTCTATAAATTAAATGGTGTTTCTAATAATTTTTACTTCGATGTAAATTATTTAAATGAAACAAGTTATTCTCATGGTGTCGCAGCAACAGAAAACAAAGAAGCGGAAGAATTAGTAAATATATTTAAGCCGTTTATTTTAAAATTTGAGAGTAGAATTGAAGCTGAATGTAGTTTCACTTTACCAAATACGATTATTCGTACAACATGTGATATAGAATCGTGTAAATAGCTTTATAACAAGCTGTTAAACAAGGACAAAAAACAGTTGGCTTTCACTCCTTCGTCGCTTATTTTAGCCAACAATTTTTTGCCTGTTAACAGGGCGTTATGTGATTCTCAGGCTATGAAGTATAAAAATGTAATTTCGGCGATTCACAACTTTGGACATAGCTTTTCGAGTTACGAAAATTATGTTGATGATGACTTTGTGATTGATGAATTAAGAAATATCCGACGAAAGGGGTATGATATATCTATTAATTGGCTTACTCGTGAGTTTGAGCCATCTCAATTACTTAGTGAGCGGATCAATAAATCAATTAATTACTGGGCTGATTCACTAGATGAGCATTTAGGTAAACACGGTATTAAATCTTCTGCTATCAAAAGTCTTGTGTTCAGATGGCCTGTTAATACAATTCATTATATTGTGGCAATAGATGACCGCGATATAGAGCATAAAAAAACAATTAAGTATGCGAGTTAAATCA
>NZ_BAAJLV010000015.1:0-6914 GCF_057548755.1 Colwellia aquaemaris | reverse complement strand
TGGCGGTTCTACCGCATATTTTTGATACTTTACTACAAACTCTTTTGCTTGAGCTAAAGTTTCAGGATAAGGCACACTGTCATAGCTATTTTTAATTGTCCGAATTTTTTGAAATACAAAGCCATGCTCAATTAAATACTTTACCTTTTTCCATTGAGCTACATCGGATTTTTTAGGTGGCTTGAAGTGACGCCCCAAGTTAACGGCAACACCTTTGCAAACAGGACACTCAATAGTTCTAGGGTAATCACATGGAGCAAGATTGAATTGGCGCAAATTTGAAGTTTTACAGTCACAACAAGCAAAAGACATTGAATACTCCGGCCCCTGATACATCACTTGAGGTTTCGGTAAATCTCTATAACCAGCCTTTCTTCGAAGCTCCATCCTAGACTGTTTATCCATACTTGATTACGCCTTATAACGCCAAGCTAACGGGCGTTTATAGTTTGGCTAAAATTGTGAGCGCAGCGAAACGAGCCAAACTTTAAACGTCCCATTAAGCGCCTTGTTATGCGCTGGTTGCGATTACCACAAACAGCGCCATTTATATAAGGTTTCGTGGCAGCCCAACCGTAGAAAACAAGAACTCCCACGCAGCGCGACACACCAAACCATGAATTTTGAGCCACTTTAATAAAGCAACTTTTGCCACCAAGCTTACCTTGGCGAAAAACTGTTTAGCAAAGAGCTAGAACAGAGGTATTGGCATTTAAATTACCAAAACAAAGAATCGGCAACAAACACCCTAGCCTTTGTGTAACTCCAGCCGAAAACACCAAATTTAACCGAATTCGCGGCTGACGCATAACGCCTCAATAAGGGGCTGATAATGCTTGGCTAAAATGTGCAGCGAAGCGAAACTGAGCCAAGCTTTAGCAGTCCCGCTTGATTGACTTGTTAGTTATTTTTAACTGAAAAGCACAATACTAGCAATAAGTTAGCATATTTAATTGACTAGAAAAAGAAAACAAGAACAACCCCGCGCTATTTACCAAACCGTTAATTTTGAGCCTTAAACACTGACGTTAATTTGACCAGTAAGCGATTTAGGCGAAAACTGGGTTGAGCAAAAACAAATTAAGAATTTGAAAGCAACGCCATTGCCAAACCAAAGAATGAAACACGTAAAAAACAGTAAGTAGTGCACCAACCTATAAAATTAATTTAACAGATTTAGCGCGGGTAACTAACGCCTCGTTAAGGGGCGAGAAATGTTGGCTAAAATGTGTAGCGAAGCGAAACCGAGCCAACTGTTACGAGTCCCGCTTGAACGACTTGTTATGTTGAAATTTATAGTTCTATGTCTATTTCAAAAGTTTGTTTTTCAGGGACGTTAAAATTAAAGGTTAATTCAAAGTCTTTTACAGAACACGCGACATGTCCTTTTTTATCAGAAGATAATCGATAGCCTGAATCTTTAATCATTTCAATAACCGCGGCAACAGGGGCATCTTTAGGGTGTAATTCTAAAATCCTTATGTTATCAACTTTACTATTATGACCGACATCGAGTTTAAAGGTCACTTGGCCATTAGTTTCTAATGAACGGTAAGATTTAGCAAATTTAGCTTTAGCTTGAGTTACAGCAAACACACTAGTTTCTTTATCGCATGGTATACAAGCATGTGCTGAACCAAATGATAAGAATGACAATAGTATAAATATTCGCAAGAGTTCACCTTTCAACATAACACCTCATTAAGAGGAAATTTATAGTTGGCTAAAATGTTGAACGCAGTGAAAACAGCCAACTGTAAATTTTCCTGCTTTAATGCCTTGTTAGGTTTTAGGGCACTCTTTGGTATCAATTTTAATTTCTGTTATTTGTTTTTGACTAGAGTCAAAATAGCTATATGCAACAATAATCTCTAAATCTCTGAAAGGCTGCATTGATTCTATCGTGCAAACTGAATTTACAATACTTGGTTTCATGTTATTTCTAAACGTTTCTACATCTATCTCATCTTTTTGGTGGCTAATTAGACGGTAATTATATGTAAATGTATTATTTACACCGGTAGTAGCAAATAGAATGGTTTCGGAATCCACATTCATTGGAAGGTTTTCATTGATGGTGCTCGCTGTTTTCATCAAAATCTCTGTATTATCCTGAGGTTTATCATTTTCAAATAATCCACTTACAGCCCATTGTCCTATTAACGCCCCACCGATTGCACAAATAACAGTTAAAACATTCGTCCATGTGATTTTTTTCATTGGTACTCCGAACCTTAATAAAACCTAACGCCCATATTAAGGGGCTTTTTATAGTTTGCCAAAATGTGTAGCGCAGCGGAACCAGGCAAACTTTAAAAAGTCCCGCTTGAATTGCTTGTTATATGCAGCGCCAGTAAAAACAAACACTACACGAATTTAAAGGCACCCGTGATAAAACAACCAGCCGTGAACTTTTGAGCGTTAACCACAACGGCTGAACTAAATTAATAACTTTGTTGCCTTTGAAAAAGGTTTAAAAAACAAAGTTCATTAGTGCATACACTAAACAGTTTTAGCGAAAAACACTACGTAAAAATCTCTTGCTCTAATACGTCATTCTTTAAAGCATATAACGCCCTAATAATGGGCAAAAAATTGTTGGCTAAAATGTTGAGGAACGAAAACAGCCAACTGTTTTTTGTCCTTATTAATTAGCTTGTTATAAGTACATTACGCACTAATTATGATTAATTTTTTTAGCAACGGCTTAGCCACAAATATTGTGAAGAATACCGTAAAAATTGCAGATATACCTAAGGTCGTTAACTCTCCTAGCAAGAAGAATGAAGAAACCGTTTTATAGATTAATACGAAAAAAGTAAAGTTTAAAGCCGCGACAGCAATAGCTATTACCGCTGAAGTTGGGACACTATATTTTAATTTTAATTCATCCATAAATTGAAACTTACACCTGAGTTTACTTGTACTTATAACGCCCATATTAAGGGGCTTTTTATAGTTTGCCAAAATGTGTAGCGCAGCGGAACCAAGCAAACTTTAAAAAGTCCCACTTGAATTGCTTGTTATATGCAGCGCAAGTTAAAACAAGTGCTACACGAATTTAAAAGCACCCGTTATAGAACGACCAACCGTAAACTTTTGAGCGTTAAGCACAACTGGCCGAACTAAATTAATAACTTTGTTGCCTTTGAAAAAGGAATAAACAACAAAGTTTATTAGTGCATACACTAAACAGTTTTAGCGAAAAACACTACGTAAAAATCTTTTGCTCTAATACGCAATTCTTTAAAGCATATAACGCCCGCATAACGGGCAAATACTGGTTGGCTAAAATCCGAAGCGCAGCGTAGGAGCCAACCAGTATTTGTCCAGTTGATGCGCTTGTTAGTTGATGACTTGAAACAACCTATTTGTTTTTGTTTATATTACGTTTAATAACAAACATACCCCAGATAAAAACAAAAAATAAGCAGTAAAAAATAAATACACGAGCATCTGCTGATAAAAAATTTCTACACAAAAATAGTAGAATCACTGCAAACAAGCAGCCCATACAAACAGCGATACCTTTCTCAAATTTTTTCATGACATTACAACTCTTACATGAAAACAACTAACGCCCATATTAAGGGGCTTTTTATAGTTTGCCAAAATGTGTAGCGCAGCGAAACCAGGCAAACTGTAAAAAGTCCCGCTTGAATTGCTTGTTATATGCAGCGTAGGTAAAAACAAACACTGCTAGCACTTTAAGGCACCCGTTATAAAACGACCAACCGTGAACTTTTGAGCGTTAAACACAATTGGCCGAACTAAATTAATAACTTTGTTGCCTTTGAAAAAGGGTTAAAAAACAAAGTTTATTAGTGCATACACTAAACAGTTTTAGCGAAAAACACTACGTAAAAAATCTCTTGCTCTAATACGTAATTCTTTGAAGCATATAACGCCCTGTTAATGGGCAAAATATAGTTGGCTAGAATAAGCGACGAAGGAGCAAAAGCCAACTGTATTTTGTCCTTGTTAAACAGCTTGTTATAAGTACATTACACCAAAACGCCATTTAACATAAATGCGGGTAAAAAGAATACTGAAGCATAAAGTATGGAACCAGAAACAACAAACGCGCATGTATAGAATAATGCTTGGGTAAAATATACTTTAGGCTGAAATATTGGGCTATTTTTGAATGCAGAAGTACAAAGATTAATCTCAAACTTTACCCGCTGAATAGCCGATTGAATACGAAGTAGCATTGGTTTGTAGTATAAAACCAAAAAGCTAAAAACTAATTCTATGCCACCAATATCTGCCATCAAAATAAATTCTGGCGCAAAAGGAGCGACACAACACATTATCGCAATAAATATAAACTTTTGAGTTTTACTTAAATTTTCCCACATACTCTTAACTATCCTTGTACTTATAACGCCCAATTAAGGGGCTTTTTATCGTTTGCCAAAATGTGTAGCGAAGCGAAACCAGGCAAACTGTAAAAAGTCCCGCTTGAATTGCTTGTTATATGCAGCATAGGTAAAAACAAACACTGATAGAACTTAAAGGCACCCGTTATAAAACAACCAACCGTGAACTTTTGAGCGTTAAGCACAACTGGCCGAACTAAATTAATAACTTTGTTGCCTTTGAAAATGGTATAAATAACAAAGTTTATTAGTGCATACACTAAACAGTTTTAGCGAAAAACACTGAGTAAAAATCTCTTGCTCTAAAACGTAATTCTTTGAAGCATATAACGCCCATATTAAGGGGCTTTTTAATAGTTTGCCAAAATGTGTAGCGCAGCGAAACTAGGCAAACTTTAAAAAGTCCCGCTTGAATTGCTTGTTATATGCAGCGCCAGTAAAAACAAACACTACACGAATTTAAAGGTACCGTTATAAAACAACCAGCCGTGAACTTTTGAGCGTTAACACAACTGGCCGAACTAAATTAATAACTTTGTTGCCTTTGAAAAAGGGTTAAATAACAAAGTTTATTAGTGCATACACTAAACAGTTTTAGCGAAAAACACTACGTAAAAATCTCTTGCTCTAATACGTAATTCTTTAAAGCATATAACGCCACATTAAGCGGCTTTTAATTGTTGGCTAAAATGTTGAACGGAGTGAAAACAGCCAACTGTTAAAAGTCCGTTTGAATGCCTTGTTAGGTGCAATCAATCACAGCCACCGCCGTCTCCACCGAAACCTCCTCCATCACCACCAAAGAAGCCGCCTCCGCCACTTGAGCTCCCACCATTTAATAAACCCAATTTGGCGAGAGCTTTGAGAAACAAATATAAAGCTAAAAATATAGTAATTAATGGAAGTAAAACACTATGTAATGCACTTTCAGATCTTACATCAGTGAAATGCCATGAAAAATACATAATAGTTAAAGTAATAATCCAATTTTTCATCTAGCCTCCATGCCTAATTGTATGCATTGGCACCTAACGCCCTGTTAAGGGGCAAATTGTAGTTGGCTATAATGTGAGCGGAGCGAAACAGCCAACTGTTATTTGTCGCACTTCAAAGTTGATACTAAGTGCTACATTTCTCAATAGTTTTTTCCTTAACGAGGAAGTCGAAGTACACCTTTATATCAGTAGTTTCTCGTTTGAATATATCACAATGTTTGTCTGTGTATGGCTCGGTTGGATATTGTCCATAACTAACCATATGACCACAACCACCGCCGATACCTTCTCCTTTACCAGCAGAAACGCATTCGGCCACAGCTTTCCAGTAAAAAGCTTCATTGATCGAATCTTTGCAGTCTCTATATGGACCCACAACTGCATTTCTAGCTTCTTTTCTTAACTCACGACTTTCATCTTTAGTTAAAGCACACTCTTCGTTAGCGAAAGAACTAAAACTAAGAACAAAAGATAGAAGTACTAATAGTAGATATTTCATATAGCCCCAGAGTTGCACCTAACGCCACGTTAAGCGGCAAAAAATTGTTGGCTAAAATTGTGAACGGAGTGAAACAGCCAACTGTTTTTTGTCCGTTTGAACGCCTTGTTAGGTTTTGAACCACAAGCGCTTTTTATGTTTACGATAATGCCAGATAGAGTAAATTACAAAAAATATACCGCCTACAAGCATTACAATTGAAGCACGCTGAATAGTAGCTAATTCGTTTTCGTAAGCGTAGACCTTTTTACCATTAACTACGATTTCATATACTGGATAATAGGTGAACTCATGCATCATTGGTTTTTGCGGCTGCGAATGGTCAGCTAAAACTTCAACAACAGATTCTGTTGTTAATGAATTATAGAGTTCTTCAGCTAATGCTCTCCCAAAACCATTATGAACAAATGCTTCTTTCTTTTTTAATTTGAAACGTACATCTCTGCCATTTTTACTTGCACGTTTTACCCACTCAATCTCACCAGAAGATTTAATTAATTCCGATTTTTTTGGGATAGGAGTTAAAAACTGTTCACCAAAGAAATAAGTGACTATTAAAAAGATCCCTGCAGTAAATGCAATGAGCGGTAAAAATTTATTTCGAAATGTACTCATATGCTTAATAGAAACCTAACGCCTTACTAAGCGGCGCGAAATTGTTGGCTAAAATTGCGAGGAACGAAGCTAGCCAACTGTTTAGCGTCCGTTTGAGTAACTTGTTAGTTGTACCTACACACCAAGCTTTAAAATAAGTTGCTTTAAAATAGCCAAGAGAATATATAACCAAAAAGCGACCAAGCAAAACATTAAACCAAAAAACAGTAAAATTTGTGAGGTATCAACTTGCCTTATTTCTGTATCAAAGTTGATCCCAACATATTTGCTTAACCATAAGCCTGAAATATTTAGAACGAAAACAAACAACATTAAACCAACGAAATACAAAGTAGATCTGACATTTCGTGCCTTTTTGTTTGGAGCTGCATCTAGATGAAATTCCAATTTACTCATTATTATTTGCCACACTCAAAGTACAAC
>NZ_BAAJLV010000014.1:0-8859 GCF_057548755.1 Colwellia aquaemaris | reverse complement strand
GCCTCGTTAAGAGGCAAATAATATGTTGGCTAAAATAAGCGACGCAGGAGCAAAAGCCAACTGTTATTTGTCCTGCTTTAACGACTTGTTATGTGTATTATTACTCGTTTTCTAACACTTGCATGTAATATTCTGAGTCTAACTCGCCACTAACTAATTTATCGTTTTCATCAAGTATTTTATATCTCTGTTGCACACCTGCTAGAGCTGAACTTCCCTCTAATGCACTTAACAGAACATATAGGTTTTCTTTTACAGCTTCGTTCACTAAATCTAAAACTTTAGCCTTAGTATCTTCTGAACAAGGTAAAGCTTCAATTTGAGTTCCGATATAGGTTTCACCAGATTTACCTTGTGAATAGTAAGATTGAAGGTCATCGACTTCTTCTTTGAGTAGCCCGATGAATTGCTCAGAGTTCATTGATTACCCTATACACATAACGCCTAAATAATGGGCAAAAAATAGTTTGGCTATAATCGCGAAGAATGAGCGGAAGCCAACTGTTTTTTGTCCAATTGATTTTCTTGTTAGGTTTTACTTACCAACCGTTCTTCGATTACTTTTAAGTATTCACCTTCAGGAGTTTTCCAACTTTGTGGACCACTACGACTGTTGCCTGCAACTAATGCAGCAGCATAAGAAGATGAACTCATTAGTTTGTCTTTGAGCAATAGGTAAAAACTACCTTTATCTTCTAGAAGACCATCAGAGATCATCTGCTCTTTGATAAGTAAATTTTTACCCGGCATACTCGGTGAAGATTTATGTGCGATTTGCGAACCTTGTAAAAGTAAAAAACCGTCATCTGTAACTCTGCCTTGTGCAGTGACTTTATTTACCTTAAAACTAAATTCATAATTTATTAGGGAATCTTCTTTTGGCTCTACAATAGTTTGAACAGCGCCTGAAGAAACAGACTCTAAAATTCTGTGGCTTAAGCTACCTAAAACGATACGAATATTATCAACAAATTCTTCCATTGCAGCAGCATCAGCGCGAGGAAGATTAGATTTAGTGGGTGTATTACTGTTTTCTAAGTCATATCTATCGGCTGACTTACTGATTTCTACTAGCCTTGCCTCTAGATATTTGATATGACCTTTCGTTAAGTTTTCATCTTTACTTGTAAAGATGATTACCTCATTCCAAAATTCTTTTTTACGGTCGTGATCTGCTAGCCTTTTAAATACATCTTCAGATTCTCCTATGTATGCAACATTGTTATCACCCGCAGAATTCTCAAATAAAAAATATACGCCAGGTCGTTTAGATTCTTCCCATTTCCCTAACTCCGAAAATCGACTTCGTGGACAAGCTAAAGCTTGACCAGACCAGTTAGCTATTTCTACATGGCGTAATCCAGTAGGACTACCATCAGCTAAAAATATTCTTATACTTCTTCCAAACTTAGACATATTCTCGAAACTTCCTGTAAAACCTAACGCCCTGTTAAGGGGCAAATTGTAGTTGGCTAAAATAAGCGAGGAACTAGCAAAAGCCAACTGTTATTTGTCCCGCTTGAACAGCTTGTTATGGAGATTGTAGCTCCTGAATTCGTTGAATATATGCATCATTTAACTTCTTTGAGGCATGATTCATATTTTCTATCGCTTTGTGATTAAATTTTTGAAAATTGTTGAGATACCATTTTCCAAAATCAGTTTTATAAAATTTAATTAGTTCTGATAATTCTTCGTCTGTAAATGCAGACAGCGACTGCTTGTAAGCATTAAATATTTGTTCACGTCCAAGCTTGAACACATCAGAAAATTTTCTATCTACATTTTCAGACGAAATTGAGGGATACAAACGAACTGCCTCGTTACGATATTGCTCTATAGCGGCCTTTGTAATACTTTCTATTTCAAGATATTTTAGAATTTCGGCCTCATTTTTTATTCGGTCAAAAGCACTTACTTCTACAATGAAAAAACTAAATATTAAACACAAAACTCTGATGTGACTCATATCCCTGGATATCTCCATAACGCCCAATTAAGGGGCTTTTTATAGTTTGCCAAAATGTGTAGCGCAGCGAAACCAGGCAAACTATAAAAAGTCCCGCTTGAATTGCTTGTTATATGCAGCGCAATTTAAAACAAACACTACACGAATTTAAAGGCACCCGTTATAAAACGACCAACCGTGAACTTTTGAGCGTTAAGCACAACTGGCCGAACTAAATTAATAACTTTGTTGCCTTTGAAAAAGGGTTAAATAACAAAGTTTATTAGTGCATACACTAAACAGTTTTAGCGAAAAACACTACGTAAAAATCTCTTGCTCTAAGGCGTAATTCTTTGAAGCATATAACGCCCCAATAAGGGGCTGATAATGCTTGGCTAAAATGTGTAGCGAAGCGAAACTGAGCCAAGCATTATCAGTCCCGCTTGATTGGCTTGTTATATGCCAATACCTAACCAATTGTAAAGTATAAATAAACACTATACCCTGGTATGCAGAAGAATAATGGTATACCCCAATGGTATGCTTTAGTGCTAGGTAGCTTGTCATCAAAAACAAATGCGATTGCAAAAGCGAGTGTGCCTAAAATTGTTGTAGTTAAAACTCCAAGTACCCCAAACACCAAAAATAGTGCAGCTAGAAATGAACCACCATTTCCTATACCTGATTCCATTTTTGGGATATAACCCAAATAGAACGCAGAGAAAATAGTTACGCTTAGTAAGGTAAGAAACATCAATATTTGATATGAAAGCTTCATGTCGATTTTGGCATATAACGCCCTGTTAAGGGGCTGATAATGTTTGGCTAAAATGTGTAGCGAAGCGGAACCGAGCCAAACTTTAGCAGTCCCGCTTGAACAGCTTGTTATGTGTACTTTAGCACTATAATTTCTAGTGCCTCAACCTTAAGACAAACAGCTTTATTTTTTGCATCTATTACTTGTGCACAATATTCGGAATCTTCAGAATCAAACCATTCGAGGTGGGTCATAACCTCCATATCATTAGCTAGTACAACACTTTCAGTGTTATCAGCATAAACAACGCTTATTGGATATTCAGGTATGTTTTCCAATGCTCAACCTTCCTTGTACACATAACGCCAAGCTAATAGGCGTTTACTGTTTGGCTAAAATTGTGAGCGCAGCGAAACGAGCCAAACTTTAAACGTCCCATTGAGCGCCTTGTTATGCGCTGGTTGTGATGACCACAAACAACGCCATTTATATAAGATTTTGTGGCAGCCCGACCGTAGAAAACAAGAACACCTACGCAGCGCGACACAACAAACCATGAATTTTGAGCCACTAAACTAAAGCGACTATTACCACCAAAATTACTTTGGCGAAAAACTGCTGAGCCAAAAGCTGACACAGAAAACTTAGCACACACATTACCAAGATAAAGAATTGGCAACAAGTACAATAATCTTTGAAAAACACCAAACGAAAACAATAAATTTAACCGAATTCGCGACTGACGCATAACGCCCATATTAAGGGGCTTTTTAATAGTTTGCCAAAATGTGTAGCGCAGCGAAACCAGGCAAACTTTAAAAAGTCCCGCTTGAATTGCTTGTTATATGCAGCGCAAGTTAAAACAAGTGCTACACGAATTTAAAAGCACCCGTTATAGAACGACCAACCGTAAACTTTTGAGCGTTAAGCACAACTGGCCGAACTAAATTAATAACTTTGTTGCCTTTGAAAAAGGGTTAAATAACAAAGTTTATTAGTGCATACACTAAACAGTTTTAGCGAAAAACACTACGTAAAAATCTTTTGCTCTAATACGCAATTCTTTAAAGCATATAACGCCTAATTAACAGGCAAAAAATTGTTGGCTAAAATAAGTGAACGTAGTGAACAAAAAGCCAACTGTTTTTTGTCCTTTTGAATGACTTGTTATATGGCTTTAAACTACCGGTTTTATTCTTACTAAGCATTAATAATTTCAAATATAGAAAAAGTCAAAACTATAGAAAAACATACTAACCAAACCTTTTTGGAGAATATGCGTAAAAAGCTAGCTTGCTGATTATGGAAAGGTTTTGCACCTAACACTGCCATTAAGACCCAAACACTTATAATTAAGGTAATTATTCCATCTATCATATCTATTTACTCGAAAATGCTAGCCATATAACGCCACGTTAAGCGGCAAAAAATTGTTGGCTAAAATGTTGAACGGAGTGAAAACAGCCAACTGTTTTTTGTCCGTTTGAACGCCTTGTTAGCAGTATTTACTGCTTAGTTCTAATTGGCAATCTACCTTTAAAAGCAACAAATGTTGATAGGAAGCCACCCCAAATTAGAAATACACAAATGGCAAACGATACGATTAAGAAAAACCAATCACCTTCGCCAATAGAAGTAAAAGTAGAGCCTACAAAATAAAGGAAATACCAAAAGAAGCAAGCCAATACTCCGAACAACAATCTAAATAATGGTCTAGCGTGATTTTGATTCAAGGTTGTAAACACTCCAATACTGCTAACGCCAAGCTAATAGGCGTTTACTGTTTGGCTAAAATTGTGAGCGCAGCGAAACGAGCCAAACTTTAAACGTCCCATTGAGCGCCTTGTTATGCGCTGGTTGCGGTTACCACAAACAACGCCATTTATATAATATTTCGTGGCAGCCCGACCGTAGAAAACAAGAACACCTACGCAGTGCGACACACCAAACCATGAATTTTGAGCCACTTAAATAAAGTAACTTTTGCCACCAAACCTAACTTGGCGAAAAACTGTTGAGCCAAAAGCTGAAACAGCGCTATTGGCACTTAAACTACCAAAACAATGAATCGGCAACAAGCCCCCTAGCCTTTGTTAAGTGCCAACCGAAAACAACAAATTTAACCGAATTCGCGGTTGACGCATAACGCCCTGTTAAGGGGCTGATAATGTTTGGCTAAAATGTGGAGCGAAGCGAAACCGAGCCAAACTTTAGCAGTCCCGCTTGAACAACTTGTTAGCTAGCAATTTAGCCAACAACCTGATAAATAATGCTATTATTAAACTCCATAATAAAAGCTATAACAATTAATAAAATTCCAATTCCCGTAAATAAGCGATTAACAAACTTATATTTATGCTCGTTGTTACGTTTATCATAATGATCAAGCACCACGACAAATAAACTTAGTGCTCCAAAAAGCATCGCTGAAACTATTAAATTTAATGTAACGCCTGTAAATGTAGTTCCATCAGATGAGCTTTTACCAGGAAAATACAACTCACCGCTTTGGTATCCGTAAATGGCATAACACAATAATCCTAGCCCCCATATTATATTGAAGACTCGTTCTGATTTTGGGATAGAGTTTGGAATATCGTACAAACCTTTTTTTGCTAGCTAACGCCCCAATAAGGGGCTTTTAAATAGTTGGCTAAAATGTGAAGCGGAGCGAAACCTAGCCAACAGTTAAAAGTCCCGCTTAATTGGCTTGTTAGGCATATGTGAGCACAATAAAGAGTATGTTACTTCGTACTCATCTTTCATTTCCCCTCTAATCCAACCTTGTGCTTTATAAAAGTTATCTGCTCTTGTATTCGCTTCGGTACTAAGAGTAACTTTTTCGGCACCTAATTCAAATAACCATTGAGTAGCAAGTTGAATCAAGCCTTTACCTGCACCGACACCTTCAAACTCGGGTAATACAAAAAGTGCCCAGATTGAATTATTGCTTTTTTCAGCATATGAAAATCCGATAATTCTATTATCTAATTCACAGACCCATCCTCTACCTAACTTATCAAGGTAATCTTCATACATTTTTTGTGTAATTAAGCTTGGATCAGATAACACATTTTCAACAACTGAAATCCTTATTTCGGCCATTGTAGTAATATCGTCAACTGTAGCCCGTCTAAACTTCATTTATACTCCAGACAATTTAAATATGCCTAACGCCCTAATAATGGGCAAAAAATTGTTGGCTAAAATGTTGAGGAACGAAAACAGCCAACTGTTTTTTGTCCTTATTAATTAGCTTGTTATATGCCAATTTACACATATATGCTGATTAGAACAATACTTAATATGATGACCACTATCCCTGTGCAAATGATGCGACCTTCATGTTCTTCAGCTTGCTTGCCGCGTGGGTAATTACCTAATGTGATAACTAACAAAAATATGCGACCAACCCAATAGATAAGAAACTCACAAATAGCTTCTATGAGGATAAAACGGATCAACCTAAGAATAGTTTTTAGTGCTCCTTCGGCTAACTCTTCCACCGAAACCTCCTTGTGCATATAACGCCTTACTAAGCGGCGATAAATTGTTGGCTAAAATTGCGAGGAACGAAGCTAGCCAACTGTTTAGCGTCCGTTTGAGTAACTTGTTATGTGGCTTTACTTTAACATTGATTGTTTAAATGTTTTTAAGTTATTTGCAATCTTAATTGCCGCTTTAGGAGACATACCGATAGTTGGAATATAGAACACTTCCTCTTTATCGTTTATCACTAAAAGTTCACCACCACCATTACCACCAAAAGTAATAAACTCAGGAGCAAACTCACAAAGTTGATAATCTTGATTTATTTCTTCTAACTCGTCAGGCTGCCAAAGAACATACCATTCAGGCTCTAAAGTTAACTCGCCTTCGATGTAGCCTTCTACCATCCATTCAGCCAACTCCTGTTTTAGTTTTGAAATCATAGTTAGCGATAACCCTTGCCACATAACGCCCAATTAACAGGCAAAAAATAGTTGGTTAAAATATGCGACGCAGGAGCAAAAACCAACTGTTTTTTGTCCTTGTTTAATTTCTTGTTAGGTATACTTTGCTGAAGCCTTGTAAAAGTAGGCTCCAACTAAAATTGCCGTAATAATTTGAATAATTGCTGAAACAGTAATAGTTAATTCATATGGCAAAATAAGACAACCTAGAACAAAGCCCAAAACAAAATATACAGCAATGCTTTGAACACTAGTTTTGCAAATAAAACTCAAACTATAAAGCATGGCTAAAAGAAAAATTAACACACTCAAGAAGTCAGTGAAATATGTAACCGAGTAAACACTGACCTTGACTGGAAATACAGCAGAATCGATAAGTAATTCAGTGATAGGAGATTGAATATAAAGTGAAATATATGCAAGGTAAATGAAAAAAATCCATACACTGGCTGCACCTACGACTGTATATATTGATTTATGCACCAAACCTTCCCTGTATACCTAACGCCCATATTAAGGGGCTTTTTATAGTTTGCCAAAATGTGTAGCGAAGCGAAACCAGGCAAACTGTAAAAAGTCCCGCTTGAATTGCTTGTTATATGCCGATTAAACCTTTGTCTTGCCATACATCTTCATAGTCACCAGCAACTAAGAATCTAAACCCTTCAGGTAAAGCCAAATACTTTTCTATTTGTGGGATGTAATCTTTAATATGACTCACATGTAAAGGCTTAAAAAAATCAGGTTCGTCACTCCATTCTTCCCCACACCATATATACCAGCCACAAGTACCATTTTCCGCTACTTGTCTTAAACCGTTTATAGGTAACTTACCGATAGTTTCAATAGCTAACCCTAGTTTTTCCGAATCGCCGCATGGTGAAAATTCTGTTCCAAATTTAACGCAAATATCCTGCTGACTACTCATGCTATCCCTTAAGCATATAACGCCTCGTTAAGGGGCGAGAAATGTTGGCTAAAATGGCGAGGAACGAAGCTAGCCAACTGTTTAGCGTCCGTTTGAGTAACTTGTTAGGGCTATTTTGCCGCTTGCTGTTTAAACAACTCTATAATAGGCTCAAGCTGTGGAGCACCACCGAAGACATTATCTTTACCAAACCCATACTTCCAAGATTCTGTGAACATACCATACTTATCATCTTTAAAGCCAGAATAGACCCAAGGCAATGTTTTAGCTTGTTTTATTTGCTGCAACCCCATCCAACTATCAATATTAAAATCACCTATCCAACTGTAACCACTTTCACTATTTATTTTTTGAGTAAACTCACGATAAATATATAAATCAGTTGTTTTAGAGTGACATGATTTAGGTCTGGGATCATTTAGAGATATATCAATTTCATCACCTAAGTTTATTAATTTATGAGTAGATTTATCTTCTGCATAAATAAAATATTTACTTCCAATTTCAAGAGATGAAAAACGATTATCCATAATATGATGTAATTTAACGATTTCACCTTTTTTTGCTCCCAAAATAGGTGTTACAACCAAGACTTCAAAGGTTGCCCCACAAGAATTTTCTAGAGAGCTTTTAGGCAAAGAAAAACCTGAAATTACAACTCCAGTACCTATGAATTTTGCATCCGAAAAAAAATCTTTAATATCGAATTGTTTTGGACCAATTCCATAGGAAGAAAAAGTAAATAATAGTGCAATTAAACTCAGATATTTCATATAGCCCTAACGCCCTGTTAAGGGGCTGATAATGTTTGGCTAAAATGTGTAGCGAAGCGAAACCGAGCCAAACTTTAGCAGTCCCGCTTGAACAGCTTGTTATATTGCGAGGTTATTATTTCGAAAACTTTAAATGCCACTATAAAAATGGAACCTGCGGCAAATAATAAAATACAACCCCAAGAGAATAAAGTTACTGCATAAGATACATCAACACCATTGTATGTACACCCACCATATTTTAGGGCGCCATTAACACAGTCCGTGATTATATAGTTGTGAAGTATCCAAGAAACAGGTATTGAAAGCAAAAACTAACCATAAAACCACTTAGCCAAAATAAAATTAATGGATGTTAACTTATTTAGTATTGAGATAATTGATACTTCCATATAGCAATATAACGCCCTGTTAAGGGGCAAATCGTAGTTGGCTAAAATGTGAAGCGAAGCGGAACCAGCCAACTGTTATTTGTCCCGCTTGAACAGCTTGTTAGGCAT
>NZ_BAAJLV010000013.1:0-18192 GCF_057548755.1 Colwellia aquaemaris | reverse complement strand
AAAGCGGCCTTTTTTGTTTTTCAGATACTTGAACATTGTCATTTTGAAGGGCGTTTTTTTAAACTCGTATAGTAGAAAAAAGGCCACGAAGAAGTGACCTTTAGACGTTGAAATTATTGCTTAGCTGAGTAGTAGCATAATTAATTTATGTTTTAGCTATTGTTCATTTTAATTGTTATAACAAGCCGCTTCTAAGCCAAAAACTTTTGTTTCTAAACCAAAGAGTCATTATCCACTTATTTCCTTCTGTTACTGTTGAGCCTCTATGAATACTACTTGAATCTCTCGATCCATCTTTTAAAGAGTTATTAAAAATTAGTGCATGTCCTTTTTTAGGGGGGACTGAAATAAAAGGTACTTTAAACTCAGTATCCCCTCCTTTGAAATCATCATTGAAATAAAAAATAGCGGTTTTTACTCGCTGTCCAAATTGATTGATATGGTCCGAAATTTCTTTTGTGTGAGGATAAATAAAGTCAAAGTGCCATTTGTAGTATTCTCCAACGTTATATTTTAATATAACGGGAGGCTCAGCGAACTCGATGGGCTCACCAGTCGCAATGGCAAGCAATCTTTCTAATAAAGCTAATGCCAACGAATCATTAGGCAGTGGAGTAGGAAAATGGCTATTGTTTCTGATGTTTTCATCTTTACTGTTCTTCCCTTCATTCCCAAACAGTGAGACTTCTTTTAAATGTGGCTCACAGCTGGTGAGAATTTCATCAATGATCTTTGGGATTGCCGGTAATTGGCAGGTATATTTGCTTGGATCTAAATTCGATTTTTTTTCTATTAAATTTGTTAGGGCTAAAAAAGAACCCAGTAGCTGTTTTTGTTTATCTTGCTTGTTGCAATTGATACTTTTATTTGCTGTGTTGCATGTATCAATGATTTCCTTACTGATTTTGAAGTCAATTGTACCAATAATTAAATTTAGGGAATGCTCAAATGACTGTAGTGTACTCGTGTTCCATTTTAAATTCGCGGCAATGACAATTGCCATCTCTAGAGCACTACACTGACTTCTTATCGAATGAACTAGCCATTTACTTGAGAACTCAGCGCTTTGGTTTGCGCAATCAATTACATATTGCTTTTCCAATTTTCCATAATGTTTTAACTCAAGGAACTCCAAAAATGTCATAAGTTGCTCTTTATAGTAAGGAAGGGCGAATTAAAGTATCTAACATATCTACTAATATCAATTATTTTAATGAATTTTAAATCCTTAGTTAGATGTCTAAGTAACCTGAAACTTGTATTACTAGCAAATAGTCCTTGAGTAAAATATTTTGCTTAGTATAATAGCGCCTCACTTCTAGAGTCTCTCTTAATTCCCAAACAACTAAGAATCACTCGTTAAGTGTAAGTACAATTTGAAGGGGTATAGTTCCAATTGGTAGAACAGCGGTCTCCAAAACCGACGGTTGGGAGTTCGAATCTCTCTACCCCTGCCATTTTTGAGTAAAGTGTGAATGATAATTTTTCTTCACGCTTTAGAATTTTATCTTGGTTTAGCCAAGGTAGCGTAGTCTTAGATTAGACATGTAATTACAGGTAGTAGATATGAATGCAAGTACTGAACATGAGCCAAGTGGTTCGCTCGATTTTTTAAAGTGGGGCGTTATTGTTCTTCTTTTAGCTGGTGCAGTAGTAGGAAACTACTTTTTTGCTGAGCAATCTGTGCTTGTTCGTGCATTAGCTGTTGTAGCAACTATTATTGTTGCTGGCTTAGTCGCTATGCAAACAGTTAAAGGTCGTAACGCCGTTGCATTTGCAAGAGAATCACGCACTGAAGTTCGTAAAGTAGTTTGGCCAACACGCCAAGAAGCGGTTCAAACAACAGGTATCGTATTAGTGGCCACATTAATTATGTCTTTACTACTTTGGGGATTAGATTCAGTTCTATTTTGGGTAGTAGGGTTAGTTACTGGCTTAAAAGTAGGTTAAAGGTAATATCATGACTGAAGAAATCACAAACTCAGAGTCGCTTGAAGAAACAAGTAAACCAAAATTGCGTTGGTATGTTGTACAAGCGTTTTCAGGTTATGAAGGTCGAGTTCAAAAAACATTAGCTGAGCATATTGAAATTCACGGCTTGCAAGATAAGTTTGGTGAAATTCTTGTACCAACCGAAGAAGTTATTGAAATGCGTGCTGGGCAAAAGCGTAAAAGTGCTCGTAAATTCTTCCCAGGCTATGTATTAGTGCAAATGGCTATGGATGAAGAAGCATGGCATTTAGTAAAATCTGTACCACGCGTATTAGGTTTTATTGGCGGCACTTCTGATCGACCTGCGCCAATTACACAAAAAGAAGCTGATCGCATTTTACAGCGCCTTGAAGACACTGATAAGCCGAAACCTAAAACATTATTTGAGCCGGGTGAAGTGGTACGTGTTATCGACGGTCCATTTGCTGACTTTAATGGTGTGGTTGAAGAGCTAGATTACGAGAAGAACCGTATTAAAGTTTCTGTTCTTATTTTTGGTCGTTCAACGCCAGTTGATTTGGAATTTGGCCAAGTAGAGAAAGGTTAATTTATACGTTCCTTTAAAAAACCAGAGTTAATGCTCTGGTTTTTTTATGCCCGTAATTTGTTGCTAAAGTATCTGACGTAGTATGCTTAGCCATTCACTTTGTATTTATGCTGTTGGAGGTAAAACAGTTTATGCAGCACTATCGGCGACAAGCAGCAAAAAAGTGGCCAAGACGCGTTACCTTTACTTTAATTGCAGTGGCAATATTACTTTCTGCTATTGCATCAAGTGATTGGTCTGGTGAGTATTCAGGCTTTTTTATGTTGGGTATTTTAGGTGCGATAACGGCAAATGCTACAGGTGCAGGTGGGGGGGTTGTTTTTGTACCTTCGTTTCGGCTGCTTGGTTTACCAAGTGATGTGATTATTGCTACCAGCTTTGCCATTCAAAGTTGTGGTATGGCTGTGGGCAGTCTTTCTTGGCTATGGTTTTATCGTAGACAGAATTCACTTTTACAACTAGCACATGTACTAAAGGTGAGTGTACCTTTTTCAATATTAGGTTTGTGGTTAGTACAATATATGCCAATTCAGTCGGCTACTTCTGTTGATAATATCTTTAACGTTTTCTCTGCTATTTTTGGTGTTGTGGTATTGTGTCATTGTATGTTGGTGAAACCTTGTACCTATCAAAATGAGCGTCTTAAGTTGCTGCAAGGTGAACAAGTTACCATTGCAGTATGTAGCTTTTTAGGTGGTATGATTACAGCTTGGATATCGGTAGGGGTCGGTGAAATTCTTGCGGTAGTGTTATTGTTGCAAGGGTTTTCTATAATGTTTTCCGTTGCTGCTGGGGTTATTGTTTCTTGCTTAACGGTTTGGGCTGGCTTACCTTATTTTCTGTCTGGTACGGCAATTCATGTTGACATACTAATGTTTGCTATTCCTGGTGCCGTCGTCGGTGCGTTTTTGGCGCGGTTTATTGCTCAGGCGCTAGGCGCTAAGCCTTTGAAATTGTTTTTGGGCAGCTGGATTCTTTTTGTTGGCTTGTATGGATTGCTAAACTAAGTAGATTTAACGTTGTTTTTTTAAACAAAATCTAGCTTATGTCTTGCGTTTTAATCGGTGAATAATATATAATCCGCTGCCGATTTTATCTTGCTAGAGGTAAAATCGATTTTTGTTAACGGGGAGCTGATTCTAATATTAGCGTTTGAACCCATACTAAAGGTATTAAAACCATGGCTAAAAAAGTCACAGCTTTAATCAAGCTACAAGTTGCTGCTGGTGCAGCAAATCCGTCACCACCAGTTGGTCCTGCACTAGGTCAGCACGGTGTGAACATCATGGAATTCTGTAAAGCGTTTAACGCAAAAACAGATTCTTTAGAAAAGGGCGCTCCAGTTCCTGTAGTAATTACAGTATATGCAGACCGTTCTTTCACATTTGATACAAAAACACCACCTGCTTCTTACTTACTTAAGAAAGCGGCTGGTATCAAGAGCGGTTCAGGTCGTCCTAACACTGAAAAAGTTGGTACTGTTACTACAGCACAACTTGAAGAAATCGTTAAGATGAAAGAACCAGATCTTACTGCTGGCTCAATGGAAGCTGCAGTGCGTACAATTGCGGGTTCTGCTCGTTCAATGGGTTTAGTGGTAGAGGACTAATCAATGGCTAAATTATCAAAACGCGCTCGTCTTATCCGTGAAAAAGTAGACGTATTAAAAGAATATGACATCAACGAAGCCATTTCTTTATTAAAAGAATTAGCTACTGCTAACTTTCGTGAAAGTGTAGACGTTGCTGTTAACCTTGGCATTGACGCTCGTAAATCAGATCAAAACGTACGTGGCGCGACTGTATTACCACATGGTACTGGTCGTGATGTTCGTGTTGCTGTATTTACACAAGGCGCAAACGCAGAAAAAGCTAAAGAAGCTGGTGCTGACGTTGTCGGTATGGAAGATTTAGCAGAACAAGTTAAAGCCGGTAACATGGACTTTGACGTAGTTATTGCTACTCCAGACGCTATGCGTGTTGTTGGTCAACTAGGTCAAATCTTAGGCCCACGTGGTTTAATGCCTAACCCTAAAGTTGGCACGGTAACTCCTGATGTTACTACAGCAGTTAACAATGCTAAAGCGGGCCAAATCCGCTACCGCAATGACAAAAACGGTATCATCCATACTACTATCGGTAAGGCTGATTTCGAAGATGCTAAATTGCAGCAAAACCTTGAAGCATTATTGGAAGCGCTTAAAAAAGCAAAACCAGCTAACGCTAAAGGACAGTTTATTAAGAAAATTTCTGTATCAACTACTATGGGTGCCGGTGTTGCGGTAAACCAAGCTAGCTTGACACTTTAGTTTTCTGTAAAGCATCGACTTTCGATACTTTACAAGGGGGAAATTGTAGACTATAATTTCGCCCCTTAAATTTTGGTAGGTGTTGTCTATTTATTAGCATTTTTTGCTTAAGACAACCCCGTCAAAGACCGTAGGAGCCGATATGATTCTTCATAAAAAGCTTAATTATTCCTACGTAGATGGTGATTACCCAGTATTTCCTAATTCTGGTCCTCGCCGTAACGGCCTAAGCTAAGGTTTATTAGTTTAGGGATAGTAAATACCGGTTTTTTATTGCCGGTGAACCAGGAGTAAAGCCAATGGCTATCAATCTTGATGACAAAAAAGCAATTGTTGCTGAAGTTCAAGAAGCTGCCAAAGGCGCTCAGTCAGCTGTAATCGCGGATTCACGCGGTGTTACAGTTGAAGCAATTACTGTTTTACGTAAGCAAGCTCGTGAAAATGGTGTATGGATGAAAGTTATCCGTAACACATTAGCACGTCGTGCATTACAAGGTTCTGACTTTGAATGTGTTACTGACACATTAGTTGGTCCATCACTAATTGCATTTTCAAACGAGCATCCAGGTGCAGCAGCGCGTTTATTCACTGACTTCGCTAAAACTAACGAAGCATTTGAAGTAAAAGCAGCCGCATTTGAAGGTAACGCAGTAGACGTAAACATGTTAGCTAAGCTACCAACTTACGACGAAGCAATTGCACGTTTAATGAGCGCTATGAAAGAAGCATCTGCTGGCAAACTTTGCCGCACGATTGCTGCAGTACGCGATCAGAAAGAGCAAGAAGCTGCTTAATAATTGTTTACCTCTTAATGTTAAGAGCACAATTCGCACTTTTTGTATTTATAGTTATTTATAACAGTCATAGAGGCTGTTACTTAAAACAGGAAATTTAAAATGTCTATTTCTAAAGACGATATCCTAAATGCTATTGCTGAAATGTCAGTAATGGACGTAGTTGAACTAATCGAAGCAATGGAAGAGAAGTTCGGCGTATCTGCAGCTGCTGCAGTTGCTGTTGCTGGCGGTGACGCTGGTGGTGCTGCTGAAGAGCAAACTGAATTCGACGTAATCTTAACTGGTTTCGGTGAGAAGAAAGTTGCTGTAATCAAAGCCGTTCGTGGCGCTACAGGTCTTGGCTTAAAAGAAGCTAAAGACTTAGTTGAATCAGCTCCTAAAGCACTTAAAGAAGGTGTTGAAAAAGCTGAAGCTGAAGAACTTAAGAAAGCTCTTGAAGAAGCAGGTGCTTCTGTTGAGATCAAATAATCTGTTTTCGAACAGATTGTTTGCCTGAAAAGGCAATGGCTGGTGATTTAAACGTCACCGGCCTTTTTGCGCTAAAGAAAGTGGTTTTTTTTTGAACCAAAACAGTGCATTATTTGATGCTTAAATTATTTTAAAGCATCACTGCAATATCCTGTCTGATACCAATTGGATTAGATAATAGCGAAAATATACAACGTAAATTACGCCATTATTTAAATCCAATTGGTATTTTAAGGCAGATTCGGCCATAACCAGCAAGCTGAGGAACCCCATGGTTTACTCTTACTCTGAAAAGAAACGTATTCGTAAGGACTTTGGTAAAAGTGCACAAGTAATGGATTATCCATTCTTGTTATCAATCCAACTCGAATCTTTCCGTAAGTTTATTGATATTGATCCAACAGGTGAAACAGGCCTAGAGGCTGCGTTTCGTTCTATTTTCCCAATTAAAGCCTATTCTGGTAGTTCAGAATTACAATTTGTTAGTTACCGCTTGGGCGAGCCGTTATTTGATGTTAAAGAGTGTCAAATTCGCGGTGTAACTTATTCTGCGCCATTACGCGTTAAATTACGCTTAGTTGTTTATGATAAAGAAGCAGCCGCTGGCACAGTTAAAGATATCAAAGAACAAGAAGTATACATGGGTGAAATCCCATTAATGACTGACAATGGAACATTTGTCATTAATGGTACTGAACGTGTTATTGTTTCTCAATTACATCGTTCTCCAGGTGTGTTTTTCGATCACGATAAAGGTAAAACACATTCTTCAGGTAAAGTGTTATATAACGCACGCGTTATTCCTTACCGTGGTTCTTGGTTGGATTTTGAATTTGATCCAAAAGATAATTTATTCGTACGTATTGACCGTCGTCGTAAATTACCTGCTTCGATCATTTTACGTGCCTTGGAATACTCGACTGAAGAAATTTTAGCGATTTTCTACGATACAACCAATTTTGAAATTAAAGGCGATAAGCTAGTAATGGATTTAATTCCAGAACGCTTACGCGGTGAAACGGCAACATTTGACATTAAATTACCAAATGGTGATGTACTTGTTGAACAAGGTCGTCGCATTACTGCACGCCATATCCGTACTTTATCAAAAGAGAAAATTGACACTTTAGAAGTACCAGCAGAATACATTGTTGGTAAAGTGCTTTCTAAAGCGTACATCGATGAGTCTACTGGTGAAGTTATCGCAGAGGCGAATGCTGAAATCACTTTAGAATTATTAGCTGAATTAAGCCAAGCAGGCCATAAAGTACTTTCAACTTTATACATGAACGAATTTGATGTCGGTTCATATATGTCTGACACTTTACGTGTAGATAGCTCAACTAATCGCTTAGAAGCATTAGTTGAAATTTACCGTATGATGCGTCCGGGCGAGCCGCCAACAAAAGATGCAGCAGATACGCTATTCAACAACTTATTCTTCTCGTTAGAGCGTTACGACCTATCAACGGTTGGTCGTATGAAGTTCAACCGTCGTGTTGGTAATGCTGACTCGGTAGGTGATGGTATTTTATCTAACGACGATATTATTTCAGTAATGAAAACCCTTATCGATATTCGTGATGGTAAAGGTGAAGTTGATGATATCGATCACTTAGGTAACCGTCGTATCCGTTCAGTAGGTGAAATGGCAGAAAACCAATTCCGTGTTGGTTTAGTTCGTGTAGAACGTGCTGTTCGTGAACGTTTAAGTCTTGGCGACTTAGATGCGATTATGCCGCAAGATTTAATTAACGCTAAGCCGATTTCAGCTGCTGTTAAAGAATTCTTTGGTTCATCACAATTGTCACAATTTATGGACCAAAACAACCCGTTATCAGAAGTAACGCATAAGCGTCGTATTTCTGCCTTAGGCCCGGGTGGTTTAACACGTGAACGTGCTGGTTTCGAAGTACGTGACGTACATCCAACTCACTATGGTCGTGTATGTCCAATCGAAACGCCGGAAGGTCCAAACATTGGTTTGATCAACTCGCTTTCATGTTACGCACGCACTAACGATTACGGTTTCTTAGAAACACCTTACCGCAAAATTGTTGATGGTTATGTAACTGATGAAGTTGATTACCTTTCTGCAATCGAAGAAGGCAATTTTGTAATCGCTAAGACAACAGCTGATGTTGATTCTGATCGTAAGTTAGTTGATGGCCTAGTTCCTTGTCGTCATAAAAACGAATTTACCTTGATGTCTGCTGAACAAGTTCAGTATATGGACGTTTCGCCACAGCAAATCGTTTCTGTTGCTGCGTCACTGATTCCATTCCTAGAGCATGATGATGCTAACCGTGCCTTGATGGGCTCGAACATGCAACGTCAGGCTGTACCTACACTGAAAGTGGACAAGCCACTGGTTGGTACAGGTATGGAGAAAATTGTAGCAGTTGATTCAGGTGTTACTGTTGTTGCTAAGCGTGGTGGTGTTATCGATTACGTTGATGCCTCTCGTATCGTTGTTAAAGTTAACGAAAATGAAATGGTTGCTGGTGAAGCGGGCATTGATATTTACAACTTAACTAAATACACACGTTCAAACCAAAACACTTGTATCAACCAACGTCCATTATGTCGTATGGCTGAGCCGGTAGTTCGTGGCGATGTATTAGCTGACGGTCCTTCAACTGATATGGGTGAATTGGCACTTGGCCAAAACATGCGTATCGCATTTATGCCGTGGAATGGTTACAACTTTGAGGATTCAATGTTGTTATCTGAGCGTGTTGCACAAGAAGATCGCTTTACGACTATCCATATTCAAGAATTAAGCTGTATCGCGCGTGATACTAAGCTAGGTAGTGAAGAAATTACTGCTGATATTCCAAATGTTGGCGAGTCTGCATTATCTAAATTAGATGAAGCAGGTGTTGTTTACATTGGTGCTGAAGTAAACGGTGGCGATATCTTAGTAGGTAAAGTAACACCTAAAGGTGAAACGCAACTTACCCCAGAAGAAAAATTACTACGTGCTATCTTCGGTGAGAAAGCGGCTGATGTTAAAGACAGCTCTTTACGAGTACCTAACTCAGTTTCAGGTACTATCATCGACGTGCAAATCTTTACCCGTGACGGTGTAGAAAAAGATGCGCGTGCCGTTGAAATTGAAGAAATGCAACTTAAACAAGTTAAGAAAGACTTGGGTGATGAGTTCAGCATTTTAGAAGACGGTATCTACGCTCGTGCGAAGAAATTATTGTTAGCATCAGGCTTAAATGAGTCAGATCTTAACAGCATGTCTCGCGACAAGTGGTTAGTGCAAAACTTAGCTGATGAAGCTCAACAATCAGAGCTTGAGCAAATTGCTGAGCAATACGATGCCATTAAAGCAGACTTCGATAAGAAATATGAAGTTAAGCGTCGTAAAATTACTCAAGGTGATGATTTAGCGCCAGGCGTATTGAAAATTGTTAAAGTTTACTTAGCTGTTAAACGCCGTATTCAACCAGGTGATAAAATGGCTGGTCGTCACGGTAACAAAGGTGTTATTTCAAACGTAGTACCTGTTGAAGATATGCCTTACGATGAGCACGGTGTACCGGTTGATGTTGTACTTAACCCGCTGGGTGTACCATCACGTATGAACATCGGTCAGATCCTAGAAACCCATTTAGGTATGGCTGCTCGTGGTATTGGTGAGAAAATTAACCGTATGTTGCAAGCTCAACAAGAAATTCATAAATTACGTGAATTCTTGAAAGAAGTTTACAGCTTAGGCGAGTCACGTCAAAACGTTGATATCGATTCATTCTCTGATGATGAGATTATGCGTTTAGCGGGTAACTTACGTGCCGGTCTTCCAATTGCTACGCCAGTATTTGACGGTGCAAGTGAACGTGAGATTAAAGACTTATTCAAACTAGCTGATATGCCAGAAAGCGGTCAATTTACATTAACAGATGGTCGTACCGGGCGCGAATTTGAACGTCCAGTAACTGTAGGTTACATGTACATGCTGAAACTAAACCACTTAGTTGATGACAAAATGCATGCCCGTTCTACTGGTTCGTACAGCTTAGTTACGCAACAACCATTAGGTGGTAAAGCACAATTTGGTGGTCAGCGTTTTGGTGAGATGGAAGTATGGGCATTAGAAGCATACGGTGCTGCTTATACCCTACAAGAAATGCTTACTGTTAAGTCTGATGATGTTAACGGTCGTACTAAGATGTATAAAAACTTAGTAGACGGTGATCACAGAATGGAACCAGGTATCCCTGAATCATTCAACGTATTGTTGAAAGAAATTCGCTCGTTGGGTATCAACATCGAATTGGATCAGGAATAGGCTACCTAAAGCTACATTGCTGACTTTGAGTTAACGCTAAAAGTCAGTACATGGAAAGAGCAGATGGCTGCTCTTTCCGGTATTTAACTCCGACAGGAGATAGAGTGTGAAAGATTTACTTAAGTTTCTTAAGCAACAAAATCAAACAGAAGAGTTCGATGGTATTCGCATCGGATTAGCTTCACCAGATATGATTCGTTCATGGTCATTTGGTGAAGTAAAGAAACCTGAGACGATTAACTATCGTACTTTTAAGCCAGAACGCGATGGTTTGTTCTGTGCTCGTATTTTTGGTCCAGTTAAAGACTACGAATGTCTTTGTGGCAAATACAAACGCCTTAAGCACCGCGGTGTAATTTGTGAAAAATGTGGCGTTGAAGTGACATTGACTAAAGTTCGTCGTGACCGTATGGGTCATATCGAATTAGCAAGCCCAGTTGCTCACATTTGGTTCTTAAAGTCATTACCATCTCGTATCGGTCTATTATTAGACATGACGTTACGTGATATTGAGCGTGTGCTTTATTTTGAATCTTATGTTGTTACCGAACCAGGCATGACGACATTAGAAAAAAGCCAAATTCTAACGGAAGAAGAATATCTTGATGCGTTAGAAGAGCACGGTGATGAATTCGATGCCTTAATGGGTGCCGAAGCGGTTTTAGCTTTACTACAACAAATCGATCTTGACGGTGAAGTAGCGCAAATGCGTGAAGAATTACCTGAGATTGGCAGTGAAACTAAACGTAAGAAAATCACTAAGCGTTTAAAATTAATGGAAGCATTCGCTGCTTCAGGCAATAAGCCTGAGTGGATGATTATGAATGTTTTACCAATTTTACCGCCTGATTTACGTCCATTAGTACCACTAGACGGTGGCCGTTTCGCAACGTCTGATCTTAACGATCTTTACCGTCGTGTTATTAACCGTAACAACCGTTTGAAGCGTCTTCTAGACCTAGTTGCACCAGACATTATCGTACGTAACGAAAAGCGTATGTTGCAGGAATCTGTTGATGCTTTATTAGATAATGGTCGTCGTGGCCGCGCTATTACCGGTTCTAACAAACGTCCTCTTAAATCTCTTGCCGATATGATCAAAGGTAAGCAAGGTCGTTTCCGTCAAAACTTACTTGGTAAGCGTGTTGACTATTCAGGTCGTTCTGTAATTACCGTTGGTCCAACGTTACGTTTACACCAGTGTGGTTTACCTAAGAAAATGGCACTTGAGCTATTCAAGCCATTTATTTACGGTAAATTAGAAGCGCGTGGTTTAGCGACAACGATTAAAGCGGCTAAGAAACTAGTTGAGCGTGAAGGCGCAGAAGTATGGGATGTACTTGACGAAGTAATTCGTGAACATCCGGTAATGCTTAACCGTGCACCAACACTACATAGATTAGGTATCCAAGCTTTCGAACCTGTTCTAATCGAAGGTAAAGCGATTCATCTACACCCGCTAGTTTGTGCGGCATATAACGCCGATTTCGATGGTGACCAAATGGCGGTACACGTACCGTTGACACTAGAAGCACAATTGGAAGCACGTACGTTGATGATGTCAACGAACAACGTACTTTCACCAGCAAATGGTGATCCTATCATCGTACCATCACAAGATGTTGTATTAGGTTTATATTACCTAACTCGCGATCGTGTAAATGGTTTAGGTGAAGGTATGGTATTTACCGACACTAAAGAAGCTGAAAAAGCATACCGTACCGGTGTAGCAGAACTTCATGCTCGTGTGAAAATACGTATCACTGAGCATATTCGTAATGCTGAAGGTGAATTAGTTGCGCATACTAGCTTACGCGATACTACTGTTGGTCGTGCTATTTTATGGCAAGTTTGTCCTGAAGGCTTACCTTATGACTTAATTGATCAACCTTTAGGCAAAAAGCCAATTTCAAAACTAATTAACCATGCGTACCGTAATTTAGGTCTTAAAGATACTGTTATCTTTGCTGACCATATTATGTACACAGGTTTCCACTACGCGATGATTGCGGGTGCTTCGGTTGGTATTGACGATATGGTTATTCCAGATGCGAAATACACCATCATCGAAGATTCAGAAGAAGAAGTTAAAGAAATTCAAAGCCAGTTTGAGCAAGGTCTTGTAACGGCTGGTGAGAAATACAACAAAGTTATCGATATTTGGTCATCTGCGAACGAAAAAGTTTCGAAAGCTATGATGGATAACTTATCAAAAGAAACTGTTATTAACCGTGACGGTGAGCCAGAAGAGCAAGACTCTTTCAACTCAATCTTTATGATGGCTGACTCGGGTGCTCGTGGTAGTGCCGCTCAGATCCGTCAGTTAGCGGGTATGCGTGGTTTGATGGCTAAGCCAGATGGCTCAATCATCGAAACGCCAATCACAGCTAACTTCCGTGAAGGTTTGAACGTATTACAATACTTCATCTCAACTCACGGTGCGCGTAAAGGTTTGGCCGATACGGCATTGAAAACAGCGAACTCGGGTTACTTGACTCGTCGTTTAGTTGACGTTGCACAAGATTTAGTTGTTACAGAACATGACTGTGGCACTGAAGATGGCCTATTAATGACACCATTGATTGAAGGTGGTGATGTTGTTGAGCCGTTACGTGAGCGTGTACTAGGTCGTGTAGTATGTGAAGATGTACTTATTCCAGGTACTGAAGAAGTATTACTGCCACGTAACACTTTAATTGACGAAGCACTTTGTGATGTAATCGAAGAAAACTCGGTTGATCAAATTAAAGTACGTTCAATTATCACTTGTGAAACTGATTTTGGTATTTGTGCGCACTGTTATGGTCGTGACTTGGCTCGTGGTCATATGATTAACCAAGGTGAAGCCATTGGTGTTGTGGCAGCACAATCAATTGGTGAACCAGGTACTCAGCTTACCATGCGTACGTTCCATATCGGTGGTGCGGCGTCTCGTGCATCTGCTGAGAACTCAGTACAAGTTAAAAACAACGGTACCTTGAAGCTTCAAAATGCTAAGTTTGTAACTAACTCAGAAGATCACTTAGTGATCACCTCTCGTTCATCAGAGCTTACTGTAATTGATGAATTAGGTCGTGAGAAAGAACGTTACAAAGTACCTTACGGTACTATTCTTTCTAAGAAAGATGGTGAAGCAATCAGTTCTGGCGATATTATCGCGAACTGGGATCCGCATACGCATCCAATCATTACTGAGGTTGCTGGTAAGGTTCAATTTGTCGAACTTGTTGATGGCGTAACTATGGTTCGTCAAACAGATGAGTTAACTGGTTTATCAAGTATTGTTGTTACTGAAGCAGGTCAACGTAACTCAGCGGGTAAAGAAATGCGCCCAATGGTTAAGCTAGTTGATGCCAAAGGTAATGACGTAATGATTGCTGGTACTGAAATTCCAGCACAATACTTCTTACCAGGTAATGCAATTGTAAATCTTGAAGATGGTGCAGAAGTTAATATCGGTGATGCGTTAGCGCGTATTCCACAAGAGTCTTCGAAAACTCGCGATATTACTGGTGGTCTACCACGTGTAGCTGACTTATTTGAAGCACGTAAGCCTAAACTTCCAGCTATCTTAGCTGAGAAAACAGGTATTATCGGTTTCGGTAAAGAAACAAAAGGTAAAGTGCGTCTACTAATCACTCAACCAAGTGGTGAAGTATACGAAGAGATGATCCCTAAAATGCGTCAACTAAACGTGTTTGAAGGTGAATCTGTACTGAAAGGTGAAGTTATTGCCGATGGTCCAGAGTCTCCACATGATATCTTACGTTTACGTGGTGTTGCGCCAGTAGCAAACTACATTGTTAACGAAGTACAAGAAGTATATCGTTTACAAGGTGTTAAGATTAACGACAAGCACATTGAAGTAATCGTACGTCAAATGATCCGCAAGTGTGAGATCTTAGATGCAGGTGATTCAGAATTCTTGAAAGGCGAAGTTGTTGAAGTTGCACGTGTTAACATTGCTAACCGTGAACTTGAAGCTGAAGGTAAACAACCTGCTGAATTCGAAATGCAAATGATGGGTATTACTAAAGCATCATTGGCAACTGAGTCATTCATCTCGGCGGCATCTTTCCAAGAAACAACACGTGTACTTACAGAAGCTGCTGTAGCTGGTAAGAAAGATACACTACGTGGCTTGAAAGAAAACGTCATTGTTGGTCGCTTAATTCCTGCCGGTACGGGTTACGCTTATCATCAAGAACGTGCAAAAGCTAAAAATGCTGTTCCTGAAGAAGAAGTAACCGTATCAGCTGACGAAGCGGCTCAAGCTCTAACAGATGCATTAAATGCAGATATGTTAGGTGGCGAAGAGTAACGCCTAGGCGAGAAAAATCAGTTTTAACCTGCTCCAGCTCACAATATGCTTGACAGGTTAAAGCTTGACCTATAGAATTCCGCGACCCTATATTTTGTACCTTTGCGTATGAAATTTAGAGTCGCGGATTTTCACGTTTATAAGGGTGTAAATTTCCCCATTGATTGGAATTTACACAAATTTAACTAATCGGAGCTATTTAATGGCAACTATTAACCAATTAGTACGTAAACCACGTGTGAAACAAGTACAAAAAAGTAACGTTCCTGCGTTACAAGCTTGTCCACAACGTCGTGGCGTATGTACTCGTGTGTATACTACTACACCAAAGAAACCAAACTCGGCACTACGTAAAGTAGCTCGTGTTCGTTTAACTAACGGATTCGAAGTTACTTCATACATCGGTGGTGAAGGTCACAACTTACAAGAGCATAGCGTTATCTTGATTCGTGGTGGTCGTGTTAAAGATTTACCAGGTGTGCGTTACCACACCGTTCGTGGCGCGCTTGACTGTTCAGGTGTTAGCGACAGAAGACAAGGCCGTTCTAAATACGGTGCTAAGCGACCTAAATCTTAAGTTTCCCTTTCTTAGCTTTAATAGCTAATGAATAGAAACGTTAAGTAAGGCCAAATAACATATTACATTTTGGGTTTATCCTGAATATAACGGAGAATTAAGATGCCAAGAAGACGCGTCGTAGGGCAACGTAAAATATTGCCAGATCCTAAGTTCCATAACGAACTTTTAGCAAAATTCATCAACATTCTTATGGTTGATGGTAAAAAATCTACTGCAGAAAAAATCGTATACGGTGCATTAGACATTTTAACTGAAAAGAACTCTGAAAAAACTCACCTTGAGTTATTTGAAACAGCGTTAGAAAACATCCGCCCACAAGTGGAAGTTAAATCTCGCCGTGTTGGTGGTTCTACGTATCAAGTACCAGTTGAAGTTCGTCCAGTGCGTCGTAATGCACTAGCCATGCGTTGGTTAGTTGAAGCAGCTCGTAAACGTGGTGAAAAATCAATGGCTCAGCGCCTAGCTAACGAAATGTTAGATGCGTCTGACAGCAAAGGTTCAGCGGTTAAGAAACGTGAAGACGTTCACCGTATGGCTGAAGCTAACAAAGCATTCGCTCACTACCGTTGGTAGAAACTATAAATTAGCAATATTTGCTAATTTACTAGTAACAAGTGTAATGCCGTGGTTATCACCGAATGTTAATTTAACCCGAAGTGATAACCACAACTGTTTTATAATCTGAGTAATTAAGCTCAGAAAGAGGATGAAATTGTGGCACGTATAACCCCTATTGAGCGTTACCGTAACATTGGTATTTGTGCTCATGTCGATGCCGGTAAAACGACAACAACAGAAAGGGTACTTTTCTATACTGGTCTTTCTCATAAGATCGGTGAAGTTCATGATGGCGCAGCCACCATGGACTGGATGGAACAAGAGCAGGAGCGAGGCATTACTATTACCTCTGCTGCAACCACTTGTTTTTGGAAAGGGATGGAAGCACAATTTGAAGACCATCGCATTAATATCATTGACACCCCAGGTCACGTAGACTTTACGATTGAAGTAGAACGCTCATTACGTGTATTAGATGGTGCAGTATTAGTGTTATGTGGTTCTTCAGGAGTTCAACCACAAACTGAAACTGTATGGCGTCAAATGGAGAAATACTCCGTTCCACGCTTAGTTTTTGTTAATAAGATGGACCGTACCGGTGCAAACTTTTTAACGGTTGTTGAACAACTCAAATCTCGATTAGAAGCTAATGCAGTGCCAATTCATTTAGCAATTGGTGCCGAAGATGATTTTGCTGGTGTTATCGACTTAATTAAAATGAAAGCTATTAACTGGACCGAAAGTGACCAGGGCATGACATTTACTTATCAAGATATTCCTGCAGATATGCAAGAAGACGCCGAACAATGGCATGAAAACCTTGTCTCTGAAGCTGCAGAAGCCTCTGAAGAATTAATGGATAAATACCTTGAAGAAGGTGAGTTATCCGAAGCAGAAATAAAATCTGCGCTACGTACCCGTACACTAAACAATGAAATTGTCCTATGTTCTTGTGGCTCAGCCTTTAAGAACAAGGGTGTACAAGCAGTACTTGATGCTGTTATTGAATATTTACCTTCGCCAACAGAAGTTGAAGCGATAAAAGGTATTAACAATGACAAAAACGAAACTGAAGGCAGTCGCGAGGCTGATGATAAAGCGCCATTTGCCGCTTTAGCATTTAAAATTGCGACAGACCCATTTGTTGGTACATTAACATTCTTCCGCGTCTATTCAGGTGTAGTAAAAACTGGCGACAGTATATACAATCCTGTTAAAGGCAAGAAAGAACGCTTTGGTCGTATCGTGCAAATGCACGCAAATGATCGACAGGAAATAAAAGAAGTACGTGCGGGTGACATTGCAGCGGCCATTGGCCTAAAAGATGTCACAACGGGTGATACCTTATGTGATGCAAATCATGTGATAACACTAGAGCGCATGGAGTTTCCTGAACCGGTTATTTCGGTGGCAGTTGAGCCAAAAACCGTTGCAGCCCAAGAAAAAATGGCTATTGCATTAGGTAAGTTGGCCGCAGAAGATCCGTCATTTAGAGTTGTCTCTGATGAGGAATCGGGTCAAACCATCATTTCAGGTATGGGGGAATTACACCTCGATATCTTAGTTGAGCGCATGAAACGCGAATTTAGCGTTGAATGTAACGTAGGTAATCCTCAAGTGGCTTACCGTGAAACGATTCGCTCGACTGTTGAAGTGGAAGGTAAATTTGTTCGTCAATCAGGTGGTCGTGGTCAATTTGGTCATGTTTGGTTGAAATTAGAGCCGTTACCAGAAGGTGAAGGTTTTGAATTTGTTGACGAAATTGTTGGTGGTGCTGTTCCAAAAGAATACATTCCAGCAGTTGAAAAGGGCTGTAGAGAGCAAATGGAAAGTGGCGTATTAGCTGGCTATCCGTTATTAGACATTAAGGTCACTCTTTATGACGGTTCTTTTCATGACGTTGACTCAAATGAAATGGCGTTTAAAGTCGCTGCATCAATGGGTTTTAGACAAGGTGTGCTTGATGCATCGCCGGTAATACTTGAACCTATGATGAAAGTAGAAGTTATTACGCCAGAAGCAAACATGGGTGATGTCGTAGGTGATTTAAATCGCCGTCGCGGTATGATCGATGGCATGGACGAAGGTCCAGCTGGTTCTAAGGTAGTGAATGCAACTGTACCACTATCTGAAATGTTTGGTTACGCTACGGCTTTACGTAGTGCAACTCAAGGTCGTGCATCATACTCTATGGAGTTTCAGCAATATAGCGAAGCACCTAAAGCTGTTGCCGACAAAATAATTGAATCTTAGTAAGGCTTTTTGAAAGTCTGGCTCGGTCTTTTGGCCGGGCTTTTAATAAACTTTAAGGTAATTGAAAA
>NZ_BAAJLV010000012.1:0-73090 GCF_057548755.1 Colwellia aquaemaris | reverse complement strand
GCAGTGGTTCTGTAGTTATAGAGGGTAATGATATAGTAGGTCTACGCTCCTCAATTCTCTGTAATATTTCTGTAGCAGCCTTAGCCATGCATTCTTCCTGACCAATAGCATCAGGAGAGATCAAAAATTTATCTTCATAAACTATTACGGATAAAACCCATTTCCCGAGGGTACAATCCTTTAAAACTGTATTATATTCTTTTATAAATTCTTTGGTAAGAAGATCGTTTCTCTCGACCATTTCTCCATCAACCATTACCAATAAGTTAAAAGGTATTGGATTGGGGGCACAAGCTAACACTAAATTAGAATTTATAAAAATTAGCACTGTGAGTAGAAATTTCATGTAAATGCCTAACGCCCAATTAAGGGGCTTTTTATAGTTTGCCAAAATGTGAAGCGCAGCGAAACTAGGCAAACTGTAAAAAGTCCCGCTTGAATTGCTTGTTATATGCAGCGCCAGTAAAAACAAGCGCTACACGAATTTTAAAGGCACCCGTTATAAAACGACCAACCGTGAATTTTTGAGCGTTAAGCACAACTGGCCGAACTAAATTAATAACTTTGTTGCCATTGAAAAAGGAATAACAACAAAGTTTATTAGTGCATACACTAAACACTTTTAGCGAAAAACACTACGTAAAAATCTCTTGCTCTAAGACGTAATTCTTTGAAGCATATAACGCCCTGTTAAGGGGCAAAATTTAGTTGGCTAAAATGTTGAGGAACGAAAACAGCCAACTGTATTTTGTCCCGCTTGAACAGCTTGTTAGTTTACAATTACACCAAGACTAAAGAGAAAACACTTAACCAAAGTAACTGAAAGCCATAAGAAATGCGTTGATGGATACCAGGGTTACTTTGAGACTTAACAGCTTTAGCCATAGCAAACAGATAATAAACAGCAGCGATAACAGAAACAACTGAAAAAACACGAAAATTTAGAGTGATAGTTTCAGTTGTGGGACTAATAGCAATTAATATTGGAGCTACAACTAGCGAAAGCAGCATGATGAAACCTGCCCAAGAATGCATCTTACAATTAAAAGTAGGATTCTTCGTAAATGGATCAGCATCCATTGGGAAGTAACCTGCTACCCATGTACCAATACCGTGAACGATAACTAACAAACCAGCAACATTAACTAAGATTGAAACATTTGACAGCTGCATCAAATACCAACCGAAAAAACAAAATAGAAAGCCGAGTGGATAATTGTTAATTAAGGGGGATAGTTTTTCAGTTGGACTACCACTTGCGCCTAGTTCACTACAGAATTGTTTAGAATGGCTGTAACCAGCATAAAATAGACTTGCTACATAAACACCAATAAAAATCCAAATTGTTGCAATTAATCCTGAGTAGATCGCAATACTTTCAAACACCACCAAAATCCTTTTTGTAAACTAACGCCCTGTTAAGGGGCAAATTGTAGTTGGCTAAAATGTGAAGCGGAGCGGAACCAGCCAACTGTTATTTGTCCCGCTTGAACAGCTTGTTATGTGTTTGTTATATATACCATTGTTTCTTTTGAAAAGGCAACGTACGACTGAAACCCAACATAAGCAAGAAATATGATATTGAACAGAAATGGAGATATCGTAAACTCGAAGCTGCCCAATCCTATTTGTGCGCTACCACCGTCGCCTGGAAGTAACTGCATTAAAAGCATAAAAGCCAACGCTAGAATTTGAATTGATACTATTACTTTAAGTCCGATTAATGCCCAAGCTTTCTTGGTAAGCAAACCATAAGATATAAACAAAAAAGCAATACTCACCAAGTCAGTTGGTTTTGAAGAAAAAACGCTAGCAACAGCACTAAGGCCAAATATAAAATATAAAGCAACAACAATTAATAATGGGAACGGCCTTTCTACTCTATCCATAAGTTAATACATCCTCTAGAAACACATAACGCCCTAATAATGGGCAAATAATAGTTGGTTAAAATAAGCGACGCAGGAGCAAAAACCAACTGTTATTTGTCCTGTTAATTAGCTTGTTAGGTGTATGATACCATTATTGCCAATGGGCTCTGACCCAGCCTAACTTTCCAAGAGAGGTACTAATATAATTAGCTTCTCCGACATAATATTCTACATTTGAAGCAGATAAAGTCTTTCCGTCTTTATATACAACTTTTAGGTTCAGTAAACCGGCTTGTTCCAATACTCTAACTTTTATTGAACACTCTTTAAAAAGCTCTGAACACTGTTCAGGAAATATATATTCAAGTTCCGTTTCCCCCTCTAAAACTATTAACTTCTGAAATTCTATTTGATCAGAAGACTCGAACATAAGGAAAAACACTCTGGGTTGAGTATATTGGTATACAACTATTGAAATTACGACCAGTGTTAAAATAATCCATTTTCTCAATTGTCAGCTCCAAAGCCAGAGATACACCTAACGCCCTGTTAAGGGGCAAATTGTAGTTGGCTAAAATGTGAAGCGAAGCGGAACCAGCCAACTGTAATTTGTCCCGCTTGAACAGCTTGTTAGAGGTATTTAGCTCCTAAAAGCAAACCAACAACAAACACACCTAAAAGCAACAAATAATGTTTAGTTGTTGCATTTGCCCATAGCATTTTAAATGACATACTTGGATGTACTAGCGAATAATGAGTAACTCTACTTTGTTTAGAGTGATTAACAATAATCGCAAGTTCAATAATTAAACCAAATGCAATTAAAACCAAAGTAAACAGAAGAAACTTAACAGGATCATCTGTACTGACTTTACCAAATATAGATTTAATTATTTGGTCTTTAGGGTTAAAAAATACATAAAAAGCTAATAGTAAATTAGAGGTAAGCAGAACTAATAATGATTTAGAAATCTTACTTGGAATATATCTATCAAGACCTTTAATTTGCTCATCACGATGATCTACTTTTGGCACCAAAACTCCCTATACCTCTAACGCCCATATTAAGGGGCTTTTTATAGTTTGCCAAAATGTGTAGCGCAGCGAAACCAGGCAAACTTTAAAAAGTCCCGCTTGAATTGCTTGTTATATGCAGCGCAATTTAAAACAAACACTACACGAATTTAAAGGCACCCGTTATAAAACGACCAACCGTGAACTTTTGAGCGTTAAGCAAAACTGGCCGAACTAAATTAATAACTTTGTTGCCTTTGAAAAAGGTATCAATAACAAAGTTTATTAGTGCATACACTAAACAGTTTTAGCGAAAAACTCTACGTAAAAAATCTCTTGCTCTAATGCGTAATTCTTTGAAGCATATAACGCCCATATTAAGGGGCTTTTTATAGTTTGCCAAAATGTGTAGCGCAGCGAAACTAGGCAAACTTTAAAAAGTCCCGCTTGAATTGCTTGTTATATGCAGCGCCAGTAAGAACAAACGCTACACGAATTTAAAGGCACCCGTTATAAAACGACCAACAGTGAACTTTTGAGCGTTAACACAACTGGCCGAACTAAATTAATAACTTTGTTGCCTTTGAAAAAGGATTAAAAAACAAAGTTTATTAGTGCATACGCCAAACATTTTTAGCGAAAAACACTACATAAAAATCTCCTGCTCTAATACGTAATTCTTTAAAGCATATAACGCCCCAATAAGGGGCTGATAATGCATGGCTAAACTTGTGTAGCGAAGCGAAACCGAGCCATGCTTTAGCAGTCCCACTTGATTGGCTTGTTATGTTGCTAGTTGCCAAACCATTGCCAATTACTTGATGACCTAGTTTTAAGATCCTGAGCGCTTTGATAGACCCTAGCAATATTACTTAATTTAAATGGTAATTTAGAATAACCTTTAATTGCTAAAATTTTATTAGGGTATAGTAAAAATACATTTGATATTGTTTCTCCTGACGATAGCTCAATTGTCACAATTGATGCGTCCTGTTTAAACTCTTCAAATGGGCCATCACGAGAAATGATATCAAGAGATATTTCAAACTTATCCAATGTTTAATTTTTCCATGAGCAACATAACGCCCTGTTAAGGGGCAAATTTTAGTTGGCTAAAATGTGAAGCGAAGCGGAACCAGCCAACTGTAATTTGTCCCGCTTGAACAGCTTGTTATGTGTCTGTATCAACATACTTCTGAGCTTCTTTATGACCATTTGATGCTGCAATAGTTAGCCAGAAATTACCTTTTTCAGCATCTTTATCAAGATACTCGCCTTCAAAATAACAATAGCCGAGAAAATACTGTGCATTGCTATGGCCTTTATTTGCAGCCAGATTTAACCAGTATTCTGCATGACCGAGGTTTACCGGACCGCCAAAACCATCAAGACATACAATGGCATAATCACATTGACAGTCTAAATCTCCTTTTTGAGCATTACTTTTAAGGTGCTCTCGAATATCTTGATCGCTAACCTCTTCTTCAAAGGAGCTTGAAATTAATCCTTTTAATCTGCTCACAACAGAGAACATATTCACCTGACACATAACGCCCCAATAAGGGGCTAAAAATTGTTTGCTAAAATGTGTAGCGAAGCGAAACCGAGCAAACTGTTTTTAGTCCCGCTTGATTGGCTTGTTATATGCCAATTGCACTATAGTTTATGAATCACTTTGCAAGAGGATACTATAAGACTTAACAACACCGAGCCAATTACTATTGGGTGTAATAGAAATAACTCTCCAACCTTCATTTTTTAACTCAAAGATACGATCGTTAAGTTTTGAAACATCTACTTCTGGATACCAAAACCGTTTTTGCTTTTTAAACTCTAGAACTATCTGTTCCAATTTTGCATCCTTACATAAAAATAAACACCATAATCTTCATGGCATATAACGCCCAATTAAGGGGCTTTTTATAGTTTGCCAAAATGTGTAGCGCAGCGAAACCAGGCAAACTTTAAAAAGTCCCGCTTGAATTGCTTGTTATATGCAGCGCAATTTAAAACAAACACTACACGAATTTAAAGGCACCCGTTATAAAACAACCAACGGTGAATTTTTGAGCGTTAAGCACAGCTGGCCGAACTAAATTAATAACTTTGTTACCTTTGAAAAAGGAATAACAACAAAGTTTATTAGTGCATACACTAAACATTTTTAGCGAAAAACACTACGTAAAAAGTATCTTGCTCTAATACGTAATTCTTTAAAGCATATAACGCCCAAATAACAGGCAAAAAATTGTTGGCTAAAATAAGTGAACGTAGTGAACAAAAAGCCAACTGTTTTTTTGTCCTTGTTGATTTTCTTGTTAGGTGTTTTTTACCCAACCAATACTAAGTATATACCTGTTACCTTTTACAATTTTTGAAACTTGATGTTCGCTAACATCAGGACGAAAAAGTTTAATCCGTTTTGTTTCGTAAATCGGATTAGAACAAATAAACTCACCGCCTTTATCTGCGTTTTTTAATACGATATTTAAGCGATAATGTTTACCTGATACAACTTTATCCGTATGCGGAGATATTTCACTTCCTTCAGGGAATTTAAGCAAATAAGTATCAAATTTTATAGGCCACATTGCTCCGCAAAGTAGCATCTTATCGTAACCCGATTTTTGCCTGCCTCGTTCCCAACGGAATAATTTACTCAGAAAAGACATACAGACTCTCGAAACACCTAACGCCACGCTAATGGGCAAATAACAGTTGGTTAAAATAGCGACGCAGGAGCAAAAACCAACTGTTATTTGTCCTGTTGAGCGCCTTGTTATGTTTCATTGCTGATGAGCTTTTTCGCTTTTTCAATATCACTTTTAAACATTACCCTTTGAAAGTTATTAAACTCACCATTTTCATACCTTTGAATTGTTTTAAGAAGTTCAGGTTTATAGAAATCTTCAACTAATTCAGTACAGTCTTCTTTTTGGCAACCAACGAGAAGCGTAACCAATGTGATGTTATGAGTAAACTCTATTAATTCATGAGAATCATTAAAATATTGTGTATAGCCTGATTTCATTAGCTCTAACGATTTTTCATCATAATATGTTTCTTGACCAAGAAAAAATCCTGCTGTAAAACTAACTGAAGAAAAAATAGCTAGAGCTACCAATGTGTATATTTTCATAGGACTCCGAAGAAACATAACGCCTCGTTAAGAGGCAAATAATATGTTGGCTAAAATAAGCGACGCAGGAGCAAAAGCCAACTGTTATTTGTCCTGCTTTAATGACTTGTTAGGTGTACCTTGGTATAAAACACCACAATGTTCGCATTTAATTTGAGGTGGTAACTCTTTCATAAACCATAAAACCCAATGTTTATTCTTTACCTTATGATCACTTTTAGTAGTAACTGCTAGACGTTTATTACAATTGTGACACTTAATAAAAGCAACCAGAGTGAAAGCAATTGACGCAAAACAAAGCCAAATAATAAAAGGAACGTAGAATATCGGATTTACTAAAATTTTATCTACGTCGAGTGCTACTCCAATAATAAAAACAGCAATCATGAACCAAAAATTTATGACTGCAATACTAAGTAATGTCATATAGGTATGGAGCTTTCGAAAACCTGACTCGAACAATGTTGTACACCTAACGCCCTGTT
The DNA here is from genome assembly GCF_057548755.1 of Colwellia aquaemaris. Taxonomy (NCBI): domain Bacteria; kingdom Pseudomonadati; phylum Pseudomonadota; class Gammaproteobacteria; order Alteromonadales; family Colwelliaceae; genus Colwellia; species Colwellia aquaemaris. The sequence continues at coordinate 66,581 of NZ_BAAJLV010000012.1, read as the reverse complement.
AAGGGGCTGATAATTGTTTGCTAAAATGTGTAGCGAAGCGAAACCGAGCAAACTGTTAGCAGTCCCGCCTTGAACAGCTTGTTATATGCCTATATGCGAATATGCTTTAACACTCTGTTTTTTAGTATTTTTACTAGCTCAGGTTGCATTCTATCGTAGTTATCGGGAATATCTAGGCACACAAGTTTTTTACCTTTAAGTAAGTCTTTAAACTTTTTAGAGGTTTTATTGCGATGTGACTTTTCCATTACGAAGATTATATCTGCCCATTCAACTAGATCACCACTAAGAGGTGTTTCAGCGTCTGAGTTAGTGCCACAACCAATAGAGTTAATTCCATCATATTGAGAGAATACTTCTTCACCTGTTGGGCTTCTTAATCTATTTTCGGAGCAAACAAATAGTAGATTCACACGATTCCTTTCTTGGCATATAACGCCCTGTTAAGGGGCAAATTGTAGTTGGCTAAAATGTGTAGCGGAGCGGAACCAGCCAACTGTTATTTGTCCCGCTTGAACAGCTTGTTATATGCTTTTTACTAAGTGCTAGATTTTTTAGTTAGAAAGCCACCTACAACAACACCTAGGAACAAACCTATTATTGGGGTATATACAACTCCTAGCCCAACAGCCCCAAACAAATCTATTTGATAGATATCTAAAAGTAACCCAATGATCGAGCCGATAATTAAACCGGATGAAATATATATTGTACGTTTATACTCTTTCATCATGCATCCCTGATTAAGTAAGTTAATACTTATTAAAAATGATAATTGGAAAACAATCCATTGAATATTTCTGATGAATACAATTATGCATATAACGCCCCAATAAGGGGCTGATAATGCTTGGCTAAAATGTGTAGCGCAGCGAAACTGAGCCAAGCTTTAGCAGTCCCGCTTGATTGCCTTGTTAGCTTTATTTTTACACCTACCCCTATTTTGTACTAGGCCAAGTATAAACACCGTTATTTATATAATATGACTTTAATTTAGGCATACAACGTTTTTTAAATAATTGAGGTACATCGCCATAGCGTTTTTCATAAATATGAACTACTGAAATACGTCGAGAACGCCAAATAAAAAAACTAGCGTGACCTTGGCGAATTAATTTAGCTTCTCGTGTAGCAAACCTTTTTATTAGTGATTGAAGTTGCCTTTTATTTAATTGCTGCCAAATGAGCGCCTTCAATAAAGGGCTACCTTTAAGCAATTTATACTTCCATTTAATAGCCAAAGTCTCCAATAAAGCTAACGCCTTACTAAGAGGCAAATAACAGTTGGTTAAAATAAGCGACGAAGGAGCAAAAACCAACTGTTATTTGTCCTTTTGAGTAACTTGTTATGTGTTTGATATACTGTACTTATTTTCTTCCTGCTATTATTGAATTAAGAAATTCATCGTCACCCTCATTTATATCGACTGCCTGCTCATTAAGCGTAACAATCCTATCCTTTTCCATCCAGTCAGGAATTGTATCTACCACAGATAATTCTGGATATTTATCGATGATTTCCTGTGCAGATTTGGCAAAAAAACACCTCCAAACGCCACCAGTACCGTAGTCATAGCATGTTAAAAATATATTTTTCATAACAAAGCCTAGAGAAACACATAACGCCCAATTAAGGGGCTTTTTATCGTTTGCCAAAATGTGTAGCGCAGCGAAACCAGGCAAACTGTAAAAAGTCCCGCTTGAATTGCTTGTTATATGCAGCGCCAGTAAAACAAACACTGCTAGAACTTAAAGGCACCCGTTATAAAACGACCAACCGTGAACTTTTGAGCGTTAAGCACAACTGGCCGAACTAAATTAATAACTTTGTTGCCTTTGAAAAAGGTATAAATAACAAAGTTTATTAGTGCATACACTAAACAGTTTTAGCGAAAAACACTACGTAAAAATCTTTTGCTCTAATACGCAATTCTTTAAAGCATATAACGCCCATATTAAGGGGCTTTTTATAGTTTGCCAAAATGTGTAGCGCAGCGAAACTAGGCAAACTTTAAAAAGTCCCGCTTGAATTGCTTGTTATATGCAGCGCAATTTAAAACAAACACCACACGAATTTAAAGGCACCTGTTATAAAACAACCAACCGTGAATTTTTGAGCGTTAGCACAACTGGCTGAGCTAAATTAATAACTTTGTTACCTTAGAAAAAGGATTAAAAAGCAAAGTTTATTAGTGCATACACTAAACAGTTTTAGCGAAAAACACTACGTAAAAAGTATCTTGCTCTAATACGCAATTCTTTAAAGCATATAACGCCCAATTAAGGGGCTTTTTATAGTTTGCCAAAATGTGTAGCGCAGCGAAACTAGGCAAACTGTAAAAAGTCCCGCTTGAATTGCTTGTTAGGTAGCGCTTTCTGGTTGCTTACCGTGATAAAAATATAACAACCGCTCTTGTTCGTGATAGCCCGTCCCCCATAAAGGAGAGTTTAAAGAAGCAACCGAGCCATCTTTAGCAATTTTAATACGAGCTCTTGCATAGGCACAATAATCAGATATTTCATCATTAATTGCACTCTTTAAAGCAATTAAAAAGCTCTCTGCATTAAATTTGTTTACATCTAATGAATAGTGCTTTCCACACCCACTCGGTACGAGGAAAAACTCTTCATCGTCATCCCAATGAAATGCTTCAAAAGTACAGAAATCAATATTTCCTGAGCCATCATCTGTATAGCTAGCGAAAGCAACATCAAACTCTTTAGATATTGGAAGTGATTCGAATACTGACTCTAAATCTTCGATAATATGCTTGACGATCATTCGTGCTACCTAACGCCTCATTAAGAGGCAACAAAATAGTTGGCTAAAATTAGCGACGAAGGAGCAAAAGCCAACTGTTTTTTGTCCTTTTGAATGACTTGTTATAAGCCAACTACTCAATTATTAATTTATAAAGTGCGTACGTTGGCAGAAGCACTATCCATAACCCGAATAAAGCTTTAAATATTAAAGCTTGCCACCATGGAACTTCTGTTGCTTCGGTTTCATCCCAGTTATCATCGGTTAGCACCACTGAATTAAAATCAGCTTTAAGCAACTCTGCTACATTTGAGCTTTTATCATTTAACGCTTGATCAATAGAAGACTTTAAAGCAATTAAACCAGCTTCATTTCCAACAACACAATCAACATAAGTTTCACTATTGATTTTTACCCAAGGCTTTTCATTCATGCCGAAATCTCATTGGCTTATAACGCCCTAATAAGGGGCTTTTAATTGTTGGCTAAAATAACGAACGAAGTGAGATAAAGCCAACTGTTAAAAGTCCCACTTGATTAGCTTGTTATGTTGCGATTACGCACATAGTTAAATTGTTGCCAATAAAAGACAGGCAATAATTATAACTATATAAATAAATTGTCGTCCTAAGCTAGCGTTTTCTTCTTGTTGCTTAGAATGAGGTATGTGCAAATCCCTGATTATTTGAGCGTTGGTTTTACCGGCACAATGAGGGCAAATACACTCCAATGTTTTATATTCTAAACCACATTTTTTGCATTTGGATGTAAGCTCCCGCTCAAAGTCATCGATCATATCTATACAGCAACATAACGCCCTGTTAAGGGGCAAATTGTAGTTGGCTAAAATAAGCGAGGAACGAGCAAAAGCCAACTGTTATTTGTCCCGCTTGAACAGCTTGTTATGTGCCTGAGACTAGTTTAAACACAAAGCCACCTACAATACCAACTAACAAATGCCACACTAGTATTAAATTGTTATCTCGTTGAACATATAAAAAGCTAAAGTAAATACCCAACACCAACACAATCACACCAATACCTGTAAAAATTGACCATATTAATGCTCCAACCCCCAAATACGGGATAACAATTAAATAATGAAAATTACTACTTACCTCAGGTAACTCCGCACCTGAAAAAAACGAAACAAAAAAGCAAACTGATAGTAAGTACCAGGCTAAGATAATTGATAAAGCATTGTGGGCATATTTCATAAGGCACATAACGCCCACTTAAGCGGACAAAAACAGTTGGTTAAAATGTGTAGCGAAGCGGAACCTAACCAACTGTTTTTGTTCCGTTTAAAGTGCTTGTTAGGCATTTTTATCACTGACTTAGTAACCCAAGTCCAGCTATCGCTTTAAGACGTGCTGATTCATAAGTATCTGCACGCATGAACATGGTGATTGACAGACTATCAATATTGTTCTGTTTCATCCAAAGCCTAATTTTCAATTCATTTCCTTTGTTTATAGTAGTTCCATCCGGCTTCCAGTAAGCGCGAATAACATCCCCTGCGAGTTTCTTTTGATAATTAGACAGAATTTGTTCTGCTGCTTTTGAGTCCTTTCCTTTTATATCTAGTTTCAACTGAGTTACAACATCGAGCTGTTGTTTTACAATTGTAAATTTAGTCCCTGCGATTTCAGCTTCTGCAATTCTACTTATCAGGCTATCAATCGTCGGTGAAAATTTGAAAACAACAATCAGGAGCACGATTGGAAATAATGCTTTTGATAAAAGCTCGGCCGTTATTTTATAAAATTCTAGTTTTGGGCTTACATCCATATCAACACTCCAATCTGTATATGCCTAACGCCCATATTAAGGGGCTTTTTATAGTTTGCCAAAATGTGTAGCGCAGCGAAACTAGGCAAACTTTAAAAAGTCCCGCTTGAATTGCTTGTTATATGCAGCGCAATTTAAAACAAGCACTACACGAATTTAAAGGCACCCGTGATAAAACAACCAGCCGTGAACTTTTGAGCGTTAACCACAACGGCTGAACTAAATTAATAACTTTGTTGCCTTTGAAAAAGGTTTAAAAAACAAAGTTTATTAGTGCATACACTAAACACTTTTAGCGAAAAACACTACGTAAAAATCTCTTGCTCTAAGACGTAATTCTTTGAAGCATATAACGCCCTGTTAAGGGGCAAATTGTAGTTGGCTAAAATGTGAAGCGGAGCGGAACCGGCCAACTGTTATTTGTCCCGCTTGAACAGCTTGTTATAAGTAATTTACTCTGACTTTGCTTTACTTGTTACTACGGTAATCAAGCCTGCCAACAAAAGCCAAAATAATACTACAACTGTATATCCTGTTACCGATTGAGGTAAGGCACCAAACTCTTCAATTTTGAAGTGTGTCTCACCCATTGCTTTTGCAACACCTGTCCACAAAACAGGGATATTTGCCCAGAACATTAAAGGCAAAAATAACAATCCAATTTTTGTTATAGCCAATATTGGAGGTAAATTAAATATTAAAGATATAACTAAAAAACGTTTAATTGAGAAAGCTTTAAAACTCATCCATGACTCCCATGCTTTGATTACTTATAACGTCAAGCTAACGGGCGTTTATAGTTTGGCTAAAATTGTGAGCGCAGCGAAACGAGCCAAACTTTAAACGTCCCATTGAGCGCCTTGTTATGCGCTGGTTGTGATTACCACAAACAGCGCCATTTATATAAGATTTCGTGGCAGCCCGACCATAAATAACAAGAACGCCTACGCAGCGCGACACACCAAACCATGAATTTTGAGCCACTTAAATAAAGTAACTTTTGCTACCAAACCTAACTTGGCGAAAAACTGTTTAGCCAAAAGCTGAAACAGAAAACTTAGCACACACGTTACCAAGATAAAGAATCGGCAACAAGCACCCTCTCCTTTGTAAAGTGCCAACCGAAAACAATAAATTTAACCGAATTCGCGGCTGACGCATAACGCCCATATTAAGGGGCTTTTTAATAGTTTGCCAAAATGTGTAGCGCAGCGAAACTAGGCAAACTGTAAAAAGTCCCGCTTGAATTGCTTGTTATATGCAGCGCCAGTAAAAACAAACACTACACGAATTTAAAGGCACCCGTTATAAAACGACCAACCGTGAACTTTTGAGCGTTAACACAACAGGCCGAACTAAATTAATAACTTTGTTACCTTTGAAAAAGGTATAAATTACAAAGTTTATTAGTGCATACACTAAACAGTTTTAGCGAAAAACACTACGTAAAAAATCTCTTGCTCTAACACGTCATTCTTTAAAGCATATAACGCTTTGCTAAGCGGCAATAAAATAGCTGGCTAAAATTAGCGAGGAACGAGCAAAAGCCAGCTGTTTTTTGTCCGTTTAAGCAACTTGTTAAAGGGCTACCTTAGGTGATCCAAATATGGGCTACAAAGAGTAATAAATGTAGATTTCCAATCATTTGGTAAATCATCAAACTCGTCACCCCAATTTTCTTCAATATGAAGATGAGCTTTGTAGGGTTTCTCATTACTTGGAGCTGCATACCCTAATAAATCTTCTATGCATTCTTCAATCATCACTCTTCGTGCTTCGCCCGTTTGAGCTAGGATAGGAGCATTCATTGCTGCAGCTCTTTCTGTGCCAGCGTCACGGTCATGCATAAAAATGTAATCTACATCTAAGGCATTTAAATACTTAGCAATGGATATTAATACTGCCTTACCTCTAGCGCGTAAAAACTCACAATTTCCAACCACTTTAGCCTTGTCCTCAGCAGATAACCTTTTTATTGTTTCTCTAACAACAACTTCTTCAGTGTCACCTTCAACAAAAATGCACTTTTTAGTAAAGAACATTCGCGATATATAATCATCTACTTTCAAAAGCATTTTTAAGTTTTGCTTCTCATCATCTTGAAGGGTTAGAAAAGCCTCTTCTAAATTAAATGAATTTGAGGTAGAAAAATTAGTATCAGTTAAACTGAATTTTGTTAGGCTAACGCTCTTTTCAGAGCCAAGGTTTACCATATAAGGTGAATGCGTCGTTGCTACAATTTGACACCTAGGACCAGCAAGATCATATAAGGAATCCCTCATTTGATTTGCAGCAGCTGGGTGTAAAAAGATCTCAGGCTCTTCAAAACAAAATATTGTAGCTCGTGGATTTTCAGTTGCCCGATTTATAAAATCTTGAACAAACCTCAAGAGCTGAAAAGCTGTTGCTCTGATCATTCCGTGACCTTGATAGTTAACCGCAGTTTTTACATTGCTTTTCAATTCAACATTAAATTGTGGTTTTATAGATTTATCTGGAACATCTAGTGTTGCGTTTACATGTACAGAAGAATCTGGAAAAAGGTTATCAACCATACCATTAAGATCTGTAATCAATTGACCAAAATCAGTAGTGGCATCATTCGGGTTTAATTCAGAAGCAAGATTATTAAGAAAATGTTGAGCCTGTGTATAATTTTCAGAGCCAGTTCTTACTTGCTCAAAAAGATCACCTAATAAGGAAAATAATGCGCCACCTGAACTAGTTAATTCAGAGATACAGGATTCGGCTGGAATCACAACAATTCTTGGTAATTTAGATAAAACATTTCCAGGAATCCCACCAGGGTTCTCTACCCAAGTAGCCTCTTCATCGATTTGTATATCCCAGCATTCAGCCAAATCAGAAAATTTTGATTTAGTTGCTGCAACAGCAAGTGTTTTTTCAAAGTTACTTTCACCAAAATGTTCTTTTAAAAAGTCCTCAGAATAATCTTCACCAATTAGATCTGAGACTTTTCTACATTCTGCGTATCGAGGACTTCTTGTTCTAGGGTGTTCCTTCATGAATATTTTGGGTTTACTTTGGGTTAAAGACCAAACCTTCTTATATATAATTGAGTTCCCTGTTTCTCCTTCAAGCTGTTCTGCTGATGTAATAATACGACCTTTAAAACCAAGCCAGTTGTTAGCTTCAGCTGGTACATTCTGGTATTCAGCTATAACTTCTACTTCACTTTCATAGGAGTAACTTTCTTCTTCTTCATTGTATTCTTTAGAATAGTCTTCTCTATCAAGGTTTGAGTTTTTATGTAGGTGACTTAACGCTGCGAAAACACTGGATTTACCTGCATTATTTGGACCTATGAGGAATGTTGTATCTCTGAATTTAATACAACAATTTTTTAGTTTTCTGAAGTTATTTACGTGTAGCTCATGTAATCTCATTTGAACATCCTTATTCGAAGTCGGCTAAAGCCCTTTAACGCCCATATTAAGGGGCTTTTTATAGTTTGCCAAAATGTGTAGCGCAGCGAAACCAGGCAAACTTTAAAAAGTCCCGCTTGAATTGCTTGTTATATGCAGCGCAATTTAAAACAAACACTACACGAATTTAAAGGCACCCGTTATAAAACGACCAACCGTGAACTTTTGAGCGTTAAGCAAAACTGGCCGAACTAAATTAATAACTTTGTTGCCTTTGAAAAAGGTATCAATAACAAAGTTTATTAGTGCATACACTAAACAGTTTTAGCGAAAAACTCTACGTAAAAAATCTCTTGCTCTAATGCGTAATTCTTTGAAGCATATAACGCCCTGTTAAGGGGCAAATTGTAGTTGGCTAAAATGTGAAGCGGAGCGGAACCAGCCAACTGTTATTTGTCCCGCTTGAACAGCTTGTTATGCGTCTTTTTGCCATGGTAATTGAAGATATAGCAACGTCGTACACGCAAAAATTAATATTGTAAAAAATTTAGCCAACCTTATATTTATTTCAGTTGAACCAAGAGCTACTGCAATAAAATAAAGTACTAACACAGAAAATGAAATAGCAAATGCGAAAACAAGTGAGCAAAGGTATTTATTTAAGTTTGATAGTTTTAATTTTGTATAAGCGAAAACACCAATTAAAAGTGTTGGTATAAAAGTTAACAACACTAAAGGTGCGGTTGGATCTTCAATTTCACCTTCTTGGAGTTCATCGATTGTTATTTTTATGATTAATCCAAGTAGCACAATTCCAACGAATTTAAACGTGACTTTTAAGTTTGACCAAAATTTAGATTTGAATTCAGAGGTCAATTAGAAACTCCATTTTCTCGAGACGCATAACGCCTTACTAAGAGGCAAAAAATTGTTGGCTAAAATAGCGACGAAGGAGCAAAAAGCCAACTGTTTTTTGTCCTTTTGAGTAACTTGTTATGTGTTTACTTGAACACCAAGCCATTACTGTTTTGCACCGTTGCCTGTGGCAATAAACGAACTATTTGAAGCCACACACTATCGGTAAAACCGAAAATAATAGCTTTGCTACCTTTGAAAAAGGTAAAGCTGCAAAGCTTATTAGTGAGAAAGCCTAACCTGAACTGGCGAGAATTACACACTACATTAAAAAACGTATTTTGAGCTAAAAAGTAGAAACCAACACAAAACTTAATAGCCATTTATTTAAAAACACATAACGCCCTGTTAAGGGGCTGATAATGTTTGGCTAAAATGTGGAGCGAAGCGAAACCGAGCCAAACTTTAGCAGTCCCGCTTGAACAGCTTGTTATACATACAATTTACACTACTGTCGAGTTTGTAATTTACTTAATAATATAAAGCTTAAACCAATGAGTGGAATGTTAGTTGTTACCGGATTAAAAGCCCCCACCAAAAGCTGAGGTTGTAAAATAGCAACAAAGGTTAGTAACCCTATTAGGCCTGCAATATTTAACACTACAACAGTACGATTTTTATAAAACACGATAAATATTAAACCAAAAACCAGCTCGCCGATGCCTGCTGCCTTAGTAATTAAATAAGATATTTCGTTAGAAAAACCTAGACTAGCAGTCATTGCCTTTTCCAATGGATCAATATGTAATAATTTAGGAAAAATACCGTGGTAAAGCCAACTAAATCCAATAATGTATCGTGCAATTTGATCAGATGGCACCTAACACTTCCTTGTATGTATAACGCCTCACTAAGAGGCAAATAATAGTTGGTTAAAATAAGCGACGAAGGAGCAAAAACCAACTGTTATTTGTCCTTTTGAGTGACTTGTTAGTTGCCAATAAACTCTGTTACCTGCCAGAGTTCACCTGAAGGTCCCCATAGAAAAATCACTTTCCCCCAACGCTCTTCTTGAATTGGATTATATTTATACTCAAACCCCTCTAAGCCAGATATTTTGTCATACGCTTCGTTAATATCTACAACTGATAATTGAAGCACTAGGTTATTTGCTAACTCTTGATTATAGAATCGCTGCAAAAAGAAAAAGCAATCACCGTTCTCGAATAATGTGAGATCGTCTGATACATAATCCATGTTGAAACCAAGTGCTTGGTAAAATGATTTACTGACTTCGTAATCCTTACTTGGAATGAACACTCTGATATCATCAACTTGCACGTTACTCTCCTTGGCAACTAACGCCCCAATAAGGGGCTGATAATGCTTGGCTAAAATGTGTAGCGAAGCGAAACTGAGCCAAGCTTTAGCAGTCCCGCTTGATTGGCTTGTTATATGCCAATACCTAACCAATTGTAAAGTATAAATAAACAAACACTATACCCTGGTATGCAGAAGAATAATGGTATACCCCAATAGTATGCTTTAGTGTTAGGTAGCTTGTCATCAAAAACAAATGCGATTGCAAAAGCGAATGTGCCTAAAATTGTTGTAGTTAAAACTCCAAGTACCCCAAACACCAAAAATAGTGCAGCGAGAAATGAACCACCATTTCCTATACCTGATTCCATTTTTGGGATATAACCCAAATAGAACGCAGAGAAAATAGTTACGCTTAGTAAGGTAAGAAACATCAATATTTGATATGAAAGCTTCATGTCGATTTTGGCATATAACGCCCCGCTAAGGGGAAATTTATAAGTTGGCTAAAATGTTGAACGGAGTGAAAATAGCCAACTGTAAATTTTCCCTCTTGAGCGACTTGTTAGGCATACTTTAACCGTTTCTCAAGCTGCTTTATTAAACTTTGCCTACCAACATTAAGCGGTAGAGATTTTAGTTTTACTAACTCTTGTTCAAGCTCGTGACGTTTTTGAACCTTAACTTTAAAATTGACTCGTTCAAGTTCTCTAGCTTGAGATGCAAGACTTTCCTGAAGTTTCGCCCACTCTTTGGGCTTACTCTTCGGGGGAACAGGAATTTTATAACCAATGTTTTTAAGTTGGCCGCCACACTCGGAACAGATAGCATCACCTGTAAACCTCGATGATTTCCTATTTGTGATTCTGCAATTAAAGCAGACCCAATTGCGATTACTCATCCTGTATGCCTAACGCCCATATTAAGGGGCTTTTTATAGTTTGCCAAAATGTGTAGCGCAGCGGAACCAGGCAAACTTTAAAAAGTCCCGCTTGAATTGCTTGTTATATGCAGCGCAATTTAAAACAAACACTACACGAATTTAAAGGCACCCGTTATAAAACGACCAACCGTGAACTTTTGAGCGTTAAGCACAACTGGCCGAACTAAATTAATAACTTTGTTACCTTTGAAAAAGGTATAAATAACAAAGTTTATTAGTGCATACACTAAACATTTTTAGCGAAAAACACTACGTAAAAATCTTTTGCTCTAAAACGTAATTCTTTGAAGCATATAACGCCGCAATAAGCGGAAAATTATAGTTGGCTAAAATGTTTGAGGAACGAAAAACAGCCAACTGTAAATTTTCCGTTTGATTGCCTTGTTATATAAAACTTTTAAATACACTCGCCATATAGAATGAAAGTAAACAAGGACCTAAAGTACCGAAAATAGCAAATGAACCGAGTAAGAACCTTAGTATTAAACTATTGCCGTACTTTACTGTTTTACCAAATAGAACAGTACGTTGATCTTTTGGCCAATTTTTGAAAGTTATGAACCAATGATATGACCAATAAGAACAAGGAAATAATAAAAATATGCCGATTTTTAGCTCTAATAAGTAGCGCTGCTCAAATATCTCATCAAGTGATAAAGAAGCATTAACTATACTTTGATGTTCGAAATAACCAAACACAAAAGCGATAACAATTAAGAGAAGTGCTAATCGCCCTAAAACTTTATGCATGCACCAAACCTCCTTGTTTTATATAACGCCCTGTTAAGGGGCAAATTGTAGTTGGCTATAATGTGAGCGGAGCGAAACAGCCAACTGCTATTTGTCCCGCTTGAACAGCTTGTTATAAGCCAACTTTTGGTAGTTTATCCGTTTTAGTTAACTCGAAGCTATTCAAGTTTAATATTGCTGAATAAGACAAACCTGACTTTTGATAAACCAAAAATAATTCCGTGTTATTTAACAGAGTATGATCCACGATAGATTCAACTTCTTTTATTAACTCTTTATAGCCCGAGCCATCTGGCTTGGTAATAGCTATTGTTGTTAAATCACCAACAGATAAACGATTATCATTATCTGAATCCAGTTGAACAAGTTGATATAAGATAGCAAGAATAGGTTCTTTGGAATTGAAATCCCCTTTTCTCAATTTATCACTACGTTCTATTAAGTAATTAGTATGATCAAACAACCACGTTTTTTGAGACGTTTCGGTGTTAATAAATAAATGGTTTCTTGTCGAGTTTGACGATTTACTGAAATAAGCACGATCGAATGATTGGTCAGAATAAAGTGGAATCATTAGTACCTTTCCATCATTTATTTTAGTTAGTTGCCCGAATCTCCAGTTTTCTTTTATTTCAGCATTTTCTTCAATATTTACAATATTTCTAGTAGTTCTTTCTCTAGTTACATCCTGAAAAAGTTGAAATGCAACAAATAATAGAACACCTACTGCAAGTACACCTGCAACTGAAATAACTAGTCCATTGAAGCGCCAAACTAATTTAAAAAACTTATTTTCTTCCATGATACTCCAAAACCTGCATTGGCTTATAACGCCACGTTAAGCGGCAAAAAATTGTTGGTTAAAATTGTGAACGGAGTGAAACAGCCAACTGTTTTTTGTCCGTTTAAACGCCTTGTTAGTTTGCAATTTTAAACTCAGGAGCCCAATCATCGCTTACCTTAAAGTGCTTGTAAAATGCATTTGTGATCTTTTTAGGGTATTTAGAAAATCGTGCACTTTGCAAACCACCAAAAACAGTAAGCGAGTCAAACGATACGTCTTTTGGCACTACACCAAATAGTTCTAAGTATTTTAAATTAGCGAGTTTTGATAAAGGGTGTAATGAATCAACTATTGTCTTTTTGCCTGATGAATCCCAACTGGGTAATGTTTCAAGAGAGACTGTTTCAAGCTGGTCTAGAACAGGAAAGCTTTCGAGAGTTGTAATATCAGGTAAATGGACAATTGATAGAAACTTTAATTTTAAACACTTGCTAAGGAAATTGAAGTTATTCTCAGGTAAAGTTGCAATAGATAATTGCTCTAAATTAACGCAATCACGTAGTTGAATAAGCGACTCAAAATTACAATGCCAGATCGTCATTGAAAGAACCGCTTCAGGTTTTTCGATTTGCGGCATACCCTGACTTTTATCTCTCATGTATTCGATGTGCACGGTGCTTCCTTGCAAACTAACGCCCTGTTAAGGGGCAAATTGTAGTTGGCTATAATGTGAGCGGAGCGAAACAGCCAACTGTTATTTGTCCCGCTTGAACAGCTTGTTATGTGTATTTACACACAAAACCCTTCAGTCCAATTATCTTGATTAATTTCATATTTATCAATGATGAAACCGTCTGGGTAATTACTAAATCCTGGTTGTTTTGCTACACGTTGTTTCGCTGATTCAGCGGATTCTTGACTGGAATAAACACCAATAAACTTAGAGTCTTCATGCTCATCATCTTCATAGCTATGCCAGAGAATATAAACTACATCCATTTGTGAGCGCCTCCATTAATACACATAACGCCCCACTAAGAGGCAAATGATAGTTGGTTATAATAGAGAGCGAAGCGAACAAAACCAACTGTTATTTGTCCTGCTTGAGTGGCTTGTTATGTGTTTTTTAAACTAAAGTTAACAACATTAAAATAACAACCAGTATAAAAAGATATATAAACGTTTTACCTAATTTATTATTGATAGCTTTTAGCTCTGGTTTTAACTTTCGAGCTTCCAAATCAGACAAATTAGAACAATGAGGGCATTTACTTTCCCTTTCATTTATTTGCAACCCACATCTAGGACATTTGCTCGAATTAATATAGCTACGGTAAAAAATAATCGACTCCAAACTATAGAAACACATAACGCCCTGTTAACAGGCAAAAAATAGTTGGTTAAAATTAGCGACGCAGGAGCAAAACCAACTGTTTTTTGTCCTGCTTGAGTGGCTTGTTATAACTCGATTACACCATACTGTGATATCGATGATCCATTTACAACAAGCTCAACTATTTTGCTATTTTCAAATTCAAACTTTAAGGCATCAGAATAACCTTGGTTATTAACCATACCCCAAGCCCAGCATAACTTTAAGCCATAACACTTGCTGAAAAATAGAGGATTATCAGTCTCCATTACTTCTTTAAGCTTAATACTGCTAGATAATTCAATTTCATCTGAGTCTTCAACTACACGAATAAAACAATTAAATGTTTCGAACTCCATTTTGATTGCAGCAATTTCATTTGGAAGCTCCTTGAAACTATATGATTGTGCATGTTTCAACTTTTCACATGAATTCACAATACTAGATAATTTCACCATAACCTCCGAGAGTTATAACAGCTTATTAGTAGGAAAATTTCTCACTTTCATGCAAGTCCCTACAAATTCACCTTGTTAAAATATACACTTACGCTAATTCTTTTCTAACAAAGAATCAATGACTAAACATAAAAATCAGGTTTTACATGCGTGAAAGTAGGAAAAATGCACACTTTCTTTTGCAGAAAGAAGGAAACAAGCTAAACTGTATAAATAAACAGTAGTCATAATAAAATAAATGGTTATTTATGTCTTCTTTATTTCTTGCACATATATCAGACAAAATGCGGGTAAAACGCTATGCAAAAAGAACTATAGAGACTTATGTTTATTGGATAATAAGCGTATATTAATTATCATAATAAGCAACATCCAAAGCTGTTTCATAACAAGGAAGTTGAGAATTTTCTTACTTATTTAGCTTGTGTACTTAATGTTGCCCCTAAAACCCAAGCTGTCGCCCTAAATGCACTCGTATTTTTATACCAGCACATATTGGAAAAGCCGTTAACACTGGAACTAACATTTAATAAGAGTACAGTGTCACCCAAATTACCTACCGTATTAACGCATAATGAAACGCGCTCTTTATTAAATGCAATACAGCATCCATACGGATTACATTGCAAGCTAATGTATGGCAGCGGGCTTAGGTTAATGGAGGTTGTCAAACTAAGAATTCAAGACATTGATTTTGATTTCAATTCCGTTTGTGTATGGAATGGAAAAGGAGGTAAACATCGACGAGTGACTCTTGCGAAAGAGCTGATAATACCACTTCAAAATCAAATTGAACTTGCAAGCGCATACTTTAAAAAAGACATTGAAAATGAAAAGTTTGCGGGAGTTTGGCTACCCAACGCCTTAGAGCGAAAGTACCCAAATGCACCAAAGCAAATTATGTGGCAATTTCTATTTCCTTCAAAGCGACTTAGCGTAGATCCCGAAACAGGAGAAATTCGTCGACATCACATTCACAGTACATTATTAAGAAAAGCTGTAAATAAAGCAGCCAAAAATATAAATATTGATAAACATGTAACTTGTCATACCTTACGGCATTCATTTGCTACGCATTTATTACAACGTGGCGCAGACATCCGTACAGTACAAGAACAATTAGGCCACAGTGATTTAAGAACAACACAAATATATACACATGTTATTGAATGCGGCGCGAACGGCGTAACTAGCCCTCTGTCGGATCTAATGTGAACTCTTGATGAGAGAAAAACACCTAAAAAACAATCAATAATACTGAGCTTAACAATAACTAATAATATTGCTATAACAAACAAAACTATATTTAAGCCTAGTTTATTTTACAAATAACAAAAGCTTAATAAAAAATACAAACGATGTTGAATTAAATTTAACAGGAATTTTTATAATTTACTGGCATAAGCAGCTAACTGTAGGTATGAAATAAATTGGCGGAGTGGACGGGACTCGAACCCGCGACCCCCGGCGTGACAGGCCGGTATTCTAACCAACTGAACTACCACTCCGCGTATTTATTCTTGAGTTTAAGAACTCCTTCTTTGAAGGCAATTGGCGGAGTGGACGGGACTCGAACCCGCGACCCCCGGCGTGACAGGCCGGTATTCTAACCAACTGAACTACCACTCCGCATACTGCTTCGCTAAATTTTAAAAGGATTTACAACCTTTGAAACAAGTTGGCGGAGTGGACGGGACTCGAACCCGCGACCCCCGGCGTGACAGGCCGGTATTCTAACCAACTGAACTACCACTCCGCATATTGCTTCGCTAAATTTTGAAAGGATTTATAACCTTTGAAACAAATTGGCGGAGTGGACGGGACTCGAACCCGCGACCCCCGGCGTGACAGGCCGGTATTCTAACCAACTGAACTACCACTCCGCATATTGCTTCGCTAAATTTTGAAAGGATTTACAACCTTTGGATTAATTGGCGGAGTGGACGGGACTCGAACCCGCGACCCCCGGCGTGACAGGCCGGTATTCTAACCAACTGAACTACCACTCCACACGTTAATCGCTGCTTTCAACACAACTCGTTGAATGCGGCGGGAATAATACGGTTAAGATTGAGTGCCGTCAACCAGTTTTTTCCATTCATTTGCCTATATGACTAATTGATAAGCAATCCGGCGTTTTAAACAGCAAATCAAGCACTGAAAACGCTATTTATTGCCTTTTTTTCGACGCAACAATAAAAATAAAATACCAGCAATTAAAATAACTATGGCGTTTCCAGCCACAATATAGATGATTGTTTCCTGCTGTTTTGCAGCAAGTTCAGCTTCTTGTTGGGCTTTGGCCAGTGCCAACTCCTCTGCCAATTGCGCTGCAGCCTTTTTTGCATCAACAATTGCTTGAGCATTTTGTTGCTCAAGGTTAAGTTCGCTGTCATCGCCATTTAGTGTTGGAACAAGCGGTCCACCGACACGGTCAACATTAAAACTAAATTCAGGTACTGTGGCTCTAAATTCTCGCCCTGTGGTTGTTTCACCAAAAACGCCTATTTTAATACGGTGTATGCCAGGTTCGGTATAAGTAATATTATAACTACGGCTTAGTCCTTGCCCTTCCATCACTGAAAAAGGCTCAACTTGTCGATCAGGAAATGTCACCTTGCCTTGAATAAGAATACTATTTGCATCAACAAAACTATCATCAATAGCGAAAGTAGCAACATGACTACCGTTTTCGTCTTGTGTGGTTTCAACAGAAATTGTAATAGGGTTTTTCTGCACAATTACTGGTGTTTGCCTTAATTCTCTGGTTGCCATAGGCATTTTTATAATATAAATCGGCTCCCACTCACCTGGTGCAAAATCTAATTCAAATTCTCCAGTGAACAAGCTGTCGTTAGCATGTTCATCTAAATCTCTGCCATCATCTCTAAATGACGTTAATCTCACAGGCTCTGCGCCAAAATTATCATAGGCAGAATTATTGGTACTAAAAAAGTCAACATCAAGCACCAGTACATCATTAAACGATGGGTTATCAATGGCCATTTCACCGTTAAATAATCGCCCTTCCATTTTTAACGTTTCACCCTGTAAAATAATTTCAGGTAGCGGTACAACTTCCAGCTTTATTTCAGACACCACCATAATTTTACTGTTAGGTGCAACATCGCCAATAACCTGCCATGGGCCAACCATAGGCGATTTTATTTTGATCATGTCAAAGGTACGATCGTCAAACCATTGCACTTTATCTTTTGGTGCACTGTTAATTTTTAGCTTAGAGCCGTCGGGGCGCACTAATATAACCGGTGGAGTGCCACTTTTGCGATAAAATAAAAAGGTAACTTCTTCTAATTGTTCATCAATGCGGAAGCGATTGTCAAAGTAAGGAATTTGATTGGTAATATTGTCGCCATCGTAATAGTCAATTTCTCCCTTAAGTTGCTGACTAACAGCAGGCAATAAACAAACACTTGATAGCACAGCACTAAAAACCATTGGCTTAACTATTGCTCTAGTTTGTGTCCAACCAGTGGTTGCTGCCATACTCATTGTTGTTACCCAGTTTTTTTTATTCCAAACTATTCCTGCCATAATGGCGTGGCCCCTTTGTCATTGACTACTGCTAACCTATTTTTATGCTCAGTTAGTTCATCGGCCGTTGCTCGTAAAACCTTTAATTTTGGGCGATTTTTATCAATACGACGAATAGCGTTAGCATCAGCCCCTTGGCCATCACCTGATTGCAAGTTTAAGGTTTCTTGCTTGCGCGTCATTTCAATATAAACAAACGCTAGCAATTGAGCATCAATGAGTGCGCCGTGATAAGTACGGTCAATTAACTTGTCAACTTTATAAAATCGCGCTAGGTAGTCTAAGGTTTTCGGCGAGCCAAATTCGTCCTTTGACACTTTAAGTGTATCGGTAACGGTACAAATATCTTCCGTCATCGGCAGGCCTGGCACCATTGAAAACTCATGGTCCATAAAGCCGACATCGAATTTAGCATTGTGAATTATTAAGCGAGCACCTTTAATAAAGTCTACAAACTCTTGCCCGATTTGTTCAAATACCGGCTTGTCTTGTAAAAACTCATCAGTTAAGCCGTGAACATCAATAACCTCTTGCTCCATCACCATTTGCATACCACTAGCCATTGGCTTTATGTATACATGATAATTGCGACCCGTTAACTGCCGATTGATCATCTCAACACAACCAATTTCTACAATGCGGTGCCCCTCACGAAAATTGATACCGGTTGTTTCGGTATCAAGTATGATCAGTCGTTCATCTTGTATATTTGCATCAATCACGTTACGTACCTTACGTATTACTGTTTATTACTTTTCAGGAAGTGTTTCTGGAAATTCAGCTAAGTTTATCGCAAAGCGCTTACTCAACATTATATAAGTTATTGCCGAAATAACGACGCCACTTTGTACTAATAGCCACAACATAGATTGCAAATGCCAACCGAAATAGCCGATGACGGATATTAGTAAATCAAAGCCAAGAGCAAAAATTAATATTAAATGGCAACGCTGCCAGCAATAGCGCACCCAATTAGCGGCATTTGGTCGGCGTAAGCTAATAACAAATACAACAAATAGCCCAATAACACCAGAAACTAAATTTAAATAAAATAATGCGGTTTGTGGAAATACCCATTGAATAATACCAACATGGTCACGCATATTTGTAACTGACATTATCCAAACAATATAAGCACGTAAAACAAATAACAAAATAAGATAAATGCCCGGCGCAAGTTTTAAACAATCAAAATTGTCAAAGTCTTTAGGCAGAAAATTGGCGTAGTACTTGGCACTCATAATACTGTTTATTGATCCGAGTGTTCAACCGTAGTGACATTTGTATAGCGCTGTACCCTTTCATACTCTAAAAAATGTTGGCCAGCGGTAATAGCTTTAACAGCTTTAGAATGAAATTCGCGATTATATAGCGTATGAACAACCAACAAACTGGCAAGTATAAAAATAGCAGGATGAAAAAACCAACATAACGCAGCAATTGAAAAATAATATGAGCGTAAGCCATAGTTATACGAGTGCGCCGCTTGGTCTTGCACTACCGCCATTTGCTCGGCATATTGTTGTAAATTTTTATTGCTGCCACTGGCGTCATACGGACAAGCGCCAATCATCACATTAACAAAGCCATACTGACGCATTGACCAAGTAAATTGAAAAAATGCCATCACAAAAATTAACGCTAACAAACTAAGCTTTAATTGGATCATGCTGTGGTTTGGAAACTCAGCATAAGGAATAGACTCTATCACCGATTCTAAGCGTTCTACCTGAGCAAATAAGGTTAAAACACCGGCCAATATTAATAGCGTTGACGAGGCAAAAAAGGCAATATTTCGCTCTAAGTTTGCTAATAATGCCGCCTCACCTACCCGAATATCACGACCAATGACTTCATACATCCAATGAATTCTATGTTGATGCAAACAACGAGCAACACAATTAGTTGTTTTTGCTTTTTTGCGAGCAAACCAGGTATAGCCAACCCAGCATATAAAAAAGCAGCTTAAGGCAATAATGTCGAGTAAAGAAAATGGCATTAGATTCGATTACTTATTACGGTATCTTGAGATAAGTTATTATGCGCTAGAAGTTTTTAAGATTCGAGAGAAAGTTACTGAATATTTTTACTAATTGTTGTGCAAATATAATGCAAAGCAAAATTTTGCTACTCTTAAATTGTATATTGCTGAAAATATAAAGGGTGATCAACAACCCTAAGTTACTTAACCTATTAAAACGTCTAACTGTCGAATTTATTTTGACTCTGAACTTAAGGTTATTCAGCATAGAAACATCTTTGTAACTTTTTGTAATTCAACTAGATGGAGCTTTAATGTTTTTCCCAAAAAAGCCAATATTATTAACTTTGGCTATGCTATTTACGCCCCATATAGCATTTTCTGCAACAGCAAACAGCAGCCATAACGAGATTATCGACATTCCCAAAATATCTGGCAGCATTGTAATTGATGCTAAGTTAAATGAGCCACAATGGAAGTCGGCAAAAAAGGTATTGGTTAATAATGTTACCCGACCATACGATAACATCCCTAGCCCAGTTCATACAGAAGCCTTGTTAATGGAGTCTGAGGGTTACTTTTATTTGGCTTTTATAGCTAAAGACCCTGACACCTCAGAAATAAGAGCATTTTTAAAAGACCGAGACAAATCATGGGGTGATGACCTAGTAGGCATTAAAATAGATACCTACAACGACCAACGCAGCGCTTATCGCTTTCTTGTAAACCCTTTAGGTGTACAAATTGATGGTATTGAAAGTGAAGTTACCGGCAACGAAAGCGATGCTTGGGACGGTATTTGGGAAAGTGCAGGAAAAATTACCCCAAAAGGTTATATTGTTGAAATGGCGCTACCGCTACGCATGTTAAATTTCCAAGAAAGTAACGGTAAACAAACTTGGGGCCTAGAGTTACTTAGATATTACCCTCGTAACGAACAACTGCGTTTATCAAATATTCATCTTGACCGCGGTAACGATTGCGAAATATGCCAAATAGCAACGGCAACAGGCTTTAAAGGCGCGAAACAAGGCAGTAATTTTACCGTAACACCGTCGTTAGTATTAGGCGCACAAGAAGAGAAAGAAAATGATGACTGGCAACGTGAAAACAATACTGAAGCCAGTTTAGATGTGCGTTGGGGTATTACCCCTGATTGGCTATTAAACGCCACCATCAACCCAGACTTCTCAACCGTTGAAACCGACAATGCGCAACTTAATATCAATAATACCTTTGCGCTTTTTAATCGTGAAAAACGCCCTTTTTTCCTCGATAATCAAGACTATTTTGACAGTGACTATAATCTGGTTTACACCCGAAACATCAATGCTCCTAATTATGGTGCAAAGTTAACCGGTCGAGAAGATAAACATGCATTCGGTTTATTTGTAACTGATGATCAAGACACTAATATATTAATTCCGGGGAATCGTTCATCTTCAATTGCCACCATTGACGACGAGTCACAAGCTGCGGCATTAAGATATCGCTATAGTTATGATGATGACATCACCTTAGGTTGGATCAGTACCCTAAGAACAAGCGAAGATTACAGCAACAATGTTAATGGCTTAGATGCTAGAGTGCGCTTAAATACTTACGACGTATTTAAGTTTCAATCGCTATTTTCAACAACAAAATACCCAAGTGATTTATACCAACAGTTTTGTAATGTTGATGACGACCAAGAAGAAAGTGCTTGCGCTACACCTGAGCAAACGGAAAATTGTACCATTGGCGACTGTATTTATAGCGAAAGTGTATTGCGAACCTTAAAGGATGATAGATTCAGTGGCAATGCCTTCAAAGCAGGTTATTACCATAGCGATAGTGAATGGGAATACCGAGTAACCTATAACCGTCAAAATGCTGGTTTTCGCGGTGATTTAGGTTTTATGTCTCGTGTTGACCACAATAAGTTCGTTGTTGGCGGCGAGCGTAAATGGTATGCGGAGCCGGGTAACTGGTGGACAAATTTTAGGATCTATTCTGATTGGGATATTACCCATAACGATGACAATGAATTAATCGAAAAAGAATTTGATATTAACGCTCAATTAAACGCCAGCTATAGTTCTTACTTTCGATTAGCTTATACCAAGCGTGAAAGTGTTGGCAGTCGACTCGACAAAAGCAATATAGCCATCGACGGAAATACCACTTTGTTTACCGAAAACCAGTATTTTCTTTTTGCCGAAACTAAACCGGTTTTGGGCTTTTACATTAATGCCAATTTAAAACTCGGCGACCAAATTGATTATCGAAATAACCGCTTAGGAGAAATTAAGCGACTAAGTAATAATATCAATTGGAATGTAAATAAACATCTAGAAATAAAGTTAAAGCAAACCTTTAGCCAATTAGATGCTGACGGAGATAATGTTTTTATTGCCCGTTTAACCGACTTACGTACAACCTATCAATTCAATGTGCAAAGCTTTTTGCGGTTAAGCATTATTTATAATAATACCAGTCGAAACCCTAGTAATTACTTATACAGTGCCCCAGAGGATATTGATCGCAAAAGTAAAGCTCTGTCTACAGAGTTGTTATACGCTTATAAAATTAACCCTCAAACGGTGTTTTACTTGGGCTACTCCGACTTCCACTATAGTGAAGAAGAGTTCAATGACTTAGAGCAGGAGCAACGCAGCTTATTTATGAAGTTTAGTTACGCATGGTTAAAGTAATTTAATCTGGGCTAACGTCTTTGTTTATAGACAAGAAGCCACCTTATTAAGGTGGTTTTTTTATACGCAATTTTCACTATTATATTGATAAGCTATTGCAAATTTGTAACAATTTACGAAAGGAATTATCGTTTGTTGATAATAAGTTAGCTAAAGCGATAACAAAATAATAAGATTGGAGTAGTCAAATTGACGTTAAATAAATGTAGCTTATCGGTAATAGCTACTGCTCTTACATTGGCAGTTCAACCAAGTAATGCCCAAGAAAATAGTGCGACACTTGCCCAGTTAAGCATTCCTCATGTAAAACAGCATATCAATGTTGATGGTGATTTAAACGATGCCATGTGGCAACAAGCACTTACTATCCCGCTTAATATTGTTAATAGCCCATGGAATAACAAGCCAAGCCCGGTGAAAACTACGGCAAAAGTTATTGAAAACGGTGAGTTCCTCTACGTTGCATTTCAAGCACAAGACCCCAACCCTGAATTAATTCAAGGCTTTTTAGGTGACAGAGATACCCGTTGGGGAGATGACTTAGTTGGCTTTAAACTTGATACTTATAATAACCGTCGTTTGAACTATGAATTTTTTGTTAATCCCTACGGCGTACAACATGACAGTATCGCTAATGAAATGACCGGCGACTCAGACTCCGCTTGGGATGGTATATGGGAATCAGTAGGTAAAGTTACAACGTCTGGTTATCAAGTAGAAATGGCCATTCCTTACCATATTTTAAATTTTGATGATAATGACGATATTAAAACCTGGGCCATGGAATTAATTCGTTTATACCCGCGTGACTCGCGTTTGCGTATTTCACATATTGAGCTTGACCGTGACGAAGCATGTTGGTTATGTCAAATCCCTGAAATCACCGGGTTTAAAGAGGCAAAAGCCAGTAAAAACTTAATGTTAACGCCAACATTAGTGGCGAACAGAAATGATACTCGTGATATTTTTTCAAACAGCAATGATTGGCAAAGTGAAAATGACATCGACGCTGGCTTAGATGTGCGTTGGGGCATTAATGCAAATACCTTATTAAACATTACTGTTAATCCAGACTTTTCAAATGTTGAGTCTGATGCAGGCCAGCTTAGTGTGAATAAAACATTCTCATTATTCTATGACGAGAAAAGGCAGTTTTTTGTTGAAAATTCAGAATACTTCTCGAGTAATTTTGACTTAGTGTATACCCGTAACATTGCCGATCCAGAATATGGTGCCAAGCTTACCGGCACACAAGGTGACCACAGTTACGGTGCCTTTATTACTAACGATACACAAACCAACATTATATTGCCCGGTAATACGGGATCTCGACTAATTTCTTTACAAGACGATAGCGAATCTGGCGCAGTAAAATATCGTTATGATGTCAATGACGACCTGTCAATTGGACTGATCAGCACCCTACGCCAAACTGACCATTATCATAACTTTGTCTCTGGCATTGATTCTAAATTTCGCCTAGATGACTCGAATGCCTTCCAAGCACAAGTGCTTTTTGCCGATACGCAAGACGCTGCCAATATGACCCTTAGTGGCAATGAAGAAAAATTTAACGATCACGCATTCAAGCTCGAATATGAGCATGACTCTGAGTATTGGAACCTTGATGCTGAACATCAAGAAATTGGCAAACAGTTTCGAGCTGATTTAGGTTTTATGCCTCGTGCTGATTACCAAAAAAGCAAAGTACTAGCAAAACGTACCTTTTATGGAGAGCCTGAAAGTGCTTGGCAAGAAATGAAATTTTCTGGCCAATGGCAAATTCTACATAATGAAAATGGTGAACTTTTAGAGCGTTCTGTATCAAGCAGCTTTAATATTGATGGCCCTATGCTATCGGTATTCGACATTATGCTTGTTGCTGCCGATAAAGTTGGTTTACGCCGCTACGAATTAGACTCAAGTTTGGCAGTTGATAACAGTATTGATGGCAACACTAATCGCTTTCAAGAAAATCAAGCCATAATATATGGTGCGATACAGCCAACGTCGCAAATTTATACAGAATTAGAGCTTACCCTTGGTGATAAAATTGATTATGGCAACGATAGATTAGGCGATATTACCGTGCTTTATGGCAATATCAGCTATAACGTCAATAAACATCTAGAATTTGAATTTTCGCACACATACAGTGATCTAGAAGCAGAAAATGCCAACGTTTACACAGAAAACTTAACGGAATTACGTGTTTCTTATCAATTTAACATTAATAGCTATCTGAAATTCAATGTTGTTTATACCGATATTGACTTTAACTTAGATAATAACCCTACGGCATATACGGCAAAAGATAATCGCCTTTCAACACAGCTGATCTATGCTTATAAGCTAAATCCACAAACAGTGTTTTATTTTGGCTATTCTGATAACAGCTATCAGGACGATAGATTAAAAAGTTTAGAGCGTAACCAAAGAACCATTTACAGTAAAATCAGTTACGCTTGGTTACCGTAATAATAATTAACAATGAGATAGTTAATATTAATTTGCTATCTCTGCTTTATTATCAAACCATTAACTAGTAGATATTAACGATTCAAGGAATTGAATAAATGCCTAACATTGCTCAGGTAATGTGGAAAATCGCTATATTGATATTGTTAGTACACTCAACACTATCAACAGCTTATGGCCGCGACCTAATAATGTTTAGCTCAGACGCCCCGCCCCATATGATAGCCGCCAGCAAAAGTGGCATTGATATCGATATTGTTAACACTATCCTCACAGAATTGGGCCATAAAGTTCACATTGAGTTTTCACCATTAAAAAGAGGCATGGAGCAAGTAAAAAAGCAAGAAGCTGATGTTTTCTTACCAACTTTCTTTCAACAAGACAGTGAGCAACTGTTTATCTCTGATGCTTTTATTCAATATCGCCCGATGATTTTCACCCTAAAACATCGCCAACTTACGATTGAAAGTTTTACCGATTTAACGGGGTTACGTATCGTTAGCTTTCAAGGCGCTACTGGCTATTTTGGTGACGCATTTAAAGCAGCTACTGAACAAGCAAATTACACTGAACTCCACGATATGTCTAAACTGCCCAATCTATTATTAATGCAACGCTACGACGTGGTGGTACTAGATTATTATATTTTTTATTACTTTTTGAAAATGTATCAAGAACAAAGCGCATTGGCTGGCACTGAGCTTTTTCCACTTATTGATAATTATTCATCACTAGTGCAACGCCATGACATAATTCCACAAGTTAATGCTTATGCGGGCTTCAATGATAAAACGTTACGGGATCAATTTAACCTAGCCTTAAAACAATTTATCAGCAACAACCGCCACAACCAAATTATAGAAAAATATATAGGCACCATTAGCAGCAGAATATTTGCCTTACATAGCCAAGCAAAAACCCTTAGTTAGTTTTTATTTGAGATTTAGCCGGTTTGTTTTGCAATTTGTGCCCGTGTCGCCTCATTATCATTTATGACAATGGTTGCGGAAATTTTATCATGAATAGCTTGTCGGTTTGGGTCCCAATATATTTGTGCAAAACCTAATAAGCCCGTTGCAATTCCAGCGCCATAACCACCATAACGTCCAAAACTGTCCCATACTGACAATGGCGTGCCATCAAGTTGAATAACGCGAACAGCAAACATTTTTTTGCCTGGAGTTTGGCCATGCCATACAGCCGTGAACATAGTGAAATAAAATGCCGCCCAACCAAAACCTATACCAAGGTCTTCAATTAATCCTTGTAACCAAGCAAAGCCTTTATATACTGGGGTGGTATCCGGATTACTTGCCGCTTGTAGGCTGGTTTTAATTTCGTTACTTTCATCATCAGCATTAGTAACAATTGGCTCATTACTTTTTAATACTGAATTATCAATATCGGCTTTTGTGGTTATCATTAATTCATGTAGTGCAGCGACAAACGCAGCTTGTTGTTCTTGACTAAATGAAGCTTTTTCTGTGGTTTTAAGCCGCAAATATTCAATAAAACCTTTTGATTCTTCAATTGTTGGGGTTAATTGTACATAACCACTTAATAAATCGGAGTTCAGTGTTAACCAGCAGTCATAATCTTTACAATCACTTTGCGAAATAGCTAATGCCGACGCTAGGGTTAAAGTACCTTTGCTAAAGCCATTGTTATCCGCTGTTTTATCAAATTCATTAACGACTTCAGATTGGTTATTGCCAGCTCTTTCAACTTGACTATTAAACTCATCCATTTTTGCAAACATACTTGGCAAGGTATCAACAAGCACAACAAATACGACAAAAGCTCCAATCACTCTTAGCGCAGTTTTGCGCAAGCCTGGCTTTTTACCAAATTTTGCGGCGCGCTTTTTACTGCCTAAACGAAATAGCGTGATAGCGACTAAAATGGCTAGCAATTCACCTGGCGCACCACTTAAAATTGCGACAAATAATAAATCAACCAAGAGTGCCATCCCTCTTCGCCAAGGTAAAGCTAATGAAATGCCAAATAACGATTGGTCAATTTTAAAGGCGAATGGCGTTAAAATCTCTCGTGTTTCTTCTGGCGATAAATTACTCGCTTTTGCTTTAAGCTTTGCCAAAAATGACGCTTGCTGATTAATTTCAGACGAATTTTTTTCTGACATTTGGTGATGTGATTTCTCTGTCACTGTTATTTCCTACTAAGCCTACTATTCCACACGACAACCCCAATAAAGATAACAATATCAAGCTACTGGTGTAACTTCAATGGCTTTAGTTGTCACTCAACAACACACCAAGTGTTAGCAAGAATTAAGTAAAAAAACCTTCTAATACTAAATAAACAGATATCTATTCCATTTTTGCATATAAGATATCTAAATATCACTTCTTTTTCTGCCATAAAGCGTTAACCTAATTGCAAAGTATTGACTAAACTCAACTAACTAATACTTGTTAATACATCTAAATAATTAATAATTCAGCTTGGTTATAGTGACTAAACTGAAACAACAGGATCAAAACATGTCGACAATATTTGAAGATAACTCTACAGCAATCGGCAATACGCCATTAGTAAAACTTAACCGCATTATTAACAGTGACAACGGCACAAATATCTACGCAAAAATTGAAGCGCGTAACCCAAGTTTTAGTGTTAAATGTCGCATTGGTGCCAATATGATTTGGGACGCTGAAAAGAAAGGCTTATTATCGGCAGGCAAGTCTATTGTTGAGCCAACGAGTGGTAACACAGGTATTGCGTTAGCATTTGTTGCTGCAGCGCGCGGTTATGACATTACCTTAACTATGCCAAATACCATGAGTTTAGAGCGTAGAAAACTACTTATTGCTTTAGGCGCAAAGCTAGTGCTAACCGATGGTGCAAAAGGTATGGGCGGTGCTATTGCTAAAGCACAAGAAATTAAAGATGCCGATCCTGACAATGTTGTTTTACTAGGCCAATTTGATAACCCTGCCAACCCAGAAATTCATGAGAAAACCACGGGCCCTGAAATTTGGCAAGACACTAACGGCAAGGTTGATTTCTTTGTCGCCGGTGTTGGTACAGGTGGTACAATTACTGGCACCAGCCGTTATTTAAAAAGCGTCGCTGAACACTCAATCACATCGGTTGCGGTCGAGCCAACTGACTCACCAGTTATTACACAAGCTATGGCAGGTGAAGAATTAAAACCAGGCCCTCACAAAATTCAAGGTATCGGTGCTGGCTTTATCCCAGGAAACTTAGACCTATCAATTGTTGATGCCGTTGAGCAAGTGTCAAATGACGATGCGATGGCAATGGCACATCGCTTAATGAAAGAAGAAGGTATTTTAGCTGGTATTTCTTCAGGTGCCGCTGTGGTCGCTGCTAAACGTATCGCTGAAAACCCTGCAAATGCTGGTAAAAATATTATCGTAATATTGCCAAGTTCAGCTGAGCGGTATTTATCAAGTGCGCTATTTTCTGAGTCATTCACCGACGAAGAACTTGTGCAATAGCTATTTTAGCCAAGCAAGACTAAAGCTAAAACATCAAGGTTTAGCGTAATGTTATTCTAAAAGACGTACTTTGTAACAAAGCACGTCTTTTTCTTTTTGAAAATACTAGGTTTTCTAATAATATTTACGGTAATATGTCTTTAATTCCACATAGATAGCTATTGCCTTATGAATTACTTAAAACTTGCCTGTTTTAGCCTAACCTTAATGCTTTTTGGTTGCGGTGAAGCTGATAAAGACAAAATCAGCAATGTTGATAATCCCGAAATTGTTGCCATTGAATTTTTCAACGCTTTATATAACGAAAAAAACATTAAAAAAGCAGCGTCTGTTTGCAGCCCACAACTCTCTCGTATCATCATGCACTATAAGTCAACAAAGGCTGTTGCTCGCCATTTGTTTAATATGTCATATGATAAAGTTGAAATTAAGCCTGATGACAGCGGAGTAAAAGTGCGAGAGCAATTTAAAGATAAAGCTGTGATCACTGTATTCTTTGATGGCTATTACCATGATGAGCATTTAAAAGATGTGAAACGTTTGTCATTGATTCAGATTGATAACAAATGGGTTATTGATAAAATTTTAAAAGACCCATTTTAAATATTATTTTACATAGTAAAAAAGGCGCTAATATTAGCGCCTTTTTATTAATTTAAACATTCTAATACAAACTCGGAGTCTCGTCTAAAAACCCAATACCACACCCTCTCGGCGTTGATCAGCGCCACCACGTAAACCACCTTTAACCAATTCTACCGCTTGAATACCACTATTTAAGTCACGTATTAGAACGTTGTGACCCTTAGCTTCAAGTGCGGGTTTAATAGCAATTAAATCCGTCCCTTTTTCTAACGTTGTCACTTTATTTCGGTTAGTTACTTTAGGTAAATTAATTGCTGATTGTGGATCAAGCTGCCAATCAAGCATGGCAATCATGGTTTGTGCTACATAGTTAATAATACGACTACCACCTGGAGAGCCAATCACTAATTTAAGCGAGTCATCTTGGTTAAATACCATCATGGGCGCCATTGAACTACGTGGTCTTTTACCCGGCTCTAAACGATTAGCAACCCACTTGCCATTTCGTTTTGGTGACAGTGAAAAGTCAGTTAATTGATTATTGAGTATAAAACCTTCTACCATCACAGCTGAACCAAACCCCATCTCAACGCTTGTGGTCATTGAGATAGCATTGCCGTTTTGATCAACAATCGAAATATGGCTAGTTGACGGCAGTTCAAAGGCATCATCATCGGCTTGTGCCAAAGCACCATGTGGCACCCCTGCGTCAGCCATGCCCATATCTTTATTGGGATCAATAAGTTCACCACGCATGGCCATATAGGTTGGCGCAACTAAGCCCTTGGTAGGCACATTAACAAAATGACTATCAGCTATATAACGATTACGATCAGCAAAAGCTAAACGTGAACTTTGGGTAAATAAATGCGTAAACTCTGGCTCAGCCATGGAAAGTTTAGCTATGTTAAAGTTTTCGAGTTGCCCCAAAATTTGGATTACCGCAACACCACCAGAGCTTGGTGGCGCCATACCACAAATTTTATATTGACGGTACGGCCCACATACCGCAGAAAGCTCCCGTGCTTGATAATTTTTCATATCAGCAAGTGTTAAACGACCCGGCGCTATTGCAGAATGTTGTACAGCATTCACTATTTTTTTTGCAAGCCAACCTTGATAAAAAACCTCAATGCCATGTTTAGCTAAGCTACGATAGACCGCCGCCAATTTTGTATTTTTAAGAATTTGTCCCGATTTGATTGCTTTTCCATTTGGGAAAAAATAGTCCTTAATTGTTGTAAGCTTAGTAATACCAGGGTTAAATTCCATAGCAACCAGTTTTTCTAATCGGGGCGAAACAACAAAACCATTTTCAGCCAAGTTTATTGCATCTTTAAATAGAACATTCCACGGTAATTTTCCGTATTTATCATGTGCTTTTTTAAGCCCAGCTAATACGCCAGGAACACCAACTGAATGGCCACCCACTACGGCTTTTATCCAAGGCATGGTTCGGCCATTTTTATCTAAGAACATATCTGGGGTAGTTGCTGCAGGCGCAGTTTCTCGCCCATCAAAGGTGGTTAACTGCTGATTTTCTTTATCCCAATGCAGCATAAATGCCCCGCCACCAATACCTGATGATTGAGGTTCAACTAACGTTAATACAAGCTGCACGGCAATGGCGGCATCTACTGCACTACCACCTTGTTTGAGTATGTTAAACCCCGCTTCACTAGCATAAGGATTAGCGGCAGCAACCATGGCATGTTCTGCAAAAACCGTTTGTTTTTTAATTAAACCTGTCGCGGCTTCAGGCTCACGATCTTCACGTTTTTTGTTTGGCTCAGCCCAAAGACTTAAACTGATAGATAACAATAAAACAGGTAATAGCCCTTTGATAGCAGAATTTGGCATAAGATTCCTTGGTTATATAGTTCACCAAACATACATTAGCACTTACTAATATACATAGATACTAGAATTTTTTAAACGACTGTTGAAATACATTAAACGCTATAAATTTTTTCAACAAAGCTTGGTATTTTTTTTCATCGTTTTCCAGCCGAGCCAAGGTATGGCAACAGGCTTCTAACGATGATAGTGCATCATTTTTTTTCGTTTTTCGAATACCATAAAGGCTCGTGATACCTGTTGGTAAAGTCAGGTGCTTTATATCACCTAGAAATGCGTTCAGCATAAACATGCGATAGGCTTTCTTCCACGTACCATCAAGAATAATAATACATTTAATAGTATCAATATCACTCGGTTCTACTATGTCCAAATTGTTATCTATGGCGGTAAAATCAACCACAGTGGCTTGTTCGCTTGGATACAATAAGGCGATATCCTTGCCATATGTCGATAACAACTTAGTTAGTTGTTCGTTATCATGAAAGTTCTCGCCAACAATTACCTGGCAGTTAGATAATGACTGCTGCAATAAGCGTACCGTACCTTTACTCTGTTTCACTTCAGCTGGGTGCTGTAATACTATGACATGAACACGATTAGTAATATTTACGGTAAAAGCACAAATACAAGCTTTTTCAGGTCGTTGGCACTGCTGACAAAGAACTCTAGACATTAAGATTCAAACAAAAGGATAAGTACCAGCAGTTTACAAAATTTTAATATTGAGCTTAAGCATTTTCTCTTGTTATCGTTATTAATTTTATACTAAACATCAAAGCAAGTTGAAATTCTTACATTTTGGCCCGCTAGCGTGATAAATAATTAGAAAACGACGGTTTCTAAAATGTTCGGCAACTGTTAAAGTCATGGCATTCAGCTATGCCAGTTATCTACTATTTTAATAATGCTTCAAATTAAGTCGTTACCAATTCAAGCTATTCACAGTTTTGGCCCCGCCGTGGTGCTAATTTTAGCCTTACTAGCCTTCATATTTGATGAGCAAATTGCAAATTTTCTGATCTATAACCGAGATTTAGTCACACAAGGTGAAAATTGGCGTTATCTTACCGGCCATTTTTTACATACCAATGGCAATCACTTTATGCTTAATGCAGCAGCTGTAGTGTTACTTTGGGCATTACATGGCCAATATTATAATCACGTAAATTATTGGATTGTTTTCATTTTTAGTGCCATTACCTGTGGCTTAGCTATTCATTGGTTTTCTCTTGATATTAACCTTTATGTTGGCTTATCAGGCGTACTACATGGTTTTTTTTTCTGGGGCGCATTAATGGATATTAAGCATCAAGAAAAAACCGGTTACTTATTATTATTAGGTGTTGTGCTAAAAATTGCTCATGAGCAATTTTATGGTGCCAGTGCCGATGTTGAAGCCTTAATAGAGTCTAGTGTTGCCACCGACGCCCACATGTTTGGCGCTATTGGTGGCTTACTCGCATTTATAGTTTGTATTATGATAAACAAACAGAATAAGCCCTTGTGTTGAATAAATTAGTTAGTCTGTACTACTTTGATAAGGGTATAATTTATCTAACGCAACCGATATGCCATTGTCTTGAATAATTCGCACATGATGACGTTCAAGTCTTCTCGCATGTTTTACCCCACAAGAATGAGCGATTAAACCGACGCCATATTGAATATATTTATGATAATTTGCCACGCGCTCTGCTTTATCCACCGGATCTAAGCCTTGCTGGAGCTTTGCATTATGCGTAGTAATGCCCGTTGGACACGTATCTTTATTACACTGTAGAGCTTGAATACAGCCCAAAGAAAACATGAATCCTCTTGCTGAGTTTATCGCATCAGCCCCAACTGCTAGCGCCCAAGCAACTTTTGATGGTGTGATTAACTTACCTGAGCAAATCACACGAATTCGCTCACGTAAACCATGTTCCACCAGTAAATTAACGACCAAAGGTAGGCTTTCTTTTAGCGGTAACCCAACATAATCCATTAACGGCTGTGGCGCTGCTCCCGTTCCGCCATCTGCACTATCAATAGTGATAAAGTCGGGGGCGAATTCCGCGCCTTGTATTTTAATTTCTTCGAGTAATGCTGTTAGCCACAGCGATTCACCAATAACCGCCTTAAAGCCAACCGGCTTTCCCGTAACATTTCTGATGCGATTAACCATAGCTAAGATGTCTTTTACTGATTTAATATCAGGGTGAGCATTAGGGCTAATAGAGTCTTGCCCTTGAGGTATACCTCTTATTTTAGCAATTTCAGCAGTCACCTTTTTACCCGGAAGGATCCCACCTTTACCAGGCTTTGCACCTTGGCTCATCTTTATTTCAAACATTTTAATTTGTGGTTTTGATGCCACTTGGGTGAGCATTTTATCGCATAACTGACCATGCTCATCTCTAACTCCATATTTAGCTGTACCAATTTGATAAATAATATCTGCACCACTAGCTAAATGATGCTCGCTAACACCACCTTCCCCCGTATTCATCCAGCAACCTGCTTTGGCAGCGCCATTTGAAAGAGCCGTTACAGCTGGGGCTGACAAAGCGCCATAGCTCATAGCCGAAATATTGAAAATAGAATCAGTACTGTAAGGAGTTCTACATCCTTGCCCAAAAGTAATGGTACTCGGCGGCACTGCATCTTCTTCTAAAGTTGGAAATGCACAATTCATAAACATAATAGTGCCAGTAGGTTCAAGGTTGCGTGTTGAACCAAAAGCTATGGTTCTATCAACGTTTTTCGCGGCACGATACACCCAGCTTCTTTCTGCTCGATTAAATGGTAATTCTTCCCTATCCATAGCAAAAAAATATTGCCGGAAAAATTCCCCTTGTTTTTCAAATATATACCTAAACCTCCCAATTACAGGGTAATTTCGTCTTATTGCTTGTTTATTTTGCGTTTTATCAACAATATACATGTATATCACGGCCAAAATAGCTAATCCTAAAAGGAAAACAAATAGTGCCGAGAGTGTTTCTAAATATCTTAGCATGCCAACCATATTGTCCATGTTTACTTCCTTACTTGTTATTGTTAAGTCTTAGATAAATGACCTGATACTAAAGTTATAATTTCATCTACAATGAATATATAGCAGGCGTTACATCAAGAAGAAAAGCCTAAGACGGTCTTGTATTACATTCATTTGGCTTTAATATTTGATTTGTATATGATGACATTGCTTGATTAAAAATAAGCCATTTGCATAAAGCGATATAGAATTTACCTAGATATATTTCTTTCATTAAGGATTATTTAAGTGTGCCAAAATAACAATAACAAATTTACTAAACTTAAAAGCCCTAAATTAGTTAGTTCGCTTTTGGCTGCCTTCTTTTTGCATACTGTTTCTGCACATGCTGAAAACAGCACTAGTCCAATTATTCACATTGTTACCGAACATTTACCGCCATACCAAATTGTTTCTGATAGACAACCTATGGTTGGTTTTGCTGTCGATATCATTAAAGAAACCATGGCACGCAGTCATTTTGCATATTCCCTAAAAAGTTATCCTTGGGTGCGGTCATATAATTTAGCGCAAGTAAAAGCTAATCACTGTATTTTTTCTATCGCAAGATTAAAATCACGAGAAAAGCTTTTTAAATGGGTTGGCCCTATTTCTCAAGTCAATAACACAGCAATATGGTCGCAAAAAGGCAAGAATATTAAACTTAATACACTCGAAGACGCTAAAAATTACACAATCGCAGTAAATCGAGATGATATTGGCCACACAGGTTTAATTGAACGCGGCTTTATTGAAAACGAACATTTATATGTTTTAGATGACGCAAAGTCCCTAGTTAATGTACTACTTACCCGGCCAGAAATAGATTTGATTGTTGCGGATGACACGACCATCAGCTTCCGAGCAGAACTCGTCGGCGCCAAAATAAACCAATTACAACGGGTGTTTGAAATTCAAGACTTACCACTAAACTTCTTCTTCGCTTGTAGTAAAAAAACCGATGATGACACCATTAGCCATTTAGCCAAGCGCCTAAAAAGTGTTCATCAAGACGCTACTTTCGATACCATTTGGCAAAAGTGGCGAGACAAGTTAATTAAGGCTGAGTAATGATTTTATGGAAAATATCGGCACTCTGCTCTTTCATACATTTATTTTATTGCTAATCAAAAGTATTTAAAAAGGCCTCAATTGAGGCCTTTTTAAATACTTTGAGTAAACATTATAGCGTATTTTCAAACAACTTATAAATGCGACGGTATTCGTTTAGCCATGAACTTGGTTGCACAAAACCATGAGGTTCAACTGGGTAAATTGCCGTTTCAAAGTCTTGTTTTTCTAATTCAATTAAACGCTGCACTAAACGTACGGTGTCTTGAAAGAAAACATTATCATCAATCATAGGCGCATTGATTAACAATGGCTTTTCTAAACCTTCGGCAAAATAAATCGGCGAACTACGCTCGTAGGCAATAGCATCATCACCAGGCATATTTAAAATATTAGAGGTGTAGCCGTGATTATAATATGCCCAATCAGACACTAAACGCAGAGCAGAACCCGACTGGAATAACTCAGGGTCAGTAAACATTGACATTAATGTTAAGAAACCACCGTATGAACCGCCATAAGTACCAACCCGTTTAGCATCAACGTTAGCATTTTCAACTAACCATTCAACACCATCGCGCATATCTTGTACTTCTGGCTTACCCATATGGCGATAAATCGCCGTACGCCAGTCTCGGCCGTAACCTTTCGATGCACGGTAATCCATATCAATAACAACATAGCCTTGCTGAACTAACATGCTATGGAACATATATTCACGAAAGTAACCTGACCATCCTAAATGTGAGTTTTGTAAATAACCTGCACCATGGCTAAACATAACTGCTTTATTTTTGGTTGTGGTTTGGTCATAACCTTTTGGTAAATAAACTTTTGAATAAATCGGCTGCTCTTGGTGCGATGACTCAATAGCAACCACATTTGGCGCCGCCCAAGGCATAGCAAGAAATTCTTCAGATACTGTGTGTGTTAAACGAATTGCATCTGTGTTATTCGCAATATCTTTAACATACAATTCTGGTGGCATAGTTATTTCAGAATGTTCAATCAATAACTTTGATTCATCTGGGCTTAACGAGTAATCATTCATGCCGCCTAAATCAGTTAATGCGGTCATTTTCGCAGAATTTACATCAACTTTGTAAATCTCGTAAATGCCTGGGTGTTTTTTATTCGCTTTAAAGTAAATACTTTGCTCATCAGCAGAAAGGGTTAAATCATTAACTTCATAGCTGCCTGATGTTAATGCTTTCGCTTTGCCATATAACGGCTTAACGTATAAGTGCGCATAGCCACTTTCTTCAGAAAGGTAATACAAGCTATCGCTATTATCTAACCAGCCCATTTCATTGAAGGTATAGTTAACCCAAGCATCATCATGTAAACGGTGCTGAGAAACTAATTTTTTCTCGGTAAAATCAACAGTTGAAATCCAGCGGTCTTTGTTGTCCCACGCTTCAAGCATAATAGCAACTTGCGCACCATTTTCTTGCCATTTGATTGGATTCCACGCTTGCATTACATGAATATTACGCGGTGATTTTTTAGCGGTGTATTCTTTACCTTCACGAGCATAGTTTTCTTCACGAACTGCCGCTAAAACGTCTTCATCAAACCCAGGTAAACTGTCATAGCTTAATAACGTTTTTGTACCTTGGCTTAAATCTAACATATATAACTGTTCGGCATACTGACGGTTGTCAGCCACACGAGCACGTACTTTTTCAGCTTTTACATGGCCATCACCCGCAATATAATTTGGCATAATATCGCTATCTTTACGTGATGATTTCGCCGGAGCAACGCTAACAATCATTTTATCGCCTGCAGGTGATAAACTTGCGTGCACAACACGATTACCTTTACCTAAATAAAAGTTAGTTTGCGTAACTGTACTGTTTTTAACACGTAATTGACGCTTCTGCTCTTCGCGAAGTTCTTTATTACGCTTTTGCAGTGCAACATATTCAATAAGTTCATGTTGTTCATTACCAATGTAACTAGTGCTGGTGTTATTGGCTTTTTCACCGCCGGTTAGTTTTAAATTTGCTAATTCAATAACTTTCTGGCTCGTCATATCTTGAGCATAGAAAATATTACCAACACGGTAAGCAACATTGCCATTCGTTAAAAACATTACCGATGATTCAACTGCCGATGTGTAAGTTAACTGCTGAACTTTCTGTGTTAATAATTCTTTAACAAATACATTACCTTCGAAAGTGTATGCTTCGTGTGTGCCAGCACTATTTAATACCGCGTTGCTATCAGCAACCACATGCATTTGTGCAAGTTTAACTAAGTTACCATTTCCTTGAGTTGCCAAGTCTTTTTGCAACAAGTCACGCAGTGGATTACCAACTCGTTTTTGCTTATAAAAAATGGTTTCGCTGTCATCACCCCAATACCAAGATTCAGGCGAACGACCTAGCCAATCAGGATCAGACATAATTTTTTCTAAGGTGATGATTGTTTTGCTTGCTTGGCCGGCAGCGGCATTAGCAACCACATTAGCTGTAACTGGTTTTTTATTTTCTAATGCAACTTTTTTTTGTTCTGTTGTGGCACACGCCACTAAAGAAAAACTAATAGCAGCAGCGATTAATTGTATTTTCATAAGATAGTTACTTATTTTAAGTTGGATAATTGGCTTATTTGTCTAAACCGTTGAATAAGTGTTAATAAACCATTAACAAAGTACGTTTTTATAATTCATATTTCTGGCGTCTAGTTATACTAAGCTATGAGTCAATTTTCAACGTATGTGCGGTACAACAAGACCAATAACTGTTTTTATAAGATGAAATTTCATTTTGTAAACAAAGTAATCATTTTATTTTTCAAAGCAAATATCGTCAAAGTTGGGCATAGTGATAATTTTTGCTATAATCGCGCGCCGCATAAATGTGACATTTATCATGCAAACATTTATACGATATAGAATATACCTGCAATACTCGTAGGTAATTGTGCATAAAGTCACAGCTCAACATTAATTTAGGTATGGTATGAATTTAGCGTCAACACAAAAAGTAACTCCAAAACTATTCGATTACCCAAAATATTGGGCTGAATGTTATGGCACAGCGCCTTTTCTACCTATGTCGCGTAAAGAAATGGACCAGCTCGGTTGGGATAGTTGTGACATTATTCTGGTAACAGGTGATGCATATGTTGATCACCCAAGTTTTGGCATGGCAGTCATTGGGCGCATGTTAGAGTCACAAGGATTTCGTGTTGGCATTATTGCGCAGCCTGAATGGAAAACCAAAGATGCTTTTATGAAATTAGGTAAGCCTAATTTATTTTTTGGTGTTACCGCCGGCAATATGGATTCCATGATCAACCGCTATACGGCCGAACGCCGTATGCGTCATGACGATGCCTACACGCCAAATGACGAAGGTGGTAAACGCCCTGACCGTGCCGTAACTGCCTATACACAAAAATGTAAAGAAGCCTACAAAGGTGTTCCTATTGTTATTGGTGGTATTGAAGCCAGTTTACGTCGAATTGCGCATTATGATTATTGGTCAGACAAAGTGCGCCAATCCGTATTATTCGACTCAAAAGCTGATTTACTCATTTATGGTAATGCTGAGCGCCCACTAATTGAAATTGCTCATCGCATTGCCAACGGTGAAGATGTTAAAACCATAACCGACGTACGCGGCAGTGCCTTTTTAACCAATCAAGCACTTCCTGGTTGGAAAGGTATTGACTCTCGCAGTATCGATAAACCAGGAAAAATTGACCCTATTCATAGTCCTTATCAGGATATGACTTCACCTGATTGTGCAACAACATCGGCTGAACAAGCGGTAAACGCGGCACAAGATTCGCTTTCCAAAGACGTTACCAAAACAGCTCAGCCTGTTCAATTAAGCGAATATCGTGCTGCTACGCATAGAAATAAATCGTGGTCAGAAAAGAAAAAGCCATGGGAAACCACCTATATTAACTTGCCAACTTTTGAGCAAGTAAAAGACAATAAAGTGCTTTATGCCCATGCTTCACGTATTTTTCATCAAGAAGTTAACCCAACATCGGCCAAACCATTAGTACAAAAACACGGTAGCCGCCTTATTTGGTTAAACCCACCCGCGAAGCCATTATCTGAAGACGAGATGGATGGCGTGTTCGGTTTACCTTATCAGAGAGTACCGCATCCAGCGTACGGCAAAGCGAAAATTCCAGCGTATGACATGATCAAAACCTCAATCAATATTATGCGAGGTTGTTTTGGTGGTTGTACTTTTTGCTCAATTACAGAGCATGAAGGCCGTATTATTCAAAGTCGCAGTGAAGACTCTATCATTGCTGAAATTGAAGACATTAAAGAAAAAGTGCCCGGCTTTACCGGCGTTATTTCAGATCTTGGCGGCCCAACCGCCAACATGTATAAACTCAATTGTAAAAGTGAAAAAGCCGAAGCTACATGTCGTAAGCCGTCATGTGTTTGGCCAACTATTTGTGGTCATTTAGACACCGACCACACACCGACCATCAACTTATATCGTCGTGCGCGTAAAATTAAGGGGATTAAAAAAATACTTATTGCATCTGGTGTAAGGTATGACTTAGCGATTCAAGACCCAGAATATGTAAAAGAGCTGGCTACTCATCATGTCGGTGGTTATTTGAAAATTGCACCAGAGCATACCGAAGAAGGTCCATTAAACAAAATGATGAAGCCTGGCATGGGAAGTTACGACAAGTTTAAAGAAATGTTTGATCATTACTCAAAACTTGCCGGTAAAAAACAGTATTTGATCCCCTACTTTATATCGGCTCACCCAGGTACAACCGACAGCGACATGATTAACCTAGCGCTATGGTTAAAAGAGCACGACTTTAAACTAGATCAAGTACAAAACTTTTATCCATCACCTTTGGCTAACGCAACCACGCTTTATCATACTGAGTTGGATTCACTGCGAAACATCAAAAAAGACAGTGCTTCTGTACCCGTGCCTAAAGGTGCTATTCAGCGTCGCTTGCATAAAGCCATATTACGTTATCACGATCCAGCGAACTGGCCAATTATTCGTGAAGCGATTACGAAAATGGGCCTAGCAAGAAAATTAATAGGTAGTAAGCCTGGTTGTTTGGTACCGCATGAAACCCGTGGTGAACAAAACCAACTACATTATAAAAATAATGGTAGAGGTAAAAATAACGCGCAAGGTAATAAAACCTCTCCGGGGCAAGTGAAACGCTATGGTAAAAAGCCAGTAGCGGGCAAACGTACTAAGCCAGGCGAAAAAGCCAAACAAGGCTTAACACGCTTTAGTGACAATCAATTTAATGATAGAAAACCGAAAAGCTCGACGAAGAAAAAGCGTAGTAACCACCCGCGTTAAAGTTCACCTTTAACCATGTCTACATCCTGCTGTTGCTTAGCTTTGCTCAACAGCAATTACATAACATCAAAAGCATAGCTGATAAATAACGCTGAACCATTAATTTATTTATCAGTATGCTGATTTTCCAACATTAAAAAACAAAAATTACACAGCCACGATTAAAAAAAATCCACTTCATTAGCCTCAGTTCAATGTCATTTAGCAATAAATAATGAACAATAAAGGCATAATTTGTAGTTTAATAAAACTGCATAAAAACCTTCACAATCATCACGTAGCTTATCAATACTAAATCTACATGCTGAATTATTCATGGCTAACATTATTGTGGAAATTTATGTTTAATATATGTGAAAAGATAGATATTGTTGATGCTGTCATTGAAAATTCATTAGCCTTAAACCAACACCCATATACAGTGTTAAAATCATCCATACAGTCTTTTGATTTACCAGAAGAAGATGCGATTACTCTTTATCTTGAATGCAAGTTAATAGTAAAAAGCAGGACCAGAAAATTACCTTAGTGCTTAAACTAACGCTAAAACAACATAATTAACTTGAACTCGGTTTAAGAGATAACTAACAGCATAAAATATAGAAGAAAGTAATCTTGTTTAATCTATAGCTTGATAGTTTTTCTTAATTCAAGGCAAATTCCGCGTTAATAGCTGCTCTATTGCAAGTAAATTTAACGCTGAAGTAAGTAAAAAAGCAGCTAGAGAAATATTTGTTAAGCCGAACTCAGGTTAATTATAGACTTACAATCCTTTCACAAGACATCACCACCACAAGTCTGTATAATCGCGCGCATTATTTTGACTTCGAGTTAACACTGAATTAGCTCGTTAAATTATTCGCTACGGAACTTATATGTTAGCTGCAAACAATATTACCCAACAATTCGGCGCTAAGCCGTTATTTGAAAACATTTCACAAAAATTTGGTGGCGGAAATCGCTATGGTTTAATCGGAGCCAATGGTTGTGGTAAGTCTACCTTTATGAAAATTTTAGGTGGTGATTTAGAGCAAACATCAGGCAATGTTAGCTTAGATCCTAACGAACGCATTGGTAAGCTTCGTCAAGACCAGTTTGCTTTTGAAGAATATTCCGTTGTTGATACCGTTATTATGGGCCACACCGAGTTATGGGCAGTAAAAGAAGAACGTGACCGTATTTATGCATTACCTGAAATGAGTGAAGAAGAAGGTATGCGTGTTGGTGACTTGGAGTCTGAATACGCTGAGATGGACGGCTACAGCGCAGAAAGTCGTGCTGGCGAATTGTTAATGGGTGTTGGTATCCCCGTTGAGCAGCATTATGGCTTAATGAGCGAAGTCGCCCCAGGTTGGAAACTACGTGTGTTATTAGCACAAGCGCTGTTTTCTGATCCAGATATTTTATTACTCGATGAGCCAACCAACAACTTGGACATTCACACTATCCAATGGTTAGAAGAAACGCTAAACGAACGTGATTCAACTATGATCATCATCTCTCATGACCGCCACTTCTTAAACAGTGTTTGTACGCACATGGCTGACTTGGATTACGGTGAACTTCGTGTATTCCCAGGTAACTACGACGAATACATGCTAGCTTCAACTCAAGCACGCGCCCAACTAATGGCTGACAACGCCAAGAAAAAAGCGCAAATTAGTGAGTTACAAGCCTTCGTTGCGCGTTTCTCAGCTAATGCCTCAAAAGCAAAACAAGCCACATCACGCGCTAAGCAAATTGATAAAATTCAATTAGCAGAAGTAAAAGCGTCAAGCCGTGTAAACCCGTTTATTCGTTTTGAGCAAGAAAAGAAATTATTCCGAAACGCCCTTGTGTTAGAAAACATGAACAAAAGCTTCGATGATAATCATGTATTGCACAACATGGACTTAATGGTGGAAGTGGGTGAACGCATTGCAGTTATCGGTGAAAACGGTATCGGAAAAACCACCTTCTTACGCACCATAATGGGTGAGTGCGATTACAAACCTACATCAGGTTTATACACTTGGTCAGAAAACGTCAACATAGGTTACTACGCACAAGATCATGCCCACGAATTTGAAAACGACATGACCTTATTTGAGTGGATGAGCCAATGGCGTCAACCAACTGACGACGAGCAAGCGGTACGTGGTTACTTAGGCCGTTTACTATTTTCAGCCGACGATATTAATAAGTCAGTAAAAGTGTTATCTGGTGGCGAGCAAGGCCGTATGTTGTTCGGCAAAATCATGATGCAAAAGCCAAACATACTTGTTATGGATGAACCAACTAACCACATGGATATGGAGTCTATTGAGTCATTAAACATGGCAATGGAAAAGTTTGAAGGTACTATTTTATTTGTCAGTCATGACCGTGAATTTGTCTCAAGTTTAGCAACGCGTATTGTTGAATTAAAAGAAGGTGGCTATAACGACTTTGCTGGTACATATGACGAATACTTAGCGTCACAACAGTAAGCAAGAATAGTTTACTTCATAAGGCATTACTACTTTTCAGCATAGTAATGCCTTAACACATTCATATCACCGTTAAGGAAATAACGTGCTTAGTTATCGTCACGCTTTTCA
Source organism: Colwellia aquaemaris (assembly GCF_057548755.1). Taxonomy (NCBI): domain Bacteria; kingdom Pseudomonadati; phylum Pseudomonadota; class Gammaproteobacteria; order Alteromonadales; family Colwelliaceae; genus Colwellia; species Colwellia aquaemaris. The sequence goes on along the minus strand of NZ_BAAJLV010000012.1, from coordinate 23,534 downwards.
CGCCGGCAACTTTGCCGATGTATTAAAACACTCGGTACTGACCTTAGTACTAGAATACATGACCCGCAAAGATAAGGGTTTTTATTACATTGATAGCCATTCTGGTGCTGGCATGTATCAACTTGAAGACGAGTACGCGCAAAAAACCGGTGAATATAAAGACGGCATTGCAAAGCTGATCAACAATAATGATATTCCTGAAGCATTACAGCCTTATATCGACTTAGTCAGTGATATTAACAATGGCAATAACGAAGAATTGTCACTCTACCCTGGCTCGCCTGGCATTGCTCGACAATTCACCCGCCGTCAAGACAGCGCACATTTATTTGAATTACACCCTACCGATATCGAGCACTTAAAAACCTATAGCCAACGTTGGAATAAATCTCACGTTAAGCAGTCTGACGGTTATCAAGGCGTTTTAGGTTTAGTGCCACCACCAAGTCGACGTGGCGTTGTGTTAATCGACCCACCATACGAGCTTAAAGAAGATTACTTAAAAGCCGTTCGTACTATTGTTAATGCTTATAAAAAATTCGCTACCGGTACTTATATTTTATGGTACCCGGTCGTTAAGCGTGAACTGGTAGAACAAATGCAAGACGCATTTCTTAAAAGTGATGTGCGCAATGTATTGCAAGTGGAATATTGTCAAAGTGCAGATACGCAAGAATACGGCATGACAGGCACTGGTTTATTTATTGTTAACCCGCCATGGCAGTTAAGTAAACAGTTAGCAGAAATATTGCCATATCTAGCTGCAAAACTGGGTAACAAAGAAACACATTTTAGTTTAAAGCAGTTAATTAAAGAGTAATAAATGACTTAGATAAAAGCTTTTACTTGCGCTAAAAAGCTTCGTGAAACAGGTACAAGTTGTTGATTAACAAGTTTAAGCAGCAACTTTCGCCCTTCTTTTTCTTCCGAGACTATAGCCTCTTTTGCAACCCACCACGATCTATGTGTTTGTACGCCTGGATATTCTTCTAAACATGCCAAAGCATCTTTAAAGCGCATTAATAATAAATGATGACCTTTGTCTGTATGAACCTTCAAATAGTGATCATCCATTTCTAAACATAATAACTGACCACGTTTAGCTATCGGTAGCTTTGCCATAAAATCATTAAATTTTTTGTTCGAGTGTTCTTCGCTACTTTCTTCTTGCTCTGCTAGCTGCTTTTGTTGCTGTAATAGTTGCTGCTTTTGCAGTTGAAAATAATTTTTCAAGGTGTGAATAAATGAAATTAATCCACCCATGATAAAAGTTCTCAACATCATTTGCGGTACCAAAGACAAGTAAGGTGCGGGAATATCAAAGAACAATATAACGACAAACGGCACAACAAAACTCATAATCACACTTGCAATTGCCGCTAAAAAAACAATTCGACACCAATATTTCGAGAAAACACCTGCGGCTCGCCTTTGCAAATATTCGTTACCAAAATAGATAAGTGGTGAATAAATAAAATAACCACTAAAGCAAAGCACCAACCAAAAAAGCCACCCGTGTAACATGCCCACTTGGTTCATCCCAAACGGTGTTAACAACGCCAGAACACTTGCAATGACAACAATTAGTACAGAATCTGTTTTAATTTTATTCCTGTCCCATTTTATAGTTTTATCTTTATTTTCAATGGGTAATTCACGATTCGTCAATGGTACATCGGCCTTTTTGGTTATTTTTACGAAGAATTTGTGCTACTTCACGAACTGTTAATTTTCTTTTTAATTTTGCCATTTTATCCTCTTTCCTCATCGAAGCAATGGCAACTACTTATATAAACCGCAATAAGATAATAGAAAGGAAAATAAAATGAAATCAGTAATAGCAAAAGTTTATACAATCGCAATGTTATTTACGACTCCACTTACATCAGCGAAAACACTAGAGTTTAAAATTGAGGGAATAAAATCAAGTAAAGGAAAAATATACGTACAATTGTTTAAGGGTGAAGAGAGTTATCAAAATAACACAGCATACCTTTCTAGCATTGCCAAGGCTAAACAAGGGCAAGTAACCATAACGTTCAACGACCTTGATTTAGAAGACATAGATAACGCTCCCTTAAACGATTACGGGATTCGTTATTATCACGACGAAAATGACAACGCCAGCATGGAAACCAATTTATTTGGCATGCCACTTGAAGGCTATGGCTACTCAAATAATGCCAAAGCAAACTATGGCCCTGTTGATTATTCACAAATAAAATTTCATATGACCAATGAAACCCAAGTGAACACTTCTACTATTGTTTATTAGGATTAATAATATGCAACGTCGTCAATTATTAAAAAATATTGTTGGTGTAGCTGGAATAGGCGCTAGTAACTTAGCAATGAGTAACCCTATCGCAGCGTTGGCCCATACCAGCACGAATGCAAGCACGAAAACTAAAACAAATTTACTGGTCAATGCTCAACAAGCGTTTAACTGTGCGTTAAAAACCAGCCCGACATTACTCGGGTTAAAAAACACTGTAGGTAACTTTCCAACGCAGCAACTAACCATTGAAGGAGAGCTACCTAAAGATATCAGCGGTGTACTATACCGTAACGGCCCAGCTAAGTTTGAACGAAATAATCAACGTTATTTACATCAGTTTGAAGGTGACGGTATGGTCAATAGTTTTACCTTTTCAGAGGGTAATATTTATCATCAAGGTAAGTTTGTAGAAACGACTAAATTTATTAAAGAACAACATAGCGGTAAGTTTTTATATTCAGGCCCTCAGAGCCTGCTAGAAAATAGCCTTAGCGTGTCACATGCTGACGCCGTAAACACTGCCAATATAAATGTTATTCCCGTTAATAATGAAGTATGGGCATTATGGGAATCTGGCTCAGCGACAGCGCTAGATGCTAAAACGCTAGCAACCAAACGTCGAGTAAACTTAGGCGAAAACAGCCAGTACGGTAACAAGCTTAAAGGCTTAGCATTTTCAGCACACCCTAAAGTGGAAGCAAATGGTGATATCTGGAATTTTGGTTTGAGCCTATCGGGTCATATTGCTTTATATCAATTATCTGCCAAGGGCGTTGTTAAAAATGTTGGTATGATCAACGCCCGCTACCGAGGAAAAATGCTGCATGATTTTTTAATTACACATAAGCATATATTACTGATATTGCCATCATTAACAGCAAAACCGTCAAACACCCCTAACGCTAAAGGGCTTTTTAATAGCATCCAATACGACAAAGATTTACCTATGCAAGTTTTAGTTATCGACAAGCAGTCCTTAACGCTGAAAAGGCAATTTGAACTAGATGCAGGGTTTGCCTTTCACTTTGGGAATGCTTGGGAGGAAAACGACGGAACCATACATTTTGACGCCAGCATCAATGACAATTTCGATGTCATGGATGAATTGTCCGAGCTAATGTTTGGCAAACTACGCAGCTTAGAGAATTCACCTAATACTGTATTATTTACCTTGCATGCAAACGGCGCGACGAGTAAATCAGTTATTGAAGGTGATAGCGAATTTCCGCGCGTGTACGACCATTTAGTGGGACAACGTAATCGCAAGCTATATACCCTTTCACATACCGAAAGTAACTTCTGGCGTGATACGGTTTGTTGCCTCAATACCGACAATGGTGAAAAAGATAAGTTTATATATGGCAAAGACTTTATTGCTGAAGAGCACATTATTGTTTCAAGTCAGGCAAAAGAAGGCTCAGGTTATTTAGTAGGAACGGCATTACATATACCAAGCAAACGCAGCTGTTTAAATATATTTAAAGCGAACCAACTTAGCGCGGGGCCCGTTTGTCGTGCATGGTTACCTTATCACCTACCTTTAGGTTTACACGGTAATTTTAAACCCACTTAACTACTTATTTTCACGATAACGCTGAAACTTGGCTAACGGGTCGTGCGGTGAATACCAGCCCACTTTGCTTTCAAGATAAATATGAGCGTCAGGTTTTACATTCGGCTCATTATCAAAACAAGCTAATGCTAATTCAACTGTGTTAGCTTGTTGATTAAAAGTTGAAATAAACATAAGGCTTGAACCACAATACTGGCAGAATTTTCTTAACGAGTTATTCTCTGCTTGATAGGTTGTTAAATCGCTTTCACCGTTTAGCCAAGTTAAATGTTTAAGCTTTACCTCTACAAAAGTAGAAAATGCTGCACCATGAAATTTACGGCACATACGACAATGGCAATGACCCACTAAGGGTTCAAATTCACTTACTGAAAATGCGACTTTGCCGCACAAGCAACTGCCCCGATAGCAGGTTCCTTTATTGCTTTTACACTCTTCCATACACCTAACTATTGATAAATTAAACTCAAGCAATATCCAGACAAACTAATTTACAAGGTAGTTTAAATACCCACACTAGGTTAATCGTTAAGTGCAATAATCAGAACAACCTCGAGCCATTTTACCGATGTGACCAGCTAGTACTTTCTAATTAAGTATAATAACAGCTCTCGTTTAACAATTTTTTTATTTAAGCGAGAACCCTAGTAGCTTTTTATTGTAAAGCTCAAAGTTGTACATTTACACTAAAAACAAGTAACCCTTGCGATACAAAAATAAAATAAACCTTTCTTATATTTTATTTCAAATCTTTGATTTACCTACACTATGTGTATTATCATCGCATTCAAAGAATAACAGTCTACAACACAAATCATGGCTGTATTTAATAATAAAACTTTAAAAACAATAATTATATAAAACCATTTCATAGGGATTTCAATGAAAAAGTTAACGACAGGAATAGTATTGCTATCACTGCCATTCTCAACATTAGCCAAATCAAATTTTGTAACAGAGGCTTTAGTTGGGCAAGCGAGTCACGACATAAGCGCAACAACAAGTTCCTTACAACGTAGTAATAAATTTACGTCTAAAGAGAACGATACCTCGTTAGCATTTCGATTTGGCTACCAATTTACCGACAATTATACTGTTGAATTGGCCTACCATGACCATGGACAAGTAACGAATAAGTTTGAATTACGGATACCAACCCCTGCTCCCCCTTCTTCTGGCGGAGGCTGTTGTTTAGGCCCTGAACACGACACCATTGTGAACGGCATTATTCCAACCGACGTTGATTCAATAAGATTAGGTGTTAAAGGCCAGTGGCAGTTATTTGATAGTTTTTCTGTTAACGCAAGATTAGGTGTTGCGCAATGGCAGTTTGGCAAGTATTCGCCGACAAATATAGGTAACCCAGGGGCAGTAACTAAGTCAAATGAAGATGGCTACGATATGTATTATGGTATAGGTGCTGAGTATCAATTTACGCCAGATTTTTATCTTGGTGTTGAATATTCAGTGCTTAAAATACAAGATAGCTATACCTACTCAGAAGAATCTAGCGGTTCATTCCAGTATGATGTAAATGATTTCTCACTGGTATTGGGTTGGAAGTTTTAATAGTTACGACTAAAGCTCTTTTATCATATGCAGCATTTCAGGTGCAAAGCCAAGGTTTTTATAAAAGCCTTGGGCTTTACTATTATTGGCAAACACCTCTAAATGCAATAATCGATAGCCTTGTTTCAGTGCCCAGTTTTCAGCTGCACTGATAAGTAATTTACCAACACCACTTCCCTGTGAGGTAGGATGAACTGCTAATAGTGTCACTGTGCCGCAAATTTCACCTGAAATGTCATCTTTGCGTGCACCAACGTGAATATAACCTAAAGCTTGCCGTTCTTTTGTTTTATGGCTCTCAGAGTTCTGTTCTGCTACTAGTTCGACAACTTGTTCTGCAACTAAAAATACTTCCGGTGTTGTCGAGTCATCCAACATGCTATCAACCATATCGGCAATGTAATCATCTTGCATTTTTTGTACAACATCATCGCTATGCCAAGCCAAAGCGGCAACTTCAGCTAAATTAGGTGATAAACTGAAAACAAACTCACGATCTGAAGCGACCAACTTTCTAATTTTTATATTGTTTACCATGACTTCCTTATACCTAATACTTTATATTGCTGTTAACTGCCGCTTTATTCACGAATCCAACCTTTTTCTGGTACAACGTTATATAAACACTTTTTGCCACTCAAAACTAATAAATGCACCCACGACGAATAAGGAATAGAAGAAACTGCATCAGGGTCGCCCTCACACCATTTACGCAGTGTTTTAGTTTTATCCTTACTTACCGTTTTAATGCCGAGTAACCTTGCAACATCAGTTTTTTTAAATCCAAGGAAAGCCATAGTATCAATGATCTCAATAACTTCTACATTAGTTGGCTCTCGATATTCTGGATCGTCAATATCGCGATACGAATCATGTTTAATGTTATTCATAAAATAAACAATGCCAACATGGCGCTTCATTTTACGAAAGCTTTCCATGACTTCTTGTTCATCGATATCATTCATGTCATTTAAATCATTCGCCTTCATTGCCACGCCTCTCAATCCTGCTAACAGCCAACATTTGAACACTTTACTTTTTAAGAGCATATGCTTAATGCAGATGCTTAAATCACCTTGCAAACTTAACTACACTTAGTATTAAAAGCACAACGTGAACTTAGTTTTTGATTACAAATAAAAACATTTAAAGGAGGGTTTTTAACTGAATTCCCTCCAATAAGGAGGATAATGATATTTATCAAATCAAGCAAGAGTAAATATGATGAATGCAATTACAAAGAATACTCAAACACATGTAAAAAACGCTTTGTCAGCAGTTACCTTAAGTGCGGTACTTAGCCTTGGATTATCTTCAGTAGCTCACGCAGGTCTAGACGAAAAAATTGCCGCAAGCTTTGCTGCAAAATATGAAGTTTGCTCAAAGAAATTGGCTGATAAAGGTATGCTAATTCGTGCGCTTAAACTAAAAGCAAAAGCCGACGAAATTAGTCGTGACAAATTAGGCGGTGGTGGCTATATAGAAGCTATTATTAAAGAAAAGAAAAAAGCGTGGTTAATTCCTATTAAAAAATGTAAAAAATTTGCAGATAAGCTTTAAATTTATAAAGGTTATGACAAAATGCATTAATTATCATGGTTAATGCATTTTACTTTGAGAAAATATCAATAAACACACTTGTACCTTCGCCAGTTTCACTTTCAACATGTACGTGCCAGCCTTGTTTTTCACTTAAGCGGCGAACAATATTTAAACCGACACCAGATTTCTCTAATACGCTGGTATTTATTGGTGACTTGTTATTTTCATTCATACCGTCTCCGGTATCACGAACAAGTATGCAGTTATTCTCAATTAATACCGACACCTCGCCTTCGCTAGTATGCTGTAAGGCATTACGCACTAAATTATCAATAATAATGGCAAGAGACTGTCTGGCACATGAAACTTCCAAAGACCTTGCTATGTTATTTACACACCGTATTTCAGAGTGTTGCTTCAAATAATCATGCTTGGCAAAACAGTCATTTACTAAGTCATGTAAGTTAAATTTAACATTGTTTAATTCTTGGTGCTTTTCGCGACCTAAAATTAGAAAGGTTTCGATCAGATGTGTCATATCTCGGTTAGCACGACTGACTCTTAAAAGAAATTGATGTAACTTTCCTGACTGCCCTTCAGAAGTCGACAATGCTAATTCAATAGCAGCACGACTACTTGCTACAGGTGTTCTTAATTCATGGCTAACATCTCGAGAAAATGCTTTTTCCCGTTCAACAAATTTGTGCGTTCTCATTACAAATGAGTCAATTCGCTTAGCAAGAAAGCCAATTTCATCATCAAAATATTTTTCTGTATTTTCAAGATAATGTTGATGGTCAACACCATCAACAGCATTTGCGAGTCGCGTAAGTGGTGACACTACCATTTTCGCCAAAACAAAGCCTATGCCTAACGCTAGAGCCATAATAAAAACTAATATTTTTAAGAATAACTCGGCAATATATTGCTCTGAATGATTGTCGTAATTTACAAAGTCACTAACATCTACCATGTAATAAAAATACCGAGCATTCTCTTGTGTTAAAGACGACTTGAGAATATGTATTGTTTTCTCATCAGCACTAAATTCATAAATAATATAGCCTTGTTCAGTGGTAAATTTTGGCCCCGGAACTTGTACATCGGCAAAATCGTGTTCTTGCGTGAATTTCCTGCGTGTTACATCACTGGTAAAATAATTTGCTGCTATGGAAAGTGCGTTTTGTTCATCACTTACAAAAACATTAGCGGTACTTATTTGTTTGAAGGTCAGCGAGGGATCTTTTTCATATTCATTAATTAGCAGTTCAGCTTCTTGAGAAATATACCAATTAAATATTTCATCAGAATTATACTTAACACCATAGAATGTAACCCAGCCATACCCTAAAGTAACAACAATAGAGAAGATGACACAGGCGATAACGATACGAAAACGAATGCTTTGTAGTAATCTCATGAAATGCTAAAACCTCGCCCTTTTGCTGTTTTAATCAGTGCTTGAGCATACGGTTTATCAATTTTATTGCGTAGTTTATAAATATGACTACGCAATGAATCGCTATCAGGTAAGTTATCTCCCCACACTAAGTGCTCTAACTCTTGTCTAAGTACGACGTCAGGCGAACGTTGCATTAACACCACCAATAATTTGTATGTATTAGGAGAAAGAGAAATAACATCATGACCTCTGATCACAGTTTCTGTTTTCAAATCAACGGATAAATCAGCGAGCTGTAATAGCTTTTTCACACCAACGTAGCGATTATAAATAGCTTGAATGCGCATTAATAATTCACTGAGGTCAAATGGCTTTACCAAATAGTCATCAGCGCCTGCAGAAAAGCCAGCCTGTTTATCTGCTAACGTATCACGCGCAGTTAAAAACAGAACCGGCGTGTCATCATTATAACGCTCACGTAGTAGCTGGCATAAGCTTAGTCCATCCATTTTTGGCATCGCAATATCAAATACGTACATGTCGTACGTATTATTTAATGCTGTTTGCAAGCCCGATTTGCCATTATTTGCTAGGTCACAAATATGCCCTTTCATTTCAAGATAATCAGCAATACTTGCCGCTAAATCTGTGTTGTCTTCAACAAGTAAAATCCGCATACGAGCCCTCAATAATCATCGCCTTTATTATAAACTAACTGTATGTGATTAGAACGTGAACTTTGTCACGTTCTGTTCACATAAAGTTGAGTAAAGTACTCTTAAAATCACTCTTTTGTATCGCATAAAAGGAAAGTACAAATGCGCCACTTATTTATTCAGTCAATGTTACTACTGTTTTTGTTTGCTAACGTCAACACATGGGCTGAAACAACCAATGTGCAAGTTGTTTATAGTAAGCAAGAGATTAGCAATAAAGAATTGATATTAACTGGCAATATTACGGCCCTAAACGACGCCTTGTTAGCTAGTCTAGAATCTGGTGTAGTTAATACCGTAAAAGTTGATATTGGCGATCACGTAGCAAAAGGCCAAGTGCTAATGACTTTAGACAGCTCTTTGGCAGAAATAGAGCTAAAACAAGCTAAAGCAGCCTTAGCATCAGCACAAGTGACATACCAAGAAAATTTACGTTTATATAATGAAATCACCGAACTGGCAAAAAATAAGGTCATAGCAAAAACGCTACTGGCTGAACGCAAATCAAACGTCGCACATAGTAAAGCCATGCGTGAGCAAACCGAAGCTACTGTCGCTCGTGCTCAAGAAATTGTAAACCGTCATACTCTTATTGCCCCCTTTGCAGGTACCATAGCGCAAAGAACTGTAGATATTGGCGAATGGGTTAGCCCGCAAAATACTGTATTTCAATTAGTCTCAGACAATAATTTACGTATTTTCGTGAATATACCACAGCAATATTTTAATGATGTTGCACAAAGTAGCACTATAAATACAATTGTTAGCCCTGATGCTCAAAAGAAACAACCGCTGCAAATACCATTAACAGCCTATACTCCTGTATCAGACCCACTTAGCAGAACCTTTTCTGCCCGTATCGATTTACCTAATGATCAACAGCTAATTTCTGGCATGTCAGCAAAAGTTCAGTTATTGCTACCTTACGAAAATCAATCTCAAGTTAGTTTACCTAAATCTGCGTTAAAGCGTCACCCTGATGGCAGTTACAGTGTTTACTCTGTTGTTAATAATCAAGTTAAAAGAGTTGCTATCACACTATTACGCAGTGGTCTTGATAACGTTGTAGTTCAAGGGATTGACGATAACATTGCTGTTATTACCTCTGGCAACGAGCTGCTTATTGAAGGCGCTACGGTTAGCATTGATAAAGTTCAAGGAGTGAAATAGTGTTTAAGGCCGTTATCAACAAAGGTACTTTAGTTGCAGTTATTGTTGCCATAACCTGTATTTTGGGCATTGTTGGCTCGCTCAATATACCTGTACAAATGATCCCAGATTTAGAAGTAAGAACCATTACCGTACGCACTGGTTGGGCTGGTGCTACGCCACAAGACGTTGAAAAAGAAATTCTTATTGAACAAGAGAGGTATTTAAGAAGTTTGCCCAATTTAAAGCGCATGACCTCGTATGCCGCTATGGGTCGAGCCACCATTGAGCTTGAATTTCCATTTGGTGTTGAAGTTAATGACGCCATGATCAATGTCAATAATGCCTTAAGCCAAGTATCTTCATACCCTGAAAATGTTGACCAACCACGCTTAATTTCTAGCTCATTTTCCAGTAATGCTTTTATGTATTTTTCACTTAAACCTGAGCGTGGCAATCCGCTAGGTTTAGATATGGACCTAATTCGTGATTATGCGGAGGATTTCATTAGGCCTCGTATGGAAAGTGTTGCGGGCGTTTCTGAGGTTAGAGTAAATGGTGGCGCGGCAAGACAGATACAAATTAAAGTTGACCCAGCTCGCCTTGCTCAACGCGGCATCAGCATCAGTGCGGTTAGAAATGCGATACGAAATCGCAACAAAGATGCGTCAGCCGGTGATATAGAAACTGAAAAAGAGCGTTATTTAATTCGTGTTATTGGTCGTTTTAGTAATATCACAGAACTTGAGAATATTATTATTCAACGTAATAACCAGGTAAATATTTATCTAAAAGATGTAGCAGAAGTCATTCTTGATCATTACGAAACACGTAGCCTGTCTTTTCTTGATGGTGAACGAACGATTAGCTTGTCGGTGCGTCGTGAAAGCGGTTCAAATGTACTTGATATCAAAAAGAATATGCTCACAGTTGTTGAACGTATCAATAACGACCTGCTTCAATACAATGGCCTTGAACTTTTACTGGTTAGCGACGATGTAGAATACGTTAAAAGCTCATTAGGAAATGTTTGGTTTAACTTATTTCTTGGTGGCTTACTTGCCACTATTGTGATGTTTTACTTCTTGCGTTCAGCAAAAGTTACCGCTATCGGTATTATCGGCATTCCTATGTGTACTATCGCTGCCTTTATTGGCTTAATGCTATTTGGCCGCACCATTAATGTTATATCGCTGGCAGGTGTTGCGTTTGCAATTGGTATGACAGTAGATAACACCATAGTTGTATTGGAAAGCATAATGCAAGCGCGCAAACGTACTAAAAATAGTTTTGCCGCCGCCATTGCTGGTGTAAAAGATGTTTGGCCCGCAGTACTCGCTTCTACAGCAACAACTATACTAGTGTTTGCACCAATATTATTTGTAGAGCAAGAAGCTGGACAACTTTATTCTGATATTGCCATTGCCATTTCAGGTGCCATTATCGCATCAATGTTAGTGGCTATTTTTGTTGTGCCAGTTACTATTGCAAATGTCACTAAAAATACTACAAGTCGCGTAAAGCAACAATTAACCCTGTCTAAAAAATGGTTAGCTTTTGTTGATATCTTTATTAAAAGTAAAGCACGTGCAATCACTACTGTTGTAACTTTTTCAATACTTACCTTAGGCTCAGCCATTCTGTTTATGCCAGCAGCAGAATACTTGCCTGAAGGTGAAGAACCAAAAGCGTTCTCTATGATGATAGCACCGCCAAGCTATAACCTTAGCGAAATGCAGCGTATTGGTGAAGAACTAAGAGCTTATTTTGATCAATACATTAACGTTTCCAACGAGGCGTTTGAAAGTGGCGCAACCGAAATGCCACCACTGAGCTACTACTCTATGTCTGTTTCAGCGGGCCGCATTTGGGTGCTAAGTAGGCCTGTTGATGCCGAAAACATTCAAAATATGATGGACACCATCACCAAAAAATTTCGTAGTTACGACAATATGCGTGCATTTTCATCCCGTGGCTCAATTATATCAAGCAACGATGGCGGTACGAGAGCAGTTGCGGTCGATATTTCAGGCCCAAACCTTGTAGAGCTATATCAAGCCGCTGAAGCCGTTTATGAGCAGGCTAAAGTTGTTTTTGATAACCCTCAAATTAATTCACAGCCAAGTTCGTTAAGTTTAAATCAACCGTTAATTGAGGTTATGCCACGTTGGCACCGACTTGCTGAATTAGGGTTAAGTAACAGTGAGTTAGGTTACGCTATTTCGGCATTAAGTGACGGCGCTTATGTTGATGAGTTCATTCTAGATGATGATAAGGTCGATATTTTTATCTTTAGCAATGCTGGCAATAAGCAAAATATCACTCAACTTGAAAACTCCCCTATTATTACGCCAGCCGGACAAGTGATGCCACTAAATGCACTGGCTGATATGCAAGCTAGCTATAGCAGTGACAGTTTGCGTCGAGTTGATGGCAACAGAACCGTTTCTGTGTATATTATACCGCCACGTAACGTCGCTTTAGAAAATGCCGAGCAAATGGTAAGAAGTGATTTAATAACTCAGTTACGCCAACAAGGAAAAATTGCCCAAGGTATTAATCTCACCATTAGCGGTGCTGCAGATCAACTGGAAGCAACAAAAACTTCATTATCTGCGAACTTTGTAATTTCTATTATATTAAGTTACTTGTTATTGGTGGCCATTTTTACACACTGGCGCTATCCACTGTTTATTTTAACCACTATACCCCTGGGCATGGCCGGCGGCTTATTAGGCCTTATTAGTGTTAATGTTATCAATTCATTACTTGCAACAGCTGGCATAGCGGTTTTTCATCAACCCCTAGATATGATCACTATGTTGGGTTTCTTAATATTGCTCGGTACTGTGGTTAACAACCCTATATTAATAGTCGATCAGACTCGAAAAAATATGCAGCAAGGCACTATTGATGTCAGAGCAGCAGTAAAGTCGGCCGTTGAAAAACGCTTAATGCCAATTTTAATGTCTACATCAACAACAGTGTTTGGCTTAGCACCTTTGGTGCTTATTCCTGGCGATGGTACCGAATTATATCGTGGCGTGGGTATTATCGTACTTTCCGGCATTATATTTTCAACCTTACTAACGCTATCATTTTTACCTGCGTTACTCGTCAGTTTAATGAAAGCGCCAGTGCCAACAAACAAATTACAACAGCAAATATAATAAACAAATCATAAGGGAAACTAATGAAAAAACACCTTTTAGCAACCGCTCTTTTATCGGCTTCAGCTTTATCTTCTGCACAAGCGGCAGACTATGTAATTGACACTAATGGCGCACATGCGTCTATCAACTTTAAAGTTAAACATTTAAATTATAGTTGGTTAACAGGTCGATTCGATAAGTTCTCTGGCGAATTTAGCTACGATAAAAATGACATTAATAATGCCAAGATAACACTAGAAATTGACGCAGCGAGTGTAAATACTAACCATGCTCGTCGTGATAAGCACATCCGCACTAATGATTACCTTGATAGCAATAAATTTACTACCGCTACATTTGTTAGCACCAAAATTATTGATCTTGGCGATGATAAACTTAAGGTCATTGGCGACTTAACCCTGCATGGCGTAACAAAGTCTATCACCATTGATGCCGAGAAAATTGGCGAAGGTAAAGATCCATGGGGCGGCTACCGTGCGGGTTTTTCTGGAAAAACACAAATCTTAATGCCAGATTTTGGAATTGATAATAATTACGGTGCGGTTGAGTTTGACTTGCACATAGAAGGTAAGCGTAAATAGCTTTAAGCCAACAGCTTCAATTACTGAACCACGCAATTGAAGCTGTTGAAATATTTATGCCGTTAAATATGCGATTTAACAAAATAAGAATCGATTAATCTATCTCTTCTAAGTCGCTATTTTCAATATCTTTTGGGGCAACGGTTTGTTTACGCTTTAATACTGGTAAGTCACCGGCATCTTGCGCTAAAAAGCTCTTCTTCACAATTTTCTTGGTTTTTGCTTTTTTAGCGGTAGCGTCTACCTGCTTGCTCGTTTTAACTTTATTTGCACTTTTAGCTTTTTTCGGTTTCAAGCCTTTAAATTTAGCTTTTAGGCCATCAACTACATCAAAAGTTAGCTTTTGTTGTAAGAAGCCTTCAACATTTTTAAAACTTAACCAGTCTTTTGGCCCAACCAACGAAATGGCATCACCTGTACTGCCAGCACGACCTGTACGACCAATACGATGCACAAATTCTTCGGTATGCTTTGGCATATCAAAATTAATCACGTGTGATACATTCACTAAATCTAAGCCACGTGAGGCTAAGTCAGTGGTGATCAATATCTTCTGCTGACCTTTACTAAAGCCGTCCATAATTTGATTACGTTGGCTTTGGTTTAGTTCACCACTTAGCGCTACCGTACTTAAACCTTGCTCTGTTAACAATTTTGCAAGTCTGTCGGTATCAGCACGTGTAGCCGTGAAAATAATCATTTGTTGATGATCTTCAGCGGCAATAAAGTGCTGAAGTAAGGCTTCTTTATGCGTTAGATTGTCACAAAGATAAAAACGCTTGGTAATGTCTTTATGCTCGGTATGCGCACTACCAATAGCAATTCGTTTAGGTTTATTGAGCAAAGCTAAAGCAAAGTCATTAACTTGTGCATGATCTAATGTCGCAGAAAACATTAAGGTTTGACGTTTACGATGATCGGCGGCTTTGTTAATTTGCGCTAATTGCTCTGCAAAGCCTAAATCTAACATACGGTCAGCTTCATCAAGAATTAACAGTTCTAAACCATTTAAATAGAAATGCCCTTGGCTTAAGTGGTCCGCTAAACGTCCTGGGGTGGCAACAATAAAATGTGGGTCTTTCTCTAAGGTTTTTACTTGGTCATTAAAGTTTTCACCACCAAGAATAAGCACGGCTTTAAACTGTGAACCCGAGGTAAACATTCTTAATTGGTTAAATACTTGCTTAGCTAATTCACGAGTAGGCGTTAAAATGACCACTCGAGGGTCACGTTTACTTAAGGCTCGATTTTTCGACAAACGCTGCATAGCAGGAATTAGAAATGCGAGCGTTTTACCTGAGCCTGTTTTAGAAGATGCGATTAAGTCCTGCCCTGTCATGGCAGCAGGAATAGCCTGTTGCTGAATTTCAGTCGGCGCAGTGAAACCTAAATGTTCCACCGTTGACATTATCTTTCTATCTAATCCAAAATCACTAAACTGCAAACTTACTCTCCACTATTTTATTTAGTTTATTTATTAAACTTAATGCTAATCGTTACCTAACGATAAATACTATAGCGCTATTATAACCTGTAAATGCCGACATTTAGCTAGGCTATTTAGTGAAAAAAACAAAATACTTTTTGCGTATTTAATTTACGGCTCGCAATTTTTTGCATAATACAGCAATACCAGCTTAGTTTGCGCTAACGCAAAGCACATATTTACCAAACCTATTAAAGTACCAATGAATTGACTAAACCAGCAGGTATTATGAAGCCTAAACCAAGCGCCGCTATGCATAAGCTCATTGAGCAAGTACGAATTGAATTTCCGTTTACATTACCGGAAGCGCAAATATGCGCGGGAAAGTGTGTTGGTTGTCCAAAAAAGTTACTTGAACTTGCAGATACAGAGCTAAGTGACTGGGAAAGTCGTTTAGCTAATAATGAACAACCATTACTGGGTGATATCAGCCGACTAGGCAAACTTTGTAAAAATATTCGCCGTGGTTTGGTACGCAACAACTTACTTAAATAGCCTGACTACTATAAACTTGGCTATTTATTTTTCATTAATTTAATGTGCGACTTTATGGGCTTTGATACCAACAATGCTATAGCGAACTATGTAAAGGCAAGCAAAGCAGATAAAAAAGACATTTTACGTTTTTACAAAGCGCAACATTATCCAGCTGCATTTATTGGTCATGACCAAGCATACCTTTTAAAAACAAATAATAATATTATTGCCAGTGCGATAGTTTCTGCAGGTAAAGCGCTTTCCGATTACTGGTTATTACACGCTTTAGTTACTGACAAAACGTGTCGAGGCAAAGGCTATGCGAGTAAATTATTGCAGATAATTTTAACCGAAAAAACTCAAGAGAATACCATAAGGTACAATAAGCTAATTTGTTTTGCTGAAGACAATTTAGCGTCATTTTATCTTGCTAATCAGTTTAAAACATTTAATGCCGACACGGATATTGCTACGCTGCCTAAAGAGTTTCAACAACGCTTAAAAAGTTACCAAAAGAAACAACCAACACTGAGTTGTTTCTGTAGTTTTAATTAAACTGTAACGCCAAGCAGTGAAATAAACACTTAATTGGCGACATCTTTTGCAGACTCATTTATACCACTTGATGCCTCCGGCGTTTTCATAGCTTTCAAAGGCGCGGGCGAATGTGCGTTATCTGCAACCACATCTGAGCCTATACGCCCAACACCGGGCAATTCTATGGCAAGGTCAAATAAATCTATCTCAAAATTTAAGCCTAAAATATTAATTTCAAGGCCTTCTTCAATACCAAGAGTAACACCAAATAAACCGAATAACGACGCTTGTACTCCGCTGCCTGACGATGAGCGGCCGAATATTTCAGCCAAAGGTTTATAGTCTTTTCCTATCGCCGTGGAAGGCAAGTCTAAACCCAACTCAGGAATGGCACGACCAATACTTGCAGTAAAGGTATTACTATTTGGCCCAGGGTAAGCTTGATATTCTTGTTTATAAGGATAGTTTTCAACCACTTGTTCAATTCGCTGAATAAGCAAATCGGCATCTTTTTCGCGGTAGTCCAACAATAATTCAGGCTGATGCCCCCACCAATCTCTATCGGGTGTGTTGTGCCTAATCACTAAAGCAGTATTACTCCTACGTAAACGCCAACCAATAATTTCATAACTGGTGTAGTTTGCATCGCCACTTCTTTTAACACTAACCCACGTATGCACAGCTACTGCCTGTTTAGCTCCCCAAGTACGTGCTGAGTAAACTTGGATAACGCCACCTTTATAGTTGTTAGGTTTCGGCGCTAACATGCCACTAGTCACTTTTTGATCACTTGAACAGCTACTTAAGAAGCCAAGTGTTAAAATTAAACTAATTGTTACGAGTCCAATACGAAAGTAACTCATAAACCTCCTTAAATATTATTATTCTTAGTAAGATCAACAGTAGCTAATTATCGCTGCGCAACTAATGATTGGCCTTTTCTCACTTTTTGCCCCTCTTGCAAACGCTCACCACCACGAATAATCACTTCATCACCAGCCCATATCGCACCGGAAACCGATATCCAACTACCACTACCTTGACCAACAAGAACATTAACTTTTTTAGCGTTATTATCTTCGTCAATGGTCAATACAAATGTCTCTTTCTCCCGCAGCACTAAGGCATCTCTAGGCACTAATGTTGCCTGACTAACCTGCTCTTTCGGCAGAGAAACCGTCACTGCCGAGCCTGCTAGTAACGTTAAATCTTTAGCTGATAGCCTGACATCGAAAGTACGTGAAGACTGAACACCTGCTTTACTCCATGTTCTGACCGGAAGTTCCACTAGTTTATTTTGCCATTTCACTAAAACTTTAGCGTCTTTCTTTAAAAATGGCGCGATGGATATTGGCGCAGCTACCATAATATCTAAGTTGTTAGTATCAACTAATTGCACGAGTGACCGCCCTATGGTGATCAACTCGCCAACATGAGCAAAGCGTTGGCTGATGTTGCCGGAAAATGGTGCAACAATAGTGGTTTTTTCAATGGCCAATTCGGTTTGCTTGATCTGCATTGTGAGTGCAAGTACTTCACTTTCAGCAACGGCTAAATCTTTAGTAATACGCTCTAACTCACTAATAGCAGTATTATTTTTTTGACTCAACGCCGACATTCGTTTTTTCTGGCTGGTAAGATATACTACATCTGCTTGAAAACGTTTAATTCTTGCTTGCTGACCAGAAAGTTGTAGTGTTAAGTGACGATTATCAATTTTGGCTATCACCTGACCTTTCTCTACTTGCGTACCAACATCTTCAATCCACAATAACTGACCAGTTTGCTCTGCGGATATTGGTGCATTCATTCGGCTAATAACGTTGCCTGGCAACCACAACGTTGGGTTAACCTGCTCATTTTTAGCTTTTTCAACACTGACCAATTGCCCGGGGTTTTCGGCCTCTTCGGCTAATACTTGGCCACCAATAATTAAACTAGACGTGAATGTTAACAGGTTTAAGTAATTACAAAGTTTATTCATCATAATCTCCAAAAAATTTCTCTTTATTTGTCAGCAATTAGCTTAATGTGAGCTGGCTTTTCAATATGGGTTTTGGCGACGACACCAATTAGGAAGTCATTTCGATTTAATCTTAATAAGCAAGGCAGTAATACAATGGTAAATAAAGTACTTACCGCTAGCCCACCAACAATTACCGCAGACAAACCACGATAAATAACACTGCCAGCACCAGGCATAAGTAACAGTGGCAACATACCAAAGAAACTAGTGGCGGTACTCATAAAAATTGGCCGCAACCTTAATGTTAATGCTTGCTGTACGGCATCTACTCGTGACATACCATTTTGTTGGGCAATGCGAGTTTGATGTACTAACAAAATGGCATTGTTTACCACCAAACCAAGTAGAATGACAAAACCTATCATGGTTAATAAATCTAATGGCTGGAAAATAAAAGTATTGAGCAATTGTAAGGCCAATATACCGCCTACAGTTGCTAAAGGAATAGTGAT
Organism: Colwellia aquaemaris; assembly: GCF_057548755.1. Lineage (NCBI taxonomy): Bacteria > Pseudomonadati > Pseudomonadota > Gammaproteobacteria > Alteromonadales > Colwelliaceae > Colwellia > Colwellia aquaemaris. Next base: position 4,573 of record NZ_BAAJLV010000012.1, on the reverse strand, counting down.
CAAAACTAAAGCACTGTCTTTAACCGAGCGAAATAAAGCCGCCATCAGTAAAAATAAAATCACTAACGCAAAGGCAAAATTCTCAGCCATAACACTGATGGCTTTTTCTAATTGGTCAGCACTACCGCCGTATAAAATATTCGCATCGTTAGGTAAGCTCGCTTTTAACTGAGGTTCAACTTCTGCTTTTAAGGTTGCTATAGTTTGCTCTAGCGACCATCCTTCTGGCGGGTTTACATTTAAAGTAATAGTACGATTACCGTCAATACGCGTTAGTCGTGTTGGGCCAACCGTGCGTTGAATATCAACTAGCTCAGATAATTGAGTAATAGTGCCTGTGCCAGTTACCACAGGTACATCCCCTAAATTATCAGGATCATCCCAGCCTTCGGCACGTAAAATCATATTTAGACGCTTACTACCATTAAAGTACTCGCCTACAAACAAACCGTCCCCCATAGTTCTCACTACTCGGCCAAGGTCTCTTCGGTTCCAACCTTGTTCTAGAATACTTCTATCATTTGGTGTTAAACGTAATTCAGGCTCTGCCATTTCAGTACCTGGGTTAGCTTGTACTCTCGAGCCAGGTATCGCCGCTTTAACCCACTCTATGCCTTGTCTTGCAGTATTTTGTAGCGCACGTGTATCTTTAGATTGCAAATGGACACTGACTTGGCGACCACCACCAAAACCGCCAAACAAATTTCCCTGAAAAGCAAATGCTTGCGTGTCTGGCAAATCTACTAAAATTTCATTTCTAACAATATCAAGTAATTCATTTACTTTTGATTGATCTTTAGCACGAACTCCTAAACTGCCGCCAAATGGGCCGGAAAATAAATAATAGTTTTTAAGTGCCGGCTCTTTAGTACCGTCCATATAAGGCTTTAATCTTGCAACAATCGGGTCAACCACTTCTTTTTCGACCGTATTAACGTTTGCGCCTGGTGGAAAACGTAAGTTAGCATCAACCGCGTCACGTTTCACCGGCGGTAAATAATCTAAAGTAGGCATAGCGACATAGGTAACCGCTATTGGCAGCGCAAGTAAAACACCTGCAACTATCAATCTTTTTTTAGATGAAGAGGTTATGCGCATAACAAATGCGGTAATGCGTTGCCAAACTTTTTCATTAGGATCTTGCACTGATTGCTGCTTCAAAAAATATTTCGCTAATACCGGTAACAAAACCACGGCAACAATTAATGAAACCGAGACCGCGATAGCTATGGTTAACGCCAAATCACCAAAGAGTTGCCCTTCAATATCCTTTAAGAAAAATACTGGTAGAAATATTGCTACGGTTGTCGCTGTAGAAGCGAGTAACGCTCCCCAAACTTGTTCAGCACCTTGCTCAGCACTTTTGTGGTTATCAGCACCTTTATCGCGCATTCGCAATATATTTTCTAACACCACAATGGCAGCATCTAACACCATACCGACGGCAAACGCTAAACCCGCCAATGAAATAACGTTAAGTGAACGTCCGGTAACTTCTAAAACTATAAATGTGCTTAATAAACTAACAGGAATGGCCGTTGCAATAATTAAGGTTGCACGCATTCGCCTGATAAAAAACCACAACACGGACAAGGAGAGAATTACCCCAGCAAATAAATTGCCAGTTACAAGGTTAATTGCACGATAAATAAATACCGATGCATCAAATGACTGCACCATCACTAACTGTCTTTCAGCTAAAATTTCAGTGTTTATTAACTCAACTTCATTTTTAACTCGATTTAAAGTCTCTAAAACATTAGCACCGTTAGCACGATTTATGCGCATTGAAAACGCGGGATTGCCATTTTGTACCGCTAAATTTTGTCGGTCATTTCTTCGAACTTCAACGGTTGCAACATCACTTAATTTAATATTACTGCCGTTTCGAGATTCAAGTATTAAGTCAGAAAGCTCATCTACACGATATTTGCCATTAAAGCGTAACGTATATTGCCTACGCCCTACATCAACAAAACCACCAGAAACGTCGTTTGATTCCGATACTAAGGCTATTAATGCAGGAATTTGAATTCCATATTCGGCGGCTTTTACTGGGTCAAAGCGAATTTGTAACTCTTCTCGATTTTGCTGAGTAAAGGTTTGTACGCTTGAAACCCCTTCTATTGACTCAATTCGAGGCCTTATCGTATCGTTTGCAAAGTCAATGTATTCCGAAATAGGTTTATCGTTGCCCGGCAAAGCCTGTAAAAAGAAGAAGGTTAAGGCTGGAGTTCCACCACCAAAACCGCCTAGCATTATTCTTGGTGGTCGAGCATCTCTCGGTAAATTGGGCACACGAGTCATGCGGCTGATAACTTCAATCAGCGTTTGTTCCATGTTGGTATCTACACCAAACTCTAAATTTATAAATGAGCTACCTCTATTAGCAAAGGCATTCATTGAACTCAAGCCAGGAATTCCACGTAACACTTGTTCTTGTGGCTCTATTAACTCCGACTCTACTTCTTGTGGTGATGCAGCGCGCCAAAACGTTTGAATGGCTATACGAGGTCTTTCAATATCAGGAAATAGCTGCACCGGTAACTTAAACAGGCTAAGCATACCTACGAGCAAGATAAGCGCTACTCCAACAGAGACTGCTGCTGGGCTAGAAAGAGCGTTTGACGTTAGCTTCATTGTATTTTCCAGTTATTTATCATTTACCAATAACACTGTATTGGTAGTAAATGTCATAACTAAAAAATAACAGTAGATAACAATTTAGAAAGTAAGCATACGATTAGTGGTCAGTAATTCGAGTCAAACAACCAAGTCGACATTGTTTGCAATGCACAGACATAGTTTGAAATATTTGCTTGAATAGAAAGGTATGGTTACATGAAATTATGATCAAAAAGCTTATAATTGTATTGGGAGGCTAGGTTTAGCCTCCACAGCATAAATGAAATTAAACTAACTAATACCAACCGAGCGTTTTGCTGCAGTTAGGGTGTTTTTTAATAAACAGGCAATTGTCATGGGACCAACACCACCCGGTACAGGTGTAATAGCACCGCACTTATTAGCAACCCCATTATAATCGACATCGCCAACAAGCTTTGCTTTTCCGTCACTTGTAGTAATACGGTTAATGCCAACATCAATGACAGTCGCACCTTCTTTTACCCAGTCAGGCTTAACAAATTCAGCGATACCAACAGCGGCGACTAGAATATCTGCTTGCTGGCAAACTTCAGGTAAATTCTTAGTACGAGAATGCGCGATAGTAACCGTGCAATTCTCTTGCAATAACAACATAGCAACCGGTTTACCAACAATGTTAGAACGACCAATAACTACGGCATGCTTTCCAGATAAATCCTGCCCTAAATGTTGTTTTGCTAACATAACACAACCTTGCGGAGTACAAGGAACCAATGCGCCAGGCTCCCCGTTAAATAAACGTCCAGAATTCATGGCATGGAAACCATCAACATCCTTATCTGGATTAATAGCTGCAATTACCACACTTTCATCTATATGCTTTGGCAATGGCAATTGAACTAAGATTCCATGTATATTGCGATCATTATTTAAATGCTCTAAGTATTTTAACAATTCAGCTTGTTCGGTATTAGCGGGCAACTTAATTTCATCAGAAATCATGCCGATCTCTTGAGTCTGCTTTACCTTATTTCTCACATAAACCTGACTTGCTGGATCTTCTCCAACAAGGATAACGGTAAGTTTAGGCTGAATACTATGGTCAGACTTTAGATTTGATACTTCAACAGCTAACTGTTCACGCAAATTCTTTGCTGTTAATTTTCCATCAATATTCATTGTTATTATTCTCGTTTATTAAATAGAAGAAAAATGTGCTACTTCGAAAAATAATTCAGCAGCAATTTATGCCCTTATCCTATGAAAAATAAAGCTAAGATACAAAGACATTAAGAGTAAAATTGTTGAATAATTTTTCTTTACCGATCTATATCAATTTTATAGAACTGGTTTAGAGCAAAAAAGAGCGACTTGCAGATCTATATTGACAAGGCACACCTGAATATTTTATATCGCAGTTGACGAGAAGCCAGGATCATTTGAATTGGATTTCTTACTTGTAAAGGTGAACTAGTGTCGTGATGCCATAGATGATTTTGCATAAGCTTTTGATGTGAAAGGATGCTCTAATGCAACGATGCCATGGATGGCAATGAGTTGTGTCTTGCTCTCACATAAAGAGATAAACACCGACACGCTATTACCATTGGCGTTACTGCATTTCATTTTAATATCTAGAAAGCAAAAAGGCTATCCGTTAGGATAGCCTTTCTTTTAATAGGAGCCTAGCAATGTCCTACTCTCACATGGGAACTCCCACACTACCATCGGCGCTACTGCATTTCACTTCTGAGTTCGGCATGGGATCAGGTGGGTCTACAGCGCTATTGTGGCTAGACAAAAACAACGTGTATGGACACACTAGTGTCGCGGTGCCATGGATGGCAAAGAGCGACGTGTATCAACACACTTAATAATCTTAGAAAGCTGAACTCTTTTACGAGCTATAAATACGTTTTAATCTCTTATTCACACAATATGTACGTGATGATTTGTCAAACTTACC
>NZ_BAAJLV010000011.1:0-73768 GCF_057548755.1 Colwellia aquaemaris | reverse complement strand
CAACCGTTTTAAAACGTTAAGTTACCTATTAAAGCCAAAACTTTATGAGATAACTCTTTAAAACCCGCTTCTCAGGTCTCCCTGAAGAAGTGGAGCGCATTTTAGGGATTTTTGCGGCGACGTCAACCGCTAATTTCATTTAATTTACAGAAAAAGGTTTGTTTGCTTTTTATTTGTACAATCGACTTGCTTTTCTATGGTAAAAAGTAAAAAAGGCGCTAAAAGCGCCTTCTAATGACAGAAAGAAGCACTAGTTAGACTGTCTTATTATCAGAGTCTGTAGTGCTACGGGTTGATTTTTTATCATCATTATTACTTTCAGTATGAAAATCCGCATCTTCATCATCGCCAACAACATGCTCTAACTTTAACTTTTTAACCGAGCGAATGGTTGTAAAAGGGCCCGAACATGCATATAAGGCAAAGATTAATAGCAGAATATTTTCTGGACTTGAGGCAACAACAACAAATGCAAGTACGATAAGTAGTACTACAAAGAAATTAACTTTCCCCTTCCAGTCAACATCTTTAAAGCTGTTATATCTGAAGTTGCTTACCATTAACAAGCCTACCGTTATCGTAATAAGGCCAACAATAAAGCCGTATTCCTGACCATCTATTTGATACTCGCTGCCGACCCAAATTAAGCTTGCAATGACGCCAGCTGCAGCTGGGCTCGCAAGCCCTTGAAAATATCGTTTATCAGCGACTCCAACTTGAGTGTTAAAACGAGCAAGGCGCAACGCAGCGCATGCCACAAAAACGAAGGCGGCTAACCAGCCAAACTTTCCAAAACTAGACAAAGCCCAATTGTAGGCAACCAAACCTGGAGCAATACCAAATGAAACCATATCAGCCATAGAGTCATATTCAGCACCAAATTCACTTTGTGTATTTGTCATACGAGCTACCCTACCATCTAAACCATCAAATATCATGGCAATAAAAATAGCAACTGCAGCGCTGATATAATGTCCATTCATAGAAGATACAACGGCGTAGAAACCTGAAAATAATCCAGCTGTCGTTAATAAGTTAGGTAAAAGATATATTCCACGCGAAGGCGAGGTTTCATTGTTGTTTTTATCTGGCATAAATGAAATTGAAATAGGTTAATAGTTTGAATGGATAATAATTTAGCATAACTTTAAATATGAAAGGTAGACTATAAATGACTAATCACTAATAAATAGGGTAAAAGTTTGTAAACTTGGCATTCTGTTGTTATAAGATATTGTAGCTGCTAGAGTTTAATGATTAGTTAATATAGCTAAATTAATGACTAAGATCGATTTGGGACATATGGATAGGTGCATAATGAGCATTAAAAGTATTTTGCTAATTTCAACGATATTATTATCTTTTGATGGATTAAGCGCTGAAAAGTTAACGGTGTATCGCTGGATTGACGAAAATAATGTCGTTCACTTTAGTCAACACCAGCCAGCGCATGATAATTATACTGAAATTGATATGATTAATAATAAAAATGCCGCTACACAAATTGAAACAAAGGTCGCAGAACAACAAGTTCCGATCGATAAGCCCGATTTAGCAAATATTTCTTCTGAAAACACCGACAACAAAAAATGCCAAACAGCGAAGGAAAATTTGGCCACCTTACAAAACTTTGACAAAATTCAATACAAAGATGAAAACGGAAATATAAAGGTATTAAGCGATATAGAAAAGCAACAACAATTAGCAATAAATACCACACAAGCTGAAGTTTACTGTGCAGAAAATAAATAACTCAGCTAACAGTAAACTTCATATAAAATGCCTAAAGTCATTATTTACGCTATTTTATAAAACTTAAAACGTTATTTTCTAACTTAACATTAATATGATCACCACTAGAGAACTCTCCAGCTAATAGCTTCTGCGCTAATGGGTTTTCAATTTCTTGCTGAATTGAACGCTTTAAAGGCCGGGCACCAAAAACGGGATCAAAACCAACCGAGGCTACAAAAGATAATACTTCATCTGAAACTGTCATGGTTATTTCGCGCTCTTCTAATCGCTGAGTTAAAGCAGAGATTTGAATAGCCGCTATATGCTTAATTTGTTCCGCTAATAAAGGGTGGAACACTACGGTTTCATCAACTCGGTTAATAAACTCAGGCTTAAAGTGATGTCCTAATTCAGAAGTTACTTTATTTTTCATTTCTGCATATTGACTATCATCTGACAATTCTTGGATCAGATCAGAGCCAATATTTGAGGTCATAATGATCACAGTATTTTTAAAGTCTACTGTTCGCCCTTGTCCATCTGTTAGCCTGCCATCATCTAACACTTGTAGCAATATATTGAAAACATCAGGGTGTGCTTTTTCAATTTCATCTAACAAAATAACCGAATAAGGCTTACGTCTTACAGATTCTGTTAAATAGCCGCCTTCTTCATAGCCAACATAGCCTGGAGGTGCCCCCACTAAACGAGCAACAGAGTGTTTTTCCATAAATTCCGACATATCAACCCGCACTAGCGCATCTTCGCTATCAAAAAGAAAATGTGCCAAGGCTTTAGTAAGCTCTGTTTTACCAACCCCAGTGGGGCCTAGAAATAGAAATGATCCGATAGGCTGATTTGGATCTGCTAAGCCCGCTCTTGAGCGGCGAATGGCATTAGAAACAGACACCACAGCTTCCGATTGCCCAATAACACGTTTGTGTAGCTTATCTTCCATTTTAAGCAATTTATCGCTTTCACCTTCAAGCATTTTCGCCACAGGTATTCCTGTTGCCCTACTTAACACATCTGCAATTTCAACATCAGTAACCTTATTTCGTAACAAAGTCATTTCCTGCATTTCTGCTTGGGCAGCAAGGTCAAGTTGCTTTTCAAGATCGGGAATGCGGCTATATTGCAGCTCGGCCATAACATTTAAGTCACCTGCTCTTCGCGCGGCTTCTAACTCAATGCGCGCTTGCTCTAAGTCTGTTTTTATTGCTTGGCTGCCATGTAAAGCGGCTTTTTCTGTTTTCCATACTTCATCCAATTCGTCATAACTGGCTTGGCATGTTGCAATATCATCTGAAATTAAATCTAAACGTTTTCTAGATGCAGGGTCTGAGTCTTTCGACAAAGCACGTTGTTCTAACTTTAATTGAATAAGCCGACGCTCAAGTCTATCTAGGTTTTCTGGTTTTGAATCCATTTGCAAACGAATACTTGAAGCTGCTTCATCAATAAGATCAATCGCTTTATCTGGCAATTGACGGTCACTAATATAACGATGCGATAAAGCGGCTGCTGCAACAATAGCAGGATCGGTTATTTCAACATTGTGATGTAGTTCATAACGCTCTTTTAAACCACGCAATATTGCAATCGTGTCTTCAACGCTTGGTTCATCAATAAGTACTTTTTGAAAGCGTCTTTCTAGCGCTGCATCTTTTTCAATATATTGGCGGTATTCATCAAGCGTGGTAGCACCTACGCAATGTAGCTCGCCTCGAGCAAGTGCAGGCTTTAACATATTGCCGGCATCCATGGCGCCATCAGTTTTACCTGCGCCTACCATGGTATGTAATTCATCAATAAATAGAATTATCTGCCCTTCTTCTTGGGCCAGCTCACTCAGCACAGCTTTTAAACGTTCCTCAAATTCACCTCTATATTTAGCACCGGCAACTAGCGCGCCCATATCAAGAGATAATACCCGTTTGTTACGAATACCTTCAGGTACTTCATGATCAACAATTCGTTGTGCCAAGCCTTCTGCGATGGCGGTTTTACCGACACCAGGTTGACCAATTAATACCGGATTATTCTTGGTTCGACGTTGCAATACTTGTATGGTACGACGAATTTCATCATCTCGGCCAATAACAGGGTCTAGTTTGCCTAGTTCAGCTCGCTCAGTAAGATCAACGGTATATTTCTCCAAAGCTTGACGGGTTTCTTCAGCATTTACATCATCAACATTTTTTCCGCCACGTACATGTAATATTGCATCTTGCACTCGTTGTTCACTTGCGCCTAAACTTTTTAATATTTGCCCTAACTTACCTTTATCTTGCAGCGCAGCAAGTACAAAAATTTCTGACGATATATACTTGTCACCGTGCTTTTGAGAAAACTTATCGCACAAATTGAGAATATTACCCATGGTCGAAGACAGCTGTACTTCACCACCCGCACCATCAACCTGCGCTAGCTCGCCAATGGCTGCCTCTAGTTGTGTTCTTAATGCTCTAACATTAATGCCTGCGCTTTTTAATAACGGAATAATACTGCTAGCATTTTGGTTAATAAGTGCCAACATCAGGTGCACAGGCTCTATAAATTGATGATCTTTGCCTAACGCAATTGATTGAGCATCTGATATTGCCATTTGAAAAGTTTGAGTGAATCGATCTAAACGCATGAGTAGTCTCCTATTGCCATATTACTGGGCTTACATTTCAGTTACTTATGTTATAAGGACAGGGTAATAGATTTTCAAGTTAACGCGTATAATGTCTTTGACATAAAACAATATTGGCTTTTGTTTAATACTTTCAAGAATAAGCCACACCGAAAGTTTAGTGGTAGGCAGTTAAGTTAAACTAATAATACTCGCCATACGCCCTGTTCTGCCATCACGACGAAAAGAGTAATATTTATCACTTTCGGTAAAAGTACAATCACGTGAAAAGGCAATATTTTCAATACCACATTGCTTTAATTGTAGTGTAGCAATCATAACCATATCAGCTAAATACTTTGTGGTTTGGTTATGCGTTGAACAGGTATTTGTTACTGGCAGAAACGCACTAGAAAAACTCCTCGATATTTGTATAAAACTCTGCTTAACTTCCTCACCTACTTCAAATGCTTGCGGGCCAATACAGGGGCCTAACCAAGCATAAATATCGCTTACCGGTGTTTGCATTTTACTTATGGTGTTTTCAATAATTTTTCCTGCTAAAGGCCGCCAGCCAGCATGGATTGCCGCAATTTCCCGACCACTTTTATCAGCTAACAAAATAGGCAGGCAATCAGCAGTCATAATAGCTAAAGCTAAATTTTTTCTACGAGTAATGACAGCATCCGCAATAATAGCTTTTTCACTGTGCTTATCAATGTATGCAACATGGCTACCATGCACTTGCTCTAACCACTGGATATTAGTTTGTGAAGGGAAAAAGTTTACTAGTGCTTGCCGATTACGGACGACATTTTCAGCGCTGTCACCAACGTGCGCACCTAAATTAAAATCGTCAAAATCACTAGGCACTTTTTTATTAATGTTGCTATTTAAAAACTTTGCAGAAATTAATTTAGAAAGGCTAGGTGGAATACAACGCGTAGTAGAAATAGCCAACACTTTCGATGTTGGCCATTTGATCAAGTGAATATCGTCAATGGCTTTAGTAGTCACTTACGCTAATATTCTCTTTCGAGTCGATACGTAGCATATCCGTTAACGCCACCATATCCTCAGGTACATCGGCATGCCATGTCATTTGTTCACCCGTTATCGGATGAAATAGCGATAACATTGCAGCATGTAACGCTTGGCGTTTAAACTGTCGTAGCATTTCACGTAATTCTTCAGAGGCATTTTTTGGCGGACGAGGACGGCCACCATAAACAGGATCGCCAACTAGCGGGTGCGTGATATGCGCCATATGCACACGAATTTGGTGGGTACGACCGGTTTCTAATCGCAAGCGTAAACGCGTATGCAGTCTAAACTTTTCCATGACACGGTAATGAGTTACTGAAGGGCGCCCTGAAAATGTTACCGCCATATGAGTACGCTTGGTGGCATGACGACCTATTGGCTCATCAACAACTCCACCAGCAGTCATTATGCCATTCGCAATGGCTTCATACTCTCGGGTAATTTCTCTAGCTTGTAATGACTCAACGAGGTTAGTTTGCGCAGCAATGGTTTTAGCGACCACCATTAAACCAGTAGTATCTTTATCTAATCGGTGAACAATCCCTGCTCGCGGCACCACGTCTAACTGTGGGCAATGGTGTAACAAAGCATTTAACACTGTACCATCAGGATTACCTGCACCAGGGTGCACAACTAAACCAGCGGGTTTATTAATCACTAAAATATCATCATCTTCATAAACAATATTTAACGGAATATCTTGAGCCTCAAAGCGAATTTCGGCTTCTATTTCTGTGTTGATGGCAATTTGCTCACCACCAAACATTTTTTCACGTGCCTTATCTACGACTTGGCCATTCACCGTAACGTGACCTGCTAAAATCCATTCTTTTAAACGTGAACGTGAATATTCAGGGAACATCTCAGCCAAAGTCTGGTCGAAACGTTTACCTAAACATGATTCGGGAACTGTATCCCGGTGTTGAATTATCTCAGCCATTAAACTCTCTATTAATTAGCACTGTGCAAGGCATGATTGCTAGGTTAGAATGCCAGTTACTTATTTTACCTTTTTGCAGCAGCAATTACATTAAGTAATTACATTAAGTAGTTATAGCGGTGAAGAAGAGATTTATTTTAACTAAAACAAAGTAGTGATATTGAAGTCTATGGAAAAAATGACAATAAGAATAATGTGCCTAACATTAATGTTAGGTTTAACTGCCTGTTCTGGCACAAGTGAAAAAGAAATTGAAAAGGTGCCAGACAAGTCAGCTCAAGCATTATTTTCCGATGCTCGACAATCTTTGGACAACGGTTTATACCAAAAAGCAATTCAAATACTGTCAGCAATTGATTCTCGCTTTCCATATGGTCCTATTTCGCATCAAGTGCAATTAGACTTGATTTACGCATATTACAAAAGTGGTGATGCAGCACAAGGTATTGCCTTAACCGATCGATTTTTACGATTAAATCCTACCCATGCCAATTTAGACTATGTGTACTATATGCGTGCACTAATCAATATCGCCACGCAAGAAAACTTATTCCAAGACTTGGCCGGGATTGACCGCTCAGATAGAGATCCAACAGCTGCAAGGGATGCGTTTAAAGATTTAAAAACAATTTTGGAAAAATACCCTGAAAGTAAATACGCTGCTGATGCTCGTCAGCGCATGATAGGTATTAAGTCTCGTTTAGCGAAATATGAATTAGCCGTTGCTCGTTACTATTTAAAACGTGAAGCTTACGTTTCATCGGCTAACCGAGGTAAATATATTGTTGAATACTTCTCTCCAAGTCCAGAAACAGAGCAAGCTCTTGAAATAATGATCATTTGTTATGGTAAACTTGGTTTAGAAGATTTACGCATCAACGCAAAACAAGTGTTGGCTGCAAACTACCCTAACAACCCATTAGTGGCAAATTAGTTGGTTGGTTAATTTAGTTTAGCTTTTTATAAAACTGAAAATAAAAATACCAGCAAATGCTGGTATTTTTTTGCTTATACAGGACGATTTAAATAGCTTCTGCGTCTTCTTCACCCGTTCGAATTCGAATCACACGTTCAACATCGGTAATAAAAATTTTACCATCACCAATTTTTCCGGTCTGGGCAGTTTCAAGTATTGTATTTACGCAGCGTTCTACATTCTCTTTTGACACAACAATTTCAAGCTTCACTTTCGGCAAAAAATCTACCATATATTCCGCACCACGATAAAGCTCGGTGTGACCTTTTTGTCTTCCGAATCCTTTAACCTCAGACACCGTCATACCGTTGACACCAATTTCGCCAAGAGCTTCACGAACGTCGTCCATTTTAAAAGGTTTGATTATCGCTTCTATCTTTTTCATCTTTACAGCCTGTAGGTTGATTTGAGAATTTGAACACCATTGAAACCGTATTATCACCCTTAGTCGTACTTAATATCAACACATCATAAAAATTAAACAGCGCTTCAATAGAGCAAAAATTCTATTCAAGCGAAGAGTTTGTTACACTAGCGTTAAACACTTCTCGTTAATGTAACTTACTAAAGTAAGCCATACCAAAAGGAAAAAGAATGAACCCGCAAGCAATTATCGATGAAATGAAAGTTCTGCCTGAAATTGATACCCGCTTCGAAATAAACCGCCGTGTTGACTTCATCAAAAATCAGTTAGTACGTTCAGGTTTAAAAACATTGGTATTAGGCATTAGTGGTGGTGTAGATTCGTCAACATGTGGTCGTTTAGCACAACTGGCCGTGGACTCGCTTAATCAAGAACAAGAATCAACTGAGCAAGCTTATCAGTTTATTGCCGTACGATTACCTTTTGATATACAAGCAGATGAAGACGATGCCCAATTAGCATTAAAATTTATCAATCCAAGCCATTGCCTAACCACCAATATATTTGCCGGCGCAGAAGGTATTCACAATGAAACGCTACAAGCATTAACTAGTGCTGGGCTTAATTCGGCAAGCGATGCTCAAATAGATTTTTCTAAAGGTAACGTAAAAGCAAGAACTCGTATGGTAATGCAATACCATATCGCTGGAATATTAGGTGGATTAGTGCTTGGTACCGATCATTCCGCAGAAAATATTACCGGATTTTTTACCAAGTGGGGTGACGGAGCTTGTGACATTGCACCACTTTTTGGTTTATCAAAAAGGCAAGTAAAGCAAGTTGCGACTGAGCTAGGTGCTCCAGATCAGCTCGTAGCGAAAGCGCCAACAGCAGACTTAGAAGAGCTTTCACCTGGCAAGAAAGATGAAGACGCACTAGGTCTCAGTTACGAGCAACTTGACGATTTTCTTGAGGGTAAAAATACCGATAAAATTGTAGAAGAAAAAGTAATAGCTATCTATTTGAAAACTCAACATAAGCGTAATCCAATCCCAACAATATACGAAAATTAAGTTTTTCACCTTGGAAAAATCCAATATTTTTGACTATACCTAGCAGTGCTAAATACTCTCAACTAAGGAATGGTTGTTATGTCAAAGTATATTGGATTTACCATCATTGAAATATTAATTTCATTGGCAATAATATTAAGTTTAATTTCTATCGGAATACCCAGTTTAAATAACTTTCTTGTATCTAGCCGCGTTGACAGTGAAATTGTATCATTGCAACGCTTATTATTGATTGCGAGAAATGCAGCGCTTACCAACAACAGCAAAGTTACGCTTTGTCCTCTTGATAGCCAAAGCCGATGTACCAATCTATGGCAAGACAAGATTAGTGTTTTCATTGATATAAATAACAATAAAGTTTTCGAGCCCAATTTAAGCGAAAAAATAATCGCCCAGAAATCAGCCATAAAGCTTGGCGACAAATTACAATATGGTAAAACCCGCATCGGACTCACCTATGCTTCAACAGGCCATTTATCAGGTTGGGGACAAAATGCCACATTTAGTTATTGCCCTGAAAACCATAGCGACAAGAATAGGGGGATTGTTGTCGCACCATCCGGTAGAAGCTACATTAGCGCAACAAACAAAAGTAATACTGCAAATATTAGACGAACCGGAAAGAAAATAGCTTGTAGTTGACTCAGATAACACCATATTTTTCTAGCTGTTAACAATTATCAATGCTATAAATTAACTAATTGCAGTTTACTTGGCTGATGTTATGCCTAAATCAAAAATCAACTTATATAGCACTAAATTGCCTGGTAAAGGCTTTACTATTACTGAATTACTGATAGGTATTGGAATTGTTGGTTTACTTACAGCAATAGCTGCACCGAGCCTTAGCGAGTATATGGTGCAGTCACGTGTTGACAATGAAATTAGCGAATTGCATCGATTAATACTTACAGCAAGAAACACTGCTATTAACAGCGGTAAAAATGTAACAATATGTCCATTAACAGGCGCTAACTGCGGCACTAATTGGCATAATGAGTTGAGTGTTTTTTCAAATAGCGATAATACTCTTACGAATAATAAGAGTTATGACAGTAGCAATGAAGAATTAATAAAAATTAAAGCTAAAGCCGAAAGCAATGACAGCTTAAAATTCAGCCAAAACATCATTATTTTTTCCCCTACTGGCCGTTTGGTCTCTGGTGGCAATGGAAGCTTTAGCTATTGTCCTAAAAATCATAGCGATCTTTCACGAGGATTAGAGGTTTCCTTATCAGGGCGAGTATATGCAACGTCAGATACCGATAATGATAGCAAAGATGAAAAGAGAGATGGTAGCGAGATCAGCTGTAGCTAAGCAGCCGACCTCATATCATTAAAACTTATAGAAGTTGACGTGCTAAACTTATCTCGGATACTTGGCAAATAAATTTCTTGCCTGAATAGAACTAAACGAATTTTCTAATTTTACGCATTCAAATACTTTGTATACTTGTTGCTTTTCATTAGAATAAACCGTGTGTATTTTCCTATTAGCCAAGCGCTCAGACAATTTGTTGAAATGACTTTCTTTCACAGTCGCTAAATAAATAGTTTGCTGACCACCAAATAATTCCACATGACATTTTACGTCTATTTTTTTTGTACTTGCCGCATTGCTAGAAAAACTAAAGCATAAAATACATAGTAGCGCTAAGGTTATTAGTTTGATCATTTTTATTGCTCCCAACATGTACTTGCAGGTAACTTTGCACCAGTATCACTAACTGAAAGCTTAGGGCAACTACTGTCATTAGATTTTTGTGGTTCTAAAGCGGTTGCAGTCAAAACAAAGCCACCATCAGCTAATGCGGCATCAATGCTATAATAGCCATTATCACTAATAAATGGATCTTTATTTAACCCTAATTTTTTCATATCGTCAGTGTAGCTACGACTGTCTACATAGTACTGTTCCTGTAAATTTGCAATTCTCAGTAGCTCTCGCTGAGCTTCAGTTCTATTAGAACGAGCAACAAAGTCGGTATATGCCGGAAATGCTACCGCACCAAGAATTGCCACTATTGCAACCGTAATTAATAATTCAACAAGCGTAAAACCTGAACTTTGTTTTAAAGTAATCACTATTGTTCCTCACTAATATATAAATACGTTCGCATAGTTTGTAATGTAAAACCAACGGGTATAATTTTTCGGCCAACAATAATATTACCTACTGCATCATCATCGGTTTCTGGATCACCGTCATCATCAGGTACAACAATCAAGGTCGGAGCACCGAGAAATTGCTCACTAATTTCTGTACTCACTTCTGGTTCAGCATCAGGATTATCTTCATCCCAATTATACACTGTTGTGCCTAACGCTAAATCAACTGCGTACAAGAGCCCTTTACCATTGGGTTGTTCACAATGAACAATATCAGGATCCAAGTTAGGTGGAATGAAAGTAGTAAAATACACAATCCCATTAATTACTATCGCTTCAGCTGAACTTTTTTCTCCACTATTGGTTAAGCTAAAATACCAACCAGACTTTTTACTTACAGCAATTTCAAGAGATTCCCGCTGTTGGGTTGTCATTTCCTGCTCAAATGGGTTGTCTGTATAATCATAAAGATCTGTCTTAACTAAGGCAGTCGGCGCCCGAGGTGTTGCATTGGCATAAAACGATTGCGTCTTAATATGCTCATCTTTAATCATAAAGAAAGTATCATTAGTATCTGTGCCAATAGGGTTTGACCTATCACCACTACCAATAAGTACCGCATCATAGGGTTTTTCTTGATGGCTAACTATTTTTGTCGTTTGACCATCAACGTCAGTAACTTCAGTTTCAATTGTTTCAGAAATAAATGTTCGCACAATTGAAGGTTCATTAAAGAAACGTAAATCAGCGGCATTGGTAGTGCCTCCTAAATTTGCTAATTTAAATACAGTCCACGGATCTTCATTATCATTAGGGTCATCACTTGGCATATCAACGCGCCAAACACTACCACCTGTATCACCAACATATAACCTATCTGTTAGACCATCACCATCACTATCGAGAGTTCCAATACTTGAAGGAATACTGTCATTACCAGGGAAAACTGTTGACGCATTTTCAGGTGCTAAACTCCACTTTAGTGTTCCTGTTGCGGCATCTACCATATATATGGCTCGGCCTTTATCATCATCCGCCCCAACACTTAAGTTATCTTTAGCAGCATCATAGCCTCCGCCAAAAAATAAAACGGGATTTGCAACGGCATTTTCTCCAGTTCCTGAAACATTTAGCTTAGAATATCCTACCTTAGGGCGCGACCAAGATTGACCAAGCTGCGAAAACCCTGTTGTTGTTGCATCTAAGTGCCATAATTTACTGGGCGAGGATGGGTTGCTTATATCTAGCGCATAATAAGACGTACCACCTCGACGTAAGCCAAAGAAAACCCAAACTTTATCTGTACCATTAATAACGCCATCACCATTTTTATCTAGGGTATAAGACGTTATTGAACCATCAATTCCATACACTTTATCAGCTGTTGAATAGTTTTCTCTTAAAGGCTTTATATTCTTAAAAAATTCTTTAGGCATAAACGCCCAAGTTTCATCTACCGTTGCTCCTTTATCTTCAAACATGTGTAAAGCACCAGCATTAGTGCCAATAACTACTCGTATACTATCGCCATAGTTAATAACTAACGGCTTAGAGTGTAAAGGGTCAGCAAAAACATCGGGACGCATTGTCGGGATAGTGTCATCCTCGGATTTAACATTATCAACATTTTTCCCCATGGCCCAGTTTAAGTATGCGTCTATATCATCCTCATGCACATCCATCTCTGTAGCAAGCTCAGAGCTACCGCCAAACGATGTTTCTGCTTGATTTTTAGTCAACAAGGCGAGCGCACCTTCTGTACCAATATCGCTGTAAATCACCCTATCGGTTTTGTTGCGTAACATTTCTGCAACTCCACCTTCGCCTACGGTGTCACCGTCTTTTGAATTGTCAGGAGACCAAAAACTAGTAACATCCTCTGAAAAGTGCCCACTTTCATCATCTAAGGCGGGCTTACCATGTTTCCCAACTTGCTTACTATTTGACACTTTGTATTTTTTAACATTTCCCTGCCAACGCGGACCATTTTCCGGCTGAAACATCGCATAATAAACAGAGTTAAGAGTTTCGGTTCGATCAAAGTTATTTGCCGCCACAGAGGCCGACGTCAAACTGTCATTACTAGGCTCTAAGTTCTCTAACGCATTTAATAGTGCTGCCGTTAACTGAACGCTGTCTTCTGCACGGTAATACGCCCCACCACCAAGTTTAGCGGCTTCTTTTAAAAGAGGAGCAGCATCATCAGCCCCCTCGCTAAAGCCAATGGTATAGGTTTCTACTGTTTGTTTACCTTCTAAATTAGTATTGATATCGTTTTCGTACATCCACTCGGCAACAGCGGCCAAATAATTGCCACTGAATTTTGAACCACTAAAATTAATTGTCTTGCCATCTTCTACTGTTGATAAGGCTGTAATTTTACTATCTGCACCATTATCATATGTTGGAGCACCATCGGTAATTAAAATAACAAAAGCTTTGCTACTACAAGAGTTAAAGGGCGTTAAATATTTTCCACCACTTTCAATACTTGTATCCCGAGGAGGTTTATTTTTTGTGTAGGAGTTTCCTTGGCTTTCGTCATCATCGCCAAATATAACGTTTTTACCAGAAAAGTACTGCTGTGCTTCAAATAATGTTTCACATAATGGTGTCCATGTTTGAGCCGATAGCTGATTGTTTACAATATCTAAAAATACAGTTTCACTGGTATCAGTCATATCTTGAATACCAAAAACTACACGACCACCATTAGGATCAGTTGCGGCATCACCATCATCATAATTGAAAATTTGCAAGCCAAAATCTATTGATGGAGCCGCTTTAACGACTTTAGTGATACTATCCTTAGCAATGTCCATTCGACTTTTTAACGTTTGCGCAATATCTTCACCATGATGCCATCTTAAGTAATTATCAGTGTATAATGTGACTAACTCACCTGACCACTCAACATTAGAGGCAACAATATCTGTGGTGTGATAAACAGGATTTTTTTTATTGCCAGCATAATTTATAGGGTAGCCAGCGGGCAAAGAATCTATATTGGTTGGATCTGCCGCTAAAACATCATCTTCACAATCAATAATCTCAATATTCGCACCATTGTTATCAGGAATTTCATTCCAACTACCGGTGTTCCCTTTAATACTGTACTCACGAATATGACCGGTATAAAATCCTGTTTCTGCTAAAATATTTCTAGCCGTTTCGCAGCTATTAATTTCATCTAAAAATCGGCGGGATTCATTATTTTTATCTGGAACAGGTAGACCTACGCCATCTGCACCACCTTTAGTAAAGTAAACAAAGCGTTCATCTAAAGAGTTATCACTACCGAGTGCTGGATAGGTTACCGTAGGATCATAGTCCTCATTCACGGAAAGCTCAGTGCCCATACTGCCTGAATTATCAAAAATAATTAGCACTTGTGTTTTCTTGCCAGCAAGCTTTACTGCTTCACTAACATAAAGCTCTATATCTTCACTAAAAGATGCTGCCGATATAAATAGTAGCAGACATATAGTCAAAATCTTTTTCATTACTTTACTCCAGTATCTAACGATAATACCAAGTTCTATCTCAGTAGTTGTTGGGCAACCCCTGTATTAACCTCAACTTCATTGGTATTTGTTCGTCCATATTTACGAACTACCTGCACACGTAAAACATTGCAAGTGAAAACCTGGGCAGATGAAGCAGATCTGGAGTGGGGGCAATCTGGTTCAAGCTCAAGGTCATTATTGGCAACTTCAATGCTTGCCGTGGTGTTACTATTTGAATTAGTAATAGTTAAAGTGTCCGTGACACTGCTATAACTTGCATCCTTAAACTTAACCATAGGTGATGCAAACTTGTTGTTGCCAGTTCCGCCATTAACTTGCCTAAATACAGCTTCGTCACTCGCACTTATAGCTTCTTGTGTAGCCACAACTTTATCTTCGCTCGCGCCTGACATTTTCATGTCTGTCGTCGTATTTTGCATCAACGCGCCAGCAACTGCGGTCAAGGCAATTAAAAATACCAATGAAACAATTAATACAACTCCTTTTTGATAATGCATCAAATTCATATTACTTTTGCACCTGTAACTTTTGTTTACCATGAGTCAACTCCTGCATTGTATAAAGTCACCGTTGAATTGAATAACAGACGCCTGTAATTATCGTTAAAGGTTACATCTAAATCGCCTAAGCTATAGGTATTTGTATTAGTATATTTGTTATCTGGTAAAATGCTACGTGCAAGAACATAAACGCGAACGGCCAAAATTCTACTATCATTGCCGTTATTCCATAGCACATCAGTCATATTGTCGGCAGAAATAAAGCTGTCAACAATGCCATAACCTGCGGTTCCCTCAGCGTCTGTGTCGATTCCATACATAAATCGAATTTGTTCGATGCCGTCGATAATCGGATCAAAAGTCATACTGGTTGTTAATCGCCCTTGCATCAGCACAGGAACAGTATTATCGCCTTGGCTTTCTTCTCTGACATAGTAAACATGGTGCTGATATTCCCAAACTTGGCTGTTATTAACCTCAGGAATTGTTGTGCCTGTAAAAACTTCTGCTTCGCTTAGGTTGGCAATAATAAAATAATTGTCATTAGTTGTACTGGTAACTGAGTTCGAAATTGCCCGCTTTAACTGCAGAACATCAGAGTTGGTTTTAGCATCATCTATACAACCCATAATCGATTTATTAGTAACAGTTTGCCCCCAGATAGTTCTAAAATGCCCAACTGCAGTTGGAAATGTACCATTATTTAAACCTTCGCCTGAGCATTCATTCAATGGCGCGCCTGGTACCGAATTTAACATGGACAAGTCTAGTGCCCCTGCATAATCCCCCCAGAAATTTTGTCTTAAAAGGTCATAACTAATAATACTTAGTGCAAAACGACCATTCTCTTGAAGCTCTCCATATGTTGCCGTCTCTTCAGTAGTGGTTTTCATACCAACAAAAACACTGAGCACACCAGCAAATAACGCCAAACCAACAGCAAGCGAGATAAAGATTTCTACAATAGTAAAACCGTGTTGATTTTTCATATTAGTTTATAAATGCCTCAACGATAACTTGCCTACGTTTACTACCAGCAGTTCCACAAGTACTTTTTTTTGCATCGGCAATTTCAGTACGCCCTTCCCAACTAATAACAACAGTTACAGCATTAAGATTATGACTAATACAGCCCCTGACCCCAACTAAGCCAGCTAAATTATTGCCATCGTTAACAACATTAGCCCCCATAAGTGACGATTCCCACTCATATTGATCATTAATAACCATCTCTACAGCACTGCATATTCCTGCTACAGAAGTACAGCGTTTATCTGGTACATCATTCAATGTTTCACCATAATCAGTACCCGCATAACTGGCTAATGCTGTTGAATCATTACTACGCATGCGCTCAATAATATCTTGCGCCAAAGCCGATGCAACAGAGCGTTGCATAGCATCAAAACTGCCTTTTTTGGCTGATGCTTGCATTGCTACCGCTCCAAGAATGCCAGTAACTAAAATAAATACCGCGACTAGAACTTCTATAAAAGTAAGCCCTTTATTAAATTTGGGCTTTTGTGAGTTTTTAAGTGAGGATAATCTATTCAATATTTAATCTCCCTTTAAATACTAAATACAGATAAGTGCTAGGCAAGAATAGCAACTGAACAGCTTTTATTAAAAATAAATAAGCAACAATAAACAAAAAGACACACTTATATGCTATGCCATAAGCACTATAAATATTTATTCTATATGTGTTAAAAATCACCCGAGTGAACAGCATTAACCCATACCTTATTCATTACTTCTACAGATAACTTTACTTAAAAAGCACTATTATCTGCAGAGTTTATCGATAAACTTGTGAACTTAGTCAATTCCGCATATTAAAAGATTCGTTGAACATCGTAAATTACAAATATCGCTTTACTTTAGATTAGCGCAATTCTATCGGCACCGCAAATACCGTGTTTTCTTCACGCCCTGGGTATTCAACCACTTCTTTACCGCCAAGTGACTTTAATTCACTAATGACTTGTTGTACCAATATAGCTGGGGCTGAAGCGCCTGCGGTAACACCAACTTTTGAAATGTTATTTAACCATTTGGTATCAATATCTGCAGCAGTATCTATCAAATAGGATGTGGTACCTATTTTTTCCGCCAATTCTCGAAGTCGATTTGAATTAGAGCTATTTTTAGCTCCAACAACTAACAGTAACTCAACTTGCTCAGCAATTGATCTTACTGCATCTTGACGATTTTGCGTGGCATAACAAATATCATCTTTACGTGGGCCTTGAATCTCTGGAAATTTCTTTCTCAGTGCATCAATAACATCACTGGTATCATCAACCGATAAAGTGGTTTGGCTACAATAGTAAAGTTTCTCCGGATTTTTCACTTCTAGTGTGCAAACATCCTCAGCCGACTCAACTAAGTAAATTCCGCCGTCCGTACTTTCATATTGCCCCATAGTGCCTTCAACTTCAGGATGGCCAGCATGGCCAATTAAAATACACTCAATATTTTTACGACTAGTTCGTGATACTTCCATATGCACTTTAGTCACTAACGGGCAAGTGGCATCAAAAACTTTTAAGCCACGTTCTTTGGCTTCATTACGCACGGCCTTTGAAACGCCATGAGCACTAAAAATTACCGTGCTGTCGTCAGGCACTTCGACAAGTTCATCGACAAATACCGCGCCACGGTCTTTTAGGCCGTTTACCACAAACTTGTTATGTACCACTTCATGACGCACGTAAATCGGAGCTTCAAATAAATCAAGTGCTCG
Organism: Colwellia aquaemaris; assembly: GCF_057548755.1. NCBI lineage: Bacteria > Pseudomonadati > Pseudomonadota > Gammaproteobacteria > Alteromonadales > Colwelliaceae > Colwellia > Colwellia aquaemaris. The sequence continues at coordinate 56,135 of NZ_BAAJLV010000011.1, read as the reverse complement.
GTCAACAATGCTTATGGCTCGGTCAACGCCGGCACAAAAACCACGCGGATTCGCTAAAATAATTTCCATTTGATACCTGCCGTTATTCGCTAATTAACTTCAATAACATCTATGACGAAAGTAACCTCTTGACCAGCCAAAGGATGGTTAAAGTCAACGGTCACCGAACTACCTGTCACATCTTTTATCATACCTGGCAATTCGCCACCTGGTTGGCTAAAAGTAATAATATTACCCACTTTTGCTGGTGCTTCTTCACTGAACTTACTGATATCCATATAGTGGATATTTTCTGGTAAAGGTTCACCAAATGCATCTGCTGCCGCCAATGTAAACTCTTTACTGTCACCCGCTTTCATACCAACTAATTGCGCTTCAAATGCTGGAGAAATACTAGCATCACCCATAATGATTTTTGCCGGTTTTTTATTTACTTTGGTGCTATCCGCAGCTGAGCCATCTGATAACTTCATGGTGATATGGGCAATAATTTCAGAAGAAGTAGTTACTAAATTTGTCATAAGGTTCTCTTTAAGAATTAATCTTTTTTACATTGTTATTCGGCTCACCATTTTTAAATGAATCGAAAATCATCAAAGCGGCACCAATAAAAATCATCGAGTCGGCAATATTAAACGCTGGAAAGTGATAACCAAAACCATAAAAATCTAGAAAGTCGATAACATAACCAAATAATACGCGATCGATCAAATTACCAACTGCACCACTTAGCATTAATGCGAATGCTACCGATAACAATGATTGTTGCTTCGGTGTTTTAGCTAACCAAACAATAAAAACAATACTTGCAATGGCGGCAATGGCAGTGAAAAACCAACGTTGCCAACCACCTTGGTCGGCTAAAAAGCTAAATGCAGCACCCGGGTTATGAACATATGTAATGTTAAAAAAAGGCAATATATCAATAGATTGATACAAGTCCATGTTGGTGGCAACGAATTGCTTTGTTACTTGGTCGGCAACTAAACAAATAATCGTTAACCAAAGCCAACGTAATCCAGTTTCCGTAAATAAACTCTTCATAAATATATAACTTCTCTTTGCTAAGCCTTCAACGCTCATTCTATTCTGCTAATAACTAGAAAACGTGCAGACTCTAGACAAGTGCTGCACGTTTTATTATTACTTCTTTAACCACAACCAGTGTTAAGCAAATTGCCGTACTTCGCCTTCGCCATCAACGTTAGTAATACAGCGACCACAAAGCTCTGGATGTTGCTCACTTTGACCAATATCTTCAGTAACGTGCCAACAACGATCACACTTAGCACCTTCTGCTGGAGCAACGGTTAACCACAAACCTTCAACATCAGTTGTTAGTGTATCTGCTGGTGCACATTCAACTATTTCAACGGTCGCTTTAGAAGTGATCAGTACAAAACGTAACTCTTCACTTAATTGTTGAATTTTTTCAGCCAACTCAGCTCGAGCATATAAAGTAACTGCGGCTTCAAGCGCCTTACCTACTTGCTTTTCTTTACGGGCGTTTTCTAACGCTTTGTTTACTTCTGTACGAACAAGTAAAATGTCGTTCCAGTAGCCATTATCTAAAGCGCTGGTAGTTGCTGTATTTGGTAAACCGTCAAACCACACACCAGTGAAAACGAATTCTTCACGCGCCTCTCCTGCTGGTGTTGGCAGTGCTTGCCAAATTTCCTGAGCGGTAAACGACAAAATAGGTGCCATCCAACGTGTCATTGCCTCTGCAATTAAATACATAGCAGTTTGACAAGAACGTCGCGCAACACTGTCTTCTTTCGCTGTGTATTGACGGTCTTTAATAATATCTAAGTAAAAGCCACCAAGCTCAGTAGTACAGAAGTTCATTAACTTGTGTACTACAACATGAAATTCATACTCATCATAAGCGGCAACAATCTCTGCTTGTAATTGTGCAGCTTTATCTACTGCCCAACGATCAAGTGCCACCATATCATCAAAAGCAATTGAATCTGTTTTCGGATCAAAGCCATTAAGATTTGATAGTAAAAAGCGTGAAGTATTACGAATTCGACGATACGCATCGGCTTGACGCTTAAAGATTTCATCACCGGCGGTAATTTCTTGCGTATAATTCACGGAAGCAGTCCACAAGCGTAAAATATCAGCACCTAAAGTATTAGTAATTTCTTTTGGCGTGATAACATTGCCTAATGACTTAGACATTTTATGACCTTTAGCGTCAACCACAAAACCATGAGTTAACACTTGCTTATATGGTGCTTGGCTGGTCATAGCCACTGATGAGATCATTGACGACATAAACCAACCTCGATGTTGATCTGAACCTTCAAGGTATAAATCAGCAATACCGTCAAATTCTTCACGGGCATTAACCACAGAATAATGGGTTGTGCCTGAGTCAAACCAAACATCAAGCGTATCAGCCACTTTAACGTATTCTTGTGCATCATCACCAATCAGCTCAGCTGCTTCTAAATCAAACCATGCTTGAATGCCTTTCTCTTCAACACGCTTAGCTACAACTTCAATTAACTCAATGCTGCGAGGATGCAATGCGCCGGTATCTTTATGGATGAATAATGCCATAGGTACCCCCCAAGTACGCTGGCGTGAAATACACCAATCAGGGCGACCTTCAACCATAGATTCAATACGGCGTTGACCCCAATCTGGGATCCACTGTGTTTTTTCAATTTCGTTAAGCGAGTCTTTACGCAAGCCTTTGTTGTCCATGCTAATAAACCACTGAGGCGTTGCACGAAAAATTAGTGGCGTTTTATGGCGCCAGCAATGTGGGTAAGAATGTTCTAGTGCATGATGATGCGCTAGCTTGCCATGTTCTTTTAAGGTTTCAACCACATTGGCATTAGCTTTAAATACATGCTGGCCAGCAAATAATTCTGTGCTTTCTAGGTAAACACCGTTTGCACCAACAGGATTAGCCACTTCTAAATTATAAAGTTTGCCAACCTCGAAATCTTCAACACCATGGCCAGGTGCGGTATGTACACAACCGGTACCTGAATCCGTGGTTACATGCTCACCTAGAATAACCGGCACGGTAAAGTCATAAAATGGGTGTTGAAGTTGTACTAAATCTAATTCAGCACCTTTACAAAAACCTAATGCGTGATATTTCGTAATACCAAAACGGTCCATACATGAAGTAACAAGATCTGACGCTAAAATTAAGCGCTCTTTGCCCTGTTCTGTTTCACATTGTACTAAGGTATATTCAACATCAGCATGTAATGAAACCGCACGGTTTGCTGGCAAAGTCCACGGCGTTGTCGTCCAAATAACAACAGAAATTTCACCTTCACCTTGATGGTTTTCTGGGTGATCAAACTTATCAGCAATACTTTGCTCTACAACGGTAAATTTCACATCAATGGCTGGTGATTGCTTATCTTTGTATTCCACTTCTGCTTCAGCTAAAGATGAGCCACAATCCGTACACCAATGCACAGGTTTAAAGCCTTGATGTAAATGACCATTTTCTGCAATTTTACCTAGTGAGCGGATAATATTAGCTTCAGTGTCAAAGTCCATAGTGCGATATGGCTTATCCCAATCTGCAAAAACGCCTAAACGCTTAAAGTCTTCACGTTGGCCATCAACTTGTTTCGCAGCATATTCACGACACTTTTCACGAAAAACACTCGCCGATACCTTATGCCCTGGTTTACCGACTTTTTTCTCTACCATTAATTCAATAGGTAAGCCGTGACAATCCCACCCTGGCACATAGGGTGCGTTAAAGTCAGATAAGGTTTTCGCTTTAATGATGATGTCTTTAAGGATTTTATTAACCGCGTGACCAATATGAATATTGCCATTTGCATACGGAGGGCCGTCATGCAAAATAAATGATTTTTTACCTTTTTTAGCCGCACGAATTTGGCCGTATAAATCTTTTTCAGCCCATTCTTTTAGCATATTCGGTTCACGATTCGCCATATTTCCTTTCATCGCAAAAGAAGTTGCTGGCAAATTTAGGGTTTGTTTGTAATCACTCATTAAAATAAATATCCGTTGTCGTAGTCACTAAAGCGTCGGTTAGTTTTTTTCTTTACTTAATCTTATTCAAGTTAAGCTTTGCACATAAGTGCGAGCTTGTTCTGTATCTATTGCAATTTGCTGGGTTAATTCAGCTAGCGAGTTAAATTTTTGTTCGCTACGTAACTTATTTAACATCACTACTTCAATAACATCGCCGTACAAATTGTTATCAAAATCAAAAATATGTACTTCTAATTGTTGCCTAATTCCTGCAACAGTTGGTCTAGAGCCAATGTTAGCAACACCAAAATGGTGACCAAATTGGCTTTTAACCTGCACCGCATATACACCTGAAACAGGCGAAACACGACGTTTTAATCTAATATTTGCGGTAGGAAAACCCATTTCACGGCCACGTTTATCGCCATGAAACACTTTTCCAATAATAGAGTAAGCGCGCCCTAACATAGACTCTGCGCCAGTAAGATCGTCTTGCTCTAATCTCTCTCTTATTGCGGTGCTGCTTATTCTGCAGCCTGCAAGTTTATGGCTAGCGGTATCTGTTACGGAAAAGCCGAATTTTTCACCCGCTGTTTTTAACATCGAAAAATTACCTTGGCGATTTTTGCCAAAATGAAAGTCGTCGCCAACAATTAAATGTTTTATCGCGAGGCGCTTTACCAGTAATTCTTCAATAAATATTTCGGCGCTTAGACTAGCAAATTTTTTATTGAAATTGATACAAATTAATCTATCAACCCCTAACTTTTTTAATAGCGAATATTTATCACGTAGTCGGCATAACCTTGCCGGCGCAGTTTCAGGTGAAAATAACTCTTGCGGTTGTGGCTCAAATACAAGAACAGCAGCCTCACAATTTAGCTCTTTTGCTTTGTTAACAAGAGCTGAAACCACTTGCTGATGCCCTAAATGCACCCCATCAAAATTGCCTATGGTTAATACACATCCCTGACGACTTTTATCGTCATTAATCTGCATATTGTGAATGCCACGTGTTAATTGCATGAACCTACTAAACCCTACTGCCGACATTCATTTGCTATCGAACAATTCATAAAAGAATAAAAACCGACAAATTATATCTCAGTCAGCTGTAAGAATCAGCCCTTAGTGTTAGTTATTTTGCGCGATTTTTATATCAGAAATACGAATACCTAATAATAACAAACAAGCAAAGTAGCTAAACATTCCAACGGTGATACAAATAATAAGTTGCCAAACTTGCTCGGCAAAACTTAACGTTAGCCAAAATTCAAATGCTGGCGACAAATAGTAAACCACAGCAGCCATCACCATAGCTGACATAATTAGGCGTAAAATAAACCACCAAGTATTTTTCGATAATTGAAAAACATTGGCAGTTTTTAGCCCATGATAAAGCATCATAGCATTTAGCGTCGCCGACAAGGTTGTCGCTATTGCCAAGCCAACATAGCCAAAAAATGGCGCTAGCATTAAATTAAATGCCATATTCGCAACCATAGCTTTAATTGCTATTTTTACTGGGGTTTTAGTATCTTGACGCGAATAGTAAGCTGGTGCTAATACCTTAATAAACATAAAGCTCAATAAACCAGTAAGATAAGCAAATAACGCATACGAAACTTGTATCACCTCAACTTGATCAAACGCACCACGCATAAATAGCACCATAATAATTGGCTGAGCGAGCACCATTAACCCCGCTAAAGCAGGCCAACCAAACAAGGAAACGATTCTCAGCCCCCAATCAATGGTATCGCCAAATTCTTGGTTATCTTTCTTAGTATGTAATTTTGATAGACTAGGTAGTATGACCGTTGCAATACCAATACCAAATAGCCCTAGCGGGAATTCTAATAATCGGTCAGCGTAATACAACCAACTGATAGAGCCAGTTACCAACATACTAGCAATAATAGTATCGAGTAATAGATTAATTTGCGTAACGGAGACACCAAACAAAGCAGGAATAATCAGCTTACGAATTTTAGTAACGCCCGGCGCATGCCATGCCCACTTAGGTTTAACTAAAGCACCAGCTCGATAAAGAAAAGGGATCTGAAAAGCAAATTGAATAAAGCCACCTAAAAATACCCCCCAAGCCAAAGCGAAAGCGGGGTCGTCCATTAACGGTGCTAAATAAATCGCACAAGCGATAATACCGACATTGAGTAGAACTGGTGTAAAGGCTGACACAGCAAAGCGGCCATAAGTATTTAAAATAGCACCTGATAAGGCAGTAATGCTGACAAACCAAAGATAAGGAAAAGTTATTTTTAATAAGGTGCTAGCTAGATCAAATTTAGCACTAGAAGGCCCATCAGACAACCAATCTAAAAACCAACCAAAGCCAAATAAGGCCACAAAAATTGGCGACGCTATCATGCCAAATAATGTTACTAAAGTGATTATTACGCCTAAAGTACCTGATACTTGTGCAATAAGTTTACGGGTATCATTTCTACCCTGCTCTTCATCAAGAGTATGATATTCACTGAGTACCGGAACAAAAGCTTGTGCAAATGCACCTTCAGCAAATAAACGACGGAAAAAGTTTGGTATTTTATTGGCAAAGAAAAATACATCGGCTGATGCGCCAGCTCCCATAACATTAGCGATAATAACATCACGCACCAAGCCAAGAACACGCGAAATTAATGTCATAGCACTGACAATAACTCCTGATTTAATTAATTTTTTACTCAATCGACTCAATCCTATTTGTCAAAACACTAGCAGTCATGCGTAATTAGTTAGGGCACGTTGTTTTTTTTATTTAAACTTTGTTCTCGATAAAAGCGTTTTTATCGTAGTGAGTAATGGCAGCCTATTCATTCTAAGCAAGTACTAATCAACAAAGAGTAAAACGCTTTTAGCCGAATTTTCGAACAGCATTTGCGGGCATTTTACGGCGCTTTCGCTTTTTTGTGTGGAATAAGCACATGGCAAGAACTCTATCTACCTTGCATAAATGACCGCCAAACAGCTACAAAAACAATCTCGAAGATCAACAGCCTTTAGTTGCAAGTTATATTATGCGGCTTATACGATTTGATAAACAAGCATTTAATAACAATAAGGCAAGAGTTTTACTTCCAACTTCCAATTAAAAACTTTAGAATACGGCTATTGGTTTTATATACATAAACGGGTAATTATCCGAACTGTCAAATTAAAGCAGTAATTTGTTTGACAAACCAGTTAAAAACAGGCATATTTCGTCGCCTTAAATTTAGGCTATATTTATTCAATTTTAGGAGTTCACCTTGGCTAACTCAAAGTCTGCTAAGAAGCGCGCATTACAATCTGAAAAGCGCCGTCAACACAATGCAAGCCGTCGCTCAATGATGCGCACTTTACTTAAAAAAGTAATTGCTGCTATCGAAGCCGGTGACAAAGAAAAAGCATCTACAGAATTTGCTGCTGCAACACCGGTTATCGATCGTTATGCAAGCAAAGGTCTTATTCACAAAAATAAAGCTGCTCGTAGCAAGAGTCGTTTAAACGCTGCTATTAAAGCGCTTTAATTTTTGTAAAGAATTAAAAAGCCGGCTTTTGCCGGTTTTTTTATACCTCAAATTTGCTCAAACTTCATTTTATCGTTCTAAGACCTTGCGCTTACCCGTGATTTTGTTAGTCTCTAGCCGGTATTTAAAAAGAGAAACAAAACATGAAACTTTCAAAAATTGCATCTTTGCTGCTCATAACAGGCACACTTTCAGCTTGTGGTGGCAATAATGAACCAACAAACTCTTCAACGGTTAACTTACTTCCCGAATATCAAAATCGTTTAGACATATACAAAACCGTAACATTGACTGCAGATTTGTCTCATTTATCCGACAACCAAAAGCAAATGTTATCCCTACTTATTGAAGCTTCAGACATCATAGACGGCCTATTTTGGCAACAAGCATTCGGCCAAGACAAAACTAGCTTTTTAGCGTCTATTAGTGACGAAAAAGTACGTGAGTTTGCTCGCATAAACTATGGCCCTTGGGATCGCTTAAATGGCGACAAAGCATTTTTAACCAACACTAAAGCAAAAAGCCCAGGTGCCCAGTTCTATCCTAGCGATATGACGAAAGCGGAATTTGAACAAGCAACATTTCATGATAAGAATGGTTTATATTCTCTTGTTCAACGCAATGAAAATGGACAATTAAGCAGCATAGCTTTCTCAGAAGCATATGCTGATGAAATTAATCGTATCGCGGTAATTTTAGAAAAAGCGGCCAGCTTTGCCGACAATAAAGAATTCTCCAAATACCTTAAAATGCGCGCTAAAGCAATTCGTAGCGACGACTTTCAAGCATCAGACTTTGCTTGGATGGATATGAAAACTAATCCTATTGATATCGTGATTGGCCCTATTGAAACCTATGAAGATCAATTATTTGGTTATCGTGCTGCATTTGAGTCGTACGTATTAATTAAAGATATGTCTTGGAGCGAAAAACTGGCAAAATATGCTGAATACTTACCTGAGTTGCAACGCGGTTTACCAGTTAGTAAAAAATATAAAGCTGAAGTGCCTGGCTCTGATGCTGATTTAAATGCCTATGACGTAATATACTATGCCGGCCATTCAAATGCCGGCGGTAAAACTATCGCCATTAACTTACCAAACGATGAAGAAGTACAATTGAAAAAAGGTACACGTCGTTTACAGCTTAAAAATGCCATGCGCGCAAAGTTTGATGCGATCATGACACCAATAGCTGAAACGTTAATTGTGCCAGAACAACGTAAAAACGTTACCTTTACCGCATTTTTTGCTAATACCATGTTCCATGAAGTTGCTCACGGTTTAGGTATTAAAAATACTATTAATAACAAAGGCACCGTGCGCCAATCATTAAAAGAACATGCTTCTGCATTAGAAGAAGGCAAAGCTGACATTTTAGGGCTTTATATGGTTCGTCAGCTTTTGGCTAAAAATGTTATCACTGAAGGTACTCTAGAAGATTATTACACGACATTTTTAACCGGTATATTTCGTTCTGTGCGCTTTGGTGCTAGCTCTGCACACGGTAAAGCTAATATGGTGAGATTCAACTACTTTGCTGAACAAGGTGCGTTTGCTCGTAATGAGCAAGGTTTATATAAAATTAACGTTGAAAAAATGACAGCAGCAATAAATTCGCTATCTGAATTGATATTAACTTTACAAGGTAATGGTGATTACGACGGCGTTGACAAACTTGTTGCTAAAAGCGGCGTGATTAAAGCTGATTTAGCGAGTGATCTTGCAAGCCTAGAACAGGCAAATATCCCCGTTGATATTACATTCAAGCAAGGCAAACAAGTACTGGGCTTAAAGTAAAAAAAAACTTTGCTTACTTTGATAACAGCTTAAAGAAAAATATATGTAACATCTAAAGGCTAAACATCTGTTTAGCCTTTTTTTGCGTATTGTGTTTAAAAGTTAAACATATTCATTTCAAATATAATAAAAGTCTTTTTTTACAATTACATCCTGCAAATCTTCTTGATCACACCACCTTATTAACATAGCATTAACAACTCAAAATTATCTATAGGCTAATTGGAGTTAACCTATGTATCTAACCAAATTGAAATCAGCAGTAATACAATTAATACTACTGATTTCTTGTTTTTCTAGTACAAGTTTCGCAATAACAACCGCCGATGATGTAAACACCTTTACTCTTAAAAACGGCATGAAAATCATAGTGCTGGAGGATAATTCTATTCCAAATGCAAATATGTATTTATTTTGGAAAGTAGGATCTCGAAACGAAGTACCCGGCATCACCGGTCTATCACACTTTTTTGAACACATGATGTTTAATGGTGCAAAAAAATATGGGCCAAAAATGTTTGACCGCACCATGGAAGCCGCAGGTGGTTCAAACAATGCATATACGAGCGAAAATTTAACCGTTTATACCAATTGGTTTCCAGCTGAAGCCATGGAGACCATTTTTGATTTAGAAGCCGACCGTATCGCCAATTTAGCAATTGAAAAAGCTAGTGTTGAAAGCGAACGTGGCGTAGTAACTTCTGAAAGAACTACAGGCCTTGAAAATTCGAACTTTAGATCTATTTGGCAGGAAGTAAAAGGCGCAGCTTTTAGAGCTCACCCTTATAGTTGGTCAGTCATTGGCCATGCCTCTGATATTGAAAGCTGGACACTCGATGACTTAAAAAAATACCATGCAACCTACTACGCCCCAAATAACGCAGTAGTCGTTATTGCGGGTGATGTTACAACCGCAGAAGTTAAAAAGCTTGCCAAGCAATATTTCGAACCTATTCCTGCACAGCCTGCACCACAAGAGGTTCGCACTGTAGAGCCAGAACAAAAAGGTGAGCGTACTGTCTATGTTCATAAAGCATCAGTAACTACGCCAAATATTATGTTTGCTTACCATGTGCCAAATACGCAGCACCAAGATTATTACGCGTTAGACATTTTAAATGACATTTTAGCAACAGGGCAAAGTTCACGCTTATACAAATCTCTTATTGACGAGCAGCAAATAGCCAGTGATTTATTTACTTACCTACCCGAAAGTATTGACCCAAACTTATTCTATATTTACGCAGTAGCAGCCAAAGATGTGAGTGCAGATACGCTGAAAAAGGCAGTAATAAAAGAAGTGAATAACATTATAAAAAATGGTGTTACCGCGCAAGAGCTTGAAAAAGTGAAAAATACCAAGCTAGTAAACTTTTACCGCACTATGGCGACAATTAATGGTAAAGCCAATACGCTAGGTTCATATGAATTATATTTTGGTGATTACCATCAGTTATTTTCGGCACCAGAAGAGTATAACAAAGTCACGGTTGCTGATATTCAACGAGTCGCAAAACAATATTTAATAAAATCAAACCGCACTGTCGGTATTTTATCTTCAGAAAAGGACAGTAACGATGCGGATTTATAATATTTTAACTACCTTAGCAGCTTTTTGTCTGCTATTTATTTCAAAACAAGCCAACGCGAGTTACACCCTACCAGAATATCAGAAAGTTACCTTAGATAATGGTTTAACTGTTTATTTAATGGAGCAACATGAAGTGCCACTTATCGACGTTAACATTGTTGTTAAAGCGGGCGCAATTAATGACTCTATGTCAGGTTTAGCTTATTTAACTGCTGAAAATTTACCTTTAGGCACGAAACAACAATCGAAAGCGGAAATAAATGCCGCGATCGACTTTATTGGCGCCACTGTGTCTGCTACAGCAGGCACAGAGTCTTCCTATCTAGAAAGCTCTTTTGCCAAGAAAGATCAAAAAGCTATGCTGAAACTACTTAAAAACATCATCATCAATCCTAAATTCGCTGCTGATGAGTTTGAAAAAAAGAAAAAGCAGCATTTGCTTGCCTTAGAGCAAAGTAAAGAAAGTCCAAAATCTGTAATCAACAATTACGTAAAAGCTATGGTGTTTGAACAGTCTAGTTACAATGTAATAACAACAGGGAATACTCACTCAATCACACAAATTAACGTGAACGATATAATAGCATTCCACAAAAAGTGGTATCAGCCTGCCAATAGTGCCATTGTTGTAGTTGGTGATTTTGAAAGTAAAAAAATGCTACAACAAATAAAGTCATTGTTTTCAAGCTGGACAAACCACTCTACGCTAGCACCCAATGCAGTTGTACCGCCTAAGCCACTAACCTCTGCAAAAGTATTATTAGTGAATAAAGATGATGCTATTGAATCAACATTTGCTATTAGCGGTATAGGTATTGCGCGTAATACACCTGACTTAGTTGGAGTTTCAGTCATTAATACGATTTTGGGCGGTCGTTTCACTTCCTGGTTAAATGATGAGTTGCGGGTAAATTCAGGTTTAACTTATGGCGCAAGAAGTAACTTTGTTCATTATAGTCAATCAGGCAGCTTTACCATATCAAGTTTCACAAAAACGGCGACAACAAGCGAAGCAATTGACTTAGCATTGAAAACGTATCATCGCTTATGGGATAAAGGCATAGACGAAGCAACACTTGCCTCTGCAAAAGCCTATGTCAAAGGTAAATTTCCACCAAAATTTGAAACATCTCAAGATTTAAGCCACTTGCTGGGACAAATGTATAGTTATAATTTTGACGAAAGTTATATCAACACTTTTGAACAGCAAGTTAATTCGTTAACCCTTGCCAAAACTCAGCAACTTATTAATCAGTATTTTCCAAAAGAAAACTTACAAACGGTTATTATTGGTAAAGCATCAGAGTTAAAAGCTATAGCAGCCAAATATGGTGAGGTAAAACAAATTAATATTAAAGATATCGATAATCACTAACCCGCTTCGCACTTGAATAAATAGTACTTTTATATCATAGTGGTCAGACTTGTTAAGACCATAATAATAAAAAGTTAATATAAAGGTACTAGTGTGAAAACGTTTGATTATGTCATTGTTGGGGGCGGCTCTGCAGGCTGTGTTTTAGCCGATAAATTATCAGCCTGTGGAAATTATAGTGTTTGCCTGCTTGAAGCAGGCAAAGAAGACAAAAGCTGGTTAATTCATTTGCCTATTGGCATTATTGGCTTAATGCGCGACCACACATTAAATTGGCATTTTAACTCCCACCAAGAAAAAACCTTAAATAACCGTGAGATATTTACGCCAAGAGGTAAAACGCTCGGCGGCAGTAGTTCAATTAATGCCATGCTATATGTTCGCGGACAAAAACAAGATTATGATCATTGGCATAGCTTAGGCAATCAAGGCTGGAGCTATGAAGAAGTATTGCCTTACTTTAAAGCACTAGAACATCAAGAACGTGGTGCTAACGATTATCATGGCATAAATGGGCCATTAAATGTTGCCGACTCAGTTTCAAAGCCTACAATTAATGAAGACTTTATTCAATCGGCAATTGCTGCAGGCTACCCCGCCAATGAAGATTTTAATGGCGCCGAACAAGAAGGCATTGGCTACTTTCAAGTCACACAAAAAGATGGCTTACGACATAGCGCAGCAAAAGCATTTTTAACACCAAATCTGCACCGAAAAAACCTAACGGTAATAACCCAAACACAAGTTGAAAAAATTCTTATTGAAGATAATGTTGCGACTGGTGTTAGTTACAAACATAAAGGTACACTAAATACAGTTATTGCTAATAATGAAGTTATATTAAGTGCGGGTGCCATCAATTCTCCACAAATCCTTATGCTTTCAGGGGTAGGTCCCAAATCTGAATTAGAGAAACATAATATTCCACTCATTCATGAGCTTGAAGGTGTTGGTAAAAATTTACAAGATCATGTTGATATTCTTAATGTTGCTCAGCATCAGCGTACTGAAGTATTAGCATACCGTCCTAAGGCGTTATGGTGGGGCGCAAAAGAAGCGATTAAATTCTTTACTAAACGCGCAGGCTTACTGACCACTGTGGTTGCAGAAACCGGAGGTTTTATTAAGTCTGAACCGACATTGACAGAGCCTGATTTACAATTGCATTTTGTACCTGCTGCAATGGACGACCATGGCCGAAATCATAAATTGCTTTGCAGTTATGGTATTGCGGTTCATGTTTGTTTACTGCGCCCAAAAAGTCGCGGTAGCGTTACTTTATATAGCAATAACATTAGTCAGCATCCGCGTATTCAGCTAAATATGCTCGACCATCAAGATGATATTGATACTATGATTAAAGGCGTAAAAATTGCCAAAAAAATCCTCTCGACACCGCCATTATCAAATACTCATATTAAATATATTTTCCCAGACGATAGCTGCCAGTCGGATCAAGAAATTCATGAGTTTCTAAAAGAAAAGTGTAATACTATCTATCACCCCGTTGGCACCTGTAAAATGGGCAATGACCAGTTTGCTGTTGTTGACGATAAACTAAAAGTCCATGGCCTTAAAAAACTAAGAGTTGTAGACGCCTCTATTATGCCTACACTTATCAGTGGCAATACCAATGCTCCGACTATGATGATTGCCGCAAAAGCTGCAGAAAAAATATTAGCTGACGCGAATAAGCATTAAAGAATAAAAACAAATTTAATTAAATTTGAAACCAGATAGATGATTGGCAGGTCAAGTTCACTAATCCAATCATTTATTTATGGTGAATTTTTTGAATACCTTTTTAAATAGCAATCTTGTAAAAATAAAAAACTTTGTCAGTGCTAGCTTTCTAATTGTTTTCACTTTGGCATCACAAAATGTCAATGCTAAAACATCAAGTAACGCAGTAGTCGCTCCAATTGCGCCAGCTTGGCAGCTAAAAACTCAATCAGGGGAAGAGATTTCTTTAGCGCAATTTCAAGGACAAGCCGTTATTTTACATTTTTGGGCAACTTGGTGCCCATATTGTAAAAAGCTACAACCAAAATTAGTCGAGCTTGAAGAAAAATATAGAGAAAAAGGCGTTAAAATCGTTGCCATAAGTTTTAATGAGGATGAAGGAGCATTACCCCAAGATGAACTGACCGCACGTGGCTACGGCTTTATCACGGCGGTAAATGGCAATGAAGTCGCAATGCGCTATGGCGTAAAAGGCACTCCGACAACATTTTTTATTAATAAAAATAACCAAGTAATTTTCAAGTCAACTAGCTCAGATGTTACTGACCCCCGCTTAGAACTTGCCACAAAAGAAATCGCTAAATAGCTGCACTTAGTTGGTAAAGCTTTTTCTTATATTGTCGTTTTTGCTTTGGCTCATGTAGCCAAGGTAAAGACTCTTGCAATGTTGAAATTGCCAACGACTTTCTACCTTGAAGTAAATACACTTCATGTAGTTCCAAATAAGCTTGCTTTACATAAGGAGCAAGCTTGATAGCTTTGCGATAGAATTTCTCTGATTCATCTAGTTCATTTTGAGACCTAGCTAACTGGGTCTTTTCCAACCAATGATATGGATTTGGATCATAGATATTTTCTATCTGTTTCTTAATTTTCTGCACTTCCGCGATACGTCCTTGTTGTCTTAATAAATTAACATAGTTATCTAAAACACTAATATTAACATCAGAACTTTCCATTGCCGCTAAGTATAAACGCTCTGCAGTTACTTCATCTCCCTGTCTTTTATGAAGTAGCGCCAATAAATTCATAGCAGAAGCGCTTTCGTTATCTAATTGATAAGCCTGATTTGCATAAGCAAAAGCCTTGTTTAAATCGCTTTCAATATAATACTCTGCCGCTTTATTAATATAATACATGGCAATAAAACGTGTTGTATTAACTGTTTTAGAACGAATATTGCCTTCCTGTGGAAAGTAATCAATTAAAATAGCGGGACGATTTAGATAAATATAGTTTTCTTCTGGAATAAAACTAGGATCATATAAAAGAGATTGCACATGGCTTGATGATAAAATGACATTACCATGCTTTTCATACATAGGTAGTGAGTGCATTTTTCGATAAGCCATTTCAACACCAACTAAGCGAGAAAATGCCGTTGTTAATAAAGCTAAACTCATACAATTACCACTGTTATTTAGCATTGCCTTGCTAGCGATATAAGTTTTACCATAGTAGGTGAAATTACTTAGATTATTTTGTAAAAACCGTTCAATAACTTCATGCGGTAAATAGCCTTTTGACGTTTCTAGCTGATAAAAACTCGAAAATTCTTGTTGCTGCACTTTTGTTAAAGAAAACAATTCTTGCTCTGAGGCTACTGGTTCAAAGGCAAATAAAGTGGTATTTAAGTTAATAGCCTTACTCTTTGCCATAGGTTTCTCAACGCTTGAACAACCTATGGTCATGGCTAAAAACATAGCTAACAGCCAATGTTGTTTCATTAACATCATCCCCCCCTTATGCCAAAAGACACTTCAATAAATCTCAAAGAAAATGTTGAATTATGTAGTCAAACTCCAACTACAACTACAACTACAACATACGAACTCTATCGTAATACAATGTACAAAATAAAGACTTATCTTGTCCATATTTTTAAACACTCTATAAGTTTAGCTTGATTTAAGACATGCTGATTCAGTGTCATGATATCTTAACGCCAATAACCTACAACTCATCCCAATTTAAGCAAACGACTCTTGTACCAAGGCCTATCGCGACATAGAATCGATACCAGCTTACAACCAATGCTTTATTAAAGTATTGTTGCAAATAAACCTTATAATCCAATATGGATATACTAATAAGAGGTCATTTAATGAAAACTCGTTATCTAGCACCGCTAGCAATTGCCATTGCTTTAGCCGGCTGCCAACAAAATAACACATCGGCAAACGTCGCTCAGGTAGAACAAAAAGTAGTTAGTACTGCCAACAACCCCTTCTTTGCTGAATACGATACCCCTTATGGTATTCCACCGTTTGATAAAATTAAAAAAAGCGACTACTTACCCGCTTTTTATCATGGTATTGAACAAAATAAACTCGAAATAGATGCTATTACTAAAGTACGTTCTCGTCCAACATTTGAGAACACCATTGTGGCTATGGAAAAGTCTGGCGACTTTCTAAATAAAGTCAGCAATACCTTCTATGGTTTAACAGGCTCAATGTCTGATAAAGAAATGCGTGCAATCGCGAAAGAAATATCGCCTAAACTTTCAGCATTAGGAGATGACATCGCCCTTAACGACGCTTTATTCCAACGCGTTAAACAAGTTTATGATCGAAAAGATCAACTTGAATTACGCACAGACCAAATGCGCCTATTAGAAAAAACTTATAAAAGTTTTGTACGCGGCGGTGCTAATTTAAATGATGCAGATAAGCAGAAACTACGTGAATTAAACGAAAAACTTAGCGGCCTCAGCTTAAAGTTTGGTGAAAACTTGTTAGCTGAAACTAATAGTTTTGAGATGGTTATCGACAATAAAGCCGACCTTGACGGTTTACCTGAAGATATCATCGCCGCTGCAGCAGAAACTGCAAAAGCTCGTGGCCATGAAGGTAAATGGGTATTTACTACCCATAGACCAAGTAAAAACCCATTCTTAACTTATTCAACAAACCGCAAATTACGTGAAACCATCTACAAGGGTTACACCATGCGCGGCAATAATGACAATGCCAATAATAACCAAGCAATTGCTAGCGAAATGGCCAGTCTTCGTTTCCAAAAAGCACAATTATTAGGCTACAAAACTCATGCTCACTTCGTGCTTGAAAATGCCACGGCAAAAACACCTGAGAATGTTTTTGAGTTATTAAACAAAGTTTGGCCGGCATCGCTAGAGCGCGCTAAAGAAGAAGCCGCTGACATTCAAAAAATGATCGATGCCGAGGGTGGCAAGTTTAAAGTTGCGGCCTGGGATTGGTGGTACTATTCTGAAAAAATTCGTAAACAACGTTACGATATAGATGCATCAGAAACTAAACCATATTTCTCGCTAGAAGCAACACAGCAAGGTGTTTTTTATACCGCGGAGAAACTTTGGGGCGTAACCTTTAAAGAACGTGATGATCTACCTAAGTATCATGAAGATGTACGTACTTTTGAGGTTTATGACCGCGACGGTAGTTACATCGGTATTTTCATGGTTGATCACTACGTACGAGAAAGTAAACGTGGTGGTGCTTGGATGAGCAGCTTCCGTAAGCAATATCGCATGAATGGTAAAGACGTTACCCCAATTATCTACAACGTATTAAACTACCCTCGCCCAATTGGTGACCAGCCAACACTACTTACCTTTGATCAAGCATCAACCTTGTTCCATGAGTTTGGTCATGCTATTCAAGGCTTATTGTCAGACGGTTACTACCGCTCACAAACAGGTACCGCATTACCACGTGATTATGTTGAATACCCGTCACAAGTAATGGAAAATTGGATGACTGAGCCTGAAGTATTAGCAAACTTTGCTAAACATTATCAAACCGGTGAAGTTATCCCTCAAGTGTTAGTTGAGAAAATTCAAGCGTCAGGTAAATTTAATCAAGGTTTTGGTACGACGGAATATCTCGCTGCAGCATTACTAGATATGAGCTGGCATTCATTAGAAACAGCAGATTTGCAAGATGCCAATGAGTTTGAGAAAAACGTCATCAAAGAAATAGGCTTAATTGAACAAATTGCCCCTCGTTATAAAACGGGCTATTACTCGCATATTTTTGCGGGCGGTTATTCAGCGGGTTATTACGGTTATATTTGGTCTAACATCTATGATGCTGACACTTGGTTAGCATTTAAAGAAAACGGTATTTTTGATCAAAAAACAGCAGAGCTTTACCGTAAGCACGTATTAGAAAGCGGTGGCACTGATGACCCAACGGTAATGTATCGTCGTTTCCGTGGTCAAGACCCAAAAGTTGAACCACTATTGGAAAGACGCGGACTTACTAGCAAGTAATCATTGCAGCAAGAAATATCAAAAAGGGTCGCTTATAGCGACCCTTTTCATATCAAAGTTAACAGCTTACATTACTGTAAATATAAGCTACCCTCAAAAAAGCCAAACACTGTTTCAAAGGCCTGTTGTTGATACTGCTTTAAACCTGTGTCACGAAAATCAATATCGATTTGACTACGTGTTAACGATTTCTTAATAAAACTACCTGCCAATATTTCTACCGGTAAGTCTTTAATCAATTGAATGGCGGCTTCTAACTTAAAGCCAACTGGGCCACCTGCAAACTTTCCTTTTAATGCTCGGCCTTTAATAACCACTTTATCAACTTGATAATCTTCCATTAGCTTTGCAAAGGCAAATTGAAACTCCTGAACCTGCTCTGCGTCACTAGCATCAGCAAGGCTAATTTTTTGAACACGCGTTTTTGGTATGTCGTACAACCCGTTTGCTTTTGACATAATGCAGATAATTGCATCGTTACCTTTTAGTTCAACACCACATATTTTCATAAATTAACCTCATCGCTATTGTGTTCGTTATTATAAATTAGATTTAACTAAGCTGCAGTTTTTTCATGCACTTAAATAAGCCTCAATTATGTTTTCTCTACTATTCTTCTTTTAGCCTATTTTCTGCAATTGAAATATCATGAAGTGCAGCAAACTCTTTATAATCAGCTACAGCATTAGGGTTACCTTTATTTTCTTGGCAAACACCTCGTTGATATTGATAACTAAATACATCAAACCATAAATCTAACAAATTGGCGTTAGTTTGCTCTCCTGCCAAGGCCAGAATTTGTGCTGCAACTTCTGCGGTTGCTAGCTCAGTATTATTTGCTGCTAATCGAATTTGATAACGAGAACTTAATGCTGAACCACTTCCTGGTGTGCGAGGCGTAAATGACACCACAGGTAAATGTTGTAAATATGGGCTACGACGAAAAATCTTTTTCGCTTCACGCCAACTACCATCTAGCATGATAAATAATGGCCGTTTGCCTGACTCAACCGCCACTTCATTATCATATATTTCTCTATTTTCACCGGCATATGCTTTTGGAAAAACAATCATAGGCTGCCATTTAGGATCCGCTAATATCGCTAAAACCTCTGGATTCGCCTCTATTCTTGACCATAAATAAGCAAACGTATCAGGGATTAAGTCAGCAATTAGCTTCCCGGTATTACTAGGCTTTAGCACCTCTGTATCATACATCAACAGCAAGAATCCAGCATTTGAGCTAACTTCTGGCACCAATGCACAAATACAAAACTGTTTCGCTAAGCGACACAAGTCACAACGAATAACTCGCTGACCTCTAGATTTGTATGTTGTGGTACTTAAGCTTTGTCGATACTTATGAAGTTTCTGAACTGCGTGCATAAATCAATGGCTAGAAAAATTTTGGCGCTACTGTAACGTGCAGTTTAGCGCTTAGCAATAAAAACATTAGCGATTATAAAAATAAAAAGCGTTAAGGAATAAGCCTTAACGCTTTGATGAATCGTTGACAAATTATCAAGTAGCTAGATTACATAACTAAATTTCATTGTGGCTACTTTTATGGCTTGCAGTGATAAAGTTAAAATCCGCTAATTCATCTATTTCACCTTTTAATTGCTCTTCCATTTCATCAATTAAGATCACTGACTGACATAAGGCTTCACCACGTTTTTCAAGGCCTTCGCCCCTCGCTTCCATTTCATGCTCTATTTGTTGACCAAAGTTTTCCATACGAGATTCAAATGCATCCATATTACCACCAGAAAATAACATTTCTTGACCTACCGCAATCATCAAGCTACCAATAGAGTTTTGAATAGTGGTTTCAACCGCCGACTCTATACGCTGCTCAAACTCGTCACCGAAAAAGTCGTCACCTTTAAAACCATCTTCATCAATATAAAAATCTTTCGAACTATCAAACTCATTATCTACTTCAGTACGAATTGAAGTTAATTGTGTGGTTAAATCAACACTTACATCATTACCCTCACCCAATAACTCATTGAAGGCAAGGTTTACGCCATCTATGGCTAAATCAATAGCGTCTAAAGCGATACTCTTAACCTCCGGAACAACGCCACGAATGTTGTTAGAGTATTCCGTTAGCAAGGATTGTTGACTTCTGGTTAAACTAACTTTTTCACCATTAACGATTAATGTCTCATTATTTACAATGCTATAAAGCGGTGACTTATTTTTTGAGAAGGTAATTTTTTCAGCGCTAATTTTAATGCCACCATTTAGATCAACGTTACATGAATTACTAGAAAATGAATTATCGTGAGCATAGCTTGTAGAACTTGCAATAATTAATGCAGAAGCAATCAAAGTTTTCATATTTACCATCCTTTATAAACCAATCAAATAATGAGCATTGTTTCTCAATGTTATACTTCTTGTTTACAAGTCTGATGCCAATTAATTACTCCTTACTTATCAACAAGTTAAAAACAAACACTTTACTTAGACCTATATTTACAACTAATAATTCGTTAAATAACTTAAAAACTAGTGAAAATAACAACTTTAGAGTCTATCAAGCGTGATAGTTTAATCTTTGCATTTCAAATAATCGCGATTTGCAGCGAGCAAATTCAAATGTTAACTGCTGGCCTTGGTATAAGTCGGCAATATCAACCTCTGCCTCAATAATTAAACGTATGCCTCTATCATATAACTCATCCACTAAGGCAATAAATCGTCTAGCCTCATCATCTAAAGCCCTAAGCTCACCCATCACCACACTACTGCGCTGATAGCCATCTTCAACACCTGAAAATACAGCGGGGAGCAACTCTCCTGAAAATTGCGGTACATTGCTCACCAAAATAACTTGATAGTCATCGGCAAGCTTTATATAGTCGCGTTGACTTCGTGGACCGGAGCATATTGCGCTAAAGTCAAACCAAACGGCATTGTCAGCTTTAGCAATAAAAGTAATATGTCTACCGTGCACCATAATACGACTTTGCCGCTGAACATCTCCGGTTGCAAGTACTTGGAAGAGCCTTTGCATGCCACCGCTTACCCCTTGTTCAAAGTTTTTAATAAAATAATCTCGGTGATGACTGCTGATATTGTCATCATCACTCAAGCGATAATCAACCGGGCCATCGATTGAGATCACTTGGCAGTTTTCATTTATTAATTTTATCGTTGGCAGAAAACGCTCGCGCTGCAGGCCATTGTTGTATAATTGAGATGGTGCGCAATTCGATGTAGCAATCAAAGTAATACCAAACGCAAACATGGCTGACAGTAGCCCAGCCAATAACATAGCATC
Source organism: Colwellia aquaemaris (assembly GCF_057548755.1). Lineage (NCBI taxonomy): Bacteria > Pseudomonadati > Pseudomonadota > Gammaproteobacteria > Alteromonadales > Colwelliaceae > Colwellia > Colwellia aquaemaris. The sequence continues at coordinate 34,563 of NZ_BAAJLV010000011.1, read as the reverse complement.
AGCAATATCATTAACAAAAAACTCATCAAAGCAAAGTATATCAACATCTTTAGCCCAAGATTTTGCTATTCGTTGTAGCGGCGCTTCACAGCCTTTTAAATCATTTAACATGGTATGAACACTTTCCATAAAACGATGAAAGTGTATGCGTTTTTTACGAGTGGTATGCAGTTGTTGATAGAATAAATCCATCAACATGGTTTTTCCTCTACCAACGCGACCATGAAAATAAATGCCACTGATTGGCGCTTCGGCTTTAAAAAGAGAAATTAGTGAGTATAAGCGTTTTCGCCGGCAATTTAGCCTTATCGCTAACGCATCTAGCGCTAAAACGGCATGATATTGCTCAGGGTCGTGCTTCAAAGCTTTACTGTGAAGTAGTTTTGAATATTCAGAGGTTACCGACATAACAATATTTTAGGCATAAAAAAAGGGCAGACTTTCGTCTCCCCTCTTTCAACACTATGTAATAATCTAGCCGGTCAAACCAGCTAAAATTACTAATTAAAGTGCTACGATGTTCTCAGCTTGAGGACCTTTTTGACCTTGAGTTACAGTGAACTGTACTTTTTGGCCTTCAGCAAGAGTTTTGAAACCTTCACCAGAGATTGCAGAGAAGTGTGCAAAAACATCTGGACCAGATTCTTGCTCGATGAAACCGAAACCTTTAGACTCGTTGAACCATTTTACTGTACCAGTAGTTGTATTAGACATTTGTATTATCCTATTTATTCGTAATTGATGCCTTATTATAAGGCGGTTTTCCAGGAAGTGTTGCTATTACTTATTAAACAGGACGAGCTACTGATATAACTGCGAAACTTTGTACATAAATATAGGTCTTACTTTCTAGCTGAGTTGGATTCTATCGACTTTCCGCCAAGAGTCAAGCCGTTTCGCATAAAAGTCACCATTCTCAATATAAAAAGCCCACCCTTGGAATAATTTTGATATTTTGCGGTTCATACCTGTCTACTTAGTCAAGAAACATAAGTAATTCGAAGCATTTTCTAATCGTTCTTAACCTTGACTTTATTGTTAGTATCTCGGCTGGATTTTATTAAATCATCCCCTTTAATGACTTGTGATGACTTAGCCAAACGATCGTATAAAAGCACATTAACACTTGCTGCTAAATTCATACAGCCAATGGTAGGTACATAAACAACGGCATCGGCTCGGTCAATAACATCTTGTGAAATTGTGCCATCTTCAGGGCCGAAAATATAAATAGCATTTTCTGGGTGTTCAAACTCAGGTAGTGCTGTCGCACCTTCAACTAAATCAACACAAATAACCTGTTGCTTAGGCAAGATGTCATCAATTAAACACTCAACGGCATTTAACGGGATTTTTCGCGATGCATCTTTAGTGTCTGTGTGAAACTTTGCGGCTCTAGCATATCGCACACCAGTATAACGTACTTCATTAGCCTGATAACAACCGACTGCCCGCATAACCGCACCAACATTCGATGGGCTTTTAGGATCAGTTAAACCAATAACAACATTTTCTTTTTTCATTTTACAATACTTAGACATGAAATATTTATTCGCGGCAATTTTGCGATGCCTGCCACCAGACTACAAGTAATTATTGACAATGTGCTAAAAAACTTTGCTCTAGCAAGTTAAGTTTGAAAAGTAATTTATTTTCCTTTCTGATAGCATCAAACATAATTACTCATTATTTAGGTTTCAAAATGACAATAAAAACAAGATATTTAACCAGTTTAATCATTGCACCACTCTTTTTATTCTCAAATACAAGTAATGCTAGTGAAGCGCCATTGGTTTCAATTGCCAGCCATGATAGTTTTTTTAGTAGCATTAAAGCCCATTGCGGTAAAGCATACCAAGGCCAAGTAACGGTAGATAACGCTGATGGTGGAAGCTTTAGCAACAAAAAACTCGTTATGCATGTTCGACGTTGTTCTGACAGTAAATTAGAAATTCCTTTTTTTGTAGGTGACGATGCCTCACGTACTTGGATTATTACTAAAACAGGCTCAGGATTATCACTCAAACATGATCACCGTCATCAAGATGGCAGCTTTGATGAAACAACCATGTATGGTGGCCATACTAATGATGCTGGTTGGCCACAAGCTCAGTCTTTTCCTGCTGATGAATATTCCAAACAATTGTTTGTGAAAACTGGAATCCCTCAATCTGTTGGTAACACATGGCAAATGTTTATTTATTCAGATAAGTTTAGCTATCGTTTAGTACGCCAAGGACGGGAATTTCGTGTTGATTTTGATTTAACAAAAGCAATAACACCTCCACCAGCGCCATGGGGTTATAGCGACAAATAAGGTGACTAACGATTCTAAACCTTGTGGTTTTCATTAATCGACATAAATTTTTACAACTATCCTATTTAAAATCACCAATGATTACTGAACTATAAAATAATGTCTTAGTCCAAGGCTAAGTCATTATTTTATTATGTATTTAAAAGGAAATGTAATGAAAGCTACTTTCGCTAATTTTTTTAAAGAGAATAAATCACTACTGCTGTTTATCAGCTTAATGCTGGTATTTCGTAGCGCTGTTGCGGACTGGAATGACGTACCAACAGGTTCAATGAAACCAACCATTGTTGAAGGTGATCGTATTTTTGTGAACAAAATGGCTTACGATTTAAGAGTACCTTTTAGCCAACAAAGCCTAATCAAAATTTCCGATCCTAAGCGCAATGACATTGTTATTTTTGAGTCCAAAATAGCGGATAAAAGGTTAGTCAAAAGAGTCATTGGCATACCTGGAGATACTGTTTCTATGAATAAAAATCAGCTTACAGTGAATCAAGAAGCTGCTAGTTATCAAGTTATTAGCCGTAATAACAATTACGTACTGAGTCAGGAAAGCATCAATGGCCAAAGCCATGTTATTCGCACAAAACTACCAGTTGGCAGTCGTAATTATTCCGCGCGCACTAGCTTTAAAAAGTTTACAGTACCAGATGGGTTTTATTTGATGATGGGCGATAACAGAGATAACAGTGCCGATTCACGCTCAATTGGTTTAGTACCTAGAGAAGAAATTATTGGTCGCTCAAATAAGGTGGCCTTTTCACTAAATTACGACAATTACTTATTTCCACGCAGCGAACGTTTTCTCAAAGCAATTTAGCGTAATTCTTGTTATTAAAGCCCAGTATATTGGGCTTTAATATCCAACATTAAAAAAACCGCTGTTAGCAGGTTAATTTTTGCCATTTTACTATGGCATCACTATGGCCATTTTTTGCTTTTATATATAAATTTAGCAAACGAATTTCATGGCATTGTTTTTCTTCAATGGGTTTAGCTAAAACTTCAATTAACGAGATGCCTGGGCGTTGTATGGTTGATTTAAACTCATGAATAAACTCGCCGCAAGTGCGCACCGTCGACGATTGACCTTCGTAGCCTTTAACAAGATGGTGAACATTAAAGCGTTCATCATTGCAATGGTATATTGCATCATTACCACTTTTTCCTAAATGAAAAACATTGTTACGCATATAAACAATGGTGACATCAGTCTTGTCTTTAAGAAAATGAATTAATTCATTAAGCTGAAAATGGAAACCGCCATCACCTATAATTACCACCGCCCTTTCATCACAGGCATTATCTTGCAGACGCTGTGCCACCACTCGCGCATATGGCAGCGCTGTACCCATAGCGCCATACCAAGGGTTGGTCAACCAGCCTCGACCTATTGAAGACTGTTTAACTTGCAAGCTGTAACTAGAAAAGTATGAATTTCCTACTTCAGGTAAGTAAACTAAAGAGGTGACAATTTCACTTTGCAGTTGGTTTAAGGTATCAGCCAAGTTATTAAAATCGACCTCATCATCAAGGTTTAGCGCTTTAAGTTTTGCTAATGGCAAATTAAATTCGAAGCTTTTTTCATTACGCTGCAAAAGTATTTGAAAAATTTCTATCAAGTCTTGCTCAAGTAAGGTACCACCTTTTAGCAGGGTTTTATTACCAAAGGTTTCAATTTTGTGGGTACCGGTTGCAAAAGCAATGTTACTATCTTGCGGTAAAATACTACTAGCAACATCAATAACATAATCAACCTTGCTTTCAATATACTCTCGGCCAGATGTTTGTGTAAAAACACCATTATAAGCGCCTAAGCATAGTGGTTGGTACTCATCAAGAATACCTTTTGCAAACCAACTTGTTGCATAGGGAATATTAAATTGCTTGGCAAAAGCTAATATCAGCTCTTGAAGCACTTTATTGTGTTTTAACTTGTCGCCTAAATACAGCAAAGGAAACTCTGCGCTGGCAAGCTTTTCAATAATTGCATCTACCACTAAGTCTGCGCCGGATAACACATGTTCGCAACCACATATTTCACCTATGGTATTTGGTAATTGAATAGGTTGAGTTTTTTGAAAAACTTGGTCACGTGGAATTTCTATAAAAACCGGCTGTTTAGTTTTATAAGCATGAGCGACTAATTGATAAAAGCGCTCACCCGCTATATTTGGATGGCCTGGCGCTCGCTGACCTTGCAAACGCTCAACTTTAACTCCTAGTGATGCAAAGGCATTTAAAGCATTATCGTATTCTGTTTTCCATGCTGTGTTAGGATGTAACGTATGATGAATAGCTAAATCATCAACTTCTGCTTCTGCTGGAGCACCGGAAATAAAAACAACAGGTAAGCCTTCAGTTACCGCAAGTGCAGCCGCCGATGTACAAGGCAAACTGCCAACCATATAAGTAGTTAAACAAAAACCAATGCCGTCAATTTCTGCCTGTGCACAAGCAGAAAACCCAGCATGCATTTCATTACTTGAAGGACAAATAGCTATTTTAGGGGCAATTGCCGCAATTAAATTAGCAGCAAAATCACCGCCAACACCATAAATACGCTCGCCACCGAAAAGCTTTATCACATCGATTATTGTATCGCCTAAACTAAGCAAGCTTTCGTTGTAGGCTTTGCCCAAATTCAATTCATATGAAGTCGACACAAACAGTCCTTAAGGTTGTTAAATAAAGAACGAGGACTGTACTAACATTTATTATGCAAACTAGTGATCAAGATCATATTTATCCTCTACTCTGCATATATCGCAACAGCTTAAGTGTTAGAAGATGTTTACAACAAATGTAAAATTATCAAACATAGAATATAAACCTTATATTACTTTTTTCTAATATTAACTCTTGTTGCTTTCTTTAAAAGTAATTATCATCCATGCACTTTATAAACTAACAACAACGTATTTTATTTTATGAATTTACCTAAGGTTTTAAAATTTTCCGCCGCTGCATTCGCTTTTACCAGCATGTCCGCTTCCGCAACCATTGTAGAATTTACTACCTCACATGGTAACTTTAAAGTTAACTTACATGACGAAACTACCCCAGTTACAGTTACCAACTTTCTAAAATATGTGAATGATGGCGACTACAATAACACAGTTGTTCATCGTGTCGTTTCTGACTTCGTCATGCAGGCCGGTGGCTTTAAATATGAAGGCTCTCGCAGCTTAAGTGCGATCCCAACCGATAGCGCAATTCAAAATGAGCCCGTATATTCAAATGTTCGTGGAACCATTGCAATGGCAAAAGTCAGCGGTAATGAACATAGCGCCACGAGCCAATGGTTTATTAATCTTTCTGATAATAGTGGTGGTAGCGCCGCGCTAGATGTGCAAAATGGCGGCTTTACTGTTTTTGGCGAGGTAATTGAAGGTATGGAAAATGTTGAAGCAATTTCTGGCTTACCACTTTGTAGTTCTGTACCTATGCCCAATTTTACTGCTGAACAGTGCGCTGATACCAGCTTTGTTCCGGGCGCTGATAATTTTGTGACAATTATTTCAGTTGATATTACAGATCCAACGGTAAATACTGCCGATAGTTTAACGGCCGTTAAAAACACATCATTACCAACAACACCGCCAACAACACCTGAGCCCCCTAAGTCAAGCAGTGGCGGTGGTTCAATGGCTTGGTTTGGATTAATTTTTACTGCATTGATATCAATTAGACGCTTTTTAAAAAAGTAGCCTAAAGGTAATAATCACAAGTAATATGCAAAAAATTAGAGTAAAAAACAGCCTGCATTTAGGCTGTTTTTTATTTTGATGCAATTTGACCTTGTTTTTCACACCATGAGTCAATTAAAAGCCTTGCGATTGACTCTTTTCTTGGTAGTTTAGGGCCTTCAACTTCATCCCCCCAGTTATTAAATGTTGCTATTTGCTCGGCAGTAAACCAATCGGCGCTACGCAATTCTTCTGGCTCAATGTTAATATCAAGGCTTTTTGCACGAGCCAAAAAACCTAGCATGATCGAATTAGGGAAAGGCCATGGCTGAGAGTCAATATAACTCACTTCCGTCACATTAAGTCCCACCTCTTCGAATACCTCTCGGCTAACGGCTTCCGATAACGACTCTCCAGGGTCAACAAAACCCGCAAGAGTTGAATAAACTTGCTCAGGTGTTCTATGGTGTTCTGCTAATAGACACATGGCTGGGCCGGCTTCAGGCTGATACTCGATTAACATGATCACTACAGGGTCGGTACGCGGAAACTGTTCTTTTTGACATAATTCGTTAATGCATAAACGTCGATGACCACCATCCATTGAGCCAGTTTTTTGGCCACAACTTCCACAGTAAACACTACTTTGATGCCAGTGTATTAGTGACTTCCCATACCCAAGTATTGCACTCTGCTCAGGGCTGAGCAATGAAAGAGAACGTCTAAAATCAATAAATTTTATGTTCTTAACTTTTAATCTTTTGGATAAGCATTCAAGCCATTGCTCAAGCTCATTTTCTTTTAGCCTAGATAGGTCATAAACAAAATGAGCACGGTCTTTTTCTAACCCCAAAAATGTTACATTATCAAACTGACTTTTATGCAATGTTGCAACAACTAAACTATGAATAGACTGTTTATTTACATGACAAGTAAAAAGCTTTAAGTCGATATAAAGAAATTTATCACGCCAGTAGAAGTAAAAATAACTATCATCAGCTGATAGTTTATCATTGAGCCAAACTCGGTTCTTTCTTAAGTGACTTGCTCGTTCTAGCGGCATTTTACAAAATGTTAATTCGCTATTCATTTTCATTCCCTTGTTGAGTTTGCCGCTCGACAAACGTTAATTGCCATTGTTTAGCCCATTGACTTAAAGGTGCAATCACCTGAAAAAGTTCTAAACCGATAGCCGTTAGCTGATAGCCGTCGATATTTCTCTCAACCAAATGGGTTTGTTGTAATTCTTTTAAACGATTAGTTAATAACGTAGGTGAAATATTTTCACAGCTTTGCTGTAAGTCACTAAAACTTAGCGAGCCATGGCGTAATTGCCAAATAATTCCTAACGCCCAAGTACGACCTAATAAATCAAGGGTTGCCATTATAGGTTTACCTGATTTTGAGCCCCTCACCGGGTTTCCAGGAATAGGTAATGACATATAAGTCTCCAAAATATATTTTCAAGCAAAACACGCCCAGCTACACAATATGTAGCAAACTACAGAATATGTAGTTAAATAGCAAGTCATAACATTTAAAAATAATGGCGTTAGAACTAGAGCTTATGGCGTTATAAATTAACTTTTGCCCGTAGCGATTTAGTTTGTCCCTTGCGTTTTTTATTTTCTACACGGCGTTTTTGTGAATTACGGGTTGGTTTGGTTGCTCGACGTTGCTTCTGTACCACCATCGCAGACAAGATAATTTCTTTAAGTCGATTAAGGGCATCATCTTTGTTTTGATCTTGGGTTCTAAAAGATTGCGCCTTGATTATGATAATGCCATCAGCAGTAATACGACTGTCTTGTAGTTTCAATAAACGCTCTTTATAAACCATTGGCAATGTAGAGCGCTTAATATTAAAGCGCAAGTGAATTGCAGTAGCCACTTTATTTACTCGTTGCCCTCCATTTCCCTGAGAACGTATAGCACTTAGCTCTACCTCCCAATCACTAATAGAGACGCTATTAGAAATTTCCAGCACTTTAATAGCTCCTTTTTAATAGCACAGGTCTATTTAGGCAAAAGTTATTAACGTGCTGCCCACTATTGCCTTGTGAGCGAATGGCATTCAATTTAATTTCCCAATCAGCAAGGGTAATACTATTTGAAATATCAAGCATGAGATTTTAATCTGCGATCCAAAGCACTTAAGCAAATAAAATACAATTATATGCCATTCACCATCAGTAAATAAATGACAGTAAAAAAGGAGGCATAAGCCTCCTTGTTATAAATAGTTGGTGCTTAATTCAAGTTCATTTCTTGAACACGCTCATGCGCAATCTCTGGGGCTGTAGTTAGTGGTTTACTATGTAAATTCGCTTTTAATAGACCTTTTCTATGTTTTAATGCCGCGTCTAGTTTTTTCGCTGCTGCTGCGATTGCAGGGTACATAACCGCGTCATTTGCCGATGCCGAAATTCGACCACCTTCATAGGTAGTACGTAACTCAACACTATGCTTATTATGTTCTTGGGATATAATGACATCTAAAGAAATTAATGTAGGAAAATGTGTCGCTATTTTCGAGAATTTTTCATGAATATGTTCTTTGATAGAATCAGTAACGTCGACATGATGACCTGAAAGATTTATTTTCATAGATATTCCTTTTTATTGGTTACTCCATATCAATACTTGGGTCTAAAGAGCAAAAACGCAAGTCAAAGGCAGTATTTTTTAAATTTAATTTTAAGACGTGTTGAACATTTGGGTATGTTTTTGCAGTAGTTTAGTGAACATTTTTACAAGACTCAGCTTAAGCCATGTGGGTATTCTCGACTTTGTTTCCTGAGCTGCTCTCATTTCTGCATCCATGCAGTCACACATAACTAAATGATAACGCAACTAAAATGTTCAATAAAACACTTTCCTTAGAGTACGTTTAAAAGCTCCTTTCATAATCACTAGATTTTTCCTGCAATTAAAAACCTTTGCATATTAATTATAAGCTAAAAATATTAGCATTGGTTGCTCAGCATAATTGCCACCTCACGGTAAAATAGCAATTTGGCTATGAAAGCCAATTTTATTTAAAGTCGACCATTGCGGCATTTTTAAATAAAAGCGCAAAACAAAACGAGCATTTTTTAACATGATTCGGTTATAATCCACGCATGCATTTACGCTTAATTTGTTCCATTTAAAGAGACCCTTAAATGTTTGATGATATACGGCCTTATCGTGATGATGAGGTAGCTGCAGTAATTGAAAAGTTAATTAATGAGAAAGGCTTACAAGCATCTATAGCTAGTTTAAAACTGCCAAAGTTATACCAACTTTTACCTAGCCTTGCCTGTTCAATAGTAAAATGGTCATTAAAGTTTCGTGTTCAAAAGTTTCATAACATCGAACAAATTCAAATTGAAGTTGCTAAGTATCTGCACCATTTAATCAAAAAAAGTACCGATGGTTTTACGTTTAGCGGTATTGAAAACATAGACACTTCAAAACCCGCACTATTTATTAGTAATCACAGAGATATCGTTTTAGATGTCGCGTTAGTCAATTTAGCCCTTTATAAAAATGACATTAATACGGTAGAAGCAGCAGTTGGTGATAATTTATTACATCAGCCTTGGGTCGCCGATTTAATGCGCATAAATAAAAGCTTTATTGTTAAACGTAACGAAGAAAATAAACGCGCAATGCTAAAAGCGTCTAAACAACTATCTGCTTATATTCACGATACAATCGCCAATCGCCAACAAAACATTTGGATTGCACAACGTGAAGGTCGAGCTAAAGATGGCATTGATAAAACTAATGCAGCTCTTATTTCTATGCTGTTGTTAAACAAAGATAAACAAACAACTATTGCAGACTACTTAGAGCAACTTAACATTGTACCAGTATCAATTTCTTATGAATTCGATCCTTGTGATAACGACAAAGCTATTGAACTTGCAGAAAAAGAAGCAACTGGCAACTATGTAAAAAAAGACGGTGAAGATCTTAAAAGCATCACCCAAGGCTTAGTTGGACAAAAAGGGCAAGTTCATATTGAATTTTGCCAAGCAATTAAAGGCGACTATGCCGATAGTAAGGCGATTGCCGCAGCAATTGATCATGAAATTATTAGTCACTACAAACTTTACGACAGTAACTTAGCTGCACATGCAACTTTGAATAAAGAGAAAACCGACAGCTCAGTTGTCGAGCAATTGAATCAACGAATGGAAAGCTTAACGGCAGAGCAAAAACATTGGCTATTAACCATGTATGCAAACCCGGTATCGGCCAAGCAAGCCCTATAATGTTAATAGCAATAATTAAAAAAGCCGTATTTCAATACGGCTTTTTTTCATTTCTAATGATGGCTATTTTTCTTGATAGAAGGCCGACATAGCCTTGTATAACGAATATAAGTCAACTTTTGACCCTACGGCATAAGGAGAATGAATTGATAAAATTGGGATACCAAAATCTACGACATCCATATTATCATTAGACAAATCACTACCTATGGTTCCACCTGATGCTTTACCTTTATAGGTAGAGGTTTGCCATTTAATGTTGGCATTATCTAAATAGTTTCTTGTCCACGCCATATATTCTGAATTTGCATTAAAACCACCACCATATAATTTTAAGTTTACACCATTACCTAGCCTTGGTGCGTTACCAAGCTCCCAAACACTTGACCAAGTAGGGTTAACACCAGGATTGACATCAGCAGATATCACTTTGGTATTGCGTAACACTTTACGTAAGTGGTAATCGTTATAATTGCCACCCATTTTATTGAAAAGCAAACCGCTCATTAAATCAACAAGGTAACTTGAACTGGCACCGGTATTATTAATATTGCCGACTTCTTCGTTATCAACTAAATAGGCTATCGAGGTGTATTCAGGTGTTTTCTGCTCAGTAATTGCCTTAACTGCAGCAATTGCAGAAGCTTTATCATCTTGGCCGTATGCGGCTACCATACTGCGGTCAAAACCAACATCTCTAGGTTTTGTTGCAGGTACTAAGGCAAGCTCAGCTGAGACTAAATCAGCAACTGAAATGCCATATTCCGCTTTCAGATAGTCACTCACCTGATCTTTAATTTTTCTATCTAGTTCTGGCTTGGCAGCAACAATAACATCAAGCTCTTCTTTGCCAATAACATTACGACTAGTACGTTTTCTATTAGGAGAGTCAACGTGTGGCGCTAAATCTGTCACCATAAAAATTGGATCATTTTCATCAAAACCCACAGAAATATTTACTGTTGAACCATCTTTTTTATCAACACGCCCAACTAACGCTAGTGGAATATTCACCCACTGATACGTTTTAATACCACCATGAATATAAGTTTGAAACATAGCAAAGTTTTGTTTTTCAAATAACGGACGGCCTTTTAATTCGAGACGTGGCGCATCAATATGAGCACCTACAATGCGGGTCCCCTGCTCAAGTGGCTTTTTACCGATAACCATTAACGTAATAGTACGATCACGATTTACATCATAAAAACGTGCTCCTGGCGTTAAATCACTTTTTTCTGTTAGCTTTTTAAACCCCTGTTTTTCAACTCTTTTAATTGTTTCACTAACAAAAGTTAATTCGGTGGGCGCTTGATAAATATAGTCTTTGTACTCAGTTGCGTAGCGCTCAACGGCTTTTAATTCTGTGGCCGTTAAATTTAACCAGCTTGATGGCGATGATTTTTTAGGCTTTGCGTCAGCAGCTTGCACTGAGGTCATACAGGAAAATGTCAAAGCACTGACAATTGCTAGGCTGGTAAGGGTTTTCGTAAAATTTGTCATAATATTTTTAAAGTGAAATCGATTTGAAGGCAATAGCTATCATAAAAGCTATTAAGAACAACTAACAAGCATTATTCGATAACTGGCCATTTTTAAGCTGTCAGTGCCATGTTGAATCTATTTCTCTTGCATAGTAACTAAATTACGCGCATCAAAATAAAGCTTAACAAGCCTGTCAGCATAGTCAGGTATACACTTTTATACTTAGCAGCTGTTATAACAGCAATAAATGCAGCAACAAAATAAGGATTTGTTATCGATACATTTAATTGCCCATCATGTACAAATATTATCGGCACCCAAATTGCAGTTAATACAGCTGGGGCACTATAACCTAAAAACTTACTCAATTTAGGGCCTAAACGAATAGGTAACTTAGGATGAATTAACAAGTAACGAGTAGTAAAAGTTATAACAGCCATTAAGAAAATTGTTAAAAGTGTCACGATTTGTCCTTGCTTATTTTTTTACTTTGCCAGCTTTCAGTTAAATAACCGCAATACATAGCTATAACAGCGGTAATAACAAGGTCTAACTCAAATGTCAGCAATTTAAATAAAACTGATAACGTTGCCGCTACAACAACAGTAACCAACATAGGTAAATTGTTAATTGCAGGGATAACTAAAGCGATAAAAGTGACCGCTATTGCAAAGTCTAGACCTAGTGTCGTTAAATCAGGTAAAAAACTGCCTGCGACAATTCCCGTTACATTCCATAAAAACCAGAAGATATAAAAGCTTACGCCAGCAATAAGAGCGTAAATTAATCTTAGTCTTCCCACAAACGCTTTACGGCTAGCCGATAATGCAAATAACTCGTCTGTTAATAAAAAACCAAGTGGATAACGCCACTTATTAGTAAGCACGGTCAACTTATTGCGTAATGCTAAACCATACAAAAAATGCCTTGAACTGATAACAAACGTAGTAAACAAAATAGTTGCCAAAGAAGCGTTATTTGCAATGAGTTCTATCGCGACAAGTTGCGCTGAACCTGCAAAAACAATCAAAGGCATTAACAAGGCTTCAACAACAGTAAAATCATGCTGTATCGCTAAAGAGCCACATAAAATTCCCCAAGGAAGTACCGCAAGATTTAGCGGTAACATATCTAAGAAGCCTTTTTGCATTGCTAGCCACATTGCCGTTTTTCTATTTAGTGTCATTAACTAAGTCCATCACCTAGAAAAGTTTTGTTACTATGTTTCAATAGTGCGTGTAATTAATTTCAATATAATTTGCAATAACTTATGAATACATTTTAGCTAACACTGTACTCGTTAAATATTTAAAGTTAACAGCAATTACGGATATATAATGTTTAAAAAAATAAAGGTTTTCTATGTTTTACTTCTTATACTACTTATTAACGCCTGCTCCAGTATACCACTGTCAACTATGTTAAAATTTGCCAATTATGATGAACAGCATTTAACGACACTAACGCCCACTGAAATCAGAGCAAAAATAACGTTAAACAGTTTCCTTAATATCGATTTGGAGGGAACCAAATTAGGCGTGAACATTGAAAATGCTTCAGGACAACTCGCGCTTGAATTTCCATTGACAATACTAGAAAAAACACAAAATCCAGAGAAAAAACAGTTATTTTTTTCTTCGCCAGCAAGTCAAACCTACTTACTAAAGCTTTCTCCAGCAGCAATTAATGACTTTAAAACATTGCAACAGCAGCTGGAATCGTCTCAACAGAGCAAGTTTGGCTTTTCAGTAGATGCAAAATTAAAGAAAAATGAAGATTTATCCGATGAGCAGCAACAACAAGCACTATTTATAACTGTTGAGCTTAAACTTAGTAATGACGAAGGCTTTTTTACTTTAATTGATAATGTGGAAATTAACGATGCTATTAAATAGTAATTCAGCTAAAGAAAGTAAAAGGCCAATAAAGTTTAAGAAAAAAGAGGCTCAATCGCCTCTTATTTCGTTAATATATCGCTAAAATTCTATAAATTATAACGAGGCAGCATAAGTTCGAGCTTTCTCCAAATCTTCGGGCGTGTCGACGCCTTCAACCGCTAAACGTGTGTTTGCTACGGCAACATGAATTTTTTCACCTTGCCATAATACGCGTAGTTGCTCTAACGACTCTACTTGCTCTAATTGACTCGCAGGCCAACGGACATAATCTTTAATAAAACCTGCTTGGTAGGCATATATGCCAATATGGCGCAAATAAAAATCACCTATATCACGTATATTATCGTTATTAAGAAAACGTTCTCTATCATATGGAATTGTCGCTCGGCTAAAATACAGCGCATAACCATGTTTATCACAAAGTACTTTTACAGCATTTGGGTTTAATGCTTCAGCAACATCATCAATAGTCATTGCAAGCGTCGCCATACGAGCTTGCGTTTGGTTTGCTAAATTCGCGGCAACTTGTGCAATATTTTCAATAGGAATAAAAGGCTCATCTCCTTGAACATTGACAATGACTTGTTCGTCAGAAAATTGATAAGTTTCCATCACCTCTGCCAAACGTTCGGTACCTGACTGATGATCTGAGCGAGTCTTACATACTTCACCACCAAAATTTTGTACAATTTGAGCAACTTCATCGTTGTCTGTTGCTACAATAACTTTGTCTGCACCGCTGGCCTGTGCCTTTTCAACAACCCATTGGATCATCGGTTTACCAGCAATATCTGCCAACACTTTTCCTGGTAATCGAGACGATTCAAATCTTGCCGGGATCACTACCACAAATGACATAGAAACCTCATTATTTTTTATTTAACAGTACTCTTGGTATGAGTATTAAGCATCGCTCTCAACAATACGACGAGCTTCACTTTCCAGTAATACCGGAATATCTTTATCTATCGCATATGCAAGCCTGTCGAACTTACAAATAAGCTCTTGCTGTTCTTTGTTATATTCTAGTTTCCCCTTGCACACAGGGCAGGCTAGTATTTCCATCAATTTAGTATCAAACGCCATTGTAATCTCTCTTAATTCTGCAATTTATTAATCTATTTACTTGGCTAAGTTAGAAACTCTTTCAATAACAGTATCAATAGTTGTATGTTTCGAAAGCGCTAAAAACTCAGCATCTACTGGTAAATACCAGTAGTTATCATTTGCAAAGCTTGCACATTTAACCGCATCTTTCTCAGTCATCAGTAAAGGAATACTCTGACTAAACTCTTGCAAGTCATGCGAAGTAAAGGCTTGGTGATCAACAAAGCCTTTACGCTTAACTATATTAAATCCATATTCTTCAAGTGTATTAAAAAAACGACTAGGGTCGCCAATACCTGCTATAGCGTTTATCGATTTTTCCGCTGCCAATTCACTCTCAATGAAGGTCAATAATGATACCTCAGCGCCCGTTTTTACATTTATCAGCTTCGATGCTGACAAGCGCATATTTACTACCGGACATGAGAAATTTTCATTTTGAGTTAAGCCCCTACTGTCACCATTAACAATAACACAATCTACTTGTGCTAACTTTTGTTTTGTCTCACGTAATGGCCCTGCGGGCAGTAGTAAACCATTACCAAACAAACGTTTGCCGTCAATAACCACAAATTCAAAATCTCGAGCTAAACGATAATGTTGCAAGCCGTCATCGGCAATAATAATTTCACAGCCTTGCTTAACTAACATCTGACAAGCATTAACCCGATCTGCACCAATAACAACTGGTACACTCGTGCGTTTATAAATAAGTAGAGGTTCATCCCCTGCTTGCTCAGCAGTACTTAAATTATTTACCTGATATGGGTAATGAGGTGCCTGCGAGCCATAACCTCGGCTCACAACGCCCACTTTTAGTCCTTTAGCCGTTAACTTTTCAACTAAATACAAACATACTGGCGTTTTGCCATTACCACCAACACCAATATTACCAACAATCAATACAGGTACAGGAATTTTTACTGACTTCAATATTCCCATTTGATAGGCCAATCGACGAATAGCACTAACGATGGCAAAAACTATGGTAAATGGCAGCAATAAAGGTACCATCCACCACCTAGCATAATGCTTTTGAAACCATACTTTTTCTATTAGGCGCATACTTTAATGCTCATTAATTATTATAAAGTGCATGACCATGTTAAGAGTCACTATGCACCAAATTGAAATTTATGCAGTTGCGCGTAGGCACCATCAAGAGCTAATAACGACTGATGATCACCTTGCTCTTTAATTTGTCCTTGTTCCATTACAATAATTTTATCTGCACTTTCAATGGTAGAAAGGCGATGCGCGATTACAATACATGTTCGATTTTTTTGTAAAACACTTAATGCATCTTGAATATGACGTTCAGACTCGGTATCCAAAGCACTTGTTGCTTCATCTAAAATTAAAAATGGTGCATCGCACAATAGCGCTCTAGCAATCGCTACACGTTGACGCTGCCCTCCTGATAGCATAGCGCCATTATCACCAATATTAGTATCTAGACCTTCAGGTAAACCACTAACAAACTCTATTACATGCGCTTTACGTGCTGCATCTTCAATTTCCTCTCGGCTCGCATCAGGTTTGCCATAAGCAATATTATTGGCAATGGAGTCGTTAAATAACACGACTTGCTGCGAAACATAAGCAAACTGTTTACGTAGATCTTTCAACTTGTAGTCAACAACATTCTCACCGTCTACTAATACTTTTCCCGAAGTTGCATCATAAAATCTTAACAATAGTGCACTAGCCGTTGATTTACCGCTACCAGAGCGCCCTACCAAGGCCACGGTTTCACCAATATTTGCCGTGAAAGTTAAATCAGTTAATGCTCGCTTTTCATCATGTTCGTTATAACTAAAACTTACATGCTCAAACGCTAACTTTCCTTCTGCACGATCTAAAGCGAGGCTTCCAGTATCTTGTTCTATTTTTTGGTCAAGCACCGCAAAAATGCTAACACTTGCTGCCATACCTTTTTGAAATTCGCTATTAACGGTTGTTAATAGTTTTAGAGGTCTTAGCAAGGTCACCATACACATAAGTACCGTCATGAAAACACCGGCAGAAATTTCCGCCCGCATCGACTCAAGGTTGGCAACGTATAATACAAAAGCTAAAGCAAATGATGCAATTATTTGAATAATAGGAACACTTGCAGCCTTAGTCGCTACCAGTTTCATACGTTGCTGACGATTGTGTTTATTGATATGAGAGAAACGCTCAAATTCACGCTGCTGGCCGTCAAACGTTAATACTACCTTGTGACCATTAAATGTTTGCTCTGCTGCCGATGTAACTTCCCCCATCGCGCCTTGTATATTTTTGCTAACTTTGCGAAATCGTCGAGAAACAACAGTAACAATACCCGCAATAACAGGGGTGATCAGAAGAAATATAGATGCTAACTGCCAACTGTTATAAAACATAACAATCAATAAACCAATGACAAACGCACCTTGCTGCACTAAGGTTAACAAGGCTTTAGATACAGCGCTAAGCACTTGCTCGGTATCAAATGTTAACTTTGAAATTAAACTGCCAGTCGACTCTTTGTCGTGATAAGACACTGGCATAGACATAATATGCTCAAACAATTCTTGTCGTATATTGGCTACAACATTGTTACCTAACCAAGCCAACGTGTAGTTACCTGCAAAATGGCAAATACCACGTAAGATAAACATTACGACAATAAAAATCGGAGCCCACTTCATAAATGTCGAATCTTGACCGTCTAAACCATGGTCAATTAATGGCTGAAGTTGGGAAAATACAAAACTATCAATGGCGGCATAACCTAGCATACCTAAGACTGACACTATGGCTGCAGCTTTATAAGCCTTAGCATAAGCTAGTAAACGTCTGAAATTTTTCCCATTATGTTTTTCTGTTGTCGCTGACGATGATTTTGTCGACATGTATATTCTCAATGAATTACCAAAAGATAAATTTTTGATTTGCAGAAGCATTTTAACGTTATTTTGCCCTGCAACCAACTTATAAAGCGCTATTGTTCAATATAGTGGCATCGAATCTTCAAAAATCAATCAACCGAGCTTAATTAACAAACCAATAAGGCTCGATATCCTCCTTAAATGTTACTGGCTCAATCGCCAATGCACTAAATTCAAAAGTAACCATGCCTAATTCAGCAGTATTGAAGGTAATAATGTCTTGCAACTGATACCTTTGCAATATTTGCTCTGACGGCATATTCCACTGATTTAAATAACCGGCACTAAAAATTGCGTAACGAGGTGATACGGCATCAAGAAAACGCCCGCTTGATGATGATTTTGAACCATGATGTGGCGCAATTAAAACATCACTTTTCAACCGACTTTTTGTATCGACATGGCTTATTAGACGACGCTCGGCTTTTGTAGAAATATCACCTGGCAGTAATACTCGATGAACGCCATCACTGAGGAGTACAACACAAGAGTCATCATTTTTATCCCCAACCAACCCTTGTGGCGATAGCATGTCAAAACTCAGTCCTTGCCACGTAAAACTACTTCCAGGCAAGCAAAAGCTATTAGGCATTAAATTAAAATCATTAGCAATAACTCGCTTAATCGGAAAATGCTCGCGTAATACACTTAACCCTCCAACGTGGTCATTATCATTATGGCTAGCAATAATGCCATCAATTGCATTAACCCCTCTCGACTTTAAGTAAGGTACAATTGCAGCCTCTGCCATATTAAAACCACTTGGATAATTGGCTCCTGTATCATAAAGAAAAACACGCTTATTTTTTTCTATGATCACCGCTAAGCCGTGACCAACATCTAATGCCGACAATTGCCATTTTGTTTCATCATCTTTAACTTGGTTCAGCAGGTACAATATGACTAAAAAACCAGTTAAAGTTAATGATATGGTGTTATTGAAGCGACAATACGCCATAAAAATGCTAACAATAATAAGTAAGAATATGAACAATAATTGCGCTTGGGAAATCATTATCTGAGCCCATTCAATCTCAGACAAATAAGATAACCATTGCCAAACAAGCTCCATGCTAGTGTTAGCTAGATGTAGAAAGAACAAACTCAATGTGTCGTTAATGGGTAGGGCTATAACAGAAAATAGCGTTAATGGAATTGTGCTAATACTCATTATAGGTACAGCAAAAACATTAGCGAAATAAGCAACTAAAGGCAGTTGATAATTAAGCAATGCTGCAATTGGCAGCATACATACAGTTAAAGAAAGTTGTATAATCAATAAGGTTTTACCCCATTGTAATACTCGAGATTTAATTTTTAACAAAACAGCAAGTACTGAAAACTTCACCTTGCTATTATTTGCAGCTAGTTCTCGTTGATAGATTGCTTGAGCATTGTTATTTTCAACTGTATTTAATAAATATGACGATGTCAGAAATATAATAGTTAAGGCACTAACCGATAGCCAAAAACTCGCACTTAACAGACTAAGCGGCCATAACAATAAAATGACTAATATGGTTAAAAAGAACCAACGAATTAACGAAACTTGGCTTGCGCTTCTTCTTAAAAGCCAATATAAAAATAACATGACTAAGGCTCGTAACGTGGGAATAGAATATCCCGCTAAATAAGCATAATACCAAGCCAAAATACAACTTAAAAATACCGGAAGATAGTAAATATTAAGCTGCATTAATTTACTCGTTTGTTTACCTGTAAAAATTTCATGTAATGGTAAAATATCAAAAAATATACGAAACAGCTTTAAACTAAAAAAAGCGACAATACCTATATGCAATCCTGAAATAGCAATTAAATGAATAGTTGCTGTAGATAGTAAAACATGCCACTGCTGTTTAGTTAGCTCACCTCTTTCACCAAAACCTAGCGCTAAAAGTAAACCAGCCAAAGGCTTATCTGCCAACGAGGCTTTTATCTTCAAATACATCTTTTGCCGCCAAGTAGTACTATTACTCAAGAGTAGGTTACTCAGTTGAATGCCTTTTTTAGTATCTTGAGCCGCATCATGTTTTACATAGCCGGTTGCAACAATTTCATTATGTAATAGCCAGGTTTTATAGTTAAAACTGCCACTATTGGCCAAACCATGAGCTGGCTTTAACCTAACTAAGAATTGCCATTTTTGACCTTGCAGAAGTGTAGTTGATGGTTTTTGCCAATTTAAACGAATGTAAAATGGCTTGCTAAGCGCTTCATTTTGCCAATGACTTACCATAAAGTTATATCGAAACGCTTTATTTTGTTGCTTAACAATCGTTGTGATGGTGCCACGAACTAGAATGTTTTGCTTGTGCAGTGTAGCTAATTCTATGCCGTTATTTGATAATTTGTTTATTGTTATGCTCGCAAATATCAACAACCAACAGGCCCCTAACATTAATAGCGCTAGGTATTGATATTTCCTAATACGCAATAACAGTAGCGCAAGCACTAAGATCAAGATCAGCAAATAAAACTCTGGCACTATAGGTAGGAATAATGACAAAATAGCGCCAAGAAAAAATGTAAGCAGCCACCATTCCATAGTGTTCTATTTCCATTTAGCCAATTGAAGTAACGTAAATTTATGCCGAAAAAAATAATTAAACGCCTGATGCCTGATCATCAAACGATTAAAACCAATAAGCACCTACAAATTTTTGGTGATTTACTACATAACGCAAACCTATGGCACCTTAATCGTCGCTCAGTCAGTAAAGCATTTGCGGTTGGATTATTTTTTGCTTTTATTCCTGTGCCATTTCAAATGGTTTTATCTGCAGGTATTGCAATTATAGTACATGCAAACTTACCATTATCTATTGCCTTGGTTTGGATAACTAACCCATTGACAATGCCAGCAATTTTTTATTTTTGTTACCTAGTTGGTACCTGGATTATTGGTGCACCAGCCGGCGAATTTATGTTTGAAGCAAGCTGGCAATGGGTCGTTGATAGTGTTTCAACAATTGGACCCGCCTTTCTTATTGGTTGCGGTGCTCTTGCAGCTATATTCGCATTATTAGGCTATATAACTATTAATAGCCTTTGGCGTTATTCTGTCGCAAAAGAATGGCGTAAACGCCAAGCACTTAGAAAGTAAACTTTCTAGGTAGACATAAAAAATCAGACTTAAGGTCTGATTTTTTTAATTAACGAAACCTACACTTGCTGATAACGCGCTATGCTTGCCCTAATACTTGTGCCGGTTCAACTTTTGTTGCTCGCCAAGCAGGGTAAACCGTCGCAACTAAGCTCATGATTAAGGCAGTTATTACCGTATTTGTTACATCTTGTTGACGTAAAACAGTTGGCAAGTAATCAATAAAATAAACATCTGCGGATAAAAACTCTACAGAGAACATACTTTCAAATGCACGAATAATATCGGTTAAATTTAACGAAATCAAAATGCCTAAAGCAGCCCCTAAAGTGCAACCTAAAATGCCATTCATTAGGCCTTGAAACATAAAACTTGTCATTATGGTGCTGGGCTTTGCGCCCATGGTTTTTAATATGGCGATATCTGATTTTTTTTCATTAACTGCCATTATCAAGGTAGAAACTATATTAAAGCTGGCTACTGCAATCACTAAGACTAAAACAATAAACATCACCATACGTACCAATTGAATATCGTTAAATAAATGGCCATGGCTACGCGTCCAATCTAGCATATAAACATAAAAATCAAAGTTAAACGCTACATCTCTTACTATTTGTGGTGCAGAAAAAACATCGTTTACCGCTACTCGAATTCCCTGTACTTCATCGGGCTGGTAACCGAGTAAATCACTCGCCATCGCCAAATTAATAAAGCTTTGGCTATCATCAACTGTTCCCCCAAACTTAAATATTCCTACCACATTAGCTTGTCGCTTAATTGGTACCGGAAAGGCTTGTTGCGTTGAACCATTATTTGCTTTTTCAGGCGAAACTGGCGGTAAAAGTAATTGCACTTTATCGCCAACTTTTAGCGCTAATTTAGCGGCAATGCCTGCTCCTATTACAATACTATTTTCTTGTGATAAATTTTGCCATTTTCCCGCAGTGATATAGCGTGATATTGCTGATACTTGCTGTTCAAGCTTTACATCTACACCTCGAACTTCAATGCCTTTGAGTTCGCTACCACTTTGCATCATGCCTTGCGTTTTAATAAAAGGTGCGGCGGCAATAATATGAGGATGCTTTTGTATATGTGCGACGTTTTCAGGCCAATTATTTATGGGCTTGTTGACGGCAACAACCTCACCATGCGGCACTATTGACAATAAATGCTCTGATAAAGCTTTTTCGAAGCCGTTCATGGCTGATAGCACCACAATAAGCACCATAACACCTATGGCAATGCCTATCGTCGACGACGCTGAGATAAACGAAGAAAAACCTCGATTTTGACGGCTTCGTACGTAACGTAAGCCAATAAAGACGCTAAGCGGTTTTATCACTTACTTTTCCTCACTCTGAATCTCAGCGCGATTCACATCACTTTCAAGTGCTTTTAAATGACCGTGATCTAACCGTAATTGTCGATCCATTTTTGCCGCCAAGGTTAAATCATGCGTAACAATCACAAAACTGGTATTAACAGCTTTATTTAACTCTTGCAGCAATTGATAAATTTGTTCAGCGGTATCAAAGTCTAAATTGCCCGTTGGCTCGTCGGCTAGAATTAACGAAGGCTTAGTTACCAATGCTCTTGCAATGGCAACACGTTGTCGCTCACCACCAGATAATTCAGACGGCCGATGATGCCCTCTATGCCCTAAGCCAACTTGCTCTAACATAGCTTTAGCTTGTATCAAGGCATCTTTAGGTTTATCGCCTCGAATCAATAACGGCATAGCAACATTTTCTTCTGCGCTAAACTCCATCATTAAATGATGAAATTGGTAAATAAAACCTATATGTTGATTGCGAAATTTAGCTCTTTGTTTTTCAGATAATTGGTGAATATCGACACCATTAATAAATACTTCACCGGCGCTGGGTGTATCTAAAGCGCCAGCTAAATGCAAAAAAGTACTTTTACCACAACCTGAGCTACCAACAATGGCCACTAATTCACCCGCTTTGACGGCTAAATTCAAATTGGTTAATACAGATGTTTCTATTGAGCCTTGCTGATAAACCTTGCTTAGATTCCGACACTCCAAGCCCAACGCCATCTCTTTATTTTTCTCTACACTCATTGCATCTATTTGGCTACTTGCCTTATCTGTATTCAAAATACTTTCCATTTTTCTTGCTTTTACATTTACGGTTCTATTATTCATTTCTCAGTACCTGTGCTGGCTGAGTTTGCGCAGCTCGATATGCCGGATAAAGTGTAGCTAAAAAGCTCATTATCAAGGCAGAGCTAACAATAATAAAAATATTCGTGGCATCAAGTGCTATTGGTAGTTTCTGACCGCCACCGAGTAAGCTAACCCCTAAAAACTCAAATACGGCGTTTAAATTCAAAGTTAGGGTAACGCCTAGCAGTACACCAATTGCAACACCCCAAATGCCATTGGTTAATCCTTGTGTAATAAATATTTTAATAATGCCACTTCGATCTAAACCTAAGGTTTGTAAAATACTTATTTCCCCTTGCTTATCTATTACCACCATAACCAAAGCAGAAACTATATTAAATGCAGCTACCGCGATGATTAAACTTAACATTAACCACATCATATTTTTTTCCATGCTAACAGCCGCAAACAAGGCTCCTTGGCTTTCTTGCCAGCTAACATAATTAAAGTTGCCATAATCGAGCTTTAATTGCTTTATCGCTACTTGTGCATTAAAAGCATCATTTAAATACAACCTTAGCTGATTAACACCATCGCCTTTTTGACGATGCAATTTAGCGCCATCTTTAATATGGATATAAACCATAGACTCATCCACCTGAGAGCCAACATTAAAAATACCAACAACGTTAAAAGTGCGATGAACGGGTACACGTCCCATTGGTGTAAAAAGTGTTTTGTTAGGCAAGGTTAATCTTACGGTATCACCAAGAGAGACTTTCAAGTTGCGT
This sequence comes from Colwellia aquaemaris, assembly GCF_057548755.1. Lineage (NCBI taxonomy): Bacteria > Pseudomonadati > Pseudomonadota > Gammaproteobacteria > Alteromonadales > Colwelliaceae > Colwellia > Colwellia aquaemaris. Next base: position 10,856 of record NZ_BAAJLV010000011.1, on the reverse strand, counting down.
GCTAAAGCTTGCCCTAAAACAATACCAAAAGGCTTATCTGATAACGCTGAAAGCTTGCCATATTCCATAGCCGTTTCTATGATATTGTGCTGTTCAAATTCAGGCATAATGCCGTGCACTAAAACTCCTTGTAATGCCGTTCTAGACTGAATTAATGCTTCACTTTCCTGATAGGGTGTTACATGTTTTACGTCCGCCATGGCGGTAATGTTTTTTTGTAGTGCTTGCCAGTTCTCCATTTTTTCTTGTGGCGCAGACATCAATATATGAGGCACTAACCCAAGAACCCGGCGCTTTTGCTCACGCTCTAAACCATCCATGACAGAAACGACGGTAATTAACGAGGCAACACCAAGCACAATTCCAATAATTGAAAAAAAAGTTATAAAGGAAACAAAGCCTTTACCATGATTACTGCGGCTATACCTTAGCCCAATATAGATACTAACGGGTTGAAACATTAATCCTTTCTTCATCTTGAATGGCAAAGCGCCAATATTAATTTCGTTGCTGAGCATACCACAGCTTTACTGTATATGAGCGACTTGTTCATTAACTTTTTCGCCGCTCTAGTGGAAACTTTACTGGGAGAAATAAAAACTGTTAATAAAACTCATGCATCAAAGACAAACAGCATTGAATTACCTTTCAATTTATCAACACAAGTTACTAGCCAATAAAAACTATCCCCGCTATTAAGCAAGTAATTAATTGCTTTTAAAATCACTACCCAACAAGCTGTAAATTATAAAATACGACTGTTGTTTAAGATTATGTAAACAAAGGTTTCATTTCACTAGTAAATTGTACTTAGAATCTTTAGTATCGGTGAGTTAATTGAAAATTATTTAAATTTGTGAGTATTAAATGAAAACTATAATAACAAGTGCAGTATGCACATCTTTGTTGTTTATTGCTGGTTGTAACAACGACACCAAAACACAAACAACAACAACTGAAGCGCCTGTCATGCAAAAAACAGCTCTAGCTTCTGGTATTGATAAAGCCAACATGGACTTAACCGTTCGCCCACAAGATAACTTTTATCGCTATGTAAACGGTGCTTGGTTAAATAACAATGAAATTCCTGGCGACAAAACCTCAATTGGTTCATTTTACGACTTACGTGATGAAGCTGATGATAATGTTAAAGCTATTATCGAAGAGCTAGCTGCCACAGAAAACTTAAAAATGGGTAGTGACGAGCAAAAAGTTGCCGATTTATTCCGTTCATTTATGAACAATGAAGCACGTGATGCAGCTGGTATTGCGCCAATTCAACCGATTTTTGACAACATTAATAACCTAAAAGATAAGAATGAATTAGCGACATTTTTTGGCGAAAATCAAAAATATGGCTTTAATAGCCCACTATATTTTTACATCAGCGTTGATGCAAAAGACTCAACTCGTTATGCAACACACGTATGGCAAAATGGTTTAGGCTTACCTGATCGTGACTACTACTTTAACGAAGCCGATCGTTTTGTGGCATTACGCGATGGCTACCTTGCCCATATTGAAAAAATGTTCGATTTAGCCGGTTTTAAAAACGGTAAAGCAGCAGCACAAACAATTATGGCGCTTGAAACTAAGTTAGCTGGTTTTCATTGGACTAAAGTTGAGTCACGTGACAGCACAAAGCGTTACAACAAATTTGACGTTGCTGATTTAAACTCTGTTACTGATGCATTCAACTGGACAGCCTACCTTGAAGCACAAGGTGCCGGAGCACAAAAAGATTTAATCATTAACCAACCTTCTTTCGTAAAAGGTTTTGGCGAAACATTCGCTGAAACATCACTTGACGATTGGAAAACATTTTTAACTTTCCACACCCTAAGCAACTTTGCTAGTTCATTAACAACCGATTTAGATAATGAAAATTTTGATTTCTATTCAAAACAATTAAGTGGCCGTAAAGAACAGCGTCCAATGTGGAAACGCGGTGTGTCGATTGTAAACCGTAACTTAGGTGAAGTAATTGGTAAAGTATACGTTGGCCGTCACTTTAAACCAGAAGCTAAAACTCGTATGACACAGCTAGTAGAAAATTTACGTGGTGCTTATGGCGCAAGTATTGATGAATTAGAGTGGATGTCTGATGAAACCAAAAAAGCAGCGCAGGTTAAACTAGCAAGCTTTGATCCTAAAATTGGTTACCCGAATAAGTGGGAAGATTACTCTAAATTAGCAATAAAAAGTGACGACTTAGTTGGTAATATAATGCGTTCAGGTGAAGTTTCTCACCAAAAAGAAGTTGCTAAGCTTGGTGGCCCAATCGATCGACAAGAATGGGGTATGACGCCGCAAACAGTGAATGCTTATTACAACCCAACTAAAAATGAAATTGTATTTCCAGCCGCGATTTTGCAACCACCATTTTTCAACCTAAATGCTGATGACGCTGTAAACTACGGTGGCATTGGCGCGGTAATTGGTCATGAAATGGGACACGGTTTTGACGACCAAGGTAGTAAATATGACGGCGAAGGTAACTTACGTAACTGGTGGACTGACGAAGATTTAGCTGCCTTTAAAGTACGCACTGATAATCTCGTTGAGCAATATAGTAACTATGCAGTATTTGATGACTTAAATGTTAACGGTGAACTAACCTTAGGCGAAAATATTGGTGACTTATCTGGTGTTACTATTGCCTACAAAGCATATAAGGCATCATTAAATGGGAAAGAAGCTGAAGTGATTGACGGTTTAACCGGTGATCAACGTTTCTTTATGGGTTATGCACAAGTATGGCGTGGCAAGATGGTTGAAAAATCATTACGTAACCGCGTGGCAACAGACCCACATTCTCCGGGTGAATTCCGCGCACTAGGTTCATTATCTAACATGCCTGAATTCTATGAAGCATTTGACGTAAAAGAAGGTGACGCTATGTATATTGCACCTGAAAAACGTGTAAAAATTTGGTAGTTGATATAATTAAATTTACCGTTATAACTTTATACAAAGGGAGCCTTATGGCTCCTTTTTTAATCTTTATTTGATCTCGCGACCAGCTAGCTTATTGGTTTTCATTGTAAAGCAAAGCACATACACGTAAAATCTAGCGAATATAAAATGATACTTTCAGCTATTATCAAAACGGTTTAACGCTGATTTATAGGGAACACGGTTTAAATCCGTGACTGTACCCGCAACTGTAAGTAACTTAAGTAGAAAAATTAAGTTATAAGTCAGGACACCTAGTATCAAACACAACTAACACATACTTAGTAGATTAACGCCGTGCGGGAATACACGAGAGTTACTAACATCACAGCCTACTGTGGCGCGCGTACCTTTAATTCCTTCTCTGTAGATATAATCACTATAAGTGAAACATATTCAAATATTTGATTTGAATTGAGGCACATCGCAGAAAATGACGCTTTTAAAAACAGTTTTTTATTATCAGAGCCAAACTGGTGTTAGCACTAAAATACTTTTTAGAAAGTTAAGCTGAACATTATGACAAACCTATTAACACTGCAGTCGGTTTCTTGGTCTGTTGGCAATCAAGCAATTTTAAGTGATATTTCATTCAACGTTAAGCAAGGCGATATTCTTGGTATTATCGGCCCAAACGGCGCAGGTAAAACTTCACTGTTAAAGTGTCTACTTAATCAATCTAATAATTGGCAAGGCAACATAAACTTAAAAAATAAAAGTATAAAGCAATATAAACCTCATCATCTTGCGCAAATTTTCGCACTGGTTGTACAAAAGTCACCACCAATATTTGACTTAAAAGTTTATGACGTAGTGCGTATGGGGCTTTTGCCCTATAAGGCTTTATTTGCCCGCGATACCGACCTTGATAAAAAAGAAATTTTGCTAGCCTTAGAGAAAGTTGGCTTAGCAACCAGTGAAAACAAATATTTCAATACGCTATCCGGTGGCGAGCAACAGCGTGTTCTTATCGCTAAAGCCTTAGTGCAAAAAGCTCAAATACTGGTGTTAGATGAGCCAACAAACCACTTAGACATATTTTATCAACATCAAATATTACAGTTAGTGAAAGCACTGAAAATAACCGTGATCATGACCATTCATGATCTAAACCTCGCCGCTCAATATTGCACACGTTTGCTGTTACTCAATAACGGGAAACTGGTATGTAATGACAAGGTTGACAATGCCTTAAACCCAACGACACTCAGCGAAGTATTTGGCTTACCTTGCTATCGTGATTACGCCTATCATGCACCAACAAATGAAAACGAGACGAGTGCAACTAGTAGTACAGTGCCTCGAGTACATTTTTATCCTGATGTCAAAACCAGTGCAAGCAAGCTAATAGGTAAAAACTAATGAATTTAATTGCCGTAGTAAAAGGTAAAAGCACTTGGGTATTTAGCAGTTTATTGGTGATCACAATATTCTCGGTTATCTCCGCCATTACCTTTGGCCCTGCCCAAATTACTAGCTTTGATATTGCGCAATGCGTAATAAGCCAATGCGCGACACCTATGCACGACATGGTGATTTGGCAAATTCGTGTACCTCGAGTATTAGTGGGCTTAGTTGCCGGAATGGGCTTGGCTTGCGCTGGCGCTATTTTGCAAAATGTTACTCGAAACCCATTAGCAGATCCTTACCTATTTGGCATTATTTCAGGTGCCGGTTTAGGGGCTACAATTGCGACACTCTTGTTGTCAGACGAACAAATGTTAGCGTTACCGTTAGCCGCTTTTCTTGGCGCTTTATTCTCTGTTGTTATTGTTTTTGGTATCGCAACACTGCTGCGAAATATGAACCATTTATTACTAACTGGCGTTGCCGTTTCATTTATGCTCGGCTCCATTAGTCATTTTATTCTTTATCTTGGTGACCCTTTCGCCACGAATCGCGTTATTTTTTGGTTAATGGGTAGCTTAACTCGTGTTGAAATGTTTCATTTTTACCTAATAAGTGCCATGGTGTTTATCACCATAATTAGTATTTTCGCATTGCATCGACATATAGACGCCCTGCTGCTAGGCGATGAAAGTGCCGCCAGCCTAGGTGTGAACGTTGATAAATTACGGCTGATCTTATTAGCCTTATGCGCAGCCGTTACCGCAACTATAGTTGCCTATTGTGGTGGTATTGGCTTTGTTGGTTTAATGATCCCACATATTGTAAGGCAATTAGTGGGCGTAACAACCATGCCACTTATTTTAGGCTCAGCCTTAGTGGGTGGTTGTTTCTTAATTTGGGTTGACGTTATTGCCCGCAGTGCACTGAGCAATGTCGAAATTCCTATTGGTATAATTACCTCAGCCATTGGTAGTATTTTCTTTTTAGCGATCATGTATCGCACTCGTAAATCAGGATAAATAGATATGACAACAGACGCAGATAAAAATCAAAAACATCAAGAGCGAATGCAACGAATTAAAGATAAAGTTGACGCACGTATTAACGCAGCACAGGAAGAGCGTGGCCTGCTGATAGTTATCACTGGTAATGGCAAAGGTAAATCAACCTCAGGTTTTGGTACCTTGACCCGAGCAGTTGGTCATGGCTACAAAGCGGCTGCATTACAGTTTATCAAAGGTGACTGGGAATGCGGCGAGCGTAATCTACTGGAGAGAAATGGTGTGGAATTTCATGTTATGGCGACAGGCTTTACTTGGAATACTCAAGACAAAGCAAAAGATATTGCCGCAGCAACCAAAGTATGGAATGAAGCTAAACGCCTATTAAAAGATGAAAGTGTTGACGTTGTATTACTAGATGAATTGACCTACATGGTATCGTACAAATACCTAGATTTAGACGAGGTTATTGAAGCCATAGTTAACCGCCCTGCTATGCAACATGTTATTATTACCGGCCGTGCTTGTCATCGCAGTATTATTGAACTAGCAGATACCGTTAGTGAAGTTCAGCCAACTAAGCATGCATTTGACAACGGCATAAAAGCACAAAAAGGCATCGACTGGTAAAGCGAGCATCTTTTGCAGCAACCCACATCACAAGGAATATGAAAACGGCATGAAATTATCTCACTATCTGCTTATCGCATTAATGAGCTTGATCTGCACCGCAAGTGCTAATGATAAAATTGATAACAATGACAAGCCTCGTATTATTGCGCTGGCACCGCACATTGTCGAAATGCTCTTTGACATTGGTGCTGGTGAGCAGATTATTGCCACCACAGAGCATGCCGACTATCCTGAGAGCGCAAAAACAATACCGAGAATTGGGAGTTCATTGCGAATTCAACTCGAGCGAGTTATCGAACTGCAGCCTGATCTAATTATTGCATGGAAAAGTGGCAACCCCAGTGATGATTTAGCCCGTATAAAGCAACTTGGTTTTAATGTTGTCTATTCTCAACCTTATACCTTTGAAGATGTAGCAAAAGAGCTACGTCTATTTGGTAAACTTTCAGGCCATGCAGAGCAAGCTGAAAAAGTAGCACAAAAATTCCTTACAGATTTAAGCGTCATTAAAAATCGCTATCAAACTAAACAACCGTTATTAGGTTTTTACGAAGTATGGTCTAGGCCACTTACGACTATTGCAAGCGGCAGCTGGCCACAACAGTTTTTAAACGTTTGTAATATTAGCAACCCATTTTATTCGGCAAATGCTAGATACCCACAAGTTAATATTGAGCAAGTACTACAAGCAAATGTCGATATTATTATTCAGCCATTATCTGAAAACCAAGTCGACAAGGAAGGCTACCCATGGCAAAAATGGCCTGTGATCCCCGCCGTTAAACATCAACAAATCATAAAATTGGATGCTGATGTTGTACATCGCATGACCACTCGTAGCTTAAATGCGCTGACCGATTTATGTGAGCAAGCAGCAAAAAGTAGAAATTACTACCAACAAAAACAGATAGATTAATCCATAACTACTGATATAACATACGCGCAAGCACTATTAGCGACAATAATATGCAACATAGTGCTTAGCTAAAGCTCTCCTCACACCGGCTTATCGCAAGCTTTGAAAATTGCTTTTATTTTACCGCTAGAATATTCTTAAGCACCTGTTAGCTATTATCTTGAAATGCTTGATGATACTCAACTTTGCCTGAAGGAGTAAACTCATCAAAATTCAAGCTCAGAAAGAACTCAGCAGGCACTCCCTCTAATATCAAAGCGTCAACCGCTTTAAAACCAAAGCGTTGATAGTATGCTGGTTCACCAAGTAGCACACAGCCTTTGGCTCCAGCCTTCTTAATAGCCTCTAAACCAGCATATATAAGTTGAGAGCCCACGCCAGAGTTTTGGTATTCTGGGCACACTGAAACTGGCGCTAATCCGTACCATGAACAATCTACGTTGTTTATCTTAACGTTCGAAAAAGCAATATGGCCTATGATTTTTTCTTTATATTCTGCCACTAGAGAAACAGATAAAGCTGAATCATCACGCAGTTGAGAAACAATAAATTGCTCTTTATGATTACTGTATTGATGCTTTTCAAAAGCAGATGAAATGATACTTTCAATTTGCTTTACATCATGACTACGCTCAGAGCGAACATTAACATCTAATAACATGTATTACCTCGATATAATCTAAAAAATTAACGAATAATATGAACTTGCCATTTAACTCATATCGATAAAAATGCACCATGAACACCTCAATTAATCATCACTGAAGAAAGGTCATATACCACTTATTAAAATCATTGGTTTTAACTTTGCCACATTTTAGCAGGCTATTCTCCTGCTTTAAGCATTTATTCACTTCTTGCAGTTGTTTGATTTTATTAATTTCTTTCTTTGTAGGAACTTTGATCATTAATTCTGTGTTGCTTTGATAGCGTGGATTGTTGTTAAACTTTCCTTCCCGATACTCTTTTCGCCAACGGAAAAGCCTGAACGGATGAATATCGAGTGCCTGAGCAACATCCTTTGATGAAATGTCGTCTCTTAAGCTTAGTTGTACTGCTTTAATTTTAAAACCGACAGAATAAAACCATGTCTTTTTAGCTTGGGTATATCTAGACATTGTAGCCTCCTCAATGTGATGAGGAGGTGTCCACGAAAGCGGGTCAAGAGCACAGTTCGTTTGAATGCCTTGTTAGCAGTTTAATCACGAAACTGCTTTTTATAATAAACCACAAAACTAACCGCAATAGCTAGTTTGAAAACGCCAAAACCAATAAATAATGGTAGATCTGAATTTAAATGAAATACACTGCCTTTCATATTGATTTCACCAGTATAAAAGTCATGAACAATGCTAAAGATAACAACTACTAGAGTGATATATGAAATGATTAATTTTAACATTTAACTCCCTTTAATTAACTCAATACTTCCGAAACTGCTAACGCCCACAATAAGGGGCTGATTAATAGTTTGCTAAAATGTGAAGCGGAGCGAAACCGAGCAAACTGTTTTTAGTCCCGCTTGATTGGCTTGTTAGCTTTCGTGTCTAGCCCCAACTCTCTACATGAATGCAGTACACTCAAGAAGAAAATGGCTACTAAGTCTACGCCAATACCAAATTGCCCTAAGTTTTCACCAGTATAGAATCTGAAGTCAGTGCTTAAAATGTTAGCCCTAAAAAATAATTCACCTTCTATCCCAATCAAAAAGCTACCTAAGCCAGTATAGGTAAAAAACAAAGTGCCTGTGTTTATAGTCAAAATTTGAAAAATTTGATTAAGATATGAGAGCTCATATCCATAGCGTGATCTTTTTAAGAGTTTATAGCCGGCAACCCCATTAAAAACAGCAATGACTCCATAAACAATTAAGTCTAGTAACTCCTTAGAACCAAATAGCACATTAACAAAGACAATAGTAAAACCAGCACATGTTGCTATTTGCAGCCAACTCAATAGTTTGACCCTGTTTTCAGTTGAAAAAGTAAATTCTTCTTGGTCTTGTTTTTGAGCAACTTCAATTTCAGACTTTCTGTTTTCAACTTCCAACAATAATTTTTTATAATTTTCCGGATGTGCATCTTTATCTATATTATTGAGGCAATCCATTAATTCATTGACTGAATACTTCGAATAATCCATATATCTCCAAGAAAGCTAACGCCACGCTAAGCGGCAAAAAATTGTTGGCTAAAATGTGTAGCGGAGCGAAACCGAGCCAACTGTTACGAATCCGACTTTAACGCCTTGTTAGGTATACTTTTTAACTGAACTAAGATGTTTTGACCAATAGAGCCATTTTCTCCTAGTGTTAATAAACAGTATTTTGGGTCGCAAAATGCGTCAATAAAGTTTTTACTGACTCCACGAGATGTATCAATTGATGCCTCTATATGGAAATGAGTAATGTTTCCAATTTTATGTTCGGTATTTGAAGTTACTTCTATTGCATTTTTAACGTGCATAATATCTTCATATACAAATGGCTGGATAACTATACTGACTTCATGATCAAAACCTTTGTCACATTTAAATACCGCAGTTTCTTCGTGTTCCACAGTATCTTTTAATTGCCATAGGCATGATTTTGGTAATGATATTTTTCTATCGAAAACTTCAATATCAAAAACATCTTCATCTGCAAATAATGAAAAAGATAAAATAATCAATGTGAAAGGCAATGTTCGAATCATTCTCGGACTTCCGTGTATACCTAACGCCTTACTAAGAGGCGAATAATTGTTGGCTAAAATAAGCGACGAAGGAGCAAAAGCCAACTGTTATTTGTCCTTTTGAGTAACTTGTTAGGTTTTTATACATCAAGATAATTTAGTTCTGCGAATGTGCCGAGATATTCATATAATTGCTCAATATGCCTTCCAACTACTATATGTGATGTTAAACGATAACTTTTGGTTACTTTAGTGATTTCATGAGCTAGCTTATTCAAAACCATATATCTAATTAGGACTAAATAATTATCAAAAAATGACCTGCAATCTTCGCTAGCCTGATACGTAATATTGCCCTGAGAATTAAAGTAATCAGCATAGATTTTACTGTTAGTTAAATTATCTGCTAAAACAGCACTATGTTCGACTTGATAGCATTTACCTTTGAAATTAAAACTCAATTGGTATTCAAACTCAAAAAATGTAGATTTATCACCTACAATATTAATATTGATTCCATGATCAAATAATCTAACTTCTGGAGAGTTTTCATTAATATAATCAAAGGTTAAAATCTTAAAGTTATCTTCTACTATGTTTAAACGAGAACTATTAAACTCTTTTTCTATTTTTTTAAAATAAAACTTATTTCTTAAAATTGGAATAGTGTGTCTTCCAATAGTTATTAAAATAATTATTATACCTACAAGATAAAGCTCCACTACTTCTCCTAAAAACCTAACGCCCAATTAAGGGGCTTTTTAATAGTTTGCCAAAATGTGTAGCGAAGCGGAACCAGCCAACTGTTATTTGTCGCACTTCAAAGTTGATACTAAGTTTTGCTTTTATACTGAATGTAATTAACAAGTACCTTGTTATTCTTTAAGCCCCAAGCTGATTTATACACAGGTGTACGCATGAGTTCTTTTTTAATTGCCTTGGAGTGAACTCGCTTAGGAATGTTAGATATAACCTTATAATTAACAATGTGACCTTGGTTATCTATATCAAACTCAACTTCAACCTGCGAGTTAACAACTTGACAGATTGGTGGCATAGAAGCAGCAATTTTGATCGTACCTTTAGGAAATAGCTCAGGAGTATTTTCTAAATACACAATTTCAGTTTTAAACTCTTCTAATAGCTCAATGCTGGGATCTGAACATCCTTTCACTTCACCAAATTGAATAATACTTGCTAGAAAAATACTACCAAACATGTGCGAAACCTAACGCCTCACTAAGAGGCAAATAATGGTTGGCTAAAATAAGCGACGAAGGAGCAAACAGCCAACTGTTATTTGTCCTGCTTTAGTGCCTTGTTATAAGG
>NZ_BAAJLV010000010.1:0-78675 GCF_057548755.1 Colwellia aquaemaris | reverse complement strand
AAGCATATAACGCCCCAATAAGGGGCTGATAATGCTTGGCTAAAATGTGTAGCGCAGCGAAACTGAGCCAAGCTTTAGCAGTCCCGCTTGATTGCCTTGTTAGCTTTATTTTTACACCTACCCCTATTTTGTACTAGGCCAAGTATAAACACCGTTATTTATATAATATGACTTTAATTTAGGCATACAACGTTTTTTAAATAATTGAGGCACATCGCCATAGCGTTTTTCATAAATATGAACTACTGAAATACGTCGAGAACGCCAAATAAAAAAACTAGCGTGACCTTGGCGAATTAATTTAGCTTCTCGTGTAGCAAACCTTTTTATTAGTGATTGAAGTTGCCTTTTATTTAATTGCTGCCAAATGAGCGCCTTCAATAAAGGGCTACCTTTAAGCAATTTATACTTCCATTTAATAGCCAAAGTCTCCAATAAAGCTAACGCCTCGTTAAGAGGCAAATAATATGTTGGCTAAAATAAGCGACGCAGGAGCAAAAGCCAACTGTTATTTGTCCTGCTTTAACGACTTGTTAAGTGCCCCTTACATACTCAAACATAATAAAAGCACTCCCCAAAAACAAACTAGATGCTGAGATTAAAAACCAAGGCTCCGAGTAAATACCCATATAAAGCGCAATACTCAATACTGAACACCCTAAACCTATGACATAAATAGTAAACTTACCAATTTTAGGGTAGCGAATTACCGATACTACAGCTACTAATAGTGAAAATATACCAGCTATAGTTGCTAATGTTAGGAAGAATGATGGGAAATCTCGAAAAGCTCCGTGAGCGAATATAGCAAAACCAAGTAAACACATTCCAAGCCAATGAATGCTGGCAGGAATAACTAACGTGATTAATGCTACTTTCTTGAATTTAATGCTCATACTTCCTTGGGGCATTTAACGCCCAATTAAGGGGCTTTTTATAGTTTGCCAAAATGTGTAGCGCAGCGAAACTAGGCAAACTGTAAAAAGTCCCGCTTGAATTGCTTGTTAGGTAGCGCTTTCTGGTTGCTTACCGTGATAAAAATATAACAACCGCTCTTGTTCGTGATAGCCCGTCCCCCATAAAGGAGAGTTTAAAGAAGCAACCGAGCCATCTTTAGCAATTTTAATACGAGCTCTTGCATAGGCACAATAATCAGATATTTCATCATTAATTGCACTCTTTAAAGCAATTAAAAAGCTCTCTGCATTAAATTTGTTAACATCTAATGAATAGTGCTTTCCACACCCACTCGGTACGAGGAAAAACTCTTCATCGTCATCCCAATGAAATGCTTCAAAAGTACAGAAATCAATATTTCCTGAGCCATCATCTGTATAGCTAGCGAAAGCAACATCAAACTCTTTAGATATTGGAAGTGATTCGAATACTGACTCTAAATCTTCGATAATATGCTTGACGATCATTCGTGCTACCTAACGCCCCATTAAGAGGCTTTTGATAGTTGGTTATAATGTGTAGCGAAGCGGAACCTAACCAACTGTTAAAAGTCCTGCTTGAATGGCTTGTTATACATACTCTAACTCCACACTAGACTTTTCAGGAGTAATGGCAGAACAAAACTTAAATACCTTACTACTTAAAACAAACTCATTAAATGAATTAAATTCTTCAAGTGAAGAACACCACTTATTTCCTTCTTCAATCTCACGCAGAACTAACGAAGGATTGAAATATAGAGTACAACTAAGTTGCCTTAATTCGTTAGTATTTAATGAAGATATTTGACGAGTAATATCTAGTTCGAAATATTCACCTTCCCCCCAATCAAAAACGCCCCATTGAAATAAGAGCATGTCTTCCGAAATTGAAGTAGCACCATTAATCCGCTCTAATGAATAAAGCTCAATCGCGGCTTTAATCAAATCAATACCGACATGCTTTTCTAGTTGGGGAATCAAATCATCTAGATTCAAGTGCAATTCCTAAAGTATGTATAACGCCAAGCTAATAGGCGTTTATAGTTTGGCTAAAATTGTGAGCGCAGCGAAACGAGCCAAACTTTAAACGTCCCATTGAGCGCCTTGTTATGCGCTGGTTGCGACTACCACAAACAACGCCATTTATATTAGATTTCGTGGCAGCCCGACCGTAGAAAACAAGAACTCCCACGCAGCGCGACACACCAAACCATGAATTTTGAGCCACTTAAATAAAGTAACTTTTGCCACCAAACCTAACTTGGCGAAAAACTGTTGAGCCAAAAGCTGAAACAGCATAGCTGGCTATTAAGTTACCAAAACAAAGAAAAGGCAACAAGCACCCTAGCCTTTGTAAAGTGCCAACCGAAAACAATAAATTTATTCGAATTCGCGGCTGACGCATAACGCCCTGTTAAGGGGCAAATTGTAGTTGGCTATAATGTGAGCGAAGCGAAACAGCCAACTGTTATTTGTCCCGCTTGAACAGCTTGTTATGTGTTTATTTCACAAAGCTTTTTATCTACTTTTTTAGTGCTGGCTTCGATTGATTTAGTGAATATAACACTATTAGATTGGTAATTATTAAAGAGTAGAATGTAATTTTTTCCTGAGAATCCATCTATTGAAGAATAAGCTTCAACTTTCGCTGTTTTGCCAAACCACGAAAACTTTTGATCGATTGGTGTAATGCAGTCGCCACGAGTATATTTAGGCTTTTCATTAGCAGTAGCACCAAATGAAATAACTAGAATTAGAAAACAAAGATATTTATTTTTCACCCACCCTCCTTGAACACATAACGCCCATATTAAGGGGCTTTTTATAGTTTGCCAAAATGTGTAGCGAAGCGAAACCAGGCAAACTGTAAAAAGTCCCGCTTGAATTGCTTGTTATATGCAGCGCAATTTAAAACAAACACTACACGAACTTAAAGGCACCCGTTATAGAACGACCAACCGTAAACTTTTGAGCGTTAGCACAACTGGCTGAACTAAATTAATAACTTTGTTACCTTTGAAAAAGATATAAATAACAAAGTTTATTAGTGCATACACTAAACACTTTTAGCGAAAAACACTACGTAAAAAATCTCTTGCCTTTATATGTAATTCTTTAAAGCATATAACGCCCCACTAAGAGGCAAATAATAGTTGGTTATAATAGAGAGCGAAGCGAACAAAACCAACTGTTATTTGTCCTGCTTGAGTGGCTTGTTATAAAGCGGTTGCCCATTACTTATCTGGTTCAGTAGGTGTGACACTTGTGACCGTGACCTTCTGACACTTAAACTCAAGCTCCACACCATAACAGGGCTCAAATTCTACTATGATTTTTGATACTCCATTCGAATCGACTTCTTTGGAAAAACATATATCACTTATTACATTCTGATGGTTGAAACCATTTAGAGTTACATCTTCAACTGATTCGAAATTGAATTCAATGTCACAATGATTTATGAGTTTATAGTAGCCTTTTTTATTTACTTCAGATGTCATTTCAAAAGCATGAACTTTTACTACAATTGAAGGATTACCTCCTTCTTTGCCTCGATTAAAATCGATTGAAATAATTTCTGAATCATGGAAAGAAGGCCATTCCCCAAATTGTTCAGATAATAAATCAGAGCCTTCAATCTCGAAATCAGGTGCCATACTCGCTCCGCTTTATAACGCCCCGCTTGAATTGCTTGTTATATGCAGCGCCAGTAAAAACAAACACTACACGAATTTAAAGGTACCGTTATAAAACAACCAGCCGTGAACTTTTGAGCGTTAACACAACTGGCCGAACTAAATTAATAACTTTGTTGCCTTTGAAAAAGGGTTAAATAACAAAGTTTATTAGTGCATACACTAAACAGTTTTAGCGAAAAACACTACGTAAAAATCTCTTGCTCTAATACGTAATTCTTTAAAGCATATAACGCCCATTTAAGAGGCTGATAATAGTTTGCTAAAATTGTGTAGCGAAGCGGAACCGAGCAAACTGTTAGCAGTCCTGCTTTAAATGCTTGTTATGTATACATTACTCTGAACTTTTAAGCCCAAACTTCACCGCCTTTTTTGAGAGATTTAATTTTACTTAAAACTTCTTCTGCATGCTCCCAATCTCTACACGGTATTAATATTTTATTTTTACCATAAGTGTGATTGGTTATAAGTGGCGTTCCAATTTTTGAAGATATTATTTCCACTGTTCCAACAGTTTTAGGGATACGATATCTAGCCAAACCTCAACCCTTCCTTGTATACATAACGCCTTGCTAAGAGGCGAGTAATTGTTGGCTAAAATGTGAAGCGAAGCGGAACCGAGCCAACTGTTACGAGTCCTTCTTGAGCAACTTGTTAGGCATTAATCCTCGGCAATAAACCAAATAACAGAACATATTGTGATATTACCAGCATTTGAGACACAGACTACTCCACCATCATAAGTAAAATCATCAAGCATTGAACACCATCCATTCCCACCTTCAAATCCTTTCGCCCAATCTCCATTTGTATAAAACTTCATCTCGGATACATAGAATTGTTCAATTATAAATTGTGCTCTTTGTAACGCAGTACTCTCTGTTACATTTTCCAAATTAAAAGCCATGTCTTTCCATATCATATTTTTAATGATGGTAATAGCATGCTCTTTACTACATTCTCTCAACCCATTAGGATCTCCAGTAAAACCAATAGATGGAAAACTATCTTCCAAATCAATTAGTGGAAAACCCAAATTAACAATTCTAATTTGCATACCATAACATTCATTTATGATGGTAGATAAGTTCATACGATGCCTAACGTCCAATTAAGGGGCTTTTTAATAGTTTGCCAAAATGTGTAGCGAAGCGAAACCAGGCAAACTGTAAAAAGTCCCGCTTGAATTGCTTGTTATATGCAGCGTAATTTAATACAAACGCTACACGAATTTAAAGGCACCCGTGATAAAACAACCAACAGTGAACTTTTGAGCGTTAACACAACTGGCCGAACTAAATTAATAACTTTGTTGCCTTTGAAAAAGGTATAAATAACAAAGTTTATTAGTGCATACACTAAACAGTTTTAGCGAAAAACACTACGTAAAAAATCTCTTGCTCTAAAACGTAATTCTTTAAAGCATATAACGCCCAATTAAGGGGCTTTTTATAGTTTGCCAAAATGTGTAGCGCAGCGAAACCAGGCAAACTATAAAAAGTCCCGCTTGAATTGCTTGTTATATGCAGCGCAATTTAAAACAAACACTACACGAATTTAAAGGCACCCGTTATAAAACGACCAACCGTGAACTTTTGAGCGTTAAGCACAACTGGCCGAACTAAATTAATAACTTTGTTGCCTTTGAAAAAGGGTTAAATAACAAAGTTTATTAGTGCATACACTAAACAGTTTTAGCGAAAAACACTACGTAAAAATCTCTTGCTCTAAGGCGTAATTCTTTGAAGCATATAACGCCCTGTTAAGGGGCTTTTTATAGTTTGCCAAAATGTGAAGCGCAGCGAAACTAGGCAAACTGTAAAAAGTCCCACTTGAATTGCTTGTTATATGCAGCGCAATTTAAAACAAACACTACACGAATTTACAGGCACCCGTTATAAAAAGACCAACCGTGAACTTTTGAGCGTTAACACAACTAGCCGAACTAAATTAATAACTTTGTTGCCTTTGAAAAAGGGTTAAATAACAAAGTTTATTAGTGCATACACTAAACAGTTTTAGCGAAAAACACTACGTAAAAACCTCTTGCTCTAATACGTAATTCTTTAAAGCATATAACGCCCATATTAAGGGGCTTTTTATAGTTTGCCAAAATGTGTAGCGCAGCGAAACCAGGCAAACTGTAAAAAGTCCCGCTTGAATTGCTTGTTATATGCAGCGTAGGTAAAAACAAACACTGCTAGCACTTTAAGGCACCCGTTATAAAACGACCAACCGTGAACTTTTGAGCGTTAAACACAATTGGCCGAACTAAATTAATAACTTTGTTGCCTTTGAAAAAGGGTTAAAAAACAAAGTTTATTAGTGCATACACTAAACAGTTTTAGCGAAAAACACTACGTAAAAAATCTCTTGCTCTAATACGTAATTCTTTGAAGCATATAACGCCCTGTTAAGGGGCAAATTGTAGTTGGCTAAAATAAGCGAGGAACGAGCAAAAGCCAACTGTTATTTGTCCCTCTTGAACAGCTTGTTATATGCAAATTAGTCACAACCGCCTGAATCACCTGAACTACAATCTCCAGATCCGAAGTCATTACTATTTGGAGAATACGCAGTACTTACAACACTAGCACTTTCTTTACCCTTTAAAGAAACAAAATTTAGCTTATATCGAGCAAACAATACGCCGAACAATGGCACAAGCAAGCTAAAGATGAAAAGCCAAAACTTTATGGTGCCGGTTCTAAAGGGACACTCTACTATGAGAATAGTGATGTAAAAAACCGAGGCGGTATGAATACAAGCTAAAACCAATAAAAGTGAATATGACTCCATACATTTCCTTTGCATATAACGCCCATATTAAGGGGCTTTTTATAGTTTGCCAAAATGTGTAGCGCAGCGAAACTAGGCAAACTTTAAAAAGTCCCGCTTGAATTGCTTGTTATATGCAGCGCGATTTAAAACAAGCACTACACGAATTTAAAGGCACCCGTTATAAAACGACCAACAGTGAACTTTTGAGCGTTAAGCACAACTGGCCGAACTAAATTAATAACTTTGTTACCTTTGAAAAAGGAATAAATAACAAAGTTTATTAGTGCATACACTAAACAGTTTTAGCGAAAAACACTAAGTAAAAAATCTCTTGCTCTAATGCGTAATTCTTTGAAGCATATAACGCCCCAATAAGGGGCTGATAATTGTTGGCTAAAATGTGTAGCGAAGCGAAACTGAGCCAACTGTTAGCAGTCCCGCTTGATTGGCTTGTTATAGCGAATTTTAATCCCCACCACCATCTCCACCTGAATCGCTGCTCCCTCCAAAAGTAGAGCTGGAATCAGAATCAGAATCCCAATCAAAGTAAAACCAAACTCCATGATCAGCGCCACGATACATTAAAACTGCAACGATAATCGGAATTAAAGCAAAGAGAGAGTCAAATCGTTGATATATCCAAGCACCTAAGATTGCCATTAAGATAGAGAATATTTTTTGAACCATGAATTACATCCTTATTCAGCTAAATTAGCCTCAACTCCGTTTCGCTATAACGCCCCAATAAGGGGCTGATAATGCTTGGCTAAAATGTGCAGCGAAGCGAAACTGAGCCAAGCTTTAGCAGTCCCGCTTGATTGCCTTGTTAGGTATACACTAATTCAACTATAACTTTGACTACCAAAAGAATAAACGCAGAAAAACAAAATAGTTCAATACCATATAAATACTCCGACCACTTAGAGTCTACATTTAAATAATAAGGTTTCTTATAAATGATGCCGTAGCATAAATAGCCTACACCAATAAATAAAAATAAGTGCCATATCACTGGTTTTAAGTTGGGACTTACAATTATTCCTGCCCAACCTAAGACAAGTAATGCAAAGACAGATATTAAGATAAGCCATTCAAAAATAGACTTATACTTGTCACATGAGATATTCAAATACCAGACCTTGCATGTATACCTAACGCCCTGTTAAGGGGCAAATTGTAGTTGGCTAAAATAAGCGAGGAACGAGCAAAAGCCAACTGTTATTTGTCCCTCTTGAACAGCTTGTTATATGCAAATTAGTCACAACCGCCTGAATCACCTGAACTACAATCTCCAGATCCGAAGTCATTACTATTTGGAGAATACGCAGTACTTACAACACTAGCACTTTCTTTACCCTTTAAAGAAACAAAATTTAGCTTATATCGAGCAAACAATACGCCGAGCAATGGCACAAGCAAGCTAAAGATGAAAAGCCAAAACTTTATGGTGCCGGTTCTAAAGGGGCACTCTACTATGAGAATAGTGATGTAAAAAACCGAGGCGGTATGAATACAAGCTAAAACCAATAAAAGCGAATATGACTCCATACATTTCCTTTGCATATAACGCCCTGTTAAGGGGCTGATAATGTTTGGCTAAAATGTGTAGCGTAGCGAAACCGAGCCAAACTTTAACAGTCCCGCTTGAACAGCTTGTTAGCTAGCAACTTAGCCAACAACCTGATAAGTAATACTATTATTAAACTCCATAATAAAAGCTATAACAATTAATAAAATTCCGCCTCCCATAAATATGCGATTAACAAACTTATATTTATGCTCGTTGTTACGTTTATCGTAATGATCAAGCACAACAACAAATAAGCTTAATGAGCCTAGAACCATAGACGTAATTATTAAATTTAATGTTACGCCTGTAAATGTCGTTCCATCGGATGAGCCTTTACCAGGAAGGTACAATTCACCGTGTTGATAACCGTAAAAGGCATAACACAATAATCCAAGTCCCCATATTATATTAAAGACTCGCTCTGATTTTGGGATAGAATTTGGAATATGTACGAACCTTAAAATTGCTAGCTAACGCCTTGCTAAGCGGCGAAGAATAGTTGGCTATAATGTGCGAGGAACGAAGCGCAGCCAACTGTTATGCGTCCGTTTGAGCAACTTGTTAGGTGTTTAATACCCATTCAACTTCCCAGCAATCTTCTACAAAGCATTCCAGAATATCTTCAAGAGAGTCATAATAGTGATCTCCAATGGGATTCTTAGGATTTGAGAAATCATCACTGATAAAGAGATAAAAACCATTACCACGCTCAGCTTTGCTAATCCTAATCTGGCAACCATTCTCTTCATCAGATTTTATTATTCCAATTCTATCAATATGAAGCACAGTTTCCTTAAACACCTAACGCCCTGTTAATGGGCAAAATACAGTTGGCTAGAATAAGCGACGAAGGAGCAAAAGCCAACTGTATTTTGTCCTTGTTAAACAGCTTGTTATACGTTTATTTGACCGACCGTTCTTTAATGTATTTATAAATACTAGAATAGCCAGTTATTGCATAGAATATGAATATTGCGCCTAAGCCGACACTAGTGATTACAGTACCAAGCCCAGAATTCCCAGTTGGATCACCTGCAATTGCTATGAAAGCTCCATGCAGTACGAATAATGTGCCAAGCAAGAAAGCTACAATTCTAAAAACCTTACTTCGCATAAACTCAAATCCTTTGAAACGTATAACGCCCCGCTAAGGGGAAATTTATAAGTTGGCTAAAATGTTGAACGGAGTGAAAATAGCCAACTGTAAATTTTCCCTCTTGAGCGACTTGTTAGGCATACTTTAACCGTTTCTCAAGCTGCTTTATTAAACTTTGCCTACCAACATTAAGCGGTAGAGATTTTAGTTTTACTAACTCTTGTTCAAGCTCGTGACGTTTTTGAACCTTAACTTTAAAATTGACTCGTTCAAGTTCTCTAGCTTGAGATGCAAGACTTTCCTGAAGTTTCGCCCACTCTTTGGGCTTACTCTTCGGGGGAACAGGAATTTTATAACCAATGTTTTTAAGTTGGCCGCCACACTCGGAACAGATAGCATCACCTGTAAACCTCGATGATTTCCTATTTGTGATTCTGCAATTAAAGCAGACCCAATTGCGATTACTCATCCTGTATGCCTAACGCCTCATTAAGAGGCAAAAAATTGTTGGCTAAAATAGGCGACGCAGGAGCAAAAGCCAACTGTTTTTTGTCCTGCTTTAATGACTTGTTAGGCTTTTACTGCTTTAAACCAGTCGTTTGATGCATTTGTATAAAGCAAAATTAAAACAACAACAGATGCTATATTATTAACTACTAAAATTATTTGGCTAATGTCCGTTGATAAAGATGGTGAAGTTCCAGCAAAGAAAATGGTAACTAATGAAATTGCTGTAATAACCGCATTAGTATGCCTAGCCCAATTTTTTCCTATTTTAATTGCGTAACCTAATCCAATAAGTAAACCGTACATAATGACCCAAGTTATTAAAACACCAAATAATGGTGGGCGAGGATCTGCTGCAAGGTAATTAGGAATAGCTCCGATAAAACTTAAAGCAATTGCTGCAAAGTAAATGAATATAGCAATTTTAATATTCTTAGGTTGATTCATACTCTTGGAAGCCTAACGCCCTGTTAAGGGGCAAATTGTAGTTGGCTAAAATGTGAAGCGAAGCGGAACCAGCCAACTGTTATTTGTCCCGCTTGAACAGCTTGTTATATGCAGCGCCAGTAAAAACAAACACTACACGAATTTAAAGGCACCCGTTATAAAACGACCAACCGTGAACTTTTGAGCGTTAAACACAACTGGCCGAACTAAATTAATAACTTTGTTGCCTTTGAAAAAGGGTTAAATAACAAAGTTTATTAGTGCATACACTAAACAGTTTTAGCGAAAAACACTAAGTAAAAAATCTCTTGCTCTAACACGTAATTCTTTGAAGCATATAACGCCCATATTAAGGGGCTTTTTAATAGTTTGCCAAAATGTGTAGCGCAGCGAAACCAGGCAAACTTTAAAAAGTCCCGCTTGAATTGCTTGTTATATGCAGCGCAAGTTAAAACAAGTGCTACACGAATTTAAAAGCACCCGTTATAGAACGACCAACCGTAAACTTTTGAGCGTTAGCACAACTGGCTGAACTAAATTAATAACTTTGTTACCTTTGAAAAAGGTATAAATAACAAAGTTTATTAGTGCATACACTAAACAGTTTTAGCGAAAAACACTACGTAAAAAATCTCTTGCCTTTATACGTAATTCTTTAAAGCATATAACGCCCCATTAAGAGGCTTTTAATTGTTGGTTATAATGTGTAGCGAAGCGGAACCTAACCAACTGTTAAAAGTCCTGCTTGAATGGCTTGTTATATGTGTTTGCACGGCACTATATAAGACATAATTACTTTACTATATCTTGCTGCCTCACTCGCGGGCAAATCTTCAATCTCGACAAATGGTGATGATGCCATTATGTTTTTTTTAGCTTCATCATTTATTTCTTTAATAGTGCTTTTTTTTACAAAGCTAATGCTCGTTATTACACCTTTATTTGAAAGCTCTAACTCCATAACTACTTCATTCGTTTCCTTGGAGCAATTATTACCGATATATTTTGAGCCCAAAATAGGAAAAACTAGTTCAGGTAAATCTTCGTTTGCCAACAACGAAAATGAGATAAATAACAAAACGATCAATATACACTTATTCATAAGACACATATAACGCCCTGTTAAGGGGCAAATTGTAGTTGGCTAAAATGTGAAGCGGAGCGGAACCTGCCAACTGTAATTTGTCCCGCTTGAACAGCTTGTTATAACGAAATTGGCACCGATACACCAGTATTAATAACAGCCTTGTGCTCTGGTAAATTGATAGTCATCCATTGTTTAAATTTACCAAGTTCTAAACCACTTGGTTGGTCACCGACACCTTTATATATATATGACCATACGTATTCTTCCATATAGTTAGCATCATTTATTGACACTAACGCATCTAAATCTGCATCAGGATTTACTGTCTTTTTTTCTCTTAGTTCTTGCCAGATTAAAGCAGTCTTTGAACGTGCGAAAACTTCTCGTTTGTACAAGCTAGGTTTACCATTTTTATCAAGTTCGACAGGCCAAGCCTTCAATGATAATCCATAGGCCATCCAACCTGTTGATGTATTTTGATTAGCCATTACGCTTCGATCTAAAATGATTTGATTTTGGCCAGTCTCTTTTTTTGTGCTTGCACAACCAACAACAAATAATGCGATGAGAATTATGATCAGATGACGCATATGCTTCCTTTCGTTATAACGCCCTGTTAAGGGGCTTTTTACTAAGTTTGCCATAATGTGAAGCGAAGCGGAACTCGGCAAACAGTAAAAAGTCCCTCTTGAACAGCTTGTTATATTTCCGCTTGCTCTAACTTTTTATTTGAACCAGACCGAAATTTTTCATTTAAACTAGTAAAAGAAAGAGTCAGAACTATACCAATGGATAAGTAATAAAGTTGCAGGATTGAGATCTCCAACGCTGAGTAAGCTGCTACACCTTCAAAAACTGAAATAGCCAAACCAATTACACTTAAAGCTGCAAATATATTTCTAGCTATTAAATTAAAACTTAGCATTATCAGAGCTGAAAGTTGTAATGGCCCGACAATTGATAATTTTAACCAATGCGGTATTTGAGAGTTAAAGCCATGCCAACCCATAGCGCTAACTATATCGCCATTATACTCCCAATCTCCTGTCATATAATTCAAAAAGAAGCTGGAAAGGCAAAGAACTAGTATCGCTACTTTAAACGCTATTTCAGTTTTCATCTAAACTCCATTTAGGAAATATAACGCCACAGTAAGCGGCTAAGTAATTGTTGGCTAAAATGTGAAGCGAAGCGGAACCGAGCCAACTGTTACGTGTCCGTTTGATTGCCTTGTTAGTTGCTGCGCGTTAAACCACATAACTAACAATAAGTTACCACGTTAACGGAGTAGACGGAAGAAGCAAAAACTCCTACCGCAACTTTGCCGCCACACGTAAACTTTGAGCCGTTTGCGCCTTTGCTAATTGTTTTCACCTGCAAAACCTAGGCGAAAACTGTGTAGCAAAAAGCACAACACTAATATTTAAAACTAAAATTTAAAGCAACAAAGGAAGGAAGGAAGGAAACAAACACCAATCCTTTGATGTGAAATACCGCACGTTTAATAAATAAATTTACTCGAACAAGTTGCGGCAACTAACGCCTCATTAAGAGGCTAAAAATAGTTGGTTAAAATAAGCGACGAAGGAGCAAAAAACAACTGTTTTTTGTCCTTTTGAATGACTTGTTAGTTGCATTTGGCCCTAGGAACCAAAGAGCCTGACTGATCAAAAAATGCAGACTCTGAATTAGCAAGAGCAGATAAATTCATTTTTTTATTATAAATTTGCTTAAGTAATAAATTAGAGTCTGCATCACATTGCATTACAGCCTTATTTAAAGGACTGCCTTTATCTCGATCAGCACTTGCATAAATAAAGTCGATATTTTCAGGGAGTAACCCTAAATCCAATATTGCCTTCTCTCGTTGATTATATAATGGCATATGCCCAAGATCATGGTCGGTAACAATACCAATTTTTTTGCCATTTAACGCAAGGTGTTCCTGCTTAATAAACTGAGACCACCCAATTTTTTCTTCGTGTTCTATTGGAGTTGTAAAGATAAAAGCTGGCAGTCGTATCAGTTTCATTTCCCACAACTGTTCTCCTGTCAGTGCCATTTGCATAAGCATTCGGCTTGAAATGCAATATTCGATGTCATCAATCTTTTTTTTATTTGTATCAATTGCATATAAGACGTCATACTTTGACAATAAAACTGATAAATTTGTTGATATTGTTTTATTGTCAGAGCGTAGGCTATGAGTTACTTTAAACTTACCTTTGTCTGTTTTATAACCTAAACCTACTTGTACGTATTCAGGAATAACTACTCGACCATTTTCATCGAAAAGTGAAATCACTTCGCCATTCTCTGTTGAATTTGAGACCTCAACGCCCTCAGGCAACTTTAAAGTTAAATTTCCAAACCGTGTAATTGAACTCATAGCCTTCCTTGCAACTAACGCCCCATTAAGAGGCTTTTAATTGTTGGTTATAATGTGTAGCGAAGCGGAACCTAACCAACTGTTAAAAGTCCTGCTTGAATGGCTTGTTATATGTGTTTGCACGGCACTATATAAGACATAATTACTTTACTATATCTTGCTGCCTCACTCGCGGGCAAATCTTCAATCTCGACAAATGGTGATGATGCCATTATGTTTTTTTTAGCTTCATCATTTATTTCTTTAATAGTGCTTTTTTTTACAAAGCTAATGCTCGTTATTACACCTTTATTTGAAAGCTCTAACTCCATAACTACTTCATTCGTTTCCTTGGAGCAATTATTACCGATATATTTTGAGCCCAAAATAGGAAAAACTAGTTCAGGTAAATCTTCGTTTGCCAACAACGAAAATGAGATAAATAACAAAACGATCAATATACACTTATTCATAAGACACATATAACGCCCATATTAAGGGGCTTTTTAATAGTTTGCCAAAATGTGTAGCGCAGCGAAACCAGGCAAACTTTAAAAAGTCCCGCTTGAATTGCTTGTTATATGCAGCATAAGTAAAAACAAACGCTACACGAATTTAAAAGCACCCGTGATAAAACAACCAACCGTGAACTTTTGAGCGTTAGCACAACTGGCTGAACTAAATTAATAACTTTGTTACCTTTGAAAAAGGTATAAATAACAAAGTTTATTAGTGCATACACTAAACACTTTTAGCGAAAAACACTAAGTAAAAAATCTCTTGCTCTAATACGTAATTCTTTAAAGCATATAACAGCTTATTAGTAGGAAAAATTCTCACTTTCAGCAGAAAAGTTCCCTCTAACTAATATAAATTTATTCTCCATAATATACATTAGTTAGTAATAATATCAAAAGCTTATAATTTGAAAAATATCTCTGTAAATGCAGAAAGCAGGACTAATTCTCACTTTCTGTCAGAAAGTGAGAATTTTGGAGAAATTGGCCATGAAAAGAATTTTTACAAAAGATATTCGATAATAATTAATAAACTTATTGTTAAAAATGGGTTATTAATTTTGGGGTTTCTTGTCGTATAACAGCAACATCGCTAATTAAGAGTCGCTTTGTGTACTTAAGTTACTTTATTTATTCAATTTTAGAAAAGTGAAATAGCAATTAAATGTTTAAGGGGATACTGCGCTTTATGTCACATTTAATACATTAGTCGCCAAATGCAATAAGTGACATAACCTTCGTTATGTCACTTTTCTTAATATGGTGATGAGATACGCGTTTGAACTCAACCAATAGCTCATGTATTACAAATTTAAATTTTTTTGTATTTCAAATAGCAAAAAACCCGTCACTTTCGTAACGGGCTTTTCTTAATATGGCGGTGAGATAGAGATTTGAACTCTAGAAGGGCTACAAACCCTTGCCGGTTTTCAAGACCGGTGCTTTCGACCACTCAGCCATCTCACCTGAATGTTTAAAGCATTGCTGCTTCAGAACGAGGCGAATATTAAAGGCTCGATATTCTCTTGTAAAGCATTTATTCTATAAAAAAGTTTGTTTGCTAAAAAAAACAACAATTTGTCATTTATTTAGACAATTTCAGTTGCTTGAATTTAAAAAGGAATGTTTGTGAGTGAAGAAAAGCGCTGTCGTTGCCCATGGCTCGACACTACCAAAGCCGATTATGTTGCCTATCATGACGAAGAATGGGGGGTACCTGTTTATGATGACCAAAAACTATTTGAGTATTTAACTTTAGAATCTGCACAAGCTGGCCTTAGTTGGTATACCATTTTGAAAAGGCGTGAAGGTTATAGACAAGCATTTGAAAATTTTGATGTCGAAAAGGTTGCTCAATTTACTGAAGAAAAAATTGAAGTCCTGTTACAAGATACTGGAATTATTCGACATCGTGGGAAAATTAGTGCTGCAATAAATAACGCAAAGCTATTTATAGAGATACAAAAAGAGTTTGGAAGCTTTAGTCGTTATATGTGGGGTTTTGTCAATAACAAAACCATCGTTAATAATTGGAAAACCCTTGCTGACTACCCTGCTACATCAAAAGAGTCTGATGCTTGGAGTAAAGATTTAAAAAAGCGAGGCTTTAAATTTGTAGGTTCTACAATTTGTTATGCTCATATGCAAGCCTGCGGTATGGTAAATGATCATAGTTATGATTGTTACAAACGCTCACAAATTATCGATGAATTTCAACAAGGTTAAAGATAGTAATTAAAAAAATTGCGTGCCATAATATGTCATTGTGGTTTATGATTAATTATCACTAATAAGTGGTAAACAAATGTTGGATGTTTGCTTTAACCTTGAACTTTTCACATTTGCCCACATCTAAAAAATATAATTAGCATACTTAGAGGAAATTTTATGCAATCAAATATTAGTTTAAATGCTAGTAGAAGCTCAGCAATTGAAATTAACAAAGTATTGAAAAATACTTATATGTTACTTTCAATGACTTTGGCGTTTAGTGCCGTAACGGCTGGTATTTCTATGGCGATGGGCTTGTCTCATATGGCAGCCTTAGTAATGACCCTAGTTTCATTCGGTTTATTATTTGTTGTTAATAAAAATGCCGATAAAGCCAGTGGTATTTTTTGGATTTTTGCTTTCACCGGTTTAATGGGTGCATCTTTAGGCCCAATGCTGAACTACTATGCAGCTATGCCAAATGGCGGTTCGCTAATTATGCAAGCATTAGGCGGTACGGCGTTAATTTTCTTTGCTTTATCAGGTTATGCCTTAACCAGTAAAAAAGACTTCTCATTTATGGGTGGTTTTTTAATGGTTGGTTTAATTGTTGCTGTAATTGCGATGATCGCTAACTTCTTTTTCCAAATTCCAGCGTTATCTTTAGCCATTAGTGCTGCTATCATCATGATCATGTCTGGTTTGATCTTATTTGATACTAGTCGCATTATCCACGGTGGTGAAACTAACTACATCCGCGCTACAGTTTCTTTATACTTGAACATTTACAATATTTTCGTTCATTTATTAAGCCTACTAGGTGTTATGGGCGGCGATGACTAAATAACAATGAATAATCATTAAAATGTGATTAATAATTGTTTATACTGCGCGTATAAAATATAAAGCCTCAATATTGAGGCTTTTTTATTAGCTAATTTTAAGTAAACATGAAGGTAAACGCTAAAGATGCAAAAAACCTTAGCTATTGTTGTTACAACACCGCCAAATAGTAACCTTACAGCTACTGCCATTGATTTGGTCAAAAGTGCCGTCGACAATGGTATAAAAGTTATCGGGGTATTTTTTTACCAAGATGGTGTATTAAATGCGGCTAAGCATTTAGCAATCCCAAGTGATGAGTTTCAACCCCTTAAACAATGGCAACAGTTTCAGTTACAGCATAATGTTCCTTTACATTTATGCATTAGTGCCGCAGAAAAGCGTGGCTTAACTGATGAACAAAACAGCGATGAATTATCAAATATTGATAGCTTATTTATTGTTTCTGGCTTAGGTGAACTGGTTGAACTTACCTGTAAAGCTCAGCGCGTGGTGCAATTATAATGTCTGAAAAAACTATCGCGATAATAAACACACAAGCGCCCTTTTCTTCTGCGGTGGGAAAAGAGTCGTTAGATGCAGCACTTATATTTGGCTCTTATGAACAAGCCGTGTCACTTTTTTTTATGGCTGACGGAGTATTTCAGGTGATCGGGGATCAAAATCCGTCTGCTATCAATGTAAAAGATTATTTGAAAACGTTTTCCGCACTTGAATTTTACGACATTGAAAATATTTATGTTTGCCAACAATCTTTAGCGGAACGCAATTTAAGAGCTAATTTTCATATCGACAATGTAACTGTGTTATCACGTGAAGAATTTAGTCAATGTGTACACGATCATAATGTGATATATAGGTTTTAAGCATGACAATGTTACACATAATAAGAAGCTCTGGCTTTACCAGTAACTCGCTAAAGCAATGTCTCGATATGACATTTTCAACCGATAGCATTTTGCTCATGGATGATGGTTGTTATAATTTAAATCATCCGCTATTGCGCGAGTTTCTAACTAAACAACCGGATTTTAAGGTTTATATTATAGAAGCACATGCAAGCGCACGGGCACAAAACATTGACAGTAATTCATTTATTACACTGGCAATGGCAGAAATGCTCGAACTTGTTTTTCAACACAGCAATTCAATTACATGGTCATGACAATACAATATAACAACGAAATGTTAGCAACCGACAAACAAGGCTATTTACTCGATTTCACACAATGGAATGAAGATGTTGCCGTTTTGCTCGCACAAGCAGATGAAATTGAACTTAGTGAAGCTCATTGGGAAGTTATTCGTTTCGTTCGAGAGTTTTACTTAACATATAACACCTCACCTGCAATTAGAGCGTTAACAAAAGCCATGAAAGCAGAGTTTGGCGAAGAAAAAGCCAGTAGTCGCTATTTATATCGTTTATTTAAAGAAGGTCCGGCAAAACAAGCAACTAAGTATGCTGGCCTGCCAAAACCAGCAAGGTGTATTTAGTTTCACTTCAAGCACATTAGCTAACTTATACTTTAATACTAACGTTATGGCCGCTGTTACCAATGGCGGGAACGCTGACATTATCAACCGCTGCTGATGCAATTAAATTTAATGCCATTTGCCCTTCAAGCTCAGCTTGAGATTTGGCTAAATTTGCGGTTTTTGCTTCTAACAATGTTTCAGTGGTCAGGGCTACAGCATTACTGCTACTCACTTCTATCGACATGGTTCACCTTTTTCAAAATTTTCATCGCTACGTACTGCTATTTTAGTGTTCACGATTTGTATCGACAACTAACAAAATAACTTAACCATTGTGAAAATATTTAGAAAATAAAAAAGCGTTTACCTTATTGATAAACGCTTTCATTAGCTAAGTTTCGTTGCGAAATTGCAACGAAATAATTACTGCTTATTGTAGTGGTAAAGTTGGTACCTGAATACCTGCCATTTCTAGCATTACACGTACAACCTGGCAGCTATAACCAAACTCGTTATCGTACCATACGTAAAGTACAGCGCGGTCGCCGTCAACAATTGTTGCTTGTGAGTCAACAACACCTGCGTAACGTGAACCAACTAGGTCAGTTGATACAATTTCAGTTGATGCAGTGTAATCAACTTGGTTTTGAAGTTTAGAGTTCAAAGAAATGTTACGTAAGTAATCATTTAGCGCGTCTTTGTCAGTCGCTTTTTTCAAGTTCAAGTTCATGATCGCCATTGAAACGTTTGGCGTAGGAACACGAATTGCGTTACCTGTTAACAGCCCTTTTAGCTCAGGTAATGCTTTAGCAACAGCTTTAGCTGCACCGGTAGTACTAATTACCATATTTAAAGGAGCACTACGACCACGACGAGGCGCTGGGTGATAGTTATCAATTAGGTTTTGATCGTTAGTGTAAGAGTGCACGGTTTCAACATGGCCGTTACGAATACCAAACTCATCGTTTAATGCCTTTAATACCGGAGTAATAGCATTTGTTGTACAGCTTGCAGCAGACACGATTTTATCTTCTGCTAAAATCATATCTTCGTTTACGCCATAAACGATGTTTTTAATATCGCCTTTTGCTGGTGCAGTTAATAGTACTTTTGAAACACCTGTAGACTGTAAATGTTGGCCTAAACCTTCTTCGTCACTCCAGATACCTGTGTTATCAACAACTAAAGCGTTGTTAATGCCGTAGGCTGTGTAATCGATATCTGATGGAGATTTTGCGTAAATCACCTGAATGAAAGCACCGTTAGCTTTAATTACGTTGTTTTCTTCATCAATAGTGATGCTACCATTGAATGCACCGTGTACTGAATCACGACGAAGTAAGCTAGCACGTTTAGCTAAGTCACCCGCTTTACCTGGACGAATAACAATAGCACGTAAGTTTAATTTTGAACTAGGGCCAGCACGCTCGATAAGTAAACGAGCTAACAAACGACCAATACGACCAAAACCGTAAAGTACTACGTCTTTCGCTTCTTGTGCGTCAGTATCTTTTGAGATGCTGTTTAATTCTTTTTCTAAAAATTGTTCAATTGAAAGGCCGTTTGCTTCGCCTTTAAATAAGTAACGGTAAGCTAGTTTACCTACATCAATTCGCGCTGGCGCAAGTGACATGTTAGCTAACGCTTGAACGAATGGGAAACTCTCACGTAAACGTAATTTATTTTCTTCGTGTAAAGCTACTGATTTATGTGCTTTAATAATGTCGATAGCAGACGCATTTACTAAAGGACGACCATATACAGAAATTTCGATACCGTTATTTCTAAATAACTGCCCGATGATCGGCTGCATGTTTTCAGCGAATGTTTGACGTTCTTGCCAGCTAGTTTGATATTGTTCCTCAAGATGAGAAGTCATTGCGTAAACCTTTTATTTCAGTCAATTGAACGATGGGTTATTATTAATTAAAGGATATAATTACTAATAACTAAATGCGGCGCACATTGTAATCGAACATGAAATATTTCGCCACCAGTTACAAAAGTTTTTCAGGGATAAATTGAGAAAAAGATGAAATTTTATAAATTAGTGTCTATTTTACCTTTATTCACGTTAATAGCATGTGAACAAGGGCCAAATTTTGCTGAATTGTGCGACAAACACGTCGAGATATGCGAAGAGTTTCAAGAAGATACTTGGTGCAAACGAGAACGCATTGCTGTTGGTTTTGCCAATTTAGACCATAAGCTCGAAGCGAATGACAGTAACAAATTTCAGCAATTGATTGCATATGAGGGCTACGAAAAATGTATGGCACATGCGTCTAAAATTGAACATATTAAATTAAAAGTAAAAAAAACCATTCGAATTAATAACGTATTAAAAGCACGTAAAAAAATAAAAGAACTTTCGCTTGCCACGCAAAATTCAGAACACCCTGATTTATTATTTTTTCATTGGTCACGTTATTTAAATGAAGACTCTTTAAACAAATTTATTGCCTTAGAAGGTAATGAGTTACTAGAAAAAGCTAACAGACAAGTAAATTTAGCTAGCTATTACGCAAAAAGAGACCCTAATAAAACCTTAAAGTTGTTATATCATGCCCTTGAATTAACACCTTCAGGCACCGCGATAGATACTGAAATTTTTAAATCAATTGCTAGTATATTTGCCGAGAAAACTGAATATAAACAAGTGTATATTTGGTCTAAAATATTGCTACTCTATGATCCAAGTGATGAAAGTATTAACGAAGCAACGCTACAAAGCTATATTAAAGGATACGGCTTAGATGCTGAATTTTTGGATAGAGTGGCGAATAATACCTTAGATAAAATCACCTCAAATACTTTTGTTTCACCACATACCTAGCCAACTAAATTTAGCTAAAACACTTAGTACTAAAAAGGCAGCTTAAGCTGCCCTTTTTAAACCAATATGTAAATACTACATTGCTAGGCTTGGCTATCCTATTTCATTAATTTCTCGATTTGGACTAGACCAAGAAACGTGATATTTCTTCCCTGCTGGTTTATCAACACGTTCAAAGGTATGTGCCCCAAAGAAGTCCCTTTGCCCCTGTAACAAGTTCGCTGGCAAAACCTCGCAACGCATAGAGTCATAATAAGACAGCGCTGACGATATAGCGCCGGTTGGAATGCCCATTAGGGCAGAGTTTGCTACTGCTTTACGCCAATTTAATTGATGCTTACATAATTGTTCAGCAAAAAATTCATCAAGCAAGAGATTGTCTAGTTCTGGATTACGCTCAAAGGCTTGTGTAATTGACTGAAGAAATACTGCACGGATAATACAACCAGCACGCCAAATCTTAGCAATACTAGCAAAATCAAGTTGCCAATTATGTTCTTTCTCAGCTAATTTCATTAATTGAAAACCTTGTGCGTAGGCACAAATTTTTGCGCAATAAATAGCGTCATGAAGTTGCTCTATAAATTCAGCTTTTTCTTGGTCAGTGTGATCGTGCGCAACAGGGCCAGATAATACACCTGCCGCTTGCACACGTAAGTTTTTAAATGATGAAATCGAGCGCGCATACACAGCTTGTGCAATTGTTGGCGCTGGGGTGCCTAGTTCTAAACTGCTCATGGCCGTCCATAAACCTGTGCCCTTTTGCCCCGCTTTATCTAAAATTAAATCAACAAGGGGCGTATTTTCTTCAGCCACTTGCTGACGTAATACCTCAACTGAAATTTCCATAAGATAACTATCTAATGGACCTTTATTCCATTGCTCAAAAATATCTGCAATATCTGCACTTGTTAAACCTAAACCATCACGTAACATTTGATAGGCTTCACAAATAATTTGCATATCAGCGTATTCAATACCGTTATGTACCATTTTAACGTAATGACCAGCACCCGCAGGGCCAATATAAGCAGCACACGGTTCACCTTGGTTCACAACTTCGCCAGGTTTTGTACGTTCAATTGGTTTGCCGGTTTCGCCATCAACTTTCGCAGCAATCGCTTGCCAAATAGGTTTGATACGTGTCCACGCATATGGTGAACCACTCGGCATTAGCGCAGGTCCGAATCGAGCCCCTACTTCACCACCTGAAACCGCTGACGAGAATAGAATAAAATTGTTTTTATATTGCTTTTCTCTTGCAACGGTATCTACCCACAAGCTGTTACCGGTATCGATAACAATATCGTCTGGTTGAATACCAGCGCCAATTAAATTTTCACACACTTGATCAACAGGCGCGCCAGCAGGAACTGACAACACGATCAAATGAGGAGGTTTTAAACAAGACAACAATTCCGTATATGAAGAACAGCCAATAACACGAGCTGTTGATAAACCACTTTCTGCTTTGTCTTGTGCAATAGCATCTTCCACTTTGGCGTTATCTAGGTCAAAGGCAGCAATGCTAAAACCATTATCAGCCAAGTTTAGCACTAGGTTTTTTCCCATTACACCTAAGCCAATAAAACCAATGTCACATAAGTTATTGTTCTGTGTCATAAAAGATCCACATAAAAGAAAGGTAAATGCACTAATTCATGGTTAATTTTACTGAATACGTGCCTAATTAAAATGTCATTATCACAACATTTTATCACTAATGATTTTAATTGCCGATATTTTAGTAACAATACGCAATAAAACAAGCGTTAAATCAATATTTATTCTCTTATGTTGATTTATTACTTGTAATTTACGAAAAATGATGTAATTTTACTACATAATTTTATAAGAGGTTTGATTATGACAATTAGAGTAGGAATTAACGGTTTTGGTCGTATCGGCCGATTCGTATTTAGAGAAGCATTCGCAAGAGCAGATGTAGAAGTAGTCGCTATTAATGATCTTATTGATGTTGATTACATTGCGTATATGCTTAAGTATGACTCTACTCATGGTCGTTTTGATGGCTCTGTTGAAGTCTCTGATGGCCATTTGCTTGTTAACGGCAAGCATGTACGTGTAACGGCAGAACGTGACCCACTTAACTTAAAATGGAACGAAGCGGAAGTTGACGTTGTGGTTGAGTCAACAGGCTTGTTTTTAACTGACGAAATGGCGCGTAAACATATTACCGCTGGTGCGAAAAAAGTAGTACTTTCAGCCCCTTCTAAAGATGACACGCCAATGTTTGTTATAGGCGTTAATCACACTGAGTATGCTGGGCAAGACATTGTATCTAACGCTTCATGTACCACCAATTGTTTAGCACCGGTTGCAAAAGTATTAAACGACAATTGGGGCATTAAAGACGGTTTAATGACCACAGTTCACGCCACTACAGCAACACAAAAAACGGTAGATAGCCCTTCAGCTAAAGACTGGCGCGGTGGTCGTGGTGCGGGGCAAAACATTATCCCATCATCAACAGGCGCAGCTAAAGCGGTAGGTAAAGTAATTCCAGCCTTAAACGGTAAATTAACCGGTATGGCGTTTCGTGTTCCAACACCAAACGTTTCTGTAGTTGACTTAACAGTGAATTTAGAAAAGCCAGCAAGTTATCAAGAAATTTGTGAAGCAATGAAAGTCGCGGCTCAAGGTGAACTATCAGGCATTTTAGGTTATACAGAAGATGCTGTTGTTTCAAATGACTTTATTGGTGAACGTTGTACCTCGGTATTTGATGCCACGGCCGGTATCGCATTAACCGATTCATTTGTAAAAGTTGTATCTTGGTACGACAATGAAATTGGTTATTCAAATAAAATACTTGATTTAGCAAGCTATATTTCTACCCAGTAACTTATAGTTACGTATAAAATCGCCGACAAAAAGCCAGATTCATTTCTGGCTTTTTCTTATCTACGCCAAAATAAACCCGCCAAGCAAAATTTTATCGCTATTGAATTTCAAAAGTTACATTTTTGATGAGATTATGAAAGTAAGCTACATTAGGCTTTGTTTAAATTACCCAGCGAAGTATAAATTCATTCAGCACATCATAAGTAAAATATTGTTTCACAACGTTATTCCTGACCTTAAAAATCAAGCATAAAAAAACCAAGCACAAGCTTGGTTTATAATCGTTTAGCAAACACGTTAAACAGGTTTAATTTACATGCGTTAATACTTGTTTAGCTAAACGGGTAATTTCCTGCCAATTAGCATTATTAACAATTTCATCTGACACTAACCAAGAGCCACCACAACACGCAACATTTGGCAGCGCAAGGTAATCACGAACATTATTTAAATTAATGCCCCCTGTTGGACAGAATTTAATATCTGGAAATGGTCCACCTATCGATTGAATTGCTTTTACACCACCAGATGCTTCTGCTGGGAAAAATTTCAAATGATCGTAGCCAGAGTCAATACCATCCATTAATTCAGAAATTGAAGAAATTCCAGGGATCAAGGCAGTATTCCCCTCTTTTCCGGCTTGTAACAAATCTTGTGTTAAGCCAGGGCTAATGGCAAATTTTGCCCCAGCATCTGAAGAGCGTTGCAGTAATTCGCGATTAGTTACTGTTCCTGCACCAACAACAGCCTCAGGTAAATGTTTGGCGATGGTGCTGATCACATCCAATGCTGCTGGGGTACGTAAAGTAACTTCTAACACCTTGATGTCTGCTGCTAATAAAGCTTCTGCAATCGGTAAAGCGTCTTTAACATCTTTGATCACTAGCACAGGTACAATCGGCCCCATGGCAAATAGATCACTTGGCTGAACTTGCCAATTATTTGATAACGTCATAATTCCTCTTAATACTCTTTAGTGCTAGTTGCAATATTTTCTGTGGCTGCTATTTGTCTTAGGTAAGCTGAAGCACCTAATAACCCTGGCTGCTCTTCAGTAACGACGAATGTCGCCATAGGTTGATTAAAGCTTGACATACGCCCTTTAGCTTCAAATCTTGATCTAAAGTCACTGCTTTGAAAATAATTAATAAAACGTGGCACAATACCACCAGCAATATAAACGCCACCATAACTGCCAAGCGTTAATGCCAAGTTACCGGCAAAACTGCCGAGAACACGGCAAAATTGGGCTAAAGTCTCTACACATAAGTCACATGAATTAGCTAATGCCAAGGTGGTAATTTCTTTGGCTGGTAACTGTTCAGCTTTACCGTTTTTAATAAACGTTAAGGCTTGATAAATTTGCTCTAAACCTAAACCTGATAACAATTGCTCGTAAGATACTCGGGCATATTTAGTTAATAAGAAGTTTAAAATTGCCATTTCTTGTTGATCGACAGGGGCAAAATCTACATGGCCGCCTTCACCACTTAAACTCATCCAACCTTGCTCTGTTGCTACTAAATTTGCAACCCCTAACCCCGTTCCTGGACCACAAATTGAAATTGGTTTACCAGCCAGAGTTTGACCTTCACCAATTTGAATTTTTTGCTGTTCACTAAGCTGTGGTATCGCATGGGCAATGGCAGTAAAGTCATTGATCAAAATAAGTTTATGTAACTGTAACTTAGCTTTTAGCGCCTGTTGAGAAAATTGCCAAGGCAAATTAGTCATAACAATTAAGTCATTTTCTACCGGGCAAGCAATGGCTAAACAGGCACTTATTTGGTTATTTTGTAAGTGATGTTTTTCGATAAAGTCAGTTAACACTTCCGCTAAACCGGCATAATCAGCGCAAGCATAAATTTCAATGGCTGAAATATCTCCTTGTTCACCAGCAATGGCTACACGCATATTTGTGCCACCAATATCGGCAATAATGTTCACTTGCTTATTTAACATAGCTACACCTCACCTACACTGTCATTATCAAATAGTGAACAAGCGCCCGTTTCAGCAGAGCTTAAGTTGCGGCGCATAAAGCCAAACAACTCACGCCCCATTCCTTGATGATGACCATTGACATTGAATTTAGCATTAGTACGAGCTGCTAATTCACTTTCATCAACCAGCAGTGTTAGAGCGCCACTTTCTCCGTCAACTAACACCATATCGCCGGTGTTAATTTTGGCAATTAAACCGCCGTCTAATGCTTCTGGACATAAATGAATTGCCGCAGGTACTTTACCTGACGCACCTGACATTCGACCATCAGTTACTAAAGCAACTTTAAAACCTTTATCTTGTAAAACGCCTAGTGGCGGTGTTAATTTATGCAGCTCTGGCATACCACGCGCTTTAGGGCCCTGAAAACGTACCACAGCCACAAAATCTTTTTCTAACTCTCCAGCTTGGAATGCAGCTTCGAGTTCATGTTGATCTTCAAAAACAACCGCCGGTGCTTTAATCACAAAGCTACCTTCACGTAATGATGATGTTTTTAATACAGACACACCTAAATTGCCTTTAAGAACTTTTAAACCACCATCAGTTTTAAATGGCGCTTGCGCGGTCGCAATAACTTCAGGATCACCAGACACTTTTGCGCCTTCAACCCATTTTAATTCGCCGTTTTCTAGTATTGGCTGCTGAGTATAACGGCTTAAGCCACGCCCACAAATGGTTTCAACATCTTCATGTACAAGTCCAGCATCAATTAACTCTTTGAACAATAACGCCATACCACCTGCTTGTTGGAAATGGTTTATATCGGCATGTCCGTTAGGGTAAATGCGTGTTAATAGCGGCACGGCATCTGATAAGTCATTAAAATCTTGGAAGTTAATAATGATGCCCGCAGCTTTTGCAAAGGCGATAATATGCATAGTTAAGTTTGTTGAGCCACCCGTTGCCAATAATGCAACAATGGCATTAACTATCGAGCGTTCATCAACCATTCTACCAACTGGCATATAATTACCAGATTGCTGTGTTAAACGAGTCACTTGACGCGCTGCGGCTTTGGTTAATTCTTCACGTAGTGGCGTATTTGGTGCAACAAATGACGCACCTGGTAAATGTAAGCCCATAACTTCAACAACTAGCTGGTTCGAATTTGCTGTACCAAAGAAGGTACACGTGCCAGCACTATGGTAAGAGGCAGATTCAGCTTCTAATAGTTTATCTTCACCGATTTCGCCTTTGGCAAACTGTTGACGAACCCGTGCTTTTTCTTTATTCGGAATACCTGACGGCATAGGCCCTGCCGGAACAAATACAGTAGGTAAGTGGCCAAAAGTCATACTGGCAATCATCAAACCTGGAACGATTTTATCGCAAATTCCCAGCATTAACGCACCGTCAAACATATTGTGTGATAAACCCACAGCGCTTGCCATGGCTATAACGTCACGGCTCATTAAGCTCAAATCCATTCCTGGTTGGCCTTGTGTTACGCCATCACACATGGCAGGTACACCACCAGCAAATTGGGCAACACCACCGGCTTCTTTAACAGCCGCTTTAATGATATCTGGATAGGTTTGATACGGCTGATGGGCAGACAGCATATCGTTGTACGCAGAGACAATCGCAACATCTGAGTGATTAACTCCACGTAAAGCTGCTTTGTCTTCTTTACCACAGGCGGCAAAGCCATGTGCTAAGTTGCCACATGACAAACTAGCACGATGAACTGTCGTTGATTTTTCTGCTTCAATCTTTGCTAAATAGGCTTTGCGACTGTCTTTACTTCGCTCAATGATCCGCTCGGTGATCTCTTTAATTTCTTGCTTCATAATTTACTCAGCCCAATAAACTTGTGTGTTAATATCATCAGCATGTAAAAATGCTCTAATTGGCATTTCTTGGACGTTTTGCCCGGCAATAGCAGTTGCTAAAACTTGCTTCTTGCTGTTGCCGCTGATATGTAAAATAGTATTTTTACTTTGCGCTAATGCCGCAAAGCTAAAAGTTATACGTTGATGTGGTGCCGTTTTCGGAACAACTTTCATTAATGCAACATTGTCGCTAGATAAGCATTGCTCAATTTCATCACTACATGGAAATAATGACGCGGTATGACCATCTTCACCCATACCTAGTATTAAAACATCTAAAGGCAATAATTGCTGCTCAGCAGCAACATTTAAATCAGATAAGGTTTCAGGCGTTAATTCCTTACCCTGCTTTAAATGAAAAAATTTCGCTTTTAACGCTTCATTTTGCAATAAGTTTTCGTGCACTAACTTAGTATTACTATCGCTAGAGTCAATATCTACCCAGCGCTCGTCTGCTAAGGTAATAGTTATGGCATGCCAAGGTAGTGCCTTTTTTGATAAGGCCTTGAAAAAACCTTTTGGTGTAGAGCCCCCTGACACGGCGATGCTGGCTTTACCTTTCAGCTTTACGGCAGTTGCTAAAATATTAGCAACATTGTCAGCTAACGACTCATCAAGTAATTGACGTTGTTCAAATTCAGTTATCTGATACATTATTCCACCCATTGGCGATCGTCACGCGCGATTAAAGAAATTGAAGCAACAGGCCCCCAAGAACCCGCAGCATACGGTTTTGGCGCTTCATTTGTTGATTGCCAAGCTGAAATAATACCGTCAGCCCATTGCCATGCGGCTTCAACTTCATCACGACGCACGAATAGTGATTGGTTACCGTTAATCACTTCTAGCATAAGTCGTTCATATGCATCTACCACGCGCAAATTGTCATAGGCATCTGAAAAGCTCAAATCCAACTTGTTTTCGTGAATTTGCATTTGTGAAGCAATACCGGGAATTTTATTCATCATTTCTAATTCAACACCTTCATCAGGTTGAAGTCGAATGGTTAATTTATTTGATGGTAAATTAGCATAACTTTCGCTGAAAATGTTATGTGGCTGCTGTTTAAAATGGACCACAATTTCACTGTGTTTTTTCGGCATACGCTTACCGGTGCGCAAATAAAATGGCACGCCTGCCCAGCGCCAGTTGTCAATTTCTGCTTTAATAGCAACAAAGGTTTCGGTGCCACTTTGTTTATTAGCACCTTCTTCATTGGTATAACCTGGTACAGCAATGCCATTTAAATAGCCATCTGCATATTGGCCGCGTACGGTTTTTTCTTTCACATTTTGGCGAGTAATAGGTTTTAGCGCTTTAATTACCTTTAATTTTTCATCTCGTACACTGTCAGCGCTTAAGTCCGCCGGTGGCTCCATTGCCAATAATGATAGCACTTGCAATAAATGGTTTTGTACCATATCGCGCATTTGGCCTGCTTCATCATAAAAGCCCCAACGTCCTTCAATACCAACGCTTTCAGCGACGGTAATTTGCACATGATCAATACTGTTACGATCCCAGTTATTGGTAAATAGTGAGTTAGCAAAACGCAGTACTAATAAATTAAGTACCGTTTCTTTACCTAAGTAATGATCAATGCGATAAATTTGATTTTCATTAAAATAGCGAGAGACTTGATTATTAATGATTTTAGATGATTCTAAGCAGTGGCCAATAGGCTTTTCCATAACCACACGATCATGGTCATTTATCAATTTAACTGATTTTAAACCTTCACTAATATCGCCGTATATTGCGGGCGGCGTAGAAAAATAATAAACACGTGCAGATGATTTATTGGCTAGTGTTTGTGCTAAAGCGCTGTAGGATTTAATATCTTTGAAATCGAGTTGTTGATAAACCAAACGTGTTAAAAGTCTGGTAACAACATCTGAATCTAACGTTTCAGAGATAAAGCTAGTTAAGCCTTCTTTTATTTGCTCAGTAAATTGCTCCAGAGTTATGTCATTTCTGGCAACGCCGATAATGCGGGTATCTTGGCCTAATAGCCCCGCCACCTCTAATTGATATAAAGAAGGCAAAAGTTTACGGCGAGATAAATCGCCTAGGGCACCAAAAATAACAATTTCACTGGCTGCTTGGCAATCGATGTTATTCATATCTTATCTACTCAATTATATTTACTTAGTTTTAGTGTAACTAAACTACATTTATGGCTAATTTAGCTGCTATAGCGTCATCAGTAAAGCACTTTCTGTAATATTACTACATATTTTGTGTTTTATTTAAATTCAGCGACTACAGGCAGACTTTATGATAAAAAAGTATTAAAGATTTGCAAATTTCTGCCCTTTTGTTTTATATTAGCGTAAAATATGAAATAAATTTTCATGATTTCTGTTTTTATCGCGAAAATAAATTACAGCAATGTTTGATTTGGTTAATATAAAGATCGACTAATCAACGTCCTAGGGCTTAAACGTAATGAATATATTAGAAAAGATCGCCAACGAATTGGATACCTTCAGTAAATCTGAGCGTAAGGTGGCAGAGGTTATATTATCATCACCAAGTACGGTTATTCATGCCAGTATTGCCGCTTTAGCTAAGCAGGCAAACATTAGCGAGCCAACGGTAAACCGCTTTTGTCGACGCTTAGACACTAAAGGCTACCCTGACTTTAAATTACACCTAGCGCAAAGTTTGGCCAATGGCACCCCTTATGTGAATCGACACGTAGATGAAAATGATTCTGCTGATGAATACACAGCAAAGATTTTTGAATCAACCATGGCTAATCTCGAATTAGCGCGTAAAAGTTTAGACACGTCAACAATCAACCGCTCGGTAGATTTGTTAACCCAAGCTAATAAAATTTCATTTTTTGGTTTAGGAGCTTCTGCTGTTGTTGCCCACGATGCTCAAAATAAGTTTTTTCGCTTTAATGTACCTGTGGTTTATTTTGATGACATATTAATGCAACGTATGAGTGCTATAAATAGTCAACAAGGCGATGTAGTTGTGGTGATTTCTCATACTGGCAGAACAAAATCACTTGTTGATGTAGCCAGTTTAGCCCGCGAAAATGACGCCACGGTGATCGGTATTACTACGGCCGGCACACCACTGGCAAAGGAATGTAACATAGTGCTTTCTGTCGATGTTGCAGAAGACACTGACTTATATATGCCAATGGCTTCACGTATTGCGCAGCTAACATTAATTGATATTTTGGCGACCGGTTTTACCCTACGCCGCGGCACTAAATTTAGAGATAACCTGAAGAAAGTGAAAGACAGCTTACGCAGTTCTCGCTTTGAACGTAAAGATTAATACTATGAATTGGCAATATACATATTGTTAATTGATAACGAATACCCTAAAAAATTGAACACATTTAAGGATTACAATGCCTAGAAGAACGAAAATTGTCGCCACCTTAGGGCCGGCAACTGAAGACAGAGCCGTATTAAAAAAAGTGCTAGCAGCAGGCGTAAACGTTGTTAGATTAAATTTCTCTCATGGTAATCCTCAAGATCATATTGACCGCGCTACAACCGTACGCGAACTTGCGCAAGAGCTTGGCATTTATGTTGGTATTTTAGGTGATTTACAAGGACCTAAAATTCGTGTTTCTACCTTTAAAAATGGCCCAATTAAACTTGCTGTTGGTGACAAATTCGAACTTGATGCAAATTTAGCAAAAGGTGAAGGTTGCCAAGAAAAAGTGGGTATTGATTATAAAAAATTACCGCAAGATGTTGAAACGGGTGACATATTATTACTTGATGATGGCCGCGTGCAATTACGTGTATTAGAAACCAAAGGCCAATCAGTTTTCACCGAGGTTACCGTTGGCGGACCATTATCAAATAATAAAGGTATAAATCGTCAAGGCGGAGGCTTAACAGCACCTGCCCTTACCGACAAAGACAAAGAAGATATTAAACTGGCAGCAAAAATTAATGTCGACTTCCTTGCGGTATCTTTCCCACGAGATGCTGCTGATATGCGTGAAGCTCGTTTATTAGCACAAGAAGCAGGTTGTGATGCACGTTTAGTGTCAAAAATTGAACGTGCCGAGGCTGTTAACGATGCCAAAGTACTTGACGACATAATTCTTGCGTCAGATGTTGTTATGGTTGCCCGAGGTGATTTAGGTGTTGAAATTGGTGATGCTGCCCTTGTTGGTAAGCAAAAGCACATTATTGCACGTAGTCGCCAGCTTAACCGTGTAGTCATTACCGCAACA
Source organism: Colwellia aquaemaris (assembly GCF_057548755.1). NCBI lineage: Bacteria > Pseudomonadati > Pseudomonadota > Gammaproteobacteria > Alteromonadales > Colwelliaceae > Colwellia > Colwellia aquaemaris. The sequence goes on along the minus strand of NZ_BAAJLV010000010.1, from coordinate 46,882 downwards.
CAAATGATGGAAACCATGATCGAGCAACCAATGCCGACACGTGCTGAAGTGATGGATGTTGCAAACGCAGTATTAGATGGCACGGATGCGGTAATGCTTTCAGCTGAAACAGCCGCAGGTAAATATCCAGTAGAAACGGTTACCGCAATGGCCGGTGTTTGTTTAGGTGCAGAGCAACAAAGCTCAGTAACCACATCAAAACATCGTGTTGAAATGACATTTGCAGAAGTTTCTGAAACTATCGCAATGTCAGCCATGTATGCAGCAAACCATTTAGATGGTGTTAAAGCTATTATTGCCTTAACTGAGTCAGGCCATACCAGCAAAATTATGTCTCGTATTTCTTCTGGCTTGCCAATTTATTCGCTTTCACGCCACACCAAAACCTTAACAAAAACGGCAATTTATCGTGGTGTTTACCCTGTTTCATTCGACTCAACCAACAGTGATAACGCTGAAGCTATGGCAGAAGATGTGTTAGCCGCCGTAGCTAAAGATTCAGAATTAGCTATTGGTGATAAAGTGATGCTAACCCATGGTGACTTAATGGAAACTGTTGGTGCGACTAATACCTTAAAAGTACTAACTTTAGCGAAAAAGCATTTTGCTTAACCTTCTCAAATAATAAGCATTAAAAAAGGTAGCTAAAAGCTACCTTTTTTCTTATCTAACAAAGCCAAGTTAATACTCTTAACGCTTGCCATGTATATTTTTTGCAAAACCTTTTAAATATCGTCCTTTGCTAGATAATCTAGGTCTCCAATAAGTTTATTAAGCCTTTTGTTTATCCGCTTGCGCTGTTTATCACTCGCGTTAGTTGCCATATAAACGAAAATTTGTGCAAAAACCTGATTGTTATGACGGGTAATGGCATTAAACTCTTCACTACGTAAACTACGGCCATTAACAAATAAGCGGTAAAACTCAAATTTAAATTGATGTTCTGGGAGTTTACCATTGAGCAGCTCTGAAAATTGACTTGTCCACTGCAAACGATAATTTATCCAGGGCTCAAATGAACGTTTGTAGTCTTGACTCATAATAGTCACTTGAGCTTTCTGCGCTTTACTTAACTTACCAAACCATTCTTTAAGCTGCTCTTGTTGCTCTTGAGCATTTTCTTCATGCCACTCTTCATCCGAAAGATCTTCATAATCGTCCAAACGTTCTTGATTACTTTCGTTTAGTGCCCGCAATAATTGCTGCTTTTGCTGGTCATTAAAACTAAAAACCAAAGGTTGTAACTTAGGCTCAACCGCATGTAAAAAATTTTGCCAATGTTCGAGAAAATCATCTAAAGCTTGGTTAACTTGTTGTTCGTCAATCCCATTGTTAATAGCTTGCTTTAGTGTTTTAAGTTGCTCACTGTATATAGGTAATTGCGTTCTGCGGTGCCATAAGTGTAGCTGCTCAAACTCCTCATCAAATATCTGTTGTTGCTGTTTATTTAATTCAACATAATCATCTAAATACCAGTTGGTCCACCAATCTAAGTGGTTGTAAACAAATCGAAAACTACAGCCCGATACTAACACCGCGAGCAACATCCATATGCTTAATTGTTTTATTTTTATCATTGTGTGCTTTCCATACTATTTTCCTGTTTAGAATACGCTGAACCTTGAGTTACTTTTATAGTTTTGATTTACATTAAATTAAGCAAAAGTTAATGCAAAATAATTTCACCTTATAAGCATTGACTGCTAATTTAGAAAAATGTTCCAAAAAGCTTTTCGATATCATTGGAGTAGGCTATGCACAACCAAGATATAACAAACTTAAAAAAAATTGCCATTTTAACCAGTGGTGGTGACGCACCAGGAATGAATGCTGCTATTCGTGCAACAGTTATCGCAGCGCAACACTATAAAGTTGACGTTATTGGTTTTATTGCTGGTTTTAATGGCTTGCTTGACGATATATCAACACCGTTAATTACTCAAAAGGTAGCAAATATAATTCATAAAGGCGGCACTATTTTAAAAAGTGCTCGCTGTCCTGCAATGCAAACAGAGTTAGGTATAACACAAGCAGCCTCCACTTTAATGAAAAATAAAATTGATGCCTTAATTGTTGTTGGTGGCGATGGCTCTTTTACTGGTGCGCTCGCTCTTAGCGAGCACTGGTCAGGGCAAATTATCGGTATTCCTGGCACCATAGATAATGATATTGATGGCACTGACTTTACCATTGGCTTTTCCACTGCCATTAATACCGCGATAGAAGCTATTGACAAAATACGTGATACCGCCGAAGCCTTTGAACGTATTTTTATCGTTGAATTGATGGGAAGACATAGCGGCCATATTACGTTTAATGTTGGAATTGCTTGCGCTGCTGAACAGGTGATTTCATTTGAAAACTTCCAACTTGATTGCGACTCAGCAGCTAATGAGGCTAAAAAGCTCTCCTTACTTGCGAAAGAAATAAAGCAAGCACAAGCAAATCGCCATGCCAGTTATATCATAGTTATTGCAGAAAATTTGTGGCGTGGAGGCGCTGCAACGCTAGCGCAACAACTACAAGAAGTGGCTAATATTGATTGTACTGCCTGCATATTAGGACATATTCAACGCGGTGGCTCTCCTGTGGCAAAAGACAGAATATTAGCAACAAAGATGGGCGTTGCCGCAATTCAGGCCTTAATTGAGCAACAGTCAAATATCATGATCGGAGAATGCAACAATGGCATTGTTCATGTACCCCTAGTAGACGCTATTCAACATAAAGACCGTGTCAATAAAAGTTTAGTAGCAGCACAAGATAATATTTTAGCCCTTACCGCTCAGCAACAGTGCTAATGCAAATGATTTATAGACACTTGTTGCTGTTGAAAAAACTGTATTAAAAAATCAATCAACAAACGTAACTTTTTAGCGTTGGCGGCACCAGGAGGAAAAACTCCATAAACATTAATAGCTTGTAGTTGATAATCATCCAAAACTGATTGTAAGCGCCCCGCTTTAATTTTTGGCCAAGCATCATACGTTGGAATGCGCCCTAAACCTTGCCCACCCTCAACAAACGCAGTTCGGGCAGCAGCATTATTAGTCGCTATTTTCCCTTGCACTTCCACACTATAACTACGCCCTGCCTTTTCTAATACCAGTTTATTGCTGGTTAATTTGTATATTACCCAGCTATGCTCGGTTAATTCCTTTGGTTGCGTTGGTTTGCCATAGCGCTCAAAATAATCAGGAGAGCCACATAAACAGGTTTCCAAAACAGCTAACTTTCGCGCTTGTAAGCCAGAATCTGCTAATGGTGCGCCTCGAATAGCCAAATCAATGCCCTCTTTCACAATATTGACCACTTCATCAGTAAGCATCAAATCAAGCTCAATTTTAGGGTATAATTTTCTAAACTTATCCAGTGCCGGCACTATGGTATGCAAACCAACACTGACCGGGCAAGTAACCTTTAACAGCCCTTCTGGTTCATTTTTAACATTTTCAATTTGTTGATTCGCAGCACTGGCTTGTTGGGCAATAATACGACAACGCTGATAGTAATCTTCACCTGCGTGGGTTAACGCAAGAGAGCGAGTTGAGCGATTTAATAATCTTATCCCTAGCTGCTGCTCTAACTTTTTAATATGGTAGCTCACCACAGCTCTAGAAAGCCCGATATGCTTTGCTGCAGCACTAAAACTGCCTTGTTCGACAACATGGGAAAAAACCACCATACTTTTAAGCTGTTCAAATGAAATATCCACTTTCGTACCTGCCAAAATATTGTTTTAAATTAAATCGCACTTATTGTATCAATTATTGAAACAAAGTTATCAATATACTCATCATTGTATAGAAAGAATATAGGAATATAATTACCGCCATAAAATAAAGTCTGCCATCAGCAGGTTTTACCGCCCCTTATAGGAATATAAATATGAGTTCGAACACTAAGCATAATAAAAGCGTTTTAATGGTATTAACCTCTCACGATACATTAGGTGATACTGGTGAAAAAACAGGTTTCTGGCTAGAGGAATTCGCCGCGCCGTATTATCAGTTAATAGATGCGGGCTATTCAGTAACCTTAGCATCACCATTAGGCGGCCAACCACCGCTAGATCCTAAAAGTGCTAGCGATGATTTTCAAACCGAAGCCACTCGTCGTTTCGAACAAGATGAAACAAGCAAAAATGTTTTAGCTAGTACACACAAATTAAGTTTAATGAAAGCAAGTGATTATGCTGCTGTATTTTATCCTGGTGGGCATGGGCCGCTATGGGACTTAACTAGGGATCAAAACTCTATAGCCTTGATCACAGATTTTTTACAGCAAAACAAACCCGTAGCCGTTGTTTGCCACGCAACATCAGTATTACTTAATGTTAAAAATGAACAAGGCGACGCAGTTGTTAAAAATACGAAAGTTACAGGTTTTACTAATAGTGAAGAAGATGCCGTGCAGCTGACAGATGTTGTACCATTTTTACTTGAAGATGAGTTGATAAAGCAAGGGGCAAATTATCAAAAAGCTGAAGATTGGAGCTCATTTGTTGTAGCAGACGGCAACATTATTAGTGGCCAGAACCCTGCCAGTTCACTTGAAACGGCTAATTATTTGATCAAAAACTTAACTTAGTATCGAAAAATGAACCAAGCATACGCTCGCAGATCATAAATAAGCTGTTCATCAGTTCCAAATAAGCAATGATTTGCTAGATTTAAATAACATCACATACATTAGGTGTATAGCATGACTTTATCAGTAGACAACAGTACACAACTTTTACAGCAAAACCGCCAACAAAATCGTCAATTTACATTGGCTTCACGTCCTGTTGGCGCACCAACGGAAGAAAACTTTACTTTCACCACTAACAAGGTTCCAACACCAAAACAAGGTGAAGTGTTAATTCGCACCATTTATTTGTCGTTAGATCCCTACATGCGTGGTCGCATGAGTGACGCCAAGTCTTATGCCGAGCCTGTTGCTATCAATGAAGTTATGGTGGGCGGCGCTGTTTGCCGAGTTGAACAGTCATTTAACGACAATTATCAGGTTGGTGATTTAGTCGTTGCCTATACTGGCTGGCAAGACTACGCCGTATCTAATGGCGATGAGTTACTAAAGTTACCGAGAGAACTTACTTCTCCTTCTTACGCGCTTGGCGTATTAGGTATGCCTGGCTTAACAGCTTATATGGGACTTTTAGATATTGGTCAACCGAAAGCGGGTGAAACCGTTGTTGTCGCGGCTGCAAGTGGCGCGGTCGGTAGTTTAGTCGGTCAAATTGCTAAGTTACAAGGTTGTCATGTTGTTGGTGTTGCTGGCAGTGAAGAAAAATGTCGCTATGTTACAGAAACATTAGGTTTTGATGCCTGCATTAATCATAAAGACGCTAACTTAGCAGAGCAACTTGCCCAGCACTGTCCTAAGGGTATTGATGTTTATTTTGAAAATGTTGGTGGCGCGGTATTTGACGCCGTCATGCCATTACTTAATGCCAGCGCACGTGTGCCTTTATGTGGCTTAATATCTCAATATAACGCTATCGAGTTACCTTCAGGGCCTGACAGAATGTCACAATTAATGGGCTTATTATTGGTTAAGCGCATTAAAATGCAAGGTTTTATTGTTTTTGATGACTATGGTCATCGTTATAACGAATTTAGCCAGGCAATGGCACAATGGCTTGCACAAGGTAAAATTATTTTCCGTGAGGATAAGGTTCAAGGCTTAGAACAGGCAGCTAAAGCATTTATCGGTCTATTGCAGGGGGAAAACTTCGGCAAACTTGTTGTTGAGGTGGGACCGCTTGAATTAGCCGAATAATTTTCATTACTCGGTGCTAATATCAGAGGTAAAAAAAGGTAAACATTAGCTGTTTACCTTTTTATATTTCCAACATAACATTGATTTTTAGCACAGATAAAATTGCTTAAGCAACAACGGCCTTTTTCACTTTATCTTTATAACTACGACTAACTTTAAGCTCTTTGCCATTTGACATCACTAAATAGTATTCACCATTTAGCTGACTACAAAACTTATCAATATAATGTTTATTGACTATGGTCGAACGGTGACTGCGTAAAAACTGTTTAGGATCTAAAATTTCTTCTAGCTGTTTCATAGTTTTACGTAAAATATGGGTATTATTTTCGGTATGAACACACATATAATCACCCGCAGCGTCAATCCATAAAATGTCTTTTACCGGCACCCGACTTACTTCGCCAGCATCCTTTATTGCTAAAACGTCTGAATAACTAGAAATACTGACTGGCTCATTGTTTTCTAGTTCTTGCAGAATTTTTTCACAATCGTTACCCGTAACATCGCTAACTAAGCGCACTAGTTTGGACTTATGAAGTGCATTTACTTCGCTACTTACATTTTGGCGAATCTTATCGAGTGTTTGTGCTAAACGTTGTTCATCAGCTGGCTTTAACAAGTAATCTTGCGCGTGTACTTCAAATGCTTGCATGGCATATTGATCAAAAGCCGTTACAAACACCACCATAGGTAGTGCTAATCCCTGCTCTATAATCGCTTCAACCACCTCAAAACCGTTTAAACCCGGCATTTGAATGTCTAAAAAAATTAGATCTGGTTGATAAGCTCTAACCGCTTCCAGCGCTTCACGGCCATTAGTACATTGAGCAATAATCTCAATATCTTTGTGTTCTTCCAGACGTACTGCTAGGCCCTTTCTTGCCAAGGGTTCGTCATCAACTATGATTGTAGAGAGCTTCTTGCTCATACTCGACTACCAATTTCGTAAGGAATTCGTATGCTGATTTTAACACCAGATGGTGTATTGTTGGCAACAACTAAAGAAAAATCATTCTGATACAGTGCTTGCAACCTTTCACGTGTGTTCGCTAAGCCTACGCCATTTTCTCTAAATAAGTTACCATTTTTAATTTCCGCACCTGGGCCATTATCAGATAGCTCAACCAATAAATCATTGCCAAATCTATGCACTGAAACATGAATATTGCCACCTGCCTCTTGTACAGCTATAGCGTATTTTATCGAGTTTTCAGCTAATGGCTGCAATACCATGCTAGGCACTAAGGCCAAATTACAATCTTCGGCAATATCAAAGCTCACTTGCAATCGTTCTTCAAAACGTACTTTTTCAATGTCTAAATAAAGCTTCAAGGCATGAAGTTCACTGTCGAGTGTGACACGCTTCATCGGATCTTTATCTAGTGAGTATCGCAGAAATTCACTAAGTTTGGTCACCATGCCATTGGCGGTTTTATTTTCTTGCACCAGTATAAGCGTGGAAATGGCATTTAGCGTGTTAAACAAAAAATGAGGATTAAGCTGATAACGCAACATTTTCAATTGCGCTTGATGCGCTACGGTATTGGCACGTAGAACATTTTGCTTTTCTTTTTGCAGCATTTGGTAGTATTTAGTACCAAAATATAAGCCACTCCAACTTAAAATAATAAAGAAAGATAGCAAACTATTTTTAGTGTAATACAAAATAAAGTCGGGACGATAACCGTGTTTGTAGATTTCCCAATAGTTAATGTTCTTAACAATTTGCCAAAGAACGCCGGTAAAATAGGACGTTAAAATTACCACTATTGCAATTTTTAAAGGGGTGAAATTCCATATACGACGATAGATGTATCTTAATGGAATTGTGAATAACCAGCCGGCATATGCATTTAGTAAAATGATCACTAAAAAAATATCACGTAAATCGTGAAGTAATGAACCTAGATAATGAACCAAGGCAAAACCACACCAGCCAGCAGTATGCACTAGCCAAAATAAGCGATTTCTATTTTCTATAAATTCTTTCCAATTCACACAATACGACCAATAAGTGAGGTTAGTTTAATTATGCGCTATGCTGGTCATTCACGCACTACCACTAATCGTAAGATTTCAGCGCCTTATCTCATTTCATCAATAACAATTTGTGTCTTAGGGTGTTGCTTTTTAAGTAAGGAAAACTGTTTTACAGCACGTTTTTGATAGCTGGCACTCTTATTTAACTGATAATAAGATAAATACCACAAACCATTGATTATTAAAGATAATGAGTAGTAACACGTAACCGTCAATATGTGTGAATCCATAGATGTTTGGGTATTACCTGCCAGATTGTCGACAATTTCATTACCATAAAATGACCTAGTATTAGCTGCTGTTGTCGTTTCAATATTCTTTTGTTTTTCTCTCTGCGATAAGGCCAAATTTTGTGCTAATTGCTGCTGATAATACAGTGAAGTTATTAACCTTATATGCTCTGCTTCGAATTCATTAACGGCCAATAGCATGGCAAGATCATATTCAATAGGTGCTATACAAGCACTGTCAAAATCAATTAATTTAAACGCAGTTTCATGGTTATTTTTGCCATTAACTAAATTCTTGCTAACAGCAATGGCATTAGTAAAGTTTGCGTCGCCATGGCAAAAAATATTTTGGCTATTAGTTACTTTTATTACATCAGTTAAGCGTGATTGTTCGTATGTGATAACAGTTTTTAATGCTTGATATGACGCCCTAGGAAGCTGAACCTTATTTAATAAATTAAAGAGCAAATCATTAATTGATAATTTTACTAGCCTGAACGATTTAACTTTAGTGCTTGATGTATAGTCGATACCGTGACATTGAGCTAATAGGTTTACCATAATGCCCATTTTGTCGTTTTGGCACATTAACGAGTCATCTAGTGAGTTGCCAGGTAGAAATTCATTAATGAGCCAATGTGCATCACTATAAAATATGTTCGCCGCTATACCCTGCTCACTTGCCAATATATTAGCCGCAAGCTCACCCTTGTTGTCGGCAATACATTTTGCTGCATAATAACGTCCTTGGTATTTAACTTGAAAGCAAGGTTGGCTAAGCCCTGCTTCAAATATTTTAATCTCGGTAACCGAGCACGATGCAAAGCATGGTAGTAATAACAAACGCTCAATTAAAGCGAATTCATTCTTATTAGGCTTTTTATTGATGCAAATGTCATTTGTCCCGATCTGCAAGCTTAAGATAGCTTTTGTATTAAATTGGCCAAACAATTACCTGCCCCTAAGCCACAACAGACGTGGTATCAGTAACTAGATTATTATTTTGCTGTTGATACATTTTACGCCATTGCCAATAACCATAAGCAGCAAGTATCACATAACATGCAAATAAGGCTGCGGTTGGCACCAGTGACTTTTCGATATAAAGATAGATAGAAACAAAATCAATAACGATAAAGTATAACCAGTTCTCAAGCACTTTTTGTGTAATTAAGTAGGTAGCAAATACTGCAAAAACTGTAGTGGCACTATCAAGATAAGGAAAATGTGTCGGCGTATAGGTTGCCATTAGCCAACCAAGAACCAGTGACAATAGCGATAATGCAATAATTGCTATGCTATGGCGTTGCAGCGACCATTGGCTATACGGTAACGCTTGATTATTAACCTTATCAGCTAAATTTTCATTACCGCCATCATCACAAGCCTTCGCCACATTTTTTTGCCAGCAATACCAGCCATATAAAGCCATGACTAGATAATAGAGTTGTAACGCACTGTCCATCCATAAATAAACATCGTAAAAAATAACAGTATATAAAATGGTACTTAATATTGCCGCTGGCCAGCACCAAATATTACCTTTTGCCGCCAATAACACATAAAGTAAGGAGGCTACTACAGCGATTAACTCTAACACTGGTAAAGTGGTAAAATATGTCACAATTTCAGAAGCAGCGCTGATAGAATTAGTCATTACGACTCCGCTTCAACAACAGAGCGATCACCACCGATAAATTTACAGACAAATACCGCCGCATTTAAGGTTTCATGTACGTGTTTTATTTCTGCCATCACATGTCTGGTGGCTAAGTCGTAATCACCAAAAACTTGCGTGCTCATACCGTTTGTCACAACATTTAACCCTTCAACTAAACGTAAACGTTTAATAAAAGCCCAAATTTCAGTTTTAAATTTTTCTTCTGCTAGTGGATATAAACTAATTTCAATTGAAATTTTCATGTTTTATTCTCTTATTAATATTAAAGGCAATATATAACACTTTGCGGCGATATATTGCCTTAAACCACTCAAAAAGTTGATTAAAAATTATAGTCTAAAGTAACACCAACTTGTCTTGGAGCGCCATAGCGTACGTACTTTTTCGCAGCCCAGCCTAAATCAGGTTCATTACCAAAGTAAAAACCGCGTGTAGCGACTTTTTCATCAGTTAAATTACGTGCCCAAAGTGATACTGACCAATCGGAAAATTCATAACCAATTTTGGCATTAAGTAGTTTTGAACTTGCAGACTTTTCATCATGACTATCAGAAAAATAGAACGCATCTTTGCCCGACCAATTAATATTAGCCACTAAGCCATCATCATTACGATAGGTAGCACCTAAGCTAAAAGTATATTTAGGCGCATGGGCGAGCTCTCTGCCTGAAATATCAATAGTAGCGCCATATTTATCTTTATAAGCATAATTATCATAGGTGGCATTTAGATAGCCTAGTGTTGTATCTATAGTTAGATTATTCGTCATTTGATAATTCAGCTCTAACTCCAAACCGTAGCTACTCGAGCTCGCTGCATTTGCCGTGTAAATTGTAAATTGTTGAGGTTTGTCAGGATTTTGCTGTGATGCGTTAACTTGCTGATCTTTCCTGTCCATGTAAAACACAGCTAAACGGCTAACCAAGTTGTTATCAAGTAAGCTAGATTTTAAGCCTAACTCATAGTTTACTAAGGTTTCTGTATCAAACTCTTTGTACTGAGCTAATTGCTCAGGTAAGCCCATGTTGAAACCACCAGCTTTGTACCCTCGAGCAATTCGCATATAAGCTGAATGTTCATTGTTAATTGCACGACTAAGTGCAATATGCCCACCCCACATAGTTTCAGAAGGATCAAAACTATCACCAGCACTATCAGAATAATCTGTTGTACGTTTTTCAACGCGCAAACCTACAGATAATTCATGTGCTTGTGGTAAAATGCTATCTAACTGTCCAAAAACAGCATAATTGTTTGCTGAGTATATTGAATCAAGAATTTCATCTGGCCAACCATTGTATAATGAATCTAAATCATTACTTTCACTTAAGCGACTAATATAAGTACCTAGTAACCAAGCCGTGGTATGGTCAAAAATTCGTGATGAATCATTCGAAGAAAGTCTAAATTCTTGTGACCAAACATCACGGTCGGCTTTTTTAGCCCATAAATAGCTGTACTCGCACGGTTCATTATTGGCTTCATCACCACAGTTTTTACTTGCCCAATAATCAGCATTTGCCCAGTCACCATCATAAGCGTGTTCATGCTTTGTTGTGGTATAACTGCTGATCGCCTCTAATTTAGCAAAAGATAAACCATCATAGCTGAACTTAAGCGCGCCGCCGTGAGATTTTTGGTTATCAACACCAGGATTATCGGTCAGGGTATTAAAACCGTTATTATCTAGTGTCCAGGCGTCAAAACCATTGTCGTTATCAGCAAAAATATAAGTAAAGTGTACAGTTAGATCTTCTGTTGCTGTGTAGTGAAGCTTAAACCTTCCTGAGAATTCATCAATACCGTTGGTATCGTCTTTACCTAAAAAGCTGTTGTCTCGGTAACCATTTTGTTGGTGTTGCTCTACTGATACGCGATAGCTTAAATCTTCTGAAATAGCCCCTGAACTGTAACCAGCTAAATTAATGAGGTCGTCATTACCTGCAGTGGCTTTAAAACCATGTTCAGAGGTTTGTGTCGCTTCATTAGACTTAACATAAACTAAACCTGCTAACGCATTAGCACCAAACCTAGCACCTTGTGGCCCTCTAAGCACTTCAACTTGTTGTACGTCGTACATTGACGCTGCCATACCTAAACCTGAAAGGTCAATATCGTCAACGATAAAACCAACTGATGAATTAGGCGCTCCGCGATATTCAGAGCGTTCACCAACGCCACGAATTTGCAGGTATTTAGGACGTGAAGTACCACCAGAAAAATTAAAGTTCGCTATATTTTGGATGACTTCTTCAAAGTGCTGAATAGCTTGGTCATTAATTTTTTGTTCGCCAATTACAGCGACGCTTGTTGGAACTTGAGCGAGTGACTTTTGATTAAAGCTTGAAGTAACTGTAATTGTTTCAATATCTTGGTTTTCATTAGCATTAGAGGTGCTAGCAAAAGATATTAAGTATGATGTTACTGCGATTGAAATGGCAGATTTAGAAATATTCATTATGATCTCATAAATTCTATTAAGAATACGTTATGGGATCCGGCATGGAGAAGTTAGAAAGCGGCTCGTTAACAATCTGTAAAATTATTATCAACCGCTAACATACGTTACACGGTAAAATTTAATTTTACAAAATGGTATGCGATTAGCGTAACCATTCCTACGCCGGTACTATCCGGTTCAGGTTCTAAGGGTTCGCTAAGTTATATTCACTAATAACAGCGCATCTCAGCCTTTGAAATCGTTGTCGATTTTAAGGCACCCCTTGGTTCGGTGTGCATACTAACAATATTTATTTAAAAGTACAGCGTAAAGCTTAAATTTACGCTGTATATATTAGAAATGTTGCTTATAAGGCAATAAAAGCTATTGCGCAGCCAGCATTCGCCCTAAAGGTTGCCCACCAACTAAGTGCATATGGATATGATAAACCTCTTGGCCACCATGTTGATTACAATTCATGATCAAACGATAACCGTCTTCGGCTATGCCCTCTTCTTTGGCCAATTTTCGCGCTACCGTGAACATACGACCAATGGTAAGTTCGTCTTCTTGCTCTATATGGTTAACCGTTGGAATAAGTTTATTCGGCACAATTAATATATGACTTTTAGCTTGCGGGGTAATATCACGAAAAGCAGTCACAAGCTCATCTTGAAAAAGTAATGGTGTTGGTATTTCTTGGCGAATAATTTTTGAAAATATGGTTTCTTCTGGGGAGTTTTGTTCAGCCATAACAATGTCATTATCTGGTAAAGTTTAACTGTAGTTTAACGATAACTCAGCGAATAACAAAATAAATTGTTATTCGCTGTCATCATATGACTTATCAACTTAACTGCGTAATAAGCTTACGTTTACCTCTTACGGTTAAAGACTTTACATCTTCAACAAGCAAGTAGTTTACCGGCACCAGTATTAAGGTAATAAAAGTTGCGAAGATAATACCAAACCCTAATGATACTGCCATAGGGATCAAAAACTGTGCTTGTGTCGCTTTTTCAAACAATAATGGCATTAAACCAATAAAGGTGGTTAATGAGGTCAGCATTACCGGACGAAAACGTGACTGTGCAGCGATTAATACTGCCTCAAATACCTTCTCTCCAGCGCGCACTTTGCCATTAATAAAATCGACTAAGACTAAACTGTCATTTACCACTACGCCAATAAGCGCCATCAAGCCAAGTATACTCATAATGGTTAAATCCATACCCATGATCCAATGGCCGATAATAGCGCCAATAGCACCGAATGGAATAACTGACATCACGATAATCGGTTGTAGGTATGACTTAAACGGTATCGCCAGTAAACAGTAGATAATAAAGAATACAAATAATAGCCCCCACGCCAAGCTATTAAATGATTCTGCTTGTTCACGTGCTTCACCTTCTAAAGTGTACGAAACGCCAGGGTATTTGTGCATCAATTCATCTAAAAACAAGGTAAGATCGGCATTTAACACTGTCATATTGGTGGTGTTTTTATCTACATCTGCGGTTACATTAACCGTGCGATATCTATCAATACGTTTTATTGCCGATGGACTTTTGCCAGGTTGCAATTTCGCAACATGAGACAAAGGCACTTTGCCGCCCGTTGGTGTGTTAATTAGCATGTCGTTTAGCTTGGCTATCGATTTTCGCTCTGACAACGGAAAACGTAACATCACTCTAACATCATCACGCCCTCTTTGTATCCGCTGAATTTGTGCGCCAAAATAAGCATCTCGTACTTGGCGGGTGATCCACGAATTACTCATCCCCATAGCATAACCTTGTTCGGTTAATTCTATCTGTAATTCTTCTTTACCATCTGAGAGACTATCGGTAATTTCAAACGCTGTTGGATAGGTTCGAATGCGCGCTTTTACTTCTTCAGCCACTTGCTCTAAAGTTTTCAAATTAGTTGCAGAAAGTTGTATATCGAGAGGATCTCCTCCACGACCAAATTCAGCTCTAAAGGTGACACTTTCAGCACCTGGTAATGGCCCAATTAGCGCTCGCCATTCTTTAACTAATTGCGCAGTACCAATGCCAGTATTGTTTTTATCCGCTGGAATAATTTCAAAACGTACACGGCCTTTTTCTTCGCTAGTAATTGCAAGGGTATTTAAAATAATGCTATTGCCTTCTTCGTCACGGTACTTATCTTGTAATGTTTTCGCCGCATTAGACATTTTCTCAACATAGGCATCAACAACATCAAAGTTGGTACCAACCGGCATCGTAATATTGCCTCTTGCGGTTTCACTTGGTATACGAGGGAAGAAGACAAATTTTGTCCACCCACTTAAGATAAAAGCTAAGATCAAAATAAACACGCCAACAAATAAAGAGATGGTGGTGAACCTATTGCGAATAGCTAACGACAATAAAGGCTTGTAATAACGCAATATTGAGGCTTCAAATCCATCAGCAAAGCGCTGTTGCCAAACACTGAATTTTGATTGTTGAGTTTTTTCACTACGTAGTCGTAAGTTTTTTAAATGTGACGGTAATACAAATTTAGATTCAATCAAGCTAAACAACAATACTGGAATGACTATTACAGGAATTTGCGCAAATAATGCTCCACGCTGCCCTTCAATAAACGCCAAAGGTAGAAACGCGGCGACTGTGGTTAAAATACCAAAGGTTACTGGGGTTGCGACTTCTTGTGTGCCTTTAATTGCAGCTTCTATACCGCTAGATGCGGTTTGGGTGTGGCGGTATATATTCTCCCCGGTCACAATGGCATCATCTACCACAATACCTAACACTAAAATAAAACCAAATAAGCTCATGATATTTATGGATATATCAAAAAAAGGCATTATAAGAAACGCGCCCATAAAACTTACGGGGATGCCAATCGAGACCCAAAAAGCAATGGAAGGACGTAGAAATAACGTTAATAACAACAGAACAAGAAAACCGCCTTGTAACGCGTTTGTGATCAGTGTGTTTAAGCGACTTTTTACGATTTCTGAATCGTCATCCCAGTAGCTTAAAATAAAACCTTCAGGTAAAGTAGCTTGGCGATTATCAATATACTCTTTTACAGCATCCGCAACATCAATGGCACTTTGATTGCCAATACGAAAAACATCAATTAGCGCCCCTTGCTGGCCATTAAAACGCGCTCGTAAAGGTGTTTCTTCAAAACCGTCATTTACTTGAGCAATATCTTCAAGAAGTAAAAAAGTGCCATCGGTATCGGTTTTTATTACTACCTTTTCAAACTCATCTTTACGATAAGCTTGTCCTATATTTCTAACTAAAACATCGCCGCCGTCAGTACGCACATTACCTGCTGAAATATCAACCGAGCTATTGCTAATGGCTGTTGAAACTTCAGATAAAGTTAGTTGGTACTGGTCAAGTTTGCTTTGGTTAATGTCAATACTGATTTCATAATCACGTACCGCATCTAATGAAACTTGCGTAACTTGTGGTAAACGTAGCAAATCATCACGTACTTGCTCAGCAAACTCACGTATTTCTTTTTCACCATAATCAGAGGCGATAGTAACCGATAGCACATCTCGAATACGTTGTGCTATTGCAATTACCGGTTTTTCTGCATCAACAGGAAAGGTATTTATCGCGTCAACACGGCTTTTAATATCGTTTAATAGGTCACGCACATCTGTAGATGAGTCGGCTTCAATACGCACGGTAGCCGCCCCTTCCACAGAAGTACTGGTAATTTTCTTAATACCTTGTAGATCTTGCACCGCTTCTTCGATACGTATTGCCACACCCTGTTCAGCATCTTCAGGAGTCGAACCACGTAAAGCGACAGTGACATTGACAATTTCAGATTCAAAAGAAGGAAATACTTCTAACGGAATGCTGCTTTTAATTGAAAATATACCAGCCAACAAAATGGTGATCATAAGTAAGTTGGCAGCAACATGATTTTTTGCAAACCAGGCGATCATGACTCAACTCCCTTATTGTTCTTTAATTTTTGCGTATCAGAGTCTCTGCGTTGATCATTGCCAGCTTTGTTTCCTCTTTTTACGCCTTTATTTTCTCTAACATTTTTAGAAACAACCGCTTTGCCATCAATACTGCTAATATTAACAATCGTACCCGAGGTAACTTGGCCTAATGGAGTTAAAACCAATAATTGTTGAGGCTCTAATCCCGATTTAATGACTGCTACATCATCGTTTTGCCAAGCGACGGAAATATTTTTCCGTTTCAGAATATTGCCTTCAACTATATATACATAACTGCCTTGATAAATGGCTTTATTAGGTATGGTTAATGCCTTTTCAATCACTTTGCCAGTTATTTTAGCGCTAACATATTGGCCAATTTTTAATGGCAAACTGCCACTTTCATGCTTGCCATACGGGTCATCTATTTGCGCTACAACAAACAGCTGTTGCGAATTTTGATCAAACGCTCCTTCGGTACGCACCACTTTACCTTGCCAGCTTTGACGCGCAGCCAAGTCAGAATATATGGTAACCGCAGGCTGCTTTTGCTCACTATCATTTTGATAACGGCTACTTTCAGGTAACACCATATAGGGTAAGTCTTTGTTTTTTAATGGCAACCGAACTTCAACATAATCAACAGCATAAATTTCTGCAAGCTGAGTGCCTGAATTTACCACTTGCCCAACATCAACTGACTTACTTAAAACTCGCCCTGTATATGGTGCAACAATATTGCTACGTTCTAATGCTAATTCCGCCTTTGCTAAACTTGCTTCGGTAGAATATACCGAAGCTTGTGCTGCCATTAGTTGTGGTTTACGAAGTACTAAATCTGGCGCAGTTTCACTATTACCTAACCGGCGCCAGTCTTGCTTTGCTTGCTCAACCCGTGCTTGTTCTTCACTAAAATTCTGCTTAGCACTAAATAAGCTTGCTTGAGCTATCTTTACTTCTGCCAGCAAATCTCGTTGATCAAGCTGCACCAAAACATCTCCTTGTTCAAAGAAGCCACCAGCTCGAAATTTAGGACTAATACTAATTATTTGTCCTGATACTTGCGGCAGTAGCACACTTTGTGTTCTGGGTTTAATGGTGCCATAGCTATCAATGGTAATATTGAGGTCAGCATGAGTAAGTTTTTGTACCTGCACATTTAATTGCGGTGCCATACTTGGCCGACCACGCTTTGCTGACGGTGGATTACTTGTTACAACATAAGCGGCAAATATCAGTGAAGATAAAACGATTATTGGAAGTAGTTTTTTTATTTTAACAGCCATTACTTGTCCATATTTGTTCGGTGATTAGTTGCTACATGTAACTCACTACTATGTTTTTGTGAGTTTTGCCGCTCTTGCTTTGTTGGCGCTAGGTAATTGCCTCCTAAGGCGCTATATATATCAACACGGTTTTGTAGTAATTGATTAGTTAGTTCGATCACTGTGGTTTGTGCATCAAATGAGCGCCTTTGTGACTCTAATACTGTGGTATAAGTGACTAAACCACGTAAATATTGATCGAATGAGAGCTTTTCAGCTGCTAGTGCATTTTCCTGGGCTTTTAAGTAATAGGTATAACGTTGTTCCAGTGACGCTCTGGCACTCAAACTATTTTCGACATCGGAAAATGCTTGATAAACTTGCTGTAAATATTGCTGCTCTTTTTGCTCAACATTTAACTTGGCTTGTTGCTCCAATGATTTAAGTCGACCAGCGTTGAAAATAGGTGCTGATATATTCCCCAGTAATGACCAAGCTAATGCCCCGCCATCAAGTAAATCAGCAATGTCGGTATCGCCATCACTGATATTGGCCGTTAAGTTCATACTTGGAAAACGCTGCTTATGCGCAACCGCTAGTCCAGCATCTAATGCTAGAAGCTGTAACCAACTCGCTTGAATATCAGCTCGACGTGTTAATAATTGTGCAGGTAGTCCGACAGAAATTTCACTGTCAATTATGGGTAAATTCTGCTCAGAAGTTATTTTGGCAAGCGGATATTCACCCAGCAATAATTCTAAAGCACGACTTCTCTGTTTTAGTGTTTGCTGTTGTTGTGCTACTCGTGCCAACTCTTGATTAACATTGTTTTTGGTCAAATATACATCTAGCGCATCATTGAGCCCTAGCTGGTAGGATGATTGAATCATCACTAAATTTCGTTGTAGGTTATCAGCTCGCTCTTGATACAAAGCAAGTAACTGCTGCGCTTGCGTTAAGTCAAACCATGCTTTGGTGATATTTACAACTAAATCTAGCTCACTTTGCTGGTAGTTGGCCTGTGCAGCAGCGTAGTTTAAACGGTTTTGGTTTTGCTCATCAGACAATTTTCCCCACAAATCTAGTTCATAGCGTAGGTCTGCACTAATAGTCGCGTTAGTTTGATAACTTATGGTGCTATTGGCTACTTGCTTACGTCTTGAATTATCGAGTGATAATGATAATTCAGGAAAATCAGACGCCTCACTTACCTTTAAATGCGCTTTTGCTAATTCAACATTAACCCGCTCTGCTTGTAATTGATAATTGTGTTGCAAGGCATAGCTGATCATTTGCTCTAAAGCACTGTCGTTAAAGCTTTTCAGCCAGCCATTTTGTAAAGCGCTTGCTTCGCTTTTTTCATCCGGTGCTGATTGCCACTTTAACGGCGTATTTTGTTCTATATAACGTAAGGCATTTTGCTCTGTCATACCACTTGGCGTACTACAAGCACTCACAACAATAGCTATAGTCATAACCGCGCTGCAATTTATCATTTTTGCTTTATTGGCTGTATATCGCGAAGCTTTATGTACACTATTTTGATTGTTGATTTCGCCATTACAATTTGCACGAACTTTCAAAACCTTCCCCAGTAAAACTCTAATTAGGTTAACTATAGTATGAGTTGATATTATGGGGAACAATGTTCTTTACACTGCTTTACACTAGCGCGGAGTGAGTTCGATAAGTGGCGTTTTTTTTACGACGAACTACTAAATAACGATTAAGAACAATCGCTAATGGAAGTTTCTAGCAGCAATTTTTAGCTCTTTAATGCAATCAGATAAGTCGACTAATCTTCCAGCAATAACATGAATCACATCACCTTCTCGCTCAATAATGCCGGTAACCTTTAAAATTTTAGCCGTCAAAAATGCACTTTTTTGAGCATTAGCCGTTGCTTGCCATACCACTACATTGGTGTTGCCAGTATGATCCTCTAACGTAATAAATGTCACGCCGGAAGCTGTACCTGGGCTTTGCCGGCCGGTAACTAACCCGACAACAGAAACTACGCTGTTACTAGCCGTGCTGAATAAGTCGCTTGCTAGCGTGCACTGTTGCAAGTATTGCTGCTGCTCTTTATCTGCAAGCAATAAAGCAATGGGGTGTTGATTAACACTAACCCCAGTACTGGCGTAGTCTTCAAGTAAATTATCCATTGCGCTAGGTGCAAAGCTAAACTCATTTTGTATTATCAATTCCGGCATACTTTTTTTAGCCGCTTGCCACAAAGGCAAATGATGCTCTGAGTTCATTAGCTGCCAACGTGCTTGATAACGATTATCTGCCAATGACTTTAAAGCATTGGCACTAGCCAGTATATTCATGTCTTGGGCTCTTAACGCACGACAAGTTAACTGGGTAAAGTCTTGATAGCCCTGCTGAGGTTTTTGTTTTAACAAATGCTTAGCACTCTTTTCTGACAGCCCTTTCACCATAGTCAAACCCAATTGAATATCATAGCTATTTGTTATTTTTTGGTACTGTATACTGTGCTCAAATGCTGAGTAATTAATGTCGATCTCATTAATCGTAATACCGTGGCGCTGGGCGTCTTGTATTAATTGTGATCGGGAATAAAAACCCATTGGGTAACTGTTTAATAAGCCAGTATAAAATGCCACAGGGTAATAATACTTTAGCCAGGCAGAAACATAAGCGAGTACCGCAAAGCTCGCCGAATGGGATTCAGGAAAACCGTATTCACCAAAACCACATATTTGCTGGTAAATACGCTGTGCGAAGTTTTCTTGGTAACCTCGCGCTTTCATACCTGAAATAAGCTTTTCGCGAAATTGTGCTAATTCACCATTACGTTGCCATTTTGCCATAGCGCGGCGCAGTTGATCGGCCTCCCCACCACTAAAGCCTGCGGCAACCATAGCAACTTTAATCACTTGCTCTTGAAATATAGGTACGCCTAAGGTACGACTCAGTACATCTTTAATCGCCTGTGACGGGTATTCTATTGCCTCAATACCTGCTCGGCGGCGTAAGTATGGATGTACCATATCACCTTGAATTGGCCCTGGTCGTACTATGGCAATTTGCACGACTAAATCATAATAGCATTGAGGTTTTAGCCGAGGCAACATACTCATTTGAGCACGCGACTCTATTTGAAAAACACCAACAGTATCAGCCTGTTGTAACATATTATAAACTTGAGGGTCTTCTGGTAAACGGGTAATATCAGCAATACTTAAGGTATGCTGGTAATGTTGCTCAATATAACTAAAAGCACGACGAATAGCCGTTAACATACCGAGCGCTAATATATCAACTTTTAACAGCCCAAGCGTTTCTAAATCACATTTATCCCACTGAATAACAGTTCGCTCCGCCATAGCGGCATTTTCCACAGGCACAAGTTCATATAAAGGCCCAGAGGAAATAATAAAACCACCAACATGTTGTGATAAATGTCGAGGAAAACCAA
Source organism: Colwellia aquaemaris (assembly GCF_057548755.1). Classification (NCBI taxonomy): domain Bacteria; kingdom Pseudomonadati; phylum Pseudomonadota; class Gammaproteobacteria; order Alteromonadales; family Colwelliaceae; genus Colwellia; species Colwellia aquaemaris. The sequence goes on along the minus strand of NZ_BAAJLV010000010.1, from coordinate 26,045 downwards.
TTATTTCTTCAACAAGCTGGATAAATAGCTGAGTAAGCTGGCTGCTTTTATCTAAACCAAGCTCAAAAACTTGCTCTTGCCAGGGGATTTTTCGCTGACGGCGATTTATGTTTTTAATGAAAAAGCTTAACTGGCTGTCATTAAAACCAAAAACTTTACCTACTTCCCTAATAGCACTCTTAAGTCGATAAGTTATTACGGTTGCCGCTATGGCTGCGTGCTCTCGCCCATATTTTTGATAGATATACTGAAAAATTTCTTCACGACGTTGATGTTCAAAATCAACATCAATATCAGGTGGTTCATTTCTTTCTTTTGAAATAAAACGTTCAAACAATACTGATATTTGTCTGGGGTCAACTGAGGTGATCTCTAAGCAATAACAGACTATAGAATTAGCGGCCGAACCTCGCCCTTGATAGAGTATTTTTTGTGATTTTGCATATTGAACTATGTCATAAATGGTTAAAAAAAAGTACTCATAACCTTGCTCTGTAATTAACGTGAGTTCCTTATCTATTATTTGTTGAATATCATGTGGAATATCGCCCGAAAAACGTAACGCGATACCTTTTCCAACAAGATGTTTCAAATAAGAACTTGCAGAAAAACCTTTAGGTACAAGCTCTGTAGGATATTCATATTGCAAGCTGGATAAACAAAAGTGGCATTGATTCGCTAACTCAATCGCCGCAACAATATGCTCACTGGCATGAATTTTTAATAATTTCTGCAGTGGTCTAAGCGATTTTTCAGCATTTTGCTCAAGTAATACCCCCATATTTTTTAGCTGCTTTCCATGTCGTATTGCCGACAAAACATCTTGTAATTTTTGTCGTCCTGCAACGTGCATTAGTACACCTCCACAAGCCACAATAGTTAGCTGAAACTGTGAGGCTAAATTTTGGCAATGACGGTTAAAAGCAATCTCATTACTGTGTAAAAAACGTGTATAAGCTAGTGAAAGTCGAGTGCGATGATAGCGTAATAAAACTGAAATATATTGCTTATCTTTGGCCATATCACCACTGGGTAGCCAAAGCACAAAGCAATGTTTAATAGAGTGTAAATCCCAGTAGGTAAATTTGTAATTCCCTTTATCACAACGCCGACGAGCATTAGTGATCACACGACATAATTCAGCATAACCTTGTCGGTTTGGCGAGAGTAAAATAACTTTGAGACCATCTTCTAGTTCAAAGCTTGCACCAACAATAAGTTTAATGACTAACGCTTTATCTTTTATTTCTCGATAAGCTCGAACCACACCTGCTACCGAGCATTCATCGGTAATTGCCAGTGCGCTATAACCCAGTTTACACGCTTGCGAGATTAATTCTTCCGGATGAGAGGCGCCTTTTAAAAAAGAGAAATTAGATTGGCAATATAGTTCGGCATAACTCATTTTTCTAAAACACCCAAGTTAAATCGTTAAGAAAAATAACCATGAACAAACCACTGCTCATTACACTCTTTGTATACCCAGCAATACTGCCCTTGCTTATTACGAGCAACAAAATAATCACGGTGATATGTCGCCATCAACGCTGGAGTAGACGCTTTTTTAACGGTATTTATGGTTGATGACTCCCACCAAGCTGTCATTATTCTTTCTGGCCCATGTAAAATACTTACATCGTAATGAAGAGGCTCAGGCTCTGACAAAACAAAACTTGGTCTTAATAATGCCTTTTCATCACAATAAATATGCTGATAAGTGCCAGTTCGTGTAACTTCTGTGCCAATAGCTTGCTTTTGGTATGTTGCCTCACTCACTGAGCCACTTTGTTGAGGAATAACGGGTAAATAAGTAGAAGCAAACTCAACTCGATGGTCATTTCCAGCTTGTAAGGCGAGTACTTTTTCAGTGCCTAACTTATTCACTAATAACGAGGCTAGCTGAGTAAGTGATAATTGCCCTCGCTTGCCCAAAAACATATCTGCTACCTCCCCAGTGTTGTTTTGAAAGTGTTGAACACATAAGGTAATTTTCGTAATTGCAGCTTGTAGTTGAATACTGCTTAGCTTTAATACCACTAAATTTAGCCATTGAGTTGCTAAATATTCACCAGCTACACTACTAACAACAAAGGATTGCTGAACCACATGATTCAGCCCTTCCATTCGATGATACAAAATAAACTCAAGCGTTAAACAGGTATAATCACGTCGAATTAAAAAAACCTGTAACAGCTTTAATAGTTGCCTTATTGGCTGTAAAAGCGCATCCACATGAGTCATTTCATACAATAACTCAATACTATGCTCAAAGCTGTGTTTAGGCTGATAGAATGATAACGGTGTATTATGTTTACCTGTAAGTTGCATTAAGTAATCTATACAGTTTTTATCTAATCGTTTTGCTAACTCTTCTACTGGTAACGACTGCAGCTGAGCTAAAGTTTTAATGCCTAAGCGCTTTAACGTTTGCTTACTTTTATCGGCAATAAATAGTTCTTCAATGTCTAATGTCGCCATTTTTTCTGCGATGACACTTTTATCTGCCGTCAGCATGTTTGTACCTGAACAAGCAAGTAATTGCGCTGACATAGGGCTATAACCATAAGCAAATGCAGTATTAAGATTGAAAGGCTGAAGCACAGATTTTACCGCTGCCATATAGGTTTCTATGTGTTGATAAAGCTTTAGCATATTGCCAACTTTTAGTGCTAAACCCTGTGGTGGGAATAAAGCAATATTGGCAGTAACACTGTATAACTGCTCTGTAATATTGAATAGATGAGCCTCTTGCTCTTCATGCTGATATGGCAAAACTTGCAGCGTGTCCGTTAAAGATGCTGCCATAGCTAAGCCCATGCCCAACTGTATACCTTCAGCCTTCGCCCTTTCATTTAATTGCACAATGCAATTTTTTTTACTATCAACAATTACAATGGCTTGTTTATCATCCCCTTTCCCTCGCACAGGCTTTAATTGGCTAGCCTGCAAACAATCAAGCTGTAAAGATGGAAAATTTATGTATAACCACAACATTAATATTTTTTAACCATGAAAACGGCGATCAGTAACCGCTATTAATGCGCTCTAAATCGCTGATTTAATCTACTTTTACTTGAATAGCTAGGCCTTTGCTTAGTTGAGAGCGGTACCACCACATTGCTGATTTCATCATCACTACATTTAATCCCAGCATCAGCTTCAGCTAGACTCGGCCATTGCTTATGCATGTTGAGCAAAAAAGGCTTACAAGGCCAGCCACCTAATTGTTTTTTTATATGAACGGTTAGGCCTGTCTTTTGTGGTTGAAGTGCTAAAGATAAAGACACAGGTAAAGCCAAATCAACATTGTATGGCGCCCGAAAAATAATTTGTACTGCATCACCTGTAACAGCAGCTTGCTTTAAGCGCTTAATTTGATGCACAGCAAGAAATTGTTGCCATAGCAACACGGCAAAACAACAACCGCTTTTTAAGCATTGCTCTGCCGCCCACAGCGACTCTTCTGGCTTTTGAGAAGTAATTATTAAGACATTTTCAAGCGGTATGGCAGCTTTTAGCAACATTAAAGCATTTACTTGTGCTGGCGGCGCAATAAAAACAACCTGTCGACTATGCTGCTTTTGTGCTAGTTCAGTTTGTAATATATTTAAGAGATAAGGTAAGAAAAGTCTTAATTCACCAATACCATTTAATGTTTGTACTTCAATAACACCTTGTTTAGGCAAGCCGCCATTTAATTGCGTATTTAGCTCTTGATAGCCACTATCAACTGTTTCAACAACATTTTTTACTTGATCAGCACGCCAAACTTTACCTTGGCGGTGTAATTGTTTAAGCACTTTATTCATATTTGCCACACAACTATACTGTATTTTCATACAGTATAGTTGTGTGGTTATAAATTAACAACCTACAGAGGCAAAAAAGCCCATTAATAAATCAAAAAATAAAGTAACATATTGATAATAAATTAAACTTTTTAATGATAAAAAAAAAGCAGGCTACCTGCCTGCTTTAAATACTGATGTGCGACTTAAATGATTAATTATCTTGCTCGACGTTGGGCGACCGCCTGATCCAACTCTGATAATAAAGTCTCTGTATCTTGCCAACCAATACAAGCATCAGTGATACTTTGTCCATAAGTAGCCGCAATACCATTAACTAAGTCTTGACGGCCTTCAACTAAATGACTTTCCACCATCACACCGAAAATATTACTATTACCATCGCGCATTTGCTGACACACATCACGACAAACAAGCATTTGATTTTCAAACTTCTTACTGCTGTTAGCGTGGCTAAAGTCAATCATGATGTTAGTATTTAAGCCTGATTTATCTAACTGCTCAGTAACCGTTTTAACACTATCCGCGTCAAAGTTTGTCGTTTTACCACCACGCAAAATAATATGACAATCTTCATTTCCTGTGGTTTCTACAATCGCTGAATGACCGTATTTTGTGACTGATAAAAAATGATGTGACGCACTGGCAGCTCCTATAGCGTCAATAGCAACTTTAATGGTGCCATCAGTACCATTTTTAAAACCTACAGGACAAGACAAACCAGAAGCAAGTTCACGGTGTACTTGGCTTTCTGTGGTACGAGCACCAATCGCTCCCCAGCACATAAAGTCAGCCATGTATTGTGGTGTGATCATATCTAAAAACTCACCTGCGGTTGGCAAGCCTAAATTGTTTAAATCAAGCAATAACTTACGTCCAATACGCAGACCGTCATTCAATTTAAAACTATTATCCATATAAGGGTCATTAATCAACCCTTTCCAACCAACTGTAGTTCTTGGCTTTTCAAAATAGACTCGCATAACAATTTCTAGCGTGTCTTGGTATTTCTCTCGCAATTTAACTAAACGCTCACCATATTCCAACGCTGCCTTTGGATCATGTATAGAACATGGACCAATGACAACGAGTAAACGATCGTCTTGATTATTAAAAATTTTACTAATGGCTTGTCTGCCAGCAAAAACCGACTTTGTTGCTTGTTCTGATGAAGGAAATCGCTCAAGTAACGCGATTGGAGGTAAAAGTTCTTTGATTTTGTTAATACGAACGTCGTCGGTTTGATAAACCATAATGTTTTCTCTTTATACTGCGAATAATTTCTATTTAATATTTACGTCTAGACACCTAGATGATTAGTCCCGCAGTTAATTTATCAGTGTTCTGACGCTAATAGCAACATAAAATACGAAAAAAGCGGTATAATAGAATTATTCGACATCAAAGAAAGATAAATAAATTTATTCTATAGTGCTTTGGTCGTATTTTTATTAGACATATTTACAAAGGTTACCATTTCACATGATCAACTCTGCTATACCACTGATTGACTTACACCGTCATTTAGATGGAAATATTCGCCCAAAGACTATTTGGTCTTTAGCACAAGAACATAAGATCGCTTTACCTGAAACAAACTTTGAAGCTTTTGTTCCTCACGTTCAAATTCAAGAAAGTGAAAGTGATCTACTCGCTTTTCTTAGCAAACTCGACTGGGGTGTCGCTGTACTTAAAACCTTAGATGACTGTAAACGCATTGCTTTTGAGAATGTTGAAGATGCATTCAACGCAGGTATAAACTACGCAGAATTACGCTTTTCGCCATATTACATGGCAATGAAAAACAATCTAGTGGTAGAAGATGTCGTTGCCGCCGTTATCGATGGTGTAAAGGCAGCCTGCAAAATCTATGACGTTAAAATTAATCTTATTGGTATTTTAAGCCGTACTTTCGGCGTGGAAAAATGCCAAGCCGAACTAGAAGCATTACTAGCACATAAACAACACCTTATTGCCATAGATTTAGCAGGTGATGAATATAACTTTCCTGGTGAGCTATTTGTTGAACATTTTAAACAAGTACAGCAGGCAGGCTTGAATGTAACAGTACATGCCGGCGAAGCTGCGGGCCCTGAAAGTATTTGGCAGGCAATAAATGATTTGCATGCTCAACGTATTGGCCATGGTGTTGCTTGTTATCAAGATGAAAAGTTAATGGATTATATGCGTGAGCACAATATTGCCATAGAGTCATGCTTAACATCGAATTATCAAACAGGCACGATAAAAGATTTATCACAGCACCCTATTAAGCAATTTCTAGCACGAGGTTTATTAGTTTGTCTCAATACTGACGATCCAGGTGTACAAGGTGTGGAGCTCAAACATGAATACAGTGTTGCTCGTAATACCTTAGGCTTTACTGAACAAGATATTCAACAGCTACAAGAGAACTCACTAAAAGCTAGCTTTTTATCAGACAACGAAAAACGTGTACTAAAAGATAAAATAGCAAATAAATAGCGCAGGTAATGTTGCTGTTGTTAATATTAGGTTAAAATGTTCGATTAACAACTCACTAGGAGAACGCATGTTTGAAGTGCTTATTGCAACAATTACTGGCATTATTGTCGGATTAATATTTTCACTATTGAAATTACCTATACCTGCTCCCCCTGTTTTATCAGGAATTGCTGGTATTTTTGGTATTTATTTAGGTGGCGTCGGTTATCACTGGATCATCGAACGCTTTTTCAGTTAGAATTCACTTTCAAATTTATAAAAGACACATCAGTAAAACACCCTTGATAGCGACTGAACTTTTCAGCAACGGCTAGAAACTTACTGTGATTGAACACCACTAAAAAAGGTTAACACTCATGGCAACAGCACATATAGAAGCAAACAACGGCGATTTCGCAAAAACGGTTCTTATGCCGGGCGACCCATTACGCGCAAAATATATTGCAGAGAATTTCTTAGATGATGCAAAATGCGTCACACGTGTACGTAACATGTTTGGTTACACTGGCACATATAAAGGTAAGCCCGTTTCAGTAATGGGTTCAGGTATGGGCGTACCATCCATTTCAATTTACGCGACAGAATTATATAAAGATTACGGCGTAGAAAATATTATTCGCATTGGCTCATGTGGCGCAGTACGCGATGATATCAAAGTACGTGATATCATCATTGGTATGGCTGCGAGCACAGATTCAAATGTAAACCGCTCACGTTTTAATGGCTATGATTTTGCCGCAACCGCCGATTTTGACTTACTACACAAAGTTGTAGCAACAGCAGAAAAAACAAGCAAAGCTGTACGTGTCGGGAACATTTTTACCGCTGATTTATTTTACACTCCACAGCCTGAAATGTTTGCTTTAATGGAAAAGTACGGCATTTTAGCCGTTGAAATGGAAGCTGCTGGTTTATACGGCGTTGCCGCTGAATATGGCAAGAAAGCCTTAACGGTATTAACGGTAAGTGACCATATTAAAACCGGTGAACAAACCACTGCCGATGAACGTGAAACCACATTCAAAGACATGATGGAATTAACACTGGATAGCTTGTTGTAAGCCATAAAAATAATTCAATAAAAAGCCAGTCTCACGACTGGCTTTTTTACAGCTTTGTTTCTACCGTCTAACATCACAACTTAATTCTACCCTTATTAAGTTGTAACATTCGCTCACCAACACCCTTAACATTAAGTAATTCATCAAGTGAATTAAATTCACCGTGTAATTCACGGTAAGTAATAATGGCTTGTGCTCGCTTTTCACCAACACCTTTTAATAGCGCTAAAGTATTAATATCTGCTTTATTAATATCAACCACTTGCAATGTTTGTTCAGCGCTAACTTCTGTGGATTCGTTATAACCGACAGCTTCAAAAGGTAAAACAATAGAGAGCATTAATACGGTGAGAATACAATAGACATGCTTGTTCATAGTACTTTCCTTCTATAATTAATATCCATATAAGCGAATTACCCGTACGACATAGCAAGAGATAATTCGCTTCATTAGGTTTAGAAGTTACAGCACTGTTTGTCAAATTGTGTATTAAAAAATAAAAATGCTAATGACTTAGCAAATAGATTGATTAATGTCTTGCAATACCGCGTGTGGATCTTCAGCTTTGGTAATTGGACGCCCAATAACCAAATAATCAACACCAACATCAACGGCTTGTCGTGGAGTCATAATACGCTTTTGGTCATCCGCATTAGCACCGGCAGGTCGTATACCTGGTGTAACAAGCTTAAATTCTTGACCTAACAATTGCTTTAATGATTCAGCTTCTTGTGCCGAGCACACCACACCATCTAAACCTGCTTGTTTAGTTAAAGAAGCTAAATGTTGCACTTGCTCAGCTGGTGATTTAGTAATGCCTAAGCCGGCTAGGTCTTCTTCACTCATGCTAGTTAACACAGTCACTGCAATCAATAATGGCGCTTTATCACCGTATGGCAGTAAAGCCTCTTTTGCTTTTTCCATCATTTTAAGACCGCCCGAAGCATGTACGTTCACCATCCAAACACCTAATTCAGCCGCAGCAGTTACTGCTTTTGCAACAGTATTTGGAATATCATGAAATTTTAAATCAAGAAAAACATCAAAATCACGGTTAACAAGTTCTTTTACAAACTCAGGGCCAAAATGAGTAAACATTTCTTTGCCTACTTTTAATCGACATTCACTTGGCTCAATTCTATCTACAAAAGATAACGCCTCATCTTTATTATCAAAATCTAAGGCGACAACAACTTTTGCATCTCTCATGCTGGTTTCCTCAATAGGTAATATTTTTACAAAACTTTTTGTGCTAATAATTAAAAGCACGATATTTCTTAACAGGATTAACCTTTATCTAAGGCTAAACTATTCACCATCTAAGCCACGAACCGGCTTAAGCTGCTCCCAATCATGGCATGACGGACAAGACCAATAATGTGTGCCGGAATTAAAACCGCAAGTTCTGCAGCTATAGCGGTGTTTTACATTTAAATATGCAGCAACAAGTTCACGAATAACTTCCAAGTTTTCTGAGGTGTTCTCTGAGTCACTATCAGTCATCTGCATTTTAACAAAATGTTTAAAACCACGAATGGTTGGTCGACGTTTTAATGCTGACAAAATAAAAGCTTTTGCATGATTAACGCCTTTAGTACTTTCAACGTGACTTAAGTACTTTATCAATGCACTCGTGCTGCCAGTTTCATCATACACTTTCTTAATAAACTGAAAAAATTCATCTTCAGCATCCAATGCCTGATAACAGATAAACATTTTTTCAATAACGTCAGGAAAGAATTCTTTATCTTGCTCATAGATAGCTTTGTAGCACTGGCACGCTTCATTGAATTGTTGATGATTCTCATAAATTTGTGCCATTAACCAATTAGCACGAGATGAATTAGGATCATGACTTAATGCATGTTCCAACAGTTCAATCACTTCAATAAACTCATCTTTTTCTAACGCTGTAGATGCAAGTTCACAATAAAAATTTGCTAAGGTATGTAGCAGTTTTTTATCACGTGTTTTGACAATTGCCTTTTTTAAGGCAATTCCCTGCTGCCAATCTTTTGTTGACTGGTAAATTTGCAGCAATGAAGTTAAAGACTTTAAGCCATAAATTTTTGACTTAAGTAATTTATGAAACATAGATTCAGCGCGATCGTACAAACCAGCACTAAGAAAATCTTTAGCAAGTTCAAAAACAGCTTGTTGTTTGGCGCTATTGGGTAAATGTTTTTGTCGAACTAAATGTTCATGAACTTTTAACGCTCTATCAAGTTCACCACGACGTCTAAAAAGATTCGCCATGGCAAAATGAGCTTCAACGGTATCATCTTCAACTTTTAACGCTTCAAGCAAGTAATCAATGGCTTTGTCTTGCTGATTTGATAACAAGTAATTTAAGCCGGTAGAATATTTAATTGAAAGCTCTTGCTTAGCAGAGTGATCGTTTTGTTTGACGCTATTGCGCCCCATAAACCAACCATATCCCATAGCAACAGGCAGTAATAAAAACAATAAGCCTAACATGTTATGACTTCTTCGCTGTAACTATTGCCGAGCTTCTAGTTTTTTTAACCAAAGCAAAGAACTTCCAGAATAAAGCGAATAATAGCCCTAGTACAAACCCTATCGCTGTAAATAAACTCACCGCCGTCGCAACAGGCATTTCTGCTTTTGCTATTAAGTAATTAAGCGTCAGCACTTGATCATTTTGACTGCCAAAAATAAAGGCAATAGCAAGAAAGATAAGAAATAGAATAACAGTTATATAAAGGCGCATGGTAGTTCATCCAAAACAACACAAAAAAAAGGCATGCTGATAGCATGCCGTTTATTCACAAATTCTGCAATTACGCGAGTGAAAGATTTACTCTCTCACGTAACTCTTTACCAGGTTTAAAATGCGGAACATATTTACCGTCAAGCTCTACAGACTCGCCAGTTTTTGGGTTCCGTCCCACGCGAGGAGCACGATAATGCAACGAAAAGCTGCCAAAACCTCTAATTTCAATACGTTCACCTTTTGACAAGGTTTGCGCCATCATTTCAAGAATTTCTTTAATAGCTTGTTCTACATCTTTCGCAGCTAAATGATTTAATTTTTCTGCTAATCTTTCAATGAGTTCTGATTTGGTCATTTGACCTCCAGTGTTCACTATAGCTTCGCGCCATCGGATTTAAACATTTAAGAAGAACTGCGCTTTGCAGTTCTTCTTCACTTGGTATTGCTAGGATTTAGCTTTTAGCGTTTTTAAACGCTTCTGCCATTGCACTCAAGCCAGAAGTATCTTCTGCAGCTTGGTTCAAGTTATCCATAGCTTCACGCTCATCTGCTTGATCTTTCGCTTTGATTGATAAGCTGATAGTGCGGTTCTTACGATCAACACCAACAAACTTAGTTTCAACGCTGTCATCAACAGATAATTCAGTCGTCGCATCTTCGATACGCTCACGTGAAATATCAGCAACACGAAGGTAACCTTCAACGCCGTCAGCTAATTCAATTTTAGCGCCTTTCGCGTCTACTTCAATAACCTTACCTGTAACAATAGCACCTTTTTTGTTATCTGCAAGGTATTGATTAAACGGATCATCTTCAGTTTGTTTAACACCTAAAGAGATACGCTCACGCTCTGGGTCAACTTGAAGTACAACAGCTGAGATTTCATCACCTTTCTTGTATTCACGAACAGCTTCTTCGCCGCCAGCCCATGAAATGTCAGATAAGTGAACAAGACCGTCAATGCCACCGTCAAGACCAATGAAGATACCAAAGTCAGTAATTGACTTGATCTTACCTGATACTTTGTCACCTTTGTTGAAGTTCTTAGCAAACTCTTCCCAAGGGTTCGGGATACATTGCTTAAGACCAAGAGAAATACGACGACGTTCTTCGTCAATTTCAAGAACCATAACTTCAACAGTGTCACCCAAGTTAACAACTTTAGATGGGTGGATGTTTTTGTTAGTCCAATCCATTTCAGAAACGTGAACAAGACCTTCAACACCTTCTTGGATTTCAACGAAACAACCGTAGTCAGTTAAGTTAGTTACGCGACCAGAAAGTTTAGCACCTTCAGGGTAACGCTTAGCGATAGCTACCCATGGATCTTCGCCTAATTGCTTCATACCTAGAGATACACGAGTACGCTCACGGTCGAATTTCAATACTTTAACTTGGATTTCATCACCAACATTTACGATTTCACTTGGGTGCTTAACACGTTTCCAAGCCATATCAGTGATGTGTAGTAGACCGTCAATACCACCTAAGTCTACGAATGCACCGTAGTCAGTAAGGTTCTTAACGATACCTTTAACTTCAATGCCTTCAGCAAGAGAAGCTAATAGCTCATCACGTTCAACACTGCTTTCTGATTCGATAACAGCACGACGAGATACAACTACGTTATTACGCTTTTGGTCAAGCTTAATAACTTTGAATTCTAAATCTTTACCTTCAAGGTGAGTAGTGTCACGGATTGGACGAACATCTACTAGTGAACCAGGTAAGAAAGCACGGATGTTGCTAACTTCAACTGTGAAACCACCTTTAACTTTACCGTTGATAACACCGATAATAGTTTCTTTTTCTTCGTATGCTTTTTCAAGCACTTGCCATGCTTCATGACGTTTAGCATCATCGCGAGAAAGAATTGTTTCACCGAAACCATCATCAGTCGCTTTTAAAGATACGTCGATTTGATCACCAACAGCAACTTCAACTTCACCTGCTGCGTTTTTAAATTGATCAATTGAAACAACAGATTCTGATTTTAAGCCAGCGTCAACAAGAACATTGTCTTTTTCAATACGTACAACTGTACCTTTGATAATTGAACCAGGGCGGGTTTCGATTTCTTTTAAGCTTTCTTCAAAAAGCTGCGCAAAATTTTCCATCATAACTTGTATATTAAACTCAGTTATTAATCCAATCCACTTACATGTGTCATGGGGTTGTTAATAAGACCTAACGCATCCTTACCTTAGGTTGATTTTAAGCATTATTGCTTTTTACACTAGTTTTTCATTACTAAATGAAAGGATTTTACCAACCACTTCATCAATAGAAAGTTCGGTAGAATCAATAACTAATGCTCCTTCTGCAGGTATAAGCGGCGCCACCTTACGGTTTTGATCTCGCTCATCTCTTTGACGTATGTCATCCAAAAGGCGCCCGATTTTAACATCAAAGCCCTTTTCTTTCAACTGATTAAATCGTCTTTGTGCCCTTTCTTCGGCGCTTGCCGTTAAAAACACTTTAACAGGGGCGTCAATGAAAACAACCGTTCCCATATCTCGACCATCTGCCACTAAACCTGGGGTAACTTTAAAAGCACGTTGACGCCTTAACAAGGCTTCTCGTACACGAGGAAACGCGGCAACTTGTGAAGCAAGCGCGCCAACTTCTTCTGTGCGAATGGCATTAGAGACATCTTCGCCTTCTAAGATAACCTGACCTTCACCATCATCGGTAATTTTAAACTGCACATCTAAATGTGCGGCTACTGGTAATAACGACTCTTCATCGTCAGCAGCTATATTGTGATGTTCTGCAGCCACAGCCAAGACACGATAAATAGCACCGCTATCTAACAAGTGCCATCCCAACTGTTCTGCAACAATGCGTGCAACGGTTCCTTTACCTGCTCCACTTGGTCCATCAATAGTAATTACTGGAACGCTTTCCTGCATACATTTTCCTCCTAAAGTCGAAAATCGGCGGCATTATACGGGATTTAATTTTCAAAATCGCGTAAAAAATATTATGTAACATCTTTATATCAAGTAAATGATGTTCTAATACTCTCTCGAAAACTCAAAAACACCATGCTTAGACATAAACGCAGGTAAAAAGTTTTCCTTAATGTCATATAAAATCTACTCATGCTGCGTTTTGATAACAGATAAGAAAAAAGCAGTGGATATTTATAATAACCCACTGCCTTTTTACTTGTGAACTAGACTTGCTCTTAGTTAGAAAGCTGCGCTAATTTGTCAAAATAATCAGGAAAAGTTTTTGCGGTACATTTAGGGTCGTTAATAGTGACCGCGGTATCACTTAGTGCCACCAAAGAAAAGCACATGGCAACACGATGATCATTATAGGTATCAATAGCGGCATGTTTTAACGACGTAGGGGGTGTTACTGATATATAGTCCTCTCCTTCAACAACTTCAGCTCCAACTTTTCTTAACTCGGTTGCCATAGCCGTTAAACGATCGGTTTCTTTTACTCGCCAATTGTAGATATTGCGGATAGTCGTTGTGCCTTTAGCAAAAAGTGCCGTAGTCGCTATCGTCATGGCAGCATCCGGTATATGGTTCATGTCCATATCGACTGCATTAAGTGGCTTTCCAACAACTGTGATTGACTCATCATGCCAAATAACGTCTGCACCCATTTTTTCAAGCACATCAGCAAAGTGTTTATCACCTTGCACACTCAATTTTCCGACACCATGAACAGTAACCTCTCCGCCCTTAATAGCGCCTGCTGCTAAAAAGTACGACGCAGAAGAGGCATCCCCCTCTACCATATACTTTTCAACAGCCTGATAACTTTGATTGCCTGTAACCGAAAATGATTGATAGTCATTGTTTTGCACAGTAACGCCAAACCTCGCCATAATATCAAGGGTAATATCAATATAAGGTTTCGAAACTAACTCACCTTCAATAATGATTTGCGTGTCAGTTTTCAACAATGGCGACACCATTAAAATTGCCGTTAAAAATTGGCTAGAAATAGAGCCATCAATAGTTACCGTATTACCAGTTAAAGCCTTACCCTTAATTTTCACCGGCGGGTAATCTTTATTTTCCAAGTATTCAACGTCAGCATCAAGTTGATATAATGCCTCAACCAAGTGACCAATAGGTCGCTCTTTCATTCTAGGCTCACCAGTTAAAACGAACTCCCCTGTACTTGCTGCAAGCGCTGCACATAAAGGCCGCATTGCAGTGCCGGCATTGCCTAGGTATAACTCTAAGGTTTCATTGCAACTAAAAAAGCCATTATTACCAATAACCGTACATTCAGTACCGCAGTCACTTAACGTATATTGAACACCTAAGCTTTTTAATGCATTTAACATATGCTTAATATCGTCACTAGCCAATAAGTTAGTAATTTTCGTTTCGCCATTAGCAAGGGCGGCAATTAATAAAGCACGATTAGATAAGCTTTTTGAGCCAGGTAAAAACACTTCACCATTAATTTTATTAATGGGATTTAAGGTTAATTGCTCCATATTACTTAGCTCCCTCGGCGAATTTTTTCATAAAATCAACTAACGCTTGCACACCTTCTTTTGGCATAGCATTATAAATACTTGCGCGCATTCCACCTACCATACGGTGACCTTTTAACGCCATTAACCCATGCTTTTCTGCTTGTGCTAAAAAGCTTGCTGATAAGGAATCATCAGTCAACCAGAATGGAATATTCATTAAGCTACGATTTTCTGACACTATCGAATTTTTATAGAAATCACTCTTATCTATATAGTCATAAAGTAATTGTGCTTTTTGGACATTAATTTTAGCAACAGCATCAACCCCACCTTTAGCCAACAGCCAATCAAAAACTAGCCCGGCTAAATACCAAGCATACGTTGGTGGCGTATTGTACATAGAGCCATTTTTAGCTAATACCTGATAATTCATAATTGATGGTGTATCAATATGTGCATTACCTAATAGGTCCTCACGCACAATCACTAAGGTTAATCCTGATGGGCCAATATTTTTTTGCGCACCTGCATAAATAAGAGCAAATTTACTGACATCAAATTCACGTGACAAAATCGTCGATGACATATCAGCTACCAAGGGAATATCACCAGTATTAGGCACTTCAAAAATTTCAATTCCATCAACGGTTTCATTTGGACAGTAATGCACATACGCAGCATCATCGCTAATAGGCCATTCAGTGCTTGGCTTAACTCGTTGAACTCCACCAGCATTGTCAATGGCATTGATAATGTTAATATCGCCATAATGACTTGCTTCTTCTGCGGCTGATTTCGACCAAGCACCGGTAACGATATAGTCTGCTTTTTTTGCTGCGCCTAATAAATTCAACGCCACAGCGGAGAATTGCCCGCGGCCACCACCATGACAAAAGAGTACTTTATAATTTTCAGGGATTGCCATAAGCTTTCGTAAATTCGCTTCTGCACTTTCAGCTACGGCGATAAATTCTTTACTACGGTGGCTAAGTTCCATTACTGAGCTACCGGTATCAGCAAAATTTAAAAACTCACTTTGCGCTTTTTTCATGACATCAACAGGTAACATAGCCGGACCTGCGCAAAAATTATAAACACTCGACATTTAACTCTACACCCTTCTTCAATTAACTTGATAAGTTGGCTTGTACTTCACATCAGCAAATAACAGCCCTGGAGATCTCTAACACGGAACTATTTAACAATTAACACTACCAAGGTATTTTATTTTTTATGTCTTGGCTGTAAAAACTACTGCTAGCATACCGTTTTGGCGTCTAGCATCAATTCTTTATTAAACTTTAATATAACTTTTTTCTTCAATCACTTTTTTAAATTTAACCAATAAAATTCAGCCATAAAAAAAGGCGGTAAATACCGCCTTTTTATTATGTTAACAACGGTTACTCTGCAGTATCGCCATTTTCGAGTGATGAATCTTCATTGCCACCATCGGTATCAGGTGTGTCAACTTTATCACCTTCAACTTGAGCTGTAGCTTGTTCGCCACCTTCGGCTTCTTCAAAAACTTCCGGCTCTTCAATTTCATCAATACGTTGTAAGGCAACCACATGTTCACCTTCAACAGTGCGAATAATACGAACACCTTGAGTATTACGACCAATAACACTAACTTCATTGACGCGGGTACGCACCAAAGTACCATTATCGGTGATCAACATAATTTCGTCTTGTTCTTCTACTTGAACAGCGCCAACAACAGGACCATTACGTTCACTCACCTTGATAGATACCACACCTTTAGTTGCACGGCTCTTAGCTGGGTATTCTTCTAATGCAGTACGCTTACCAAAGCCATTTTCAGTAACAGTTAAAATTGGACCATCATTCTTAGGAACAATCAATGAAACAACTTTTTGCTCACCTTCTAACTTAATACCACGAACACCAGTACCAGTACGGCCAATAGGTTTTAACGCCCATTGCTGTTCGCCCGTTTCAGGATCAATTTTTATTTCGCCCGTTTCACTGTCGCGTTTCTTCTCATTAAAGCGTACTACTTTACCGGCATCTGAGAACAACATAATATCGTTTTCGCCGTTAGTAATATCAACACCAATTAAGGTATCATCATCGCGAAGATTCAAAGCAATAATACCGTTAGCACGTTGGTTCTTGTATGCCGTAAGTGCTGTTTTCTTCACTGTACCTGAGGCTGTCGCCATAATAATGAACTTGTCTTCTTCATATTCACGTACAGGTAAAATAGCGGTAATACGTTCATCATCTTCTAATGGTAATAAGTTAATAATTGGACGACCACGAGCAGTACGGCTAGCCAAAGGTAATTGGTAAACTTTCAACCAATATAACTTGCCGCGGTTAGAGAAACACAAAATTGTATCGTGCGTGTTAGCAACTAGCAGGCGCTCAATGAAATCTTCATCTTTCATCTTAGTCGCTGCTTTACCTTTACCACCACGACGCTGAGCTTCATAATCTGATAATACTTGATACTTAACATATCCTTCATGAGAAAGCGTTACCACAACATCTTCTTCATTGATCAAATCTTCTAATGCTAAATCATGTGAAGCATTAGTAATTTCGGTACGACGCTCATCACCAAAGTCATCACGGATAACTTCTAATTCTTCACGAATTACTTCCATTAAACGTGCAGGACTTGCCAAAATATGTAGCAACTCAGCAATAACATCTAATAATGCTTTGTATTCGTTTAGAATTTTCTCGTGTTCTAAACCGGTTAACTTATGCAAACGTAAATCTAAAATTGCTTGCGCTTGTTGTGCGGTTAAGAAGTACTGGCCATCGCGAATACCAAACTCAGCTTCTACCCATTCAGGACGAGCAGCATCATCACCCGCAGCGCTAAGCATTTCAGCAACATGGCCTAAATCCCAACCGCGTGCAAGTAACTGCTCTTTTGCTTCGCTAGGTGTCGGCGAGTTTTTAATTAATTCTATGATAGGGTCAATATTCGCTAAAGCGATTGATAAACCTTCAAGTAAATGCGCGCGTTCACGAGCTTTACGTAATTCGAAAATGGTTCTGCGAGTTACCACTTCACGACGATGCAAAATAAAGGCATCGAGCATTTCGCGTAAGTTGAATAGTTTCGGCTGGCCATTACTTAGGGCTACCATATTCAAACCAAACGACACTTGCATTTGTGTTAACTTATACAAATTGTTTAAAACAACTTCGCCCACTTCGCCACGCTTCACTTCTATTACCATGCGCATGCCGTCTTTATCAGACTCATCACGTAGGGCCGAAATACCTTCCAAGCGTTTTTCTTTAACCAAGTCAGCCATTTTTTCAATTAAACGAGCTTTATTAACTTGGTACGGAAGTTCATGAACAACAATGGTTTCTTTACCTGATTTTTCATCAACTTCAATTTCTGCACGGGCACGAATTTTAATTTTACCACGGCCAGTTTTATAAGCTTCTTGAATACCTGCACGACCACTGATAATACCTGCCGTAGGGAAGTCTGGGCCTGGAATATATTCTAGTAACTCTTCGAAGCTAAGATCTTCATTATCAATAACAGCTAAACAGCCATTAATCACTTCAGTTAAGTTATGTGGTGGAATATTCGTGGCCATACCTACCGCAATACCAGACGTACCATTAACCAGTAGGTTTGGAATGCGTGTTGGCATAACGGCTGGGATCATTTCAGTGCCATCATAGTTGGCTACATAATCCACAGTCTCTTTGTCTAAATCGGCTAAAATTGAATGAGCAATTTTTGCCATTCTAATTTCGGTATAACGCATTGCCGCCGCTGAATCGCCATCAACAGAACCAAAGTTACCTTGGCCGTCAACCAACATATAGCGTAGTGAAAATGGCTGCGCCATACGAACAATCGTATCATAAACTGCTGTATCACCATGTGGGTGATATTTACCAATAACGTCACCAACAACACGTGCTGATTTTTTATACGGCTTGTTAAAGTCGTTACCTAGCACATTCATTGCAAATAGTACGCGACGATGCACTGGTTTTAAGCCATCACGTACATCTGGTAATGCACGACCTACAATTACACTCATCGCGTAATCTAAATAGGAGCTTTTTAGCTCATCCTCAATATTGACAGGAGCAATATTATTCGCCAAATCGGTCATAAATTGATGGTATCCCTTAACGTAAATCTAATTCAGAAAATTTCGAAATTATTATTTTTAATCAACACGGCATACTAACATAAAACATTGTTATGCCCTACCGCTTTATATTGCTTCATTTTGCCGTTAAAAAGATAAAGTTTCAAGTGCATGTTACTATTAACATTTTTTATAGTTATATAACTGTTTTTATTTGCTTTTATAGTTTTTAAATGGCTTGATAATATATTAACAAAAGCGCATTGTTCGCATTTTAAACACATGTCAGCAAAAAGCGTTTATTTTATCAACATACTTTTCATCTCCATGTCTATTTATACCGAGTAAAACTTTACTTATATATAAGCAAAGCCAAAAAGAACGCCAAAAATTCTTATCATTGACTTTTATTTAAGTTGAATCAATTTTCTCACTGGGCTTGCTGGAAATATTGGTTTAGAATCGCCAACATCAACAAGACAAATAATGATAATGCCATGTCAAAGCCTTTAAATGTTAATCAAGATGAAATAGCCAAATTTGAACAAGTTGCTAGCCAGTGGTGGGAACTTGATGGTGATTTCAAACCACTGCATCAAATCAACCCTTTACGTCGACAATTTATTTGCCAACATGTTGGGAATTTATTCAATAAAGAGATTATTGATGTTGGCTGTGGTGGCGGTATTTTAGCAGAGAGCCTTGCTCAACTTGGTGCTAAGGTAACTGGCATCGACATGGGTCAAGAACCACTAAATGTTGCCAAGCTGCATGCCTTAGAAGCGGGTGTTGAGGTTAACTACCAAAAAATTACTGCTGAAGAGCAAGCCCAGCAGCATCCACAGCACTATGATGTGGTTACCTGTATGGAAATGTTGGAGCATGTGCCCGATCCGGCGTCTATCATCAGTGCTTGTGCGCAGATGGTTAAACCGGGCGGCTACGTGTTCTTTTCAACATTGAATAAATCATTAAAAGCTTATCTATTAGCGATAGTGGCTGCTGAAAAAATATTGAAACTTGTACCAGACGGCACACATGATCATAACAGCTTTATTCGTCCTTCTACGCTAATTTCCTGGGCAGAGTCTGTTGACTTAAAATGTATTGACGCCGCAGGCATTCACTACAATCCATTAACAGAGAATCACAAATTAACTTCATCACTTGATGTAAATTATATTCTTTGCTGCCAACGTGTATAAATAAATTACTTAATACCACTACGTCGATACCTAGGCAATCAGGCATCGACGTCATTCTCGTCACAATAACAACAATGCTATCGAGCGATATTATGTCTACTACCACTAACTCAAAAACTCCTATTGCCGCCGTACTTTTCGATTTAGATGGTACATTATTAGACACCGCTGACGACTTAGGTGCGGCGTTAAATCATGTCTTGGCAAAATATGGAAAACCAACAGTTGCCGCGAGAGACTACCGACCAATTGCATCAGATGGTGCATTAGGATTGCTAAACTTAGGTTTTGGCGAAAGTATTAAGCAATACAATTATGATGATTTACGCCACCAATTTTTAAGTTATTACGAAAATAATATTGCCACGCATACCTGCCTTTACCCGGGCGTTGCACAATTACTACAACAACTTGAAAGCGACAATATCCCTTGGGGTATTATTACCAATAAGCCCGAAGGCTTAACCCAAAAATTACTGCCCCACTATCCTGAGTTTGCAAACTGTGCAGTTATGGTTGGCGGTGACACGCTTGAAAAACGCAAACCCGATCCCGAGCCAATATTACATGCCTGTCAACAAATCAATGTTGATAATCAACAGTGTTTTTATGTCGGTGATGCCCTACGTGATATTCAAGCGGGTAATAGCGCAATAATGAAGACCTTTGTGGCTAAATGGGGTTATATCTTAGCTAATGAAAATTGCCAAGCATGGCAAGCAGATCATATTATAAATAGCCCTACGGATTTATTGGCGTTTATCAAATAGTATCAATGTAAGTAAAATGAAGCCTTTTACGAACCTTTTTCAAAAAGATACACGGACAATAATAAATGGGTGATTAAGCGTGAAAGACTAATGCCTTACCTGTTAACGATAATTTAACTTTTTATCGACAAAGTAGCCTTACATTTTATAGGTACTCTTAGTTGACGATCTTAAAACGATCATTAAATGATGATTAAATAAACACTCGTCAATTGTCTTGTATAAGAATTACACTAAAAACATAACGTATTGATTTTTAATATAAATAAGTCACATATATTCTTTAGTCATATAAACCCCTAAAATTAACTTAAAATAATTTAGCGGTGAAAAAAAACTTAAAATAAGCGTTGCGTTTTAGAAAAATCAAAATTAAAAAGCGCTACTAAGTTAGTTGTTACTAACAGAACTTTTACTCTAAAAAAATCAACTAAAATTCAACATTTTTTATCGCTTGCATTGTCAGGCAAACCTCACTATCTTGTGATTAGTTTTTTTAAAACCCCAAGATATAGTGCATTTTTCATTCAGCAACTTTTGAATGACTTACGACTCTTCTCGTAAAGTTGCCATCTTGAGGTCATTAACAATATGAACACCTATTGTAGGTGATTAAAACAATAAATAGATTTACAGGTCTTTCATGAATAACAACCTCTTTGTTACAAAGCGTAATGGCTCAAAAGAACCCATCGATTTAGAAAAAATCCACCAAGTAATTGCTTGGGCTGCTGAAGGTCTAGATAATGTTTCAGTTTCTCAAGTTGAGCTAAAATCTCATATTCAGTTTTATGATGGTATTAAAACTGCGGATATTCATGAAACCATTATTAAATCTGCCGCTGATTTAATTTCAGAGGAAACACCTGACTATCAATACTTGTCAGCTCGTTTAGCTATTTTCCATTTACGTAAGAAAGCCTATGGCCAATTTGAGCCACCTAAACTTTACCCGCACGTGGTAAATTTAGTTGAAGCGGGAAAATATGATCAACACCTTTTAAGTGACTATAGTGAAGCTGAATTTGAAGAGATGGAAAGCTTTCTTGATCATCGTCGTGATTTAGATTTTAGCTACGCTGCGGTAAAACAGTTAGAAGGTAAATACCTAGTACAAAACCGTGTCACTGGTGAAATTTATGAAAGCGCCCAATTCTTATATATTTTGGTGGCCGCCTGTTTATTTGCCAAGTACCCAAAAGAAACACGTTTAGACTATGTGAAAGGCTTCTATAACGCAATTTCAACCTTTAAGCTTTCTCTGCCAACGCCAATTATGGCGGGTGTTCGTACGCCAACACGCCAGTTCTCTTCATGTGTATTAATTGAATGTGGCGACAGCTTAGATTCAATTAACGCAACATCAAGTTCAATTGTTAAATATGTTTCGCAACGTGCGGGTATTGGTATTAATGCCGGTCGAATTCGCGCATTGGGCAGCACTATTCGTAACGGTGAAGCATTTCACACTGGTTGTATTCCATTTTACAAGCTCTTTCAAACGGCTGTTAAAAGCTGTTCACAAGGTGGCGTTCGTGGTGGTGCAGCCACCCTATTCTACCCGCTTTGGCATTTAGAAGTTGAAAGCTTACTGGTCCTTAAAAACAACCGTGGTGTTGAAGAAAACCGTGTTCGCCACTTAGATTACGGCGTACAGTTTAACAAGCTTATGTATCAACGCTTGATCAAAGGTGAGTCAATCACTTTATTTAGTCCAAGCGATGTACCTGGCTTATACGATGCGTTCTTTGAAAACCAAGAAAAGTTTGAAGAACTATACGTTAAATATGAGGCAGATGACTCTATTCGTAAAAAGCGTATTAAAGCCATTGAATTATTTACCTTATTCGCTCAAGAACGTGCAAGTACAGGCCGTATTTACTTACAAAATGTTGACCACTGTAATACTCATTCGCCATTTGAGCCAACGGTTGCACCTATTCGCCAAAGTAACTTATGTTTGGAAATTGCTCTACCAACAAAACCAATGGAAGATGTTAACGACCCAACTGGTGAAATCGCTTTATGTACGTTATCAGCATTTAACTTAGGTGCTATCGACAGCCTTGATGAATTAGATGGCTTAGCAGACTTAGCCGTGCGTGCCCTAGATAGCCTATTAGATTACCAAGACTACCCAGTTCCGGCTGCACATAACGCCACTATGGGACGACGTACCTTAGGTATAGGCGTAATTAACTATGCCTACTATCTAGCTAAAAATGGCGTATTCTATTCAAATGGTAGCGCAAATAATTTAACACACCGTACCTTTGAAGCGATTCAATACTACCTATTGAAAGCCTCAAACCAGTTAGCTATTGAACAAGGTGCGTGTCCTAAATTTAATGAAACTCGTTTATCAAAAGGTATTTTACCTATCGATACATACAAAAAAGAAATCGATAATATTACCGGTGAGCAACTGCATTTAGATTGGGAAAGCTTACGAGCCAGCATTAAAGAGCACGGCGTGCGTAACTCAACAGTTTCAGCATTAATGCCGTCAGAAACGTCTTCTCAAATCTCTAATGCGACCAATGGAATTGAGCCACCTCGTGGCCTAATTAGTATTAAAGCCAGTAAAGACGGTATCTTGAAACAAGTTGTACCTGAGTACCAAAGATTAAAAGATAACTATGAATTACTTTGGAATATTCCAGACAACGAAGGTTACTTACAACTAGTAGGTATTATGCAGAAGTTTATTGACCAAACAATATCGGCCAATACCAACTATGACCCATCACGATTTGAAGGTGGCAAAGTACCAATCAAGCAAGTGTTAAAAGATATTCTAACTGCCTACAAACTAGGTGTTAAAACTATGTATTACCACAATACTCGCGATGGCGCTGACGATAGTCAAACCGAAGTTGAAGACGATGGTTGTGCCGGTGGCGCTTGTAAAATTTAGCGCCAGCAAAGAGGAAAACGCTAGGTTTTCCTCTTTTTTTGCATCAAATAATAAACATTAAATAATTATAAAACTCACTCAATAACCACTAAGTGACGAAATATAGCTAACGCAAGCCGTATTTCAAGGAGATATAAATGTCGTACACTACGTTTAACCAAACACCTAACAACGCCTTGTTAGAGCCAATGTTTTTGGGAAACAGTGTTAATGTTGCACGATACGATCAGCAACGTTTTGTTGCCTTTGAAAAACTAATTGAAAAGCAATTATCATTTTTTTGGCGTCCAGAAGAAATTGATGTATCAAAAGATCGCGCTGATTGGCAAAGCCTGACTGCATCTGAAAAGCATATTTTCATTTCTAATTTGAAATACCAAACCCTACTCGACTCAATGGCAGCCCGCTCTGTTAATGCGGTATTATTGCCATTAGTATCATTACCGGAAGTTGAAACTTGGGTTGAAACTTGGGCCTTTAGTGAAACCATTCACTCACGCTCATATACACATATTTTACGTAACTTATTTACCGACCCAAGTGAAGTGTTTGACGATATCATGGTGAACCCAGCGATATTAAAACGTGCTTCAAGCATCGCAAAATATTTTGACGCCGTGATCATCACCACACAATTGTTACAATCTCAAGGCGCAGGTAGCTACGAAGTTGATGGTGAAACAATTGAAGTAAATGAACGTAAGTTAAAAGAGCGCTTATTCTTAGCAATATGCTCGGTTAATGCTTTAGAGGCCGTTCGTTTTTATGTCAGTTTTGCTTGTTCATTTGCCTTTGCTGAGCGTGAATTACTTGAAGGTAATGCAAAAATCATCAAGTTAATTGCCCGTGATGAAGCCTTACATTTAACGGGTACTCAACACATTCTTAATAACTGGATGTCAGGTAAAGACGACCCTGAAATGCAAGAAATAGCTACCGAGTTACGCGACCAAGGTAAGCAAATATTTTTAGATGTTGTTGAACAAGAAAAAGAATGGGCGCAGTACTTATTTAAAGACGGCTCAATGATAGGCCTTAATGCGCAAATTTTGAATCAATACATCGAATATATCAGTAACCAGCGCTTAGCTGCCATTGGCTTTGAAGCGCCATTTGATATCAAGAGCAATCCACTACCTTGGATGAATGCTTACCTTGTAAGTGATAACGTGCAAGTTGCGCCACAAGAAACAGAAATTTCTAGCTACCTTGTTGGTCAAGTTGACTCATCAGTATCAAGTGATGATTTCGACGATTTTGATTTATAATCAAATATTGCCCATATAAATCAAATGTTAGTCACTAACCTATCTAAAGCTATCGGATAATTTATTATGTCGAAAGATTTAGATAGCGTTAGTGACGAAAAATCATCAGCTGAAAATAAAGAAAAAACGCCCATCAAAATTTCTGTTGCCGATCAAGAAATCATCTACCTAGATTCACATAAAAACCTATTAGAATGTTTAGAATCATCAAATGTAGAAGTACACTACCATTGCCGAGATGGTTTTTGTGGCGCTTGTCGCGTTGCCCTTAAAAGTGGTGAAATCAATTACCCGCAAGGAGAGCCTTTAGCCTTTGTTGGTGACGGTGAAATTTTACCTTGTTGCTGTATTCCAACGACAAGCATCGAAATTGAAGTTGAATAACAAGAAAATACAAAAAACTAACCAAAAACAATAAATTCAATCGAATTCGCGACTGACGTGCATAATAGTTGGCTAAAATAACGAACGAAGTGAGACTAGCCAACTGTTTTTAGTCCTGCTTGATAGGCAAATTTTGACTCACACTATAAGCAAAATATATAAACCATAAATATATCATCAAATCCAGAGAACGTTGATAAACACCCACCACTAGTGAATTAGGGTCTAGATTTAAGAAAGCGTAAATGCAAATGCCGCCGATGGTAAAGCTTACAAATTTATAAACTTTAAGTTGCCCAATGAATGATGAACCGGATGACAAAATAAATATTGAAATTATCCCGCATAAATAACCAGGAAAAGCAGACAACATATGAATGTTATGGGACATCGTAGGCTCATCTGGCCTACATTCAAAATCACATGGATATAATGCAGAAATGCCAAGAGTTACAGCATAAACAATAATAAAGCTAAGTCCTATTATATTTCTCTTTGTTTTAGGGACTACTAAAAAGCAAGTAAATACAAATGCAAGTATAAAAAGCTCTGTAGGAATAAAGCCTAAATAATTTACATATTCACCATGTGGAGCACCTGTTGCTCCTAGTTCACTGATAAACTGAGATATATGACTATATTCAGGATAATATAAGCCTCCAATAATAATTGTCCCAGCAAACCAAACAAGGCTCAATATTGGAAAAGCTAAAAGTAAATTTTGTCGATTCAACAGCCGTACCTCTGATAGTTTGCCTAACGCCTCATTAAGAGGCAAAAAATTGTTGGCTAAAATATGCGAGGAACGAAAACAGCCAACTATTTTTTGTCCTGCTTGAACAGCTTGTTATAC
>NZ_BAAJLV010000009.1:0-102754 GCF_057548755.1 Colwellia aquaemaris | reverse complement strand
GAAACCCGCAGCTTACGCTGCGGGTTTTTTGTTTAAAGATGATTAAAAATACCTACTCGGTCGCTCCCTGCCATCCTTGGTATCGCGACATTAGTAAGTCCCCTACTGAAGTAACAGGACTTACTAAAACTGATTGTTTGGCTTTGTCAGGTTTTTTCCGAATGAGCTGCGAATTCGCGGGCCACGCTAGGCTCCATTAAAAGAAAGGCTATCTTAACGGATAACCTTTTTTACTTTTCGTAGAATAAAATATCTATAGAGTCTTCAATACTGCATTGAATAGCTATCGGTTTAGTAAGCTAGCAACTAGACCTACGAAGCTGGTATCAAATAATATTCATTTCTGGTCCACCTCTAGATATTTGGTCAACTTTTTCTCAATTGTAACTGCATGTTTAATTTGCAATTTATTGCTTTATTTTTTTTAAACTGACTTTATGATTATGTATGAATTTTAATCAAACGAATTATCAAGGATTGATATGTCTATTAATTTTTTATTTATCTGCCTTTTGCTGTCTATGTGCTTAGGAGCATGTAGCGGCTCTAGTGAAAAAAGTGCTCCCGTTGAAGTAAATCGAGCTCCGGTGATCGTAGCGAATACATCGCAAATCGTTTCTAGTGGCGAAATTGTAACTTTTGAGGTGAATGTTTCTGACCCAGATGGTGATGCAGTAGAGATAAGCTGGCAAAGTGACAATGAAAATGTGCGCTTTTTAACTAAAGAAGGCTCATCAGTAGATGTTGCTTTTCCTACCTCTAGTGTTGAACAAGTTATCGTTATATCTGTTACTGCAAAAGATAGCCAAGGTAATACAAGTCAAAAAGCCATCACTGTGACATTAGAAAGGAATGCGCAAACCAGTCAATCGCCGGTGATTTCTATGGCAACATCACAGCAAGTACGAGGTGGTGAAAGCATTGTTATTGTTGCAAATGTTCAAGACCCACAAGGAGATAATATTGTTCTTGAGTGGGATTCTGATGATATTGAAATAGCTTTTTCAGATAAAAGTGTGCTATCTCCAACCATTACTGTACCTGACGTTGCCAGTACAAGAGTTGTGTTATTAAGTTTATCCGCAACGGATAGTGATAATAATCGTAGTGAGAAAACGCTAGAGCTGACAATTACACCTGCGGATGATAATGAGGAAGCGTTTGTATATATTGAGCTGTTAGAACAGTTTGACACGTTATCGGGTGATACTACTGTGCTCAATGCGCGCTTAACGAGTAATGTAGCGTTAGACTCTATAGAATGGGATTTAACATCCTTAATGGTTTCAGATGCTATGACCGAAATTATTACAACGAATAATATTACAACGATGTCTGCTACGTTTACGGCGCCAATAGTTACTGAGTTAACTAAGTTTCCAATTAGTGTTGTCGCTATTACTGAGAATAATATTCAATTTACCAGCAAATGTCAGGTATATGTTTCAGCTGAAAGTTCACAAAATTTGGAAGTGTCGCTACCGAATAATATGGAAATAACCGAAGATAGCACTATATCGATTACTCCTACTATTGAAAGTTCACATAGTATTGATTCATATCAGTGGCAATGGACGTCTGATCAAGAATTGCACTTACTTACACCAAATAATAAAACTTTAAGCATCTCGGCACCTAGAGTCGAATCTGATATGAGTGGGCAATTGTCACTTACAGTCACGATGGGGCAGCTTAGCAAAACTGTCAGCGCTGAATTAAAAATTAAAAATGATATAACATTGAGTGAAATGAATTACACCATTTCACGACTTGTTGCAGTGAAAGGGCAAGCCATTAACTTTAATGTGATAACCGAAGATTATGAACAGATTAAAGAGTGGTATTGGGGTACCTCGGGTGTTCAAGGTGTTAAAGTTAGTGATTCGAAGCAGCACTTTGAAGTTATCGCTCCAGGAGTAAGTGGCCAGCAAACACTGAGCATCATTTACCGTGCTAAATTAGTCGACAATTCTGAAGTCCTTAAAACGGCTAATGTAACAATACTCTCTGAAGCTATCGCTAGAACATCTTTATCTTTAGATACTTCGGCAGAGATTGTTGTGCATGAGGGCGTTGAAACCCAAGTAAACTTAACCTTTACTGATGATCACGGTCTTGTAGATGCAATGTCTCTTGATACCACTAATACCAGCAATACTTTCGACGTAGCTGAGGTGATACGTACTGATGAAGGCATTCAGTTGAAGTTGCAAGTAGATAACTTTATCTTTGATTTTGAACATACTGATTACTTGTTCTTAAACGTTAACTATGGAGATTATCAATTACCATTTTTTATTAAAGTGAAAATGAAAGTTGATTAAAGTGTAATTACATTACAATAAATCATAACTTGCGTTTATTTACAGCCTGTATACAATGACAGTGATACTGTTTAAAAATACAGGCTGCCTAATCGTTGCTTAAGGAAAAAATATGCGCCCTTTAACACCCAGACAACAACAGATATTTGATCTGATCCGAGAAAAAATTTCTGAAACCGGCATGCCACCAACACGTGCGGAAATTGCTGAATTTTTTGGCTTTAAGTCGGCTAATGCCGCAGAAGAGCACTTAAAGGCACTTGCTAAAAAGGGCTATATAGAAATGTTGCCAGGCACTTCGCGCGGTATTCGTTTAGCAGAAGAGTTTGCTGAAGAAGAAGGTTTACCTTTGATTGGCCGAGTTGCTGCTGGTGAACCAATTCTTGCGCAAGAACATGTTGAAGAGCATTACAAAATTGATGGTAGTTTATTTCACCCAGCAGCCGATTATTTACTACGCGTAAATGGCGAAAGTATGAAAGACATTGGTATTTTGGATGGCGATTTGTTGGCGGTACATCAAACTACCGATGTAAAAAATGGTCAAGTGATTGTTGCACGGGTCGAAGAAGACGTAACAGTTAAACGCTTTAAACGCGAAGGTAACCTTGTTTATTTGCATGCTGAAAATGAAGATTTTTCACCAATAGAAGTTGATTTAACCTCGCAACATTTTAATGTTGAAGGTATTGCGGTTGGTGTTATTCGCGCTGCTGACTGGATGTAAATTCTATTTTTATTTCCTACTATCAAGGTTAACTTTTGTTTTATTATTGTGCAGGTTTCTAAAGGTGCTTACATTTTAAACCTGCACTTTCCCTTCTTTAAGTTTGTTTCCTTTCTTTAAGGTTTGTTTTTTAAGAATAATTATCATTCTTACTCCTGAAACGCTCATGTAGATTGTTTTTTATACGATTTTGGTGAGGAGCTTTTATTAAATTTTCGGTATGATGATCACATGCTGAATAAAAATTAAACATACCTCTGAAGCCTTTAAAAATGCACGAAAATCCCGATTTAGGGTTATTACTCTATTGTATTTATTAGGTTTTATTATTTATGCTTTTTAAATTTTAAATTGACCCAGATCAAGTTTTAAGTAATTCTAGTCTAGAAAACGTACAAATATAACAATAGGGCGCAATTGATGGTTGTTCAAAATTGCACCGCTTAAATAATAATAAATGTATGAGCAAAATCACTGGTTTATCACAATAAATTAAAGATTAACTGCTGTTTTTGCCTTAAAGGGTGAAGGAGATGTCGAGTGAAAAGACGTAACCTAGGTTTGCTGTTGCTAGGGGGCTTGTTATCTAGTTCAGTTTGGGCAGATATGCCGCTGAATTTGACCAAAGGTGTTACGGACGTTAGTAGAGACGTATATGATTTACATATGTTGGTGCTCTACATCTGTACGGCTATTGGTGTTGTGGTATTTGGTGCCATGTTTTGGTCTATGGTATTCCACCGTAAATCAAAAGGGGTTAAACCAGCAACCTTCCATGAAAGCACAAAAATTGAAATTCTCTGGACGGCAATACCTGTCGTTATTCTAATCGCCATGGCAGTGCCTGCAACGTACACGCTCATCGAAATGGAAAATAATGATGACGCCGATTTAACCGTGCAAATTACTGGTTCACAGTGGAAGTGGCATTATAAATATTTTGATCAAGATATTGAGTTTTATTCAGTACTTTCGACTCCTAGAGAGCAATACGAAAACCTTGACGGCAGCTCTGCTGAAAAAGGTGAAAATTACTTACTCGAAGTTGACCGACCTTTAGTTATCCCAACCAATAAAAAAGTTCGGTTTGTGATCACCTCAGATGATGTTATTCATGCATGGTGGGTGCCGGCATTTGCTGTTAAGCAAGATGCAAACCCTGGCTTTATTAATGAAGCATGGACCAAAGTTGACAATCCGGGCACGTATCGTGGCCAATGTGCGGAGCTATGTGGTAAAGACCACGGCTTTATGCCAATTGTTGTTGAAGTTAAATCTGAAGCAGATTATGCACTTTGGATTGAAGAGCAAAAACAATTGAAAGCGAACGCGGCAGCTGCTGAAGCTGCGTCTTTAAATGCCTCAGTTTCTATGGATGAATTAATGCAGTTAGGTGAAACAACCTACACTGCTTATTGTGCCGCTTGTCACCAAGTCAGCGGTCAAGGTTTACCACCTGCATTTCCAGCGCTTAAAGGCAGTGCTATAGCAACAACAGGGCCAGTAAGTGAACATATTGATATTGTTTATAACGGTAAAGCGGGCACTGGTATGCAAGGTTATGGCAAGCAATTGAGCTTAAAAGAAATTGCTGCTGTTGTAACTTATGAACGTAATGCCTGGGGTAACAATACCG
This sequence comes from Colwellia aquaemaris, assembly GCF_057548755.1. NCBI lineage: Bacteria > Pseudomonadati > Pseudomonadota > Gammaproteobacteria > Alteromonadales > Colwelliaceae > Colwellia > Colwellia aquaemaris. The sequence continues at coordinate 98,067 of NZ_BAAJLV010000009.1, read as the reverse complement.
GCGATGCTGTGCAAGCAGCTGATGTTAAAGCCGCCGTGGGTGGTGCAATTGAAAGTGCTACTGATACGGTAAAAGAGGCCGTTGCAGAAATAAAAGAAGAAGTTGCGAAGGTTATTCCAGAAGAAGATTTATCTAAAGTTTACAGCCAAGATGAATTGATGAGCATGGGTGAAAAAGTTTATATGAGCGCCTGTGTTGCTTGTCATCAAGCCAATGGTGAAGGTATGGCTCCAGTATTCCCAGGGCTAAAAGATAGTGCCATTGTCAAAGGTGATGTTGCTACACATATTGATATGGTCGTAAACGGCAGCAAGAAAAATCCATCGATGGCAGCTTTTGGCGGCCAATTAACGAAAACGCAAATTGCCGCAGTAGTAACCTATGAGCGTAATGCTTGGGGAAATAATACCGGTGATTTAGTCCAGCCAGCAGATGTTGCTGCTAGCGCGAAGTAGGGAGGCGTTATAATGACTACAGATGTAATTAATGATCAGTCAGAGCATGATTCACATGGCGATGAACATCATGATCATAAAATGACTGGCCTGAAGCGCTGGTTATATACCACCAACCATAAAGATATTGGTTCATTGTATTTATGGTTCTCATTTATCATGTTTTTAACCGGTGGAGCAATGGCACTTGTCATTCGTGCTGAGCTTTTTCAACCAGGGTTACAGATAGTTGAGCCTGATTTCTTTAACCAAATGACCACAGTACATGGCCTTATTATGGTGTTTGGCGCCATAATGCCAGCCTTTACCGGCCTTGCTAACTGGATGCTACCTATGATGGTAGGTGCTCCAGATATGGCACTGCCAAGACTGAACAACTGGAGTTTTTGGATTTTACCATTTGCTTTTAGTATTTTATTGGCGTCTTTCTTTATGGAAAGTGGTGCTCCTAACTTTGGTTGGACCTTCTACGCGCCATTATCGACAACCTATAGTAATGGTAGTACGGCGTTCTTTGTTTTTGCCGTTCATATCATGGGGATTTCCTCAATTATGGGCGCGATTAACATTGTGGTAACTATCATGAATATGCGTGCTCCTGGCATGACATATATGAAAATGCCATTGTTTGTTTGGACCTTTTTTATTACCGCCTACTTACTTATTGCGGTTATGCCCGTGCTCGCCGGAACTGTCACTATGGTATTAACGGATACCTATTTTGGCACAAGTTTCTTTGATGCTGCCGGTGGTGGTGACCCTGTAATGTTCCAGCATATTTTCTGGTTCTTCGGTCACCCTGAAGTCTATATCATGATTTTGCCAGCATTCGGTATTGTATCTACAACTATTCCTGCGTTCTCTCGTAAGAAGCTGTTTGGTTATAGTTCTATGGTATATGCAACCGCGTCAATTGCATTCTTGTCGTTTATCGTTTGGGCGCACCATATGTTTACTACAGGTATGCCATTGTTTGGTGAGCTGTTTTTTATGTATTGTACTATGTTGATTGCAGTACCTACAGGCGTGAAGGTATTCAACTGGGCAGCCACTATGTGGCGTGGCGCGATTAGTTTTGAAACACCAATGCTGTTTTCAATTGCCTTCGTCATTCTGTTTACCATTGGTGGCTTCTCTGGCTTGATGCTGGCAATGACGCCGGTTGATTTCCAATACCATGACACATATTTCGTTGTTGCTCATTTCCATTATGTACTGGTAACAGGTGCCTTGTTTTCTATTTTTGCAGGTGCTTATTACTGGCTACCAAAATGGACTGGCTACATGTACAACGATACGTTAAGTAAATGGCATTTTTGGTGTTCGTTAGTTTCAGTAAACTTACTATTTTTCCCAATGCACTTTTTAGGATTAGCTGGCATGCCACGCCGTATTCCTGATTATGCGTTGCAGTTCGCTGATTTTAACAAATGGGTCAGTATTGGTGGCTTTGCCTTTGGACTTTCGCAATTAATTTTCTTGGTACTTGTTATTAAGTGTATTAAAGGTGGCGAAAAAGCTCCGGCGAAACCATGGGATGGTGCAGAAGGATTAGAGTGGACAGTGCCAAGCCCTGCGCCATATCACACTTTTGAAAAACCACCGAAAATTGATTAATTGGATTGAATATGACTAACAGCGGATCGCAAAAAATGCAGCCAGATCAAAAGCAGTCAAATGCTAAAGATGCATCGGTGCAAAAAACAGTAAAAAAGCTGATGCTAATTGTGTTTGGTATGTTTGGGTTTGGTTTTGCGATGGTGCCGTTATATGACGTGTTTTGTGATATTACAGGGTTAAATGGGAAAACTTCAAATGTGGCAGCTAGTTACAACGCTACCAGTATTGATACTGAACGTACGGTCACCGTGCAATTTTTGACTCGAACGGCCAAGGGCATTCCTTGGAAATTTGAACCAATGATTAACGAGGTGAAGGTACACCCTGGAGAGCGCAAGGTTGTTAAGTTTTACGCTAAGAATGAATCGGTAAGTGATATTGTTGGTCAAGCTGTACCTTCAGTATCACCAGGTAGAGCAGCTGTTTATTTTCAAAAAATAGAATGTTTTTGTTTTAATAATCAGCCATTAAAAGCAAGTGAAGATGTAGAGATGGGCTTGCAATTTTATGTTGACTCAGACTTACCTGATGATGTTTCTACCATAACGTTATCTTACACCTTGTACGATATTACAAGCGCAGTTGATTCTTAAGTGCTTTGCACTTAATTAAGGGGAACAACAATGACAACAAAAGAATACGAGAGTTATTACGTACCAGCGCAAAGTAAATGGCCAATTGTTGGCGCTGTGGCATTATTTTTAATTGCTGTAGGTGCAGGTAGTTATGTCGCAAACTTAAATAACCCTGAAAGTGTTGGTGGTGGCTGGGTGCTACTCGCTGGTATTGCTATGGTTATTTATATGATGTTTGGCTGGTTTAACAATGTTATTACTGAGTCGATGTCTGGTAAATATAGCCATCAAATGGATAACTCTTTCCGCCAAGGTATGAGCTGGTTTATTTTTTCAGAAGTAATGTTTTTTGCCGCTTTCTTTGGTGCTTTACTTTATGCTCGCATGTTTTCGGTACCATGGCTTGACGGTGCTGGCAATAATGCCGCGACTGCAGCCATATTGTGGCCAGAGTTTACTGCCACTTGGCCGTTAATTAAAACGCCTGATGGTACTGAAACTACTGCGATGGGATGGTACGGTTTACCTTTAATCAATACCATTTTATTACTTACTTCTTCGGTAACAGCTCATTTGGCACATGTTGCACTAGAGCAAGAAAAACGAGGGCAATTGAAGTTTTGGCTGGGTACAACGGTGGTGTTAGGTATGGTGTTCCTATATTGCCAAGGCCTAGAGTATGCCCATGGCTATGCCGATGAAATGAAGTTGTATTTAGATAGTGGTATATACGGTAATACTTTTTATATGTTGACTGGTTTCCATGGTATGCATGTTACGTTAGGTACCATAATGCTACTGGTGATGTTTATCAGAGTATTAAAAGGACACTTTACACCGAAAAACCATTTTGCGTTCCAGGCCGCAAGTTGGTACTGGCATTTTGTTGATGTTGTTTGGGTATTTCTATTTGTCTTTGTTTATATTATTTAAACAGAGAATCGTTGTAGGTTGGGGTATTTAAAGAACGTATTTGGTAATTCAAATACGTTCTTTAGCCTGATTAATACGGCCTTGGGTTAGGTGTTATTACACCAGTAAGAATGCCTAATAGCAGCAGTAAAACAATAACCACAGATGAAATGACACGCCGACCGATGAACTTCGACATAGGTGGTTTGTTAGGGTCGTTTTTATTCATAATAAACAGCGCCTTAAAAAGGTTGTAAACCATAAAGGCTAACAAGGCGACAACAATAATTTTAATTAACACAGCATTCTCTCTTTTATAGTCTGTTTTTAGTTAGTGAACATGCGGTAGTCTATGAATTTGATATCACTTCAGCACAAATTAAAACACGTTAATTGGCCGATGGTTATATTTACCATGCTGGTATTTTCGTTATTAATCAAGCTTGGATTTTGGCAAAGTGCTAGAGCGCTTGAAAAAGAACAGCGCTTGCAGCGTATCGCTGAACATAGTCAACAGCAAGCTTTGTCTTTACAACAAGTACTTGCACTTGATGAATTGCAAGATGGCATTAATGATTTACCCATTAAATTCACTGGTAGCTTTGTTAATGACATTATCTTTTTACTCGATAACCAACCAGATAATGGGCGATTGGGCTATCGGGTTTATCAAGTTATCGAAACAAGTACACATGCAGTGCTGGTTAATTTAGGTTGGGTACCAGGTTCTATTGACCGCAATGTTTTACCGAATTTATCTGCAATTACTGGTCAACACACAATAGTAGGTCATGTTAGAGAAATAGAAGTCGGTATTCAGTTGCAAGAACAAAACTTGGAGGATCCAATTTGGCCACTGAGAGTACAACAGATCGAAATAGATAAATTTTCACCATTAATTGCAAAGAAACTGTTGCCCTTTGTTGTTTACTTAGATAAAAAAGAAAGTATTGGTTATAAAAAGAACTGGCAGCCGATTGTTATGCCACCAGAAAAACACCGTGCATATGCATTTCAGTGGTTTAGTTTAGCAATTGCTTGGTTAAGTTTGATGATATGGGCGGCAGTGAAAATGTCAGGTAAAGAGCAGTCCTAGCTATTTAACTATGTAGTTTAATAATTTTATAAGAAAAGTACCGAAACCGAATAATAAGAATAAAAGGCTGAGTTGTATGAGTTCTTCCGAGTTAAAAAAATCGCGCCGCAGTATGTTAATTTTACTTGCTGTTTTTATCATTCCCGTAGTATTGGCGAAACTAGCCTTAAACCAGCAATGGTTTAATTATGGTGTAACAAATAAAGGTCAGCTAATTGAGAATGAATTAACCCTCGCTAAACTAGGCCTTGACGTTAACGCGTTTGATCATCAATGGTTAATGCTATACACCTTACCTAAAATTTGTGATGCGCAATGTGAGAAGACCTTTGCCAGTGTGCATAATACTTATATCGCTTTAGGTAAAGAAATGCCACGTGTTAAGCCGGTAGCATTAACACAGCAGCAATTAACACAAGCGCAGCTTGAGAAAATTCAAACTAATAAGTGGCATATGCAAACCATGCCGGCACTCGCAAAAGCTGAAATTACACAATCTCAGGTATTTATAGTTGACCCTCTCGGCAATGTTGTTCTAAGTCATGTACCGCCAATGAATATTGAGCAACTCCCTGCTTTTGGTAAAGCAATTCTCGCTGACTTTAAAAAATTACTTAAATACTCAAGGATTGGCTAATGAGAACACAAAGCTTTTCCGATATTAGAAAACTTGTTTTTGTCAGCATTTTACTCGCTATATTAGTGGTGAGTTTAGGTGCTTATACCAGATTGACCCATGCCGGTCTTGGTTGCCCTGATTGGCCGGGCTGCTATGGTTTAATTGACGTGCCAGAAACCACAGAGCAAATAGTTGCCGCAGAGCAGGCATTCCCCGAGCGACCAGTAGAGCCAGAAAAAGCGTGGAATGAAATGATCCACCGTTACTTTGCTGGTGCGTTGGGCTTGTTAATATTACTGATTGCCTTTATGTCATTTAAGCGACGAGCTCAAGGTGGGCCACTTGGTTTGCCAATATTAATATTGCTTGTTGTTATTTTTCAAGCAGCACTTGGTATGTGGACCGTTACCATGAAACTAATGCCGGTAGTGGTCATGGGGCATTTGTTAGGTGGTTTTACAACCTTATGCTTATTATTTTTGTTGTATTTGCGCTTAAGTGATTATCGTGTTCCAGGTGGTGATTTCGCCTTAAAAAAATATGCCAAATTTGGTTTTTTAGGAATATTCATCCTCGTTGGGCAAATTGGCCTTGGAGGCTGGACATCATCTAACTATGCCGCATTAACTTGTACAGAATTACCAATTTGCCAAGCGGGTTGGGCTGAACAGCTCACCTTTGAACATTCGTTTGACTTAATTCCACCGGAAAAAGACAGTTATGAGTTCGGTCATTTAGACCATGCTTCAAGAGTTACAATTCATGTCATGCATCGAATTGGCGCTATTGTCACAGCATTGTACTTATTTTGGTTTGCCTTTAGTGTATATCGTAAAGCACAGTCACCATTTTTTAGAAATGCAGCAATGAGTTTAGGCTTTATTCTTAGCGTACAAGTTGGTTTAGGCATTAGTAATGTTTGGTTTTCGCTGCCGTTAAGCGTCGCAGTGAGTCACAATGTAGTTGCTGCCATGTTAATGATGTCATTAATCACCATGACATATAGTTTGAAACGTAAAATTTAGGGGCAAAATATGAGTCAAAGTAATACTTTAGAAGCTAGTCATAGAGCGCCTAGTACGCCAATTTGGCGCGATTATTACGAGATTACCAAACCACGTGTTGTTGCACTGTTAGTATTAACGGCACTGGTGGGTATGTGCTTGTCTGTTCCTGGTGTTATTCCGTGGCAAGTGTTAGTGCCGTCGATGATAGGTATAGGTTTTTTGTCATCAGCGGCGGCGGCAATTAATCATATTGTTGATGAACGCATTGATAGTGAAATGGGGCGAACGCATAACCGTCCTTTGCCTAATGGGCGATTAAGTGCCCGTAATGCATCATTGTTTGCAATAACATTGGCAGTAACAGGCTTTGCTGTATTGTTTAGCTTTGTTAACCCTTTAACCGCATGGTTGACGTTTTCAGGATTAGTAGGTTACAGCTTTGTTTATACCATGTATTTAAAACGGGCAACGCCGCAAAATATCACTATTGGTGGCTTAGCTGGTGCGATTCCACCTTTATTGGGCTGGACAGCCATGACTAATGAAGTACACCCAAATGCGTTATTGTTAGTGCTGCTCATTTTCACTTGGACACCACCGCATTTCTGGGCATTAGCCATTCATCGTAAAGATGATTATGCAAAAGTAAATATTCCTATGCTGCCAGTTACCCATGGCGTTAATTTTACTAAAACGCAAATTCTACTTTATACCGTATTATTATTCGTTGTCGGTTTGTTGCCTTACCTTGTAGGCATGAGCAATTGGTTATACCTAATTGGTGCCATAGTTCTAAACCTAGTATTTTTTGCTTATGCATGGAAATTAAAGTTTAATGCTGACGAAAATACTGCAATGGATACCTTTAAGTTTTCTATTGTACATTTAATGGCACTTTTCATTATTTTATTACTGGATCATTATTTACTACCGGTGGCTGGATAATGAATAAAATTGTTACCATTATTATTGCTCTAGGTGCACTGGTCGCTGGGGTGTTGTTGTTTGGTCAATTAAACCAAAAGGCGCCAGCTGAATTTGCTCTGCATTATCAGCAGCCAAGAGACATTAAGCCATTTCAGTTAACTGACCATAATGGTGCAAGGTTTAATAATCAATCCTTGCAGGGAAATTGGAGTTGGGTGTTTTTTGGCTATACCTCTTGCCCAGATGTTTGCCCAACTACCTTGCAAGAGATGAACTTTATTTATGACGACTTGAAGAAGGTGACAGCAGATACGCAAGTATTACTAGTTTCTGTTGATCCACAACGCGATACACAAGACAAGCTGGCCAGCTATATTGGTTATTTTAATTCGGAGTTTAAAGCTTTGTTTGGCGATCATGGGGCGTTATTCCCGTTTGCCCGTAACCTTGGGTTAATGTACGCGATAACTGAACCGGATGATCAGGAGAAAGACAACCATGGCCAAAGTGGTCAAAGCTATTTGGTTGACCACAGTGCTTCTCTGGTATTAATTAATCCTGCTGGACAAGTGGAAGCAATTTTTAAACCTGAACAGGCACTTGGGCAAGTACCTGTTATTGATGGTGAAAAGTTAATTAGTGATTTTGGGAAAATTGTCGCCTTATATTGAGTTAGCTAACGTTTAAAGCGAGTACCATTTTCCATTTTCTTTCAGGATAAACCAGGGTTTTGAAAACCAATAATAGCGCCCTGGCTCACTAATACTTGGCGCTGTACAATTACAACGCACACGACCTACAGGTAATGGAGCGCTATAATTTATGGTAAACATTTCATCACCTTGCCATTCAACTTTCTGACGACCTAAACCTGAAATATAACAATTTAGCTGAGCTGGATTAAAGTCATCAACTTCAACATTAAAGGTTACTGACCTTGATTGACCTTTTAGAAATAGTGTTTGCTGGTTTTCATCGGTTAACGTAATGCTAAAAGGCAAAGCGTTTAATTTATCGCGCAGGCTAGATATTTGATCATACGGCTGTGATGCAGGAAAACGAGGAATTGCAGTGGTATCCGTAGCTAGCCCTACAGCGCCTGATTGCTGACTAAAGGCTACAAAATTATTTTCTTTAATCCACTGTTGAATGTTTGGTGTGTATTCGCCATAAGGATAAGCAAAGTAATGCCAACTTTGCCCGGTTTTTTCTTTAATTAACTGCTCGGCAGCTAGCAGTGACTGAGTATTTTCTGCTAACCATTGCTGTTCAGACTTGTCATCAGGAATTCGTGCTAACGAGTCGTGCTTCATACCATGGTTGGCAATAATAACACCATCGTCTGCCATAGCTTTTAGTTGCTGCCAAGATAAGTAACTTGATGAGTTTCGCTCAACGATGCTGGGATTAACAAAGATGGTAAATGGAAAACCATATTTGTCTAAAATAGGTTTACCGTTTGTTAAAATATCTAAATAGGCATCATCAAAAGTGATCACCACAGATTTATCTGGCAGGGGTTGCTGCTGCTTTATCGATTCCATCATCGTTGATAGCGCAATAACATTAAAGTTCTTATCTTTAAGGTACTGCATGTGCATTGAAAATTGCGTTGGAGAAATACTGGTACTTGCTGGCGTAGTATCGCTGACATGATGATATTGCAGTATAACAGTGGCAAAGCTGCTCATGTGAAGACAATAGCATAGTGCTGCCAACAAACGGTATTTCATGGTAATCTTCCTAAGATAATAATAGGGCTTTAAGCTCACGCTTAAAATAGCGTTTTTTCTACTATTTATATAGCCCATTTGCCAACAAAGGTCGGCTTTTTTTGAGATTCCATGATATAGAACGTCATAAGCAGTTATTTATTCTCGCTTTGCCGATGATTTTGTCAAATATTACTGCGCCATTACTTGGTTTGGTTGATACGGCAGTGATTGGTCACTTAGATTATTCTTACTATTTAGGTGGCAGCACTGTTGGCGCCATGATCATCACTTTTATTACTTGGCTGTGTGGTTTTTTACGTATGTCGACCACAGGTTTATCAGCACAGGCGTATGGACAAAATAATAACCAATTAAACTGCTTGATATTGCTGCGCGGTATTATCGTGGCGTTTAGCGTTGGTGTGATTGTTATTCTATTTCAGGGAATTTACTTAGATGTCGCATTGTCTTTAGCTGGTGGCTCAGAGCAAGTACAGTTTTATGCGCGAGAATACAGCACTATTAGGGTATGGGGCTTACCAGCAGCATTAGCCAATTTGGTGATTTTGGGCTGGTTATTAGGTAATCATAAAGCGAAAATCGTCATGTGGTTGGTGATTGCCACAAACCTTATTAATTTACTGCTTGATTTGCTATTTGTGCTTGGTTTTTCGTGGCAAGTAAAAGGTGTAGCATGGGCAACATTACTTGCTGAATATAGTGGTTTGGTCATTGGGCTTGCGCTGGTATACATAAACTTTAAAAGTCGATTTTTAAGTGCCTTTGCTAATATTCGACAACTACTTACCGCCGTCATTGAGCGTGTTGCGCTGCTCAGCTACTTTAAACTCAATCGTGATATTTTGATCAGAACTTTATGCCTAGAAATATGTTTTGTCTTTATGACTTTTCAAGGGGCTCGACTCGGTGATGATGTTGTAGCGGCTAATGCAATTTTAATGAATTTTCTACTACTAATTTCCTTTGGGTTAGATGGTATTGCCAATGCCGCGGAGGTTATGGTGGGTAAAGCAAAAGGGGAAAAGAACCAACAAAATATGTTTGTAAGTGTTAATGTTGCGTTGTTTTGGACAGCACTTTTTGCGCTTGCTTACTGTTTGATTTTTTATTTTTTTGGTGATTACTTTATAGCGACAATTTCAAGTATTCCTGCTGTGGTAAATTATGCTCAACAGCATATTGCCTGGATTATTGCGCTGCCGATACTTGCTTGTTGGTGTTATCTCTACGATGGCATTTATGTTGGTTTAATGCAGGCCAATATTATGAGAAATAGTATGCTTATTGCCACATTTGGCTGTTTCTTTCCGGTTTGGTGGTTACTCAATGGATATGGAAATCATGGTCTTTGGGCAGCATTTTCAATATTTATGCTGGCGCGGGGAGCTACCTTAGCTTGGCATTATCAAACCAATAAATATCTTTTTTAAGGCTTTCTTCTATTAAAACTATGGCACAAACGGTTGGCAAATAAACCGATATAACCATAAATAGCAAATAAGCAACCTAACGCCAATACAACTATGCCCGCAATTTGCCAGATGTGACTGTGGTACACACCTATGAATATTAAGCCGGCGCCAAAAGCAAAAAGACCAAGTCCACATAAAAAGCGCTGCATGCTGCGCTGCGGATCTTGGCCTAATTTTTCTAATAATGACATTGTTATAGCTAATTTATGCTATAAAAACTTAGTAATATGAATGCTCACCGCGTTGGTGCTCAGTCATATCTTTAACCCCTTTAATTTCACCGGCCATTATCTCAAGCAATTGTTTTTCAATGCCATCTTTAACCGTTACGTCAATTTGCGCACAACCGTTACAGCCGCCACCAAATTGTAGAACAGCGTAGCCATCTTCGGTAATTTCCATTAATGTACATTCACCGCCATGACCTGCAAGTTGTGGGTTAACTTCTGCTTTTAAGAAGTAATCTACGCGATCAAATAAAGGCGCGTCATCAGCCACTTTACGTAACTTAGCATTAGGTGCTTTTAAGGTTAATTGAGAGCCCATTTGGTCAGTGGTGAAGTCTATTTCTGCTTCTTCTAAAAACGGCTTACTATCAGCATCAATATACGCTGAAAAATGTTCGTATTTTAGTTCAATATCGTCGGCTTCTACCGCATCAGCAGGGCAATATGATACTCCACATTCAGCACTAGCTGTTCCAGGGTTTACAACAAATACACGGATACTAGTTCCCTCAGCTTGCTGAGAAAGTAGTTTTACAAAATGCTCTTGTGCAGTTTCTGAAATGTTAATCATCATACTTTTTTACTCTTCACTACTGGGATTGACGACCTCAATACCCGACTATTCTACTCAAGTATGAGCATTTTACTCTGCTCTGACTTTTGGCGCTAGTACTTGTTGGCATAATTTATATATTGCAATTAATAACACGAGAAAATTACTTTAGATCTAGCTGTTAAGTGCTGATTTTATAAGATAACTGGTTCATAGAGCATTATTTTGTTATTTTATCGGGCAATAGAATAAGGAAACTTTTTATGTTGTTATTGTCGTGTCGTTCTTTGTTGCTAATGTTAGTTACCATTGCAACCTTAGCTAATTTTAAAGTATACAGTGCAGATGTAAGTACCTACTTACCTAGTAGTGAAAGCTATAACGCATTAGTACCAACACCAGAATCGTCGTTAGGTTTTGGCATTGGTGAACGTCACCCTCGTCATGATCAAGTTGTGCAGTACCTTAATCAGGTAGCAGCAAGCTCTTCGCGTGTAATGATAGAAGAAATGGGCAGAACCACTCAGTTTCGCTCACAAGTTCTACTGACAATTTCAAGCCCGAAGAATTTAGCAAATATTGAACAAATACTTGCACGAAGAAGCGATATTGCCGCTTCGGCGAACGACCCGCTTGTGGTTTGGCTTGGCTATAGTGTGCACGGAGATGAAATTAGTGGCACCAATGCTGCTATGGTAGTTGCTTATCATTTGGCAGCGTCTGAAAACAAGCTTGTTGAAGATATGCTAAACGACACCATTATTGTAATTGAACCTAGCCTTAACCCAGATGGTATGGACAGATTTGTAAACTGGGTTACCACACATCGCGGCATTACAAACAACCCCGATCCAAACCATATTGAGCATCATCAAAACTGGCGAACAGGTCGCACTAACCATTTCGGTTTTGATTTAAATCGCGATTGGTTGCTGTTGTCTCAAAAAGAAAGCCAAAACCGAATTCCGTATTTTCATCAATATCAGCCGAATGTTTTAGGCGATTTTCATGAAATGGGCGCTAATGGTAGCTATTTCTTTCAACCGGGTATTCCAACTCGCACTCATCCTTTGACACCGGCAACGAACACTGAACTGACGCAATTATTAGCAACCTATCACGCCAAAGCGCTCGATGCTAAGGATCGTTTGTATTACAGTGAAGAAAGCTTTGATGATTTTTATTATGGCAAAGGCTCTACCTACCCAGATATTAATGGTGGCATCGGTATTTTATTTGAGCAGGCCAGTAGCCGAGGTTTTCAACAAGACACGGTGAATGGTTTACTAACGTTTGAATATGGTGTGCAAAATCATGTGTTAACTTCGTTGTCGACCATTGAAGGTGCATGGAAAAACCAAGCAAAGCTGAAAGCTTACCGAGAGAAGTTTTTTGAGCTTGCCAAGCAGCAAGCAAGCGATGAAAATTTTAATGGTTATATATTTACTGAAGCTAAAGACGACTACCGTTTACAGGCCTTTCTAACAAAATTAAAGCAACACCAAATTCAAGTTTACCCAGTAACGCAAGACATTAAGGTTCAAGAAAATAATTATCTAGCCAAACGTAGTTATTATATTCCGTTAGCCCAACCTCAATATCGTGTTATTAAAGCTTTGTTTAACCAACAGAAAAACTTTCAAGACAATACTTTCTATGATGTTTCTGGCTGGACTTTACCATTAGCGATGAATATTCAGTTTGCGAAGCTAAACAGTACTTGGGGCCTAAAAACTGAAAAGTCGCCATGGCAAGCTAAAGCTTCTGCATCCGATAGAATTAATACTGCAGCGTATGTCTATGCTTTTGAATGGTACGACTTTTTGGCGCCAAAAGTACTTTATAAACTATCAAAGGCAGGGATAAATACTAAGGTCGCCACGAAAACCTTTTCTGCAACTGTTAATGGCGTTGAAAAAGCGTTTGAAAAAGGCACCATCATAATCCCGGCAAGTAATCAAACTGTAAATAATTGGCGTGATTTAGTAGCAAACTTTGCATCGAAAAATAATATTGCCATGTCGGCGTTAACAACAGGGCTTACCGCACAAGGTATTGATATTGGTAGTAGTTCATTCCGTCCAATTTCAACACCAAAAGTGTTAATGGTGGGTGGTAAAGGCACATCTCAATATGAAGCAGGTGAAATGCTGTATTACATCGACAGCTTGCTAGAAATTCCCGTTACTGTGGTTGAATGGCAACGCTTGGCGGCTATCGACTTGGCCAAATACAGTCATATTATTATGGTTGATGGCAAGTATAATAAGTTAAATGGTACGGCGTTGAATAAGTTGAAATCGTGGTTGGCTGCTGGTGGAGTGGTGTTTGCTCAAAAACGTGCTGCTCGCTGGTTAGCAGATAAAGAATTACTGAAAATGGACTTTGTGAGTAAAGACCATTTGAATCAATTATTTGATACTGAGCACCTAACGTATGGTGATAAAGAAACTTTAGCAGGCCGTAAACGCATTGCAGGTGCTATTTTTCAAGCGAAATTAGATACCAGTCATCCTTTAGCATATGGTTATCAAGCAAATGCATTACCTGTGTTTAGAAATAGTACCGTTATAATGGAACAAACCTCGGCACCGTTTGTGAGTGTTGCTAAATACAGTAATACACCGTTATTAAGCGGTTATACCGACCAAAACTTAGTGAATCTTTTGGCAAATAATCCGACATTAGTTGCGCACAATGTGGGTAAGGGAAAGGTTATTGCCAGTACCGACAACTTTGCATTTAGAGGTTATTTTTTAGGTAGTATGAAAATAATTTCCAATAGCTTATTCTTTGCTAAAACCTTTAGTGCTAATCCTGCAGAGTAAGCATTAACAAGCTAGATTAGTTAGGTAAGGCTAAACAAATACTGAGGAGGGTAATTTTTTGCACTCCTCTTTTTTTAAGTAATTTACAAATTTCATTGGCAGTTGTACCGGTTGTCACGACATCATCAATGAGTACAACATGTTCGGTGGCTATCTTTTTATATGCTGGGTTGATGATAAAAGCCTGAGCCAAATTTTTTCTACGCTGTACACCTGACTTACCTACTTGGCTTTGTGTTACTTTCTGGCGTAGCAATAATTCGGGTTGGTAGCGGTAGTTAAATTGTCGAGCAAAACATTTGGCTATTAAGTGTGCTTGATTAAAGCCTCGACTTTGCCATTTACTAATATGTAGTGGCACACTCAATACTAAGGTATTTTTTGTTATTGCGCTGTGGTTCTCTTCAGCTAAATAGCTACTCCAATGCTGGTTGAGCAAAAAAGCTAATAGCCCACTTAACTCAGTTCGACCTTGATATTTTAGTTGGCTTATCCACAGCGAATATGGCCATTGGTAGGGCCCTAAACTTAGTAGATGGTCAAACTGGGCTTTAGGCAGTATTTGATTAATTGCCGGCCACAGCAATAAATTGAACCCGACGAGATCTCGTTTAAAATAAGGTAAATCTTCTTGGCAAAACAGGCAAAGTAGCTGATGCTGCTGGCAGGCATTGCCACATAAAGTACAGCAACTTATCGACAGTCTAAGTTTGCATAATACTTGGATTACTTTTTGTTTAATATTTAATAAATTTTCAGCAAGGATGTGATTGCCAAATTCCATTTTTAGCACCCATTCGTTAAACTATGCGCTCATTTTATATTGAGCGTAGTAAGCATGGCAGAAAGTTTGAAAATTGCGAGCCAAGGGCAAGGTATTCCGTTAGTACTTATTCATGGCTGGGGATTAAATTCCGCAGTTTGGCAACCGTGTATTGAACAGCTAAAAGCTGACTTTGAAGTGATTACCGTTGACCTACCAGGTTTTGCTACTAATAGCTCATATTGCCTTGCTGAATACTCGTTAATTGAAATTGCCACTGCTATACAGCAAGCAATTGGCAAACCAGCTGTTTACATTGGTTGGTCATTGGGTGGTTTAGTTGCTAGTCAAATTGCCACGAGTTACAAGGAGCAAGTACTTGGCCTAGTTACAGTGGCGAGTTCCCCACAGTTTGTAGAGCGTGAGAACTGGTCTGGCATTAAAGAAAATGTCTTGGCAATGTTCCATCAGCAACTGGCAAAAGACACCACAAAAACTATTAATAATTTTTTAAAAATTCAGGCGATGGGCAGCCCGCATATTCGTCAAGATATTAAGAAAATTCGTGATTTAGTCATGCAATATGAATTACCAAGCCAGCATGTATTAGATGACTCGCTCAAACTTTTAGAAACTTCAGATATGACTGACGATATTGCAAATATCACTCAGCCATTTTTAAGGCTTTACGGCAAACTCGATGGTTTAGTGCCAAAGCAAGTTATACCACTTATTGACCAACTAACACCAAATAGCCAAAGCTATATTTTTGAACAAGCTTCACATGCACCGTTTATTTCCCACCAAAGCGAGTTCATTGCAATTTTGACAGACTGGCTGTTCGAACGTTTAAACAAGGCCAAATAGTTTACTTTTTACCTGTTTTGGTTAATAATTAAACGAATATATTTAGGAGAAAGTTATGGAAATACAATCAGCATTTAATGCTGGCGTGCAAGGCTTTCAAACCGCGACCGAAGAAGCAAACAGAGCTGCGAGCGATATTGCACGAAGCTCTGCTGCAAGTGCAGAGATAAGTGAACAGCCGCTAGAAACTAATACTCCAACTCAAACTGCCTCAACAAATGAGCCGAATGGATTAACAGAATCTATTGTTAACTTGCGGGTTGCAGAAGTGCAAGCGCAAGCGTCAGCTGAAGTAATTCAATCTGCTGATGAAAACTTAGGCACATTAATCGATGTACGTGTTTAACCTCTGATGAATATCACACCGCAAAGTTATAATTTACCCATACAAACTGCAGTTAACCCGCAGACAGATAGCTTGCGCCGTGAAAATCAGCAAAGAGAAATCATTACCAAACCTGAAGCCTTGAGTCAGTCGGCGGCTGAAAAGGGGGTAGCGTCAGACAAAGAACGCGGCCGTACTCCTGCTCAAGTTAATGAACAGGTCGACTTCACAAATCTACGTAAGCAGGCAGAGCAAGCAAGTGCTTCTATAAATGGCGATGCTGATGGCAATGAAGGCTCTCAACAAAACGCCTCAGACAACCCGACTGAAAATAACAATGAAGATACCACAGCTAATAATTCGCAAGAGAATGCTGAATCAGTAGAAAATGACGGTAAGTCAGATGCTGAAGTGTTTGCTGAAAAACAAGTTATTCGAGAATTAGAAAACCGCGACAAAGAAGTTCGCACTCATGAAATGGCGCATGCTGCCGTTGGTGGTGCATTTACTGGCTCTCCGTCATATTCATTTGAAATTGGTCCCGATGGTAAAAAATATGCTGTTGAAGGTGAGGTTTCGGTTGACTTAACTCCAGTAGCGGGGGATCCGAAAGAAACCATAGCTAAAATGAAAAAAGTGCAAGCTGCTGCACTTGCTCCGGCACAGCCATCAGCACAAGATGTGCGAGTTGCTGCGTCTGCTGCAAACATTATTCTTGAGGCACAAGCTGAGCTAATAGCGACAAATGCTGAAGATGCTAAAACCAAGCCTGAGCCTGGAAATTTATATCGAGATAAAGCAATATTTCAAGATGATGATAACCGTGGCAGCAATGAAAGTAGTGCCGATTTTGATCGCCACATTCATCATACCTTGTCATCACAAGAGACGTTAGCACCGAGTCGACCACTTGAGGTTGATCAGCGAGCAGGGCGTATAGAACAGTTCTATTTAAATATTAATCAAGCTTATGATAAACAAGCGAGCCATCAATTTGAACTGACGGCCTAGCGTATATTTTATATAGCCAAAATACAAAAAGCCTGCAATTGCAGGCTTTTTTAGTTTCGCATTTAGCTATCACTTAAATACCGTAATCTTCACGATACTTTTTAATACTAGCTAAGCTGTCTACCATATCTGGCTTTTCTTCTAAGTAGCTAATTAAATCAGCCAAGGTCACAATAGAAATAACCTTAGTGTTAAAGTCACGCTCTACTTCTTGAATAGCCGAAAGTTCAGCCTTGCCTTTCTCCTGACGATCTAAGGCAATAAGCACGCCTGAAAGCTCTGCGCCATGGGCTTGAATAATTTGCATTGACTCACGAATAGCTGTGCCTGCGGTGATGACATCGTCAACCAACATCACTTTACCTGTCAATGCTGAGCCAACTAAGCTGCCACCTTCACCGTGAGTTTTTGCTTCTTTGCGGTTAAAACAATATGGCATATCAATATCGTAACCGTCAGCCAATGCTACGGCTGTTGTTGTCGCAATTGGAATACCTTTGTAAGCAGGGCCAAACAACAAGTTATAGTCTATTTTAGAGTCTTGTAAAGCGGCCGCATAAAAGCGACCTAAACGAGCTAAATCACCACCCGTGTTAAATAAACCCGCATTGAAAAAGTACGGGCTAGTGCGACCTGACTTTAATGTGAATTCACCAAAACGTAATACTTGTTTAGATAAAGCAAATTCAATAAATTCGCGTTGATAATCTTTCATTATTAGTTCCTATCTCTAGCTTAATTTAAAGCCGTTTTTTGGATATCAAATAACTCGTTAATACCATCATTAGCAAGTTTTAGCATTTGCTGCATTTCGTCGAAGCTAAATGGCTCTTCTTCTGCGGTACCTTGTACTTCAATTAACTTGCCTGTTTCAGTCATCACTACGTTCATATCGGTATCAGCAGCAGAATCTTCAACATATTCTAAATCTGCAATTGCTTCGCCTTTATAAATACCTACTGAAACTGCGGCAATCATATGCTTAAGCGGGTTATTGTTGATAATGCCTTTAGCGCGCATATGGTTTAATGCATCAACTAAAGCAACACAAGCACCAGTAATCGATGCTGTACGAGTGCCACCGTCAGCTTGAATAACATCACAATCAACAGTAATGGTATTTTCGCCAAGTGCTACTAGATCAACCGCCGCGCGCAATGAACGAGCAATTAAACGAGAAATTTCTAATGTACGACCACTTTGCTTACCATTTGCCGCTTCACGACGCATACGAGTATGAGTAGAACGAGGCAGCATACCGTATTCAGCAGTAATCCAGCCTTTTCCTTGACCTTTAAGGAAGCGTGGCACACCTTCTTCAACAGTAGCAGTACAGATAACTTTGGTGTCACCAAACTCAATAAGTACTGAACCTTCTGCATGAGCTGTAAATTGACGAGTAATGGTTACAGGACGAATTTGCCCTAAAGTTCTGCCGCTTGGACGCATGTGGAATTTCCTATCGTAGTATAATTGCTGCGCATTATAATCGTTCGGCTAGCAATTTGACATAATGATGTCGCAAGTATTTTGAAATATCGCTATTTTGATTTGTTGATATAACAGCGCAGCACCTCAGAGGTTTTAAGGTGCTGGCTATCTCGTTAACAAAACCAATAATTTATGCGCTATAGCGATTAAATGAAAGGAAAGGTTATTGCGTATAATTTGAAATTTGTACGTCGATTAACAACGCGAGCTTATTATTGCAATTACGCGCAGTTACCTTGTTATTGTTGTAGTTAATTAAGCCGCATTAGCACTTTCTAATTCAGGGAAAAGTATCTTGCGTATTTCATCCTTATCGTAGGCGTATTCAGCAGAAAAACGATGTAATTTTAGTGATGCCGTTGCGCAAACATCATCAACGAATGTGTCCCTTTCAACATTTTTAGGTTGAGTATGGCGGCTGTCATCAAGTTCAACAACTGCCATAACGGCAAGGCTTATGGGGTCACATAAAATATAGTCGAAGTGTTTTGCAGAAATTTGGTTAAAGGCACTTTTCCATTGGCTTTGGTTTAAACCCGCTTGTGGTTTAATAACATCAGCCACTCTGACCTTGCCAAAAACAATAGCGTTTACGCCACATGCTTGATTAAGCGCAGCTAAAAATGTTCTCTCTGCAGGGGTAAATAAAGGCCCTTTCAGTGAATAAGAAACAGGCGCTTCTTTGACTGTATTTCCTCGTGAAATAAGTAAAAAAACAATGACCAAAGCTATAAAAGCTATAATATAAAACATAAATCACCTTTAGATATGCGTATGCTAAGTCTCTTAATAGCAAGCTACTTTTAATTAAACAGGCTAACAGTATGAATAAGGTCATTCAATGGCGTGTAATGTCGTGTAATATTTTTTAAAAAACATGAATCAGGTATTTCTGAGTACAACAATTCACTAATTTGAAATATAGTTAATTGTTGTAAGGTCATTCTATTGTGTAATTATCGTCAGTTGGTATTAAATGCCAACGTAATAGAGAAAATTTATGAAATTTCATCTGCTTATTGTTTTATTTCTATCGAGTTTATTTATTTTAAATAAAGCGAGCGCCAAAGATAGCGTGCAAAGTGTAGCTAACGAACTACCGTTATACAGTAAAATCTACAGCGACAATCGTGACCCGTTTAAAGATGCACAAGCAGCAATTAAGTTGGCACAAGCAACTGATCGCAATGTGCTTATCGAAATAGGTGGCACTTGGTGTACTTGGTGTCACAAAATGGATGCTTTTTTAGAAGCTAATCCAGCGGTGTATAAACAGTTACATGATAACTATGTAGTGCTTAAAATTAGCGTTAGTGATAGTAATGAAAATGAAGCGTTTATGAAGTCATTACCGCCAGTACAAGGTTATCCGCATATGTATGTATCAACTAACAGTGGCCGTATGCTGCTATCAAAAGATACTGCCGAATTATTAGATAACTTGGAATATTCCGTGGAATATTGGACACAATTTTTAGATAAATGGCAGGTTAAAAATAATCAAAAAAATGACAACAGTTCAACAGCAAAAGGTGAACGTAATGCCGCAAGTTAATTCATTTGTTGACGATAATTATCAAACACCTAAATGGTTGAAAAAAAAGCTTTCACGTCGTACTGCTTTAAAGTCTGCAGCCGGAGCAACTATGGTTGCGGCAATGCCAATGCGCAGTTGGTCGGCAGCACTTGGTAATAAACTTAATAATGCTTTGAAAACTGACCCTTGGTTAACTTTAGATGCGGTACTTGCGCACTTACTGCCAGAATCGCCAACTGGGCCAAGTGCCAAAGAAATTCACGCGACACAGTATTTATATAATATTGTTTTTCAACAACCAACAGAAGCTGAAGAGATAGATTTTATTTATAAAGGTGTTGGTTGGTTAAATGGCTTTAGCAATAGCCAATTGAAGAAAAATTTTGTTTCGTTAAGTGTTGATGAAAAAGAAACTATTCTACGAGCAATTAGTAAGTCAAGTGCTGGTGAAAACTGGCTAAGCAATTTAGTTGGTTATATTTTTGAGGCCATGCTTGCCCCGCCTAGTTATGGTGGCAATCCTAACGGTATAGGGTGGCAATGGTTAGAGCATCAAGCAGGTTTTCCGCTACCAAAAGCTGGGCAACGTTATTATGAGTTACCAGGGCAACAACCGATCAATTTAAGTCGTCTAAGCCCATTTTCAAATACAACGACCACACAAGTGGTTAGCCATCAGCAATATATGGGCAAGCAAGTAGGAACTCGAAAAGCATGAAATATGATATTTGTATAGTGGGTAGTGGTGCTGGCGCTTCACCTGTTGCATATACCTTGGCAAAAGCTGGCGCAAAAGTTTTAGTGCTTGAGAAGGGAGCATGGCTTACTGAAAAAGAGTTCTTCAAAGATGAGTTGGCTATTAGTTTACGTGATGTTTATAACCCGAAACTTGAAGATGAACAGCACGTTATTGAAGAAGAATATGAAACTGAAGACGGTGAAAGTTTTTGGCAAGGTGAAGCTACAAGTGAATCTGGCTGGAGCTTTTGGAATGGCCAAGTTGTTGGTGGCTCGTCGAACTTTATGAGTGGTTATTTTCATCGCTTAAAGCCAATTGATTTTCGATTGAAATCAGAGTTTGGTGCTATTGAAGGGGCTAATATTGAAGACTGGCCAATTAGTTATAATGAACTTGAACCATATTACGCTCAGGTTGAGCAAGTCGTGGGTGTTTCGGGCCATGTTTCTGAGCATCCTCATCAAGAGCCTCGTTCAACTGACTTTCCATATCCGCCTGTTGCAGAACACGCAATATCGTCTTGGATAGATGAGGGGGCAAAAGAAATTGGCTATCACGCGGTACCTGTACCAAGGGCAATATTGTCACGACCAGCAATGGGGCGAAATAGTTGTGAATATTCTGGCTATTGCAGTAGTTATGGTTGTTCATCAGGAGCTAAAGGTAGTGGCCGTGCAGCATTACTTAATCATGCCGTAGCGACAGGAAACTGCACTATAACACCGCATGCAAAAGTTTATAAAATTGAAACCGATAGTCAAGGCGAAATATCAGGTGTGCTTTATTACGACAAAGCAGGGCGTAAAAAAGTAGCGCAAGCAAAATTTTATGTTGTGGCTTGCCAAGCGGTTGAAACATCACGTTTATTGTTAGCGTCAAAGGGCGAGAAATTCCCAAATGGTATCGCCAACAATAATGGTTTAGTAGGTAAAAACTTAATATTCAGTGGTGGCGGCACTGGCCGAGGTGATTTCTTTTATAAAGACCTAAACAAAGAGAAACAGGCACAATTGAAACAAGTTGGGCCATTTATTAATCGTGCTTTGCAAGATTGGTATCAAATTGACGACAAAGCCTTTACCGGCGTTAATCGTAATGGCAAGGCTAAGGGGGGCACCATAGATTTCTTATTTTATCAAAACCCGATAGCTCGCGCGCAAGGCACTAAATGGCAATATGATGAAGAACTAGATAGCGAAAAGTTATTATGGGGTGAAGAGCTTAAGCAAAGTATGAAAACTGAATTCACCACCTATAAAACTTTACGTTTTGAAGTGTTTAATGACTGGTTGCCAAATGATAACTGCTTTGTCAGTTTAGATGATGAAGTTACCGATAAATGGGGCGATCCCGTTGCTAAAATACGTATTGGTGCCCATAACCATGATATTGATGTGGGGGAATATTTAGCGGAGAAAGCTGAAAAACTTTTAGTGGCAATGGGCGCGACCAATGTTTCATCATCAATAAGCAGCACACCAGCATCCAACTTAATGGCTGGCGGTTGCCGCTTTGGTGATGACCCAAAAACGTCGGTGTTAAACAAAAACTGTCAAGCACACGAAGTAGAAAACTTATTTGTTACTGATGCCTCGTTTATGCCTACTGGCGGCAGTGTTCCGTATACTTTTACTATTTACGCCAACTCGTTCCGCGTAGCGGATCATCTTAAAAAGCGCTGGCAGGAAAGTGCTAGCTAGTCAGCAAAGCTTTGTTTTTGAATAAGGGCGGACCTCAAAGTTCGCTTTTATTCACTTTAATCTAGTAGATACCATTACCGACCTCAGGCATAATTCCTATATTAGTTAAATTCAAAATTTAGGAAATTCTATGATCCACAGTATGACAGCATTCGCCCGCCATGAAGTTAAAGGGGAATGGGGTAATGCAGTATGGGAAATTCGCAGCGTAAACCAACGTTTTCTAGAGACTTACTTTCGTTTACCTGAGCAATTTAGAAGCATAGAGCCCGTGTTACGTGAACGTTTTCGTAAACAGCTAAACCGCGGTAAAGTTGAATGTAACCTGCGTTTTAATGCTAAAGCTGGTGAAAAAAGTAATTTAACAATGAATACTGCACTTGCTGAAAATTTGCTTAAACATGCAAATTGGATCAATGAGCAAACATTAAATAGTCAAATTAACCCTGTAGAAATTATGCGTTGGCCGGGTGTAATGGAAGCTGAAGAATCAGATATGAATGCTATTCAAGCTGAAATTCTCGTCGGCTTTGATCAAGCATTGAAAGACTTCATAGTAGCGCGAGCAGATGAAGGTGCCAATATGAAGTTACTGATTGAACAACGCCTAGACGGTATTGTTGAACAGGCTGAGCTAGTAAAAGGCCATATGCCAGAAGTTATTGCTTGGCAGCGTAAGCGTATTACTGACAAATTTGCAGATGCAAACATTGAACTTGAATCGTCACGTGTTGAACAAGAGCTTGTGCTATTAGCACAAAAAATGGATGTAGATGAAGAAATTGATCGTCTATTCAGCCATGTAAAAGAAACTCGCAGCATATTGAAAAAGGGTGGTGCACAAGGCCGTCGTTTAGATTTTATGATGCAAGAATTTAACCGTGAAGCGAATACTTTAGGTTCAAAATCTATTAATGCCGAAATCACTAATTCAGCGGTTGAATTAAAGGTTTTGATTGAGCAAATGCGTGAACAGATCCAAAATATAGAATAGTGCTTTGTTTTGTTCTGATTTGTAAATAATACATTGTAAAGCCTCACTTTTGTGGGGCTTTTTGTTTTTTGTTGTTCTATACTGTTTCGTAAAGTTAACTAAAAAGTGGTTACTAAAATGGTTACTAATATTATTAGTAACCATTTGAGAAAAATCTCTATGAATGACAAACAGATAAAAGCATTTATAAAAACTGGAGTAGTTGCCAGAAAGCAAATTGGAGACGGTTTGTATATTAGAGTTCAAACAATAGGCAAAGCTTATTGGGAGGTTAGGTATAGCATAAATGGTAAAAGAAGGTTTATGCGTATTGCCGGCGGTCAATACCCTAGCATGTCTTTAGCTGTTGCTAAGTTAGAAGCAGCGTTGGTTAAGCAAAAAACTAGAGAAGGAGTCGATCCGCTTGCGGAACGTGCTAGGGAAAATGAATTAACAATAAAAACAGTCAATCAGTTGTTTGATGATTGGTATATAGATTTATCAAAAAGGCTTAAGTTTCCTAACATTCCAAAAAGAATTTATGAAAAAGAAATAAAGCCACTTATTGGTGATTTAGCTATAAAGCAGGTTAACGCCCGTGACATTAGAGCTATACTTCAAAAAGTATCAGTCAGTGGGCGCCCGTCAATTGCTAATGATACTTTAGCTTATTGCAAACAACTCTTTAACCATGCCTGTAAACTTGATCTAGCAAATTCGAATCCAGCTAGTGCTTTTAAAATATCTGACGCCGGCGGAATTGAGAAAAGTCGAACACGTATACTCGATATCAGCGAACTCGAAATTGTTTTTCATATATTGCGTGATAATTCGCATATTTTTACAAGAGATAATTACTTAGCTGTGGCGCTACTCGTATGTTTAGGCGTGCGAAAAGGAGAACTAATCGCTGCTCAATGGCAAGAGATTGATTTTGAAAAGCAGTTATGGAACTTACCAAAAAATAGAAGTAAAACTGGCGTTGCTATAACCATCCCTTTAACTGGTAGTGTTTTAGGTTGGCTTGAAGAATTAAAAGTGAGATCTGCTGGTTCTGAATTTGTATTCCCATCAAGGAGAGCTAGTAAACGTAGGGGGTATATTTCTGACGACACACTAAACCATGCCCTAGCAAAAATGTTTGGCAAGAAAGTAGATAGTAACAAACAGCCCTACCCTAATTTACTTGGTAATGCCGGCGTCGAGCATTTTACAGTGCATGATTTACGTAGAACATGTCGCAGTTTATTGGCTAAGGCTGGTATAGCAGTTCATATCGCGGAACGTTGTTTAAATCATAAACTAAAAGGTGTAGAAGGAATATATGACAGGTATGACTACTTTGATGAAAGAAAATCAGCTTTGAATATCGTATCTAATTTAACCGCACCAATTGTGAACAAATAAAAAATGAAAACAAAAACAGAACTTTTTCCTGACTTGAAGCCTACACAAGAACAGCTA
Source organism: Colwellia aquaemaris (assembly GCF_057548755.1). Lineage (NCBI taxonomy): Bacteria > Pseudomonadati > Pseudomonadota > Gammaproteobacteria > Alteromonadales > Colwelliaceae > Colwellia > Colwellia aquaemaris. The sequence continues at coordinate 73,170 of NZ_BAAJLV010000009.1, read as the reverse complement.
ATTTATACTGATAGATCATTATTAATAGAAGCCTTAGATAAAAAAGAAAGTGAAGAAGTCGACTTTGAGATCCCATACTCATTTACAGATCAAACTACACCAGAAGTTCTACAAAATATTTTAACTTCTATAACACTTATCCCTAGAAAAGAATTTGAATCAAAGTCATTAGCAGAACACTACTTAAATAGCTCAGAGTTAATACGAAAAAATGTTGCAGGTAAGCTATTACCTATATTTCATGTTTTGTCCAAATCTCTAGATGAGAATGACCTTCATTTTTTGGAAAAGCTTTTAACTATCTCAATTGAAACAGGCGTCGAGATAAACAAATTTAATGAGAATGTTGAGAATATCCCAGCATTGTATGAGCATAAACAATCTAAAAAAAGCCAGAGAAAAGGTCCTGAAGAAAAGGAAAAAAAGAAATTACCAGAAAAGAAATTGGTAGCAGATATCGTTACAAGAATGTTGGAAGAGAACCTTTATCATGACCGAACTTTAAATACCAAAGCCTCAGCGATTAGACAATTTTTTATGAGTCAACGAACCTCAGTTATTCTAAGTACTAAGGAAATTGAAACCCACATTAAGCTAGTCATGAAAGAATTGAATATTGGTATTAAGCGAGGGAGGAAAAGTCACGAGATGGACGATATAAATCTTTGGATAAGTAAGCACTTTAAAGAGTCATTTCAATCATATTTTTTATAATTTATTTTTTAAATACCTATTCTGCTAGCAGATCGGTATTTTTAAAAATAAATTAAACTTTTACATTACTTCCAAGAAACAATAACCGGAAGTAAACATGATTGATCAAAATAAAACAATTGTAGCCGATCGTTTGGTGCGTGAAAAAGAGCGTCAATTAATCACACAACTAAGTCGTACATCTGCATGGAATTTAGAGCAACAGGGCTTATTTCCTAAAAGAAGGAAGCTAAACCCATCTGGTGGCTCGGCTGTATGTTGGCTTTATTCAGAATTAATGGAATTTGTTAACACTCGGGAAGTGGTGAACTCAAAGGGAGAGTATTAATGAATCACTCTCAACCACCGATCGAGCAATACATTGAAGAAAATCGATTGATGCGCAAGCCTGAACTTCAGAAATTATTAAGCATTAGTCGTGCAACATTAGCCAGGTGGATTAAATCGGGCAAATTCATTCAACCCTCAATGAAACAGAGCGGTAGGTCTATCTGGTTATTTAAAGATGTTCAACAATGGATAGCTGAGCAATACGATAATGAAAAGAATTAATTATATTTTTCAAGTGTGATGATACACATTGAGACACTATTACCATTTAATATCAAGCAGCAACTAACCTCAGAATCTCTTATTTAATATGGCTTACATCTATTTTATTTAAATATTTTTAAGCGGATATATAAGTAATATAAACGGTACTAAATATTTCAATGTCATTTTTAATAACAAAAGATAATTCGGAGCTTTTCCCTTTTAAAGATCATTCTTACCCCGTGTATAAAACGAGTAAAGGCCTAAACTTTAATGCGTTAAATAGAGTCATAACAATAATCCAGAAAGCAGCATTTGATTATTCAAAGTTTGCGAGTCTAAGAATTGATTTTAGTCCAAAAGAATTTTCTAACAACAATAGGGTCATGTCTGATTTTTTAACTAGGCAAGTTAAGGAACTAAAGAAAACGTATGGTTGCACTTTCACTTACTTTTATACTCGGGAGCAAAACGAATCTGAAAAACAACATTATCACTTGGCATTGTTCTTTAGTGGTCATAAAGTTAAAAGTGCATATGAAATGGAGCAGAGGCTTAAGGGGGCATGGAATGAACATTGCTCTGGCACAGTTCATTTTGTGGAAAACTCATTGGCAGTCATGGAACGTGGTAACAAAAATAGCATTGACCCAGTAATTTATCGTTTAAGTTATTTAACTAAGAATTATACGAAAGAAAAGAATGGCTTAGCTAAAAGTTACGGTTTCAGTCGTTCCAGAAATAAAAACATTATACCGAAAAGTGACATATTATTTGTTAACCCTGAAATTACCTATAAAAATAAGCAGAAGCTGAATAAGGCAAGCGTAGCTTGTACTTCTGATCATGAATTAAATAATAGTTTAGTGCTCGTTAAAAGAGAAAGGCTAAGAATAAGATGTATAACACGCAATCAAAGTAAAGATAGAAACCATAATTACTTAAATAAAAAAGTTAAAAAGGTAATAGGAAATAGACCAGTTGTAGAGAAGCCACCTCCTTGATAGTTAATGGTTAAATTATTCAATACTTAAATAAATTTAATAGGAAGTCAGTTATGCCTAGAGGTGGTAAACGAGAAGGTGCTGGCGCACCCAAAGGTAATCAAAATGCTATAAAACATGGAGGGAGAGCGAGGGTGCGCTATGGTGTACCGCTTGATATAGAGCTTACAAGGTTTGAGTATCGAGCCTTGTGTATGGAACAATTAGATAGTATTAAAAAGCAAGATGAGTACTGGGGCTCGGTTTCGGGAGTATATTTACAGCATAAAGAAAGATATAAAGGTGCTATTTTTTTTCGTGAAAAACTGAACAAAAGCAAAGCTTATTATATGGCAGGGTATACGGACCTGATGGTACTTGCACGTAGGGTAATTAAAGCAGCGTACTAAAATTACTCACTAACCAAACAATCAAAAAATTATTTAATTCATGGTTATCTATTATTTTTCAATGGATTAGGGTTTGATCACTGTTTTTGAATTTGATCAGGCTGATCAAGTATAGATGTCGTCAAATACTTAGCAAGGCGATCATGCTTTGTTAGACATAGTAGAATAGTTTTCAATCATTATGAATCATAAAGGAATTTTTAATAAATATGTTATCTGAACTTAAGAAAAAAGCTGTAGAAGCAGAAAACGCTTTTAATGAATTTGATCATACTTGTAGTGAATGGGAGGGAATATTAGGGTGCTCTGAAGAGTTAGCTAAAATACTTAGTTTAGATTTAAGTGAAGATTGTAAGGTGTTTTTAAAAAACATTACTGATGTATCTAGCACTATCGACAAAACTTATTGTGAACTAGAAGCTAAAAGAGATGAGCTGGTACTAGAATATGCACTAATGAAAATCGATGGCCACATCGGTGACATTGTTGATTATGTTGATGATCAGGGAAGAAAAATATCAATTGTATTCGAATCTGCTTATATTTCGTCAAAGGGTGATCTTTCTCTATTTGGTACTCGCTTTTTGAAGTCTGGGAAAAAGGGCGTTAAAAAAGACCTTATTTCTATAGATGGAGATCGATGGAAGCTAAGGGGCAAGTTATAACTATTTAGTGCGAAGGGAATAATAGATTGTTGTCTACACGTTTCTAAACGACCTTGCCACAATTCTTAATCTCTGTACCAAAACCATATAAAGACGTATCGAAATTATTGATATATTTATACATGGTACTGTCACATGTATAAGTTTCTCGATTTTCTATATATATATAATATGACATGTATAAATATTTTGATTTTCTATACATATAAAGGTGATATGTATAAACTAACTCCGTTTATATACATATCTAACCAGTTAATTATGAGTGCAAAAATGGAAAATCTACCATTAGCAGATATCGAGAAATGGGAAAGTCGGGCAGTATTAAAAAAGACCGCTCTTGCTCATAGGTACCTTGCTGAGCTAAAAGGTGTGGCAGAATCAATACCTAATGAAGCCATTTTAATTAATACCCTCACTTTACAAGAGGCTAAACACAGCTCTGAAATAGAAAATATAATTACTACTCATGATGAACTATTCAAAGCTGAGCTTTTAACTGAAGCTGCAATAAACCCAACAACCAAAGAAGTTCAAGATTACGCAATAGCATTAAGACAGGGGTTTGCATTAGTTCGTGGAACAGGACTTATCAGGCTTTCTGATATATTAGAGATTCAACAAACGCTAGAAAGAAATAAAGCGGGCCTTCGAAAACTACCAGGCACTGAACTAAAAAATGCACAGACGGCAGAAATAATATATACACCCCCACAGCATCCTCAAGATATTGAGCGCTTGATGGATAATCTTGTTCAGTATATTAACGATGATGAAATTTGTAGTGCAGACCCATTAGTGAAAATGGCAATAATTCATCATCAATTTGAAAGTATCCATCCATTCTATGATGGTAATGGTAGAACAGGGCGTATTATCAATATGCTGTATTTGGTGGCGCAAGATCTACTTGATTTGCCTGTACTGTATTTAAGTCGATATTTAATTGAGAACAAATCCGACTATTACAAGCAACTGCAAGCTGTTCGGGATACTGGGGAATGGGAACCATGGCTACTATATATGCTTGATGGTATAGCTGAAACGGCCAAAGCAACAATAGCCATGATCAAAAATATTAAAGTGCTCATGCAAGAGTTTAAACAAAGAATTCGTAGTGAGCTACCTAAGATATATCGCCAAGAATTACTTAATAACTTATTTAATCATCCCTACACAAAAATTGAGTTTGTTATGAATGACCTTGAAGTAACCCGCTTAACCGCTGCAAAGTACTTAGATCAATTAGTTGATATAGGCTTGTTGCATAAAGAAAAAATAGGCCGAAGTAACTATTACATTAACAAAGAACTAGTTGCGCTGTTTGTTGAACGGAAGAAAGCCTAAAAAGGTATTAAAGGCAGCGGTTACTAAATTGGTTGCTGATTAGTAAAAAATTGCATTTGTTACAGGTAATTAATTATTGTAGTTAGATATTTTATAGTATTCTATGCGCTTACATAGAATACAGAATATGGCGCTTTATTCATATTAAACGACGTCAAAATTAGATTTATTGTTTACAGCTCAATTTCGTTTTTACTCTTAAGCATTTCCCTAAAGGTTTCAATTAAATGGCAATTAAAAAGACAGAACTTTATTCATCACTATGGGCTAGCTGTGACGAGCTTCGTGGCGGTATGGATGCCAGTCAATACAAAGACTACGTACTTACGATGTTATTCATGAAGTACGTCAGCGACAAATACAAAGGTGACCCTTACGGTATGATTGTTGTGCCTGATGGCGCTAGCTATGACGACATGGTGGCTGCCAAAGGCGATAAAGAAATTGGCGATAAAATTAATAAAATCATCGCAGCCCTTGCAGAAGAGAACGACCTAAAAGGCGTAATTGACGTTGCCGACTTCAATGACGAAGACAAGCTTGGTAAAGGCAAAGAAATGATCGACCGCCTCACTAAGCTAGTCGGCATATTTCAAGGATTAGACTTATCTAGCAACCGCGCTGGCGGAGACGATTTATTAGGTGATGCATACGAGTATTTAATGCGTCATTTCGCTACTGAGTCTGGTAAATCAAAAGGCCAGTTTTACACGCCATCTGAGGTTTCTCAAATACTCGCTAAAGTGGTTGGTATAAATGAAAACACACCACAAGACGCAACCGCATATGATCCCACATCTGGCTCAGGTTCATTATTATTGAAAGCCAGTGATGAAGCACCGCGTGGTTTATCTATTTACGGTCAAGAAATGGATAACGCCACCAGCGCACTTGCTCGTATGAACATGATTTTGCATAACAACACTACGGCTAAAATATTCAAAGGTAATACGCTTTCAGAGCCGCAATGGAAAGATGCAGATGGTCAACTAAAAACTTTTGATTTTTCAGTGGCTAACCCACCATTTTCGAATAAGAACTGGACCAGCGGACTAAATCCAGAGAATGACTTATACAATCGTTTTACCTGGGGTATTCCACCAGAGAAAAATGGTGATTACACCTTCTTGCTGCACATTATCAAAAGCTTAAAAAGTACGGGTAAAGGCGCGGTGATACTACCGCACGGTGTATTATTCCGTGGTAATGCTGAAGCTAATATCCGTGAAAATTTAATTAGACAAGGTTACATCAAAGGTATTATTGGTCTACCTGCTAACTTGTTCTACGGCACTGGTATTCCTGCGTGTATTATTGTGATTGATAAAGAACATGCACAACAAGCAGTCACTAATTTTAATGAAGGTGATACAGAGCTACCAACCGTATCAGGCCGGCCAATATTTATGATTGATGCCTCTAAAGGCTTTATCAAAGACGGTAACAAAAACCGCCTGCGTAGCCAAGACATTCACAAAGTTGTTGATGTATTTAACAAAGGTTTAGAGTTAGATCGATTTAGCCGAATAGTGCCGCTTGATGAAATAGCCAAGAATGACTTTAACCTTAATATCCCTCGTTATATCGACTCATCTGAGCCAGAAGATTTACACGATTTAAGCGCTCACCTGCAAGGCGGTATTCCTAATCGTGATATTGATGCCCTTGAGCATTACTGGCAAGTATTCCCAAGCATTCGTGCAACTCTTTTCAAGCCTGCGCGTGACGGTTACAGTCACGGCATGATTGAAGCAAGTGCGGTTAAAAGCAGCATTCTTGCTCATCAAGAGTTTAAAGACTTTGCCAGCCGCAGCTTATTACCATTTAAAAATTGGATACCAGAAGCTAAATTAAAAGAGATAAAAGTCGGGGATAACCCGAAAAACTTTATCTTTAACATTTCAGAAAACTTGCTTAGCGCCTATGCCAATAGCGAACTACTCAGTAAATACGATATTTACCAAATCCTCATGGATTACTGGGCTGATACCCTTCAAGACGATGTTTATGTACTGGCGCAAGACGATTGGCAAGCAGGTAATACTTTACGTGAGCTAGTGGCTAAGAAAGGCGAGACTGTCTCTAGCAAGAGCAAAGAAACACCTGATTTAATTATCAACAAGAAAAAATACAAAGCTGAACTTATTCCACCAAGGCTTATTGTCGCTCGTTACTTTGCTGATGAACAGTCGCAAGTTGATGCCCTGCAAGCTAAACAAGATGAAGCAACTCAAGCACTAGAAAGTTACCTTGAAGAAAATGGTGGTGAAGATGGTTCATTAGTTGAAGCACTTAACGACAAAGACAAAATCACTAAAGCCAGCGTTGCTGCTAGAACTAAACTGGCAACTGACATTGATGAAGTTAAAGCACTTAAACAAGCAACCAAATTGTTTAACGCTGAAAGCGCAGCTAAAAAAGCGGTAAAAGAGGCTCAAGAAGCGCTCGATTTAAGCGTATTTAACCAATATTCAAAACTAACTATTGATGAAATAAAAACCCTAATTGTCGATGATAAATGGCTAGCCACATTGCAAGCTAATATCGTTGCTGAAATTGAACGTGTCACGCAACAAATGGCTAACCGTGTTAAAGAGCTAGAATTGCGTTATAGCACGCCACTACCAACATTAACTCAATCGGTTTATGACTTAGGTGATAAGGTCTCAGGCCACCTAAAATCAATGGGATTGGAGTGGTCACTATGAGTTTAGTCGCGAATCAGGAAATAGCTGAAGAATATAAACAAACTGAAGTTGGATTAATTCCCCAAGATTGGGATGTAAAACAGTTAGGAGATGTATGTAATAAAGTACAAGACGGTAACTATGGCGCTTTTTATCCTAAATCATCTGAATTTATAGATTTTGGTATACCATTCCTAACGTCTAAAGTGCTGGGTAAAACAGGAAATATTAACAGTCATAAAATAGACTTCATTTCAAAAGAAAAGCACCAACAACTTGCAAAAGCCCATCTAAAACTAAACGATGTTTTATTTACAAATCGAGGGGCTTCAGTTGGTGCAATAGCCTTCGTTGACGAAAGTATCGCTAATGGAAATATTGGACCTCAGTTAACGCTATTAAGATCTAATGACTTAATAAAACCTTTGTACCTCTACCATATAATGAAATCATTTTGGGTACAAAATCAAGTGCAGGGTCAGGATAGTGGTAGCGCTATGAACTTCTTTGGTATAGGTACAACCTTGAAGTTTAAGTTTCCTGTTCCTCACACTAAAGAACAAGCCGCTATTGCCAATGCCTTATCTGATGTTGATGCGCTATTAATGGAATTAGAAAACCTGATCGCGAAAAAACAAGCGATTAAAACCGCTACCATGCAGCAACTGCTAACAGGCAAAACCCGTTTACCGCAATTCGCCACTTACACAGAAGGCGCAGCCCAAGGTAAGAGCCAAGGCCAGCCAAAAGGCACAAAACCCAGCGAACTAGGCGAAATCCCTGAGGATTGGGAGGTTGATAAAATAGGTTCTGTTGTGTCCATTACAACAGGCAGCCGAAACACTCAAGACAAGTTATCAAATGGGCAATATCCATTCTTTGTAAGATCGCAGACCGTTGAGCGAATTGATTCTTATTCATTCGATGGTGAAGCGGTGCTTACTGCTGGAGACGGTGTTGGTACTGGCAAAATTTTTCATTATATTAATGGAAAATTTGACTATCACCAAAGAGTGTATTTGATGCATAACTTTGGTGAACGTATTGATGGTTACTACTTTTATATTTATTTCAGTAATTTCTTCTACGATAGGATCATGTCTATGACAGCAAAGTCTTCTGTGGATTCTGTTCGCAGAGAAATGATTTCTGACATGTTGATTACACTACCATCAAAAGAAGAACAAACCGCCATCGCCAATATCCTCTCAGATATGGATAACGAAATCCAAACACTTGAACAGCGCTTGACGAAAACTCGCCAAATCAAGCAAGGCATGATGCAACAACTACTTACAGGCCGCACTAGGTTGCCATATTAAATAAAAGGAATTACTAATGATTAGAGACAGAAGCTTAATATATCACCTAACCGATTTAGAGAATTTAGAATCAATCCTTCAGCATGGTTTGCAACCTAGATGTGAACTAAACAATGATGAATTTAATGATGTTGCTGATGGTGAAATTTTAGATTCACGGGCAAATCATAGTTTAGATAATTTTGTACCTTTTCACTTTTTTGCCAAGAACCCTTTTGATTATGGTGTTCAACGTACTCACTCAGATAAAGATTTTGTATTAATTTCTCTTCAGAGAGCTACGGCTAGAGCAAATGGTTGGCAAATTGTTCCTACACATCCTTTAGCTGAAGAGGGTTATCAAATTTTAGATTATGATGCTGGCTTTTCAGCGATTGATTGGGAATTGATGGAAGAAAGAGATTATGATGATAGAGCGTGCAAAGTAGCCTGTATGGCTGAGTGTTTGTCGCCTACGAGTGTAAACCCTAACTTGATTTTCTGTATTTATGTCAAAGATGCACGAGTTAAAGCAGTCGTAGATAGACTGGTGAATTCACATAATGTTAATTGTCATGTAGATATTAATTCTGTAATGTTTGTTGGTGAGTAAATTGTATAACTATAGTCAGACCCTTAACCCACAAAAAGCGCTGATATGGCGTATTGTGCATCGCAATAATATTCCGTGGATTTTAGATAACGGTTTATTTTGTGGCAATAGTCAGGTGCAATCACCTAATTGGGAAGCAATAGGAAGCTCGGAGTTGATACAGAAACGAGCAACTCATCCAGTGCCTATTTCACCATTTGGTTCTTTAAATGACTATGTGCCGTTTTACTTTACCCCTTTCTCGCCAATGTTACTCAATATTAAGTCGGGGCGAGGTGTTATACAGAGGGCTAACGAAGATATCGTTATTTTGGTATCATCGTTACACAAAGTTGAACAACTGAACTTAGATTTTGTCTATACAGACATGCATGCATACTATCAGTGGGCGAATTTTTACTCTGATTTGAATCACTTGGGAAAAATTGATTGGCCTATTTTACAAACGCGAAATTTTGCTAGGGATCTAAATGATCCAGCCAAGTTTGAACGATACCAAGCAGAAGCATTAATAAAGCAGCATTGTCCGATAAATGCTTTAGTCGGTATAGCTTGTTACAACACGCAAGTTGAACAACAATTAAAACAACATATTCAACAGCGCAATATGAATTTGGACGTTATTGTACGTCCGGGATGGTACTTCTAATGATCACTTATACACAAGGTAATTTGCTCGAAGCACAAGCAGATGCACTCGTTAATACAGTAAATACTGTTGGGGTTATGGGGAAAGGCATTGCATTAATGTTCAAAGAGCGCTTTCCTAAAAACATGGCTGAGTATGCTAGCGCTTGTAAAGCTAAACAAGTAAATACTGGCAAAATGTTTGTGACTCAAACAGGCGAGTTAATGGGTCCTCAGTGGATTGTTAATTTCCCTACTAAGCAGCATTGGCGTGCAAAATCTAAAATGGAATGGATACAAGATGGTTTAATCGACCTTCGCCATTTTTTAGAGGCCAATAATGTTAGTTCTATAGCAATACCACCACTTGGCGCAGGACAAGGTGGATTGTCTTGGCCTGATGTTAAAGTAGAAATTGAAAAAGCATTATCAGACATTGAAACAACAAACATTATTGTGTTTGAGCCTACCAACAAATATCAAAATGTGGCTAAAAAATCAGGCGTTAAAAAACTTACTCCAGCAAGAGCATTGGTTGCAGAATTAGTGAGACGCTATTGGATTTTGGGCATGGAATGTAGTTTATTGGAAATTCAAAAGCTCGCTTGGTTTTTACAAAGAACCATCGAAAATACAGGCTTGAAGAATGAATTAAAGCTCAAGTTTGAAGCAAACTATTATGGCCCATATGCCAATAATCTAGATCATTTATTGAATGCGTTAGATGGTAGTTATTTAAAGTCTGATAAACGAATTCCTGATTGCGAACCGTTAGATGTGATTTGGTTTAATGAATCAGAGAAGCTAAAAGTTTCAACGTACTTAAATACTGAAGCTAAAGAATATTTACCCGCATTAGAAGAAGCAACTGAAGTGATTAATGGCTTTGAATCTCCTTTTGGTCTAGAGCTTTTATCTACAGTAGATTGGCTTGTTACTAAGCAAGGTTGTGATAGAACAGTTGAGTCTATTAAAGAAGGTATAGCCAATTGGCCTGCTGGCGCTAAATGGGCAAAGCGAAAGTTAAACTTATTTGGTGATAGAGAAATAGAATTTGCTTTAACTAATTTGGAAAAATTATCTTAAGTTAATTTACTTAACTGCATTATTAATTTGTGAGGACTTCTAGACATAAAAATTCAGGAGTAATAAAGGGAGTTAGTAAGGACACACATGACAGAAGAACTAAATAAAAGAATTATCTCAGTTAGCCAGTTACTCTCACTGGCTGACTTATGCATCCCCCAGTATCAACGCCCTTATAAATGGACACAAGCCAACCTCGCTGATTTGCTCAGTGACTTAAAGATATATCGAGATAAATCTGCATATCGTTTAGGAGCAGTAGTATTTCATCAACATAATCAAGTTGATGAAAACCAACTTGATATTGTCGATGGTCAGCAGCGTACCCTAACCTTAGTTTTACTGGTTAAGGCACTCATAGATGAGCGACTGACTACATTAAAAAGGCAAGATGTAAAAGATATGCTCAATGCACTTGTTGAGCCTGTATCTGACTTTTTAAATCGACAACGTTTTAATAACGATATTTCGTATCGAAATTTGCACCAAAATTTTATGGCCGCTAAACGCGCAGTTGCACGTAGTGATTTTACCGAAGCAGATATTGAGTTTGTATTAAATCGCTGTGAAGTTGTGACGTTTGTGCTTACCGATGTGTCTGAAGCCTTCCAGTTTTTTGACTCGCAAAATGCTAGAGGACGAGATTTAGACCCTCATGATTTATTAAAAGCTTTCCATTTGCGTGAATTTTCGCAGTCTGAAAGCCATCTTAAATCACAATCGGTTAGCCATTGGGAAAGTCTTGCCAGTAAAGAGCTTGCTCAACTGTTTGCGAATTATCTCTTTCGAATTAGAAATTGGGCGCAAGGGAAATCAGCGCAATACTTTGGTAAATCACAGGTTGGTTTGTTTAAAGGGGTTAACCTTGAACAGGTTGGACTTTACCCCTACGTTGAACCACTTCGTATTTCGCACCATTTTGTTGATGAGTATAACGGTCAATACCAGCGCCACATTGACCATCAACATATGAACTTCCCCTTTCATCTAGATCAAATGATCATTAATGGTAGACGCTTTTTTGAAATGACCAGCCATTACCAACAAAAAATTACCGAAATTGTGAGTGCTGAACATCCAGATAATTATAAGGCTGAGCAAAATAACTCCATTCGAATATTAGATAATGACCTTGAACCATTAGCTTGCGACATTTTACGCACCTTAAACACTTATCCATCTCGTACTCGCACAGGTGATGGTTATATTCGTACTTTGTTTGATTGTGCTGTCATTTTTTATTTGGATAAATTTGGGGCGCATCAGTTATCACAAGCAATTGAAAAGCTGTTTATTTGGGCTTATAGCTGCCGCCTAGAAATGCAAGTAATACAAATAGAAAGAATGGATAAACACGCACTAACCAACAATATATTTGAGCTTATAAAACAAGCAGTAAAGCCTAGTGATGTATTAAATTGGCCGTTAAAAACGATGAAGAAGTCTGAATGCAAAGGCACCAAAATAGCGGAGATTACCGAGCTGTTTAAAAGGATGAAGTATTATGAGCAATAAGGTACTGAGCTATAGTATTAGAGCACTGCTTACGGATGCTAATCGTTATTTAGTTCCTATGTACCAAAGGAACTATGCGTGGGGTGAAAGTGAGATAAATCAGCTTATTCAAGATGTTTTAGATTACCAACAAAAAAATCAAAATACAGAGCCTAAGCAAACTTATTACATTGGTACTTTGGTGACATTTGAGCGAAACGATGGCAGTTTTGAAGTAATTGATGGTCAACAGCGATTTACCTCACTTACCTTATTGGCATTTGCACTAAAGCGCTTAGCGGCACAAAAAAACGCTGTAGATATGTCTTGGTATGTCCAAGCTAATCTAGATTTTGAAAGCCGTATAAAATCAACTGAGACCTTTGCCAGTTTAATTCAAGGGATTGATTTAAAACATCTGAGAACAGACGAATATAATCTTGATGTGATTAATGGCTATGAATTGTTAGAAAAGGCATTGTTAGCTTTAGGTGATAAGTTAAGTGAATTTTGCGATTACTTATTTAATCATGTTCAAATTGCACGGGTTTCAGTGCCCAAAGATACTGACTTAAATCATTACTTTGAAGTAATGAATAATCGTGGAGAGCAACTTGAAAAGCATGAGGTTGTTAAAGCCCGGTTAATGTCTGTATTAAATGATGAGGAAGACAAAAACTTATTAAGTAGAATATGGGACGCCACAGCGAATATGGAGCGTTATGTTCAGTATGGTTTTACGACTACTGAGCGACACGACTTGTTTGGCAATGAAGATTGGGGACAATTTACTCCATCTAACTTTACTGAATTAGCCGATTGCATTAAAACAGCAACAAACAAAGAAAACAAAGCAAAAGTTGATGTGTCTCGCTCACTTTATGACATGTTAACTACCCCTCCAGAATCTTCAGCTAACATTGAAACAACGTTAACGCCAGAGCGTTTCAATAGTGTGATTAATTTTTCTAACTTTTTATTACACGTTTTGAGAGTCGCTACTAAGAATGATGTGCCATTAGACGATAAACGACTGCTGGAGCAATTTGATAAGTATTTAAAAGATAATGAGCAAGACCCCGTTACCTGTGTAAAAGCGTTTATATTTGCTTTGCTCAAATGTAAGTACCTGTTTGATCAATATATTATTAAGCGAGAATTTAGCCAAGGTGATGACAAGTGGAGCCTGAAAAGATTGCATTTTTATAATTCAAAAAGTCAGAGCTACATCAATACTTTTGATAAAGACAGTGAAGATGGTTTTGAAGGGGTTAATCGCAAAATATTGATGTTACTAAGCGCTTTACATGTATCAACCCCAACCTTGGTTTATAAGCATTGGCTTAATGGTGCCCTGTATAATTTGTATTATATGGAAAACATTACTCCACAGCGCTATTTGCAAAAGCTTGAGAATTTAGCGCGTCAATTTGTATTTAGTCGCTTTCTTTGTGATGAAGGTGCAGACTATTACAACATGATCTATAAAAGCCATAATTTCCCATCACTCGATACCAGCAGTAACAGTGTTAAGCGTTTGCTTCAATATAGCGTTATAGAAAATAACTTAGTTTTTAACTACTTGGATTACTTGCTGTGGTGCGAAGGCGTTAATAACTCTGCTAGTGATGTCATTACTCAATTTGAATTTACTTTCAGGAGTTCTGTTGAGCATTTCTACCCTCAACACCCACTTGATGGACATAGACAGCTTGCAACTAGCGAACTGCATCGGTTTGGCAACCTCTGTTTAATTAGTCACAGTAAAAATTCAAAGTTGAGCAACCTACAGCCGACAGCAAAGCGTGATCATTTTAAAGCTGCCATAGCAGGCAAAAGTATTGATACGCTCAAGCTTTTAGAAATGATTAAATTGATGAATAACGATGGCGAGTGGGCAGAAGCACAAATAGAAAAGCATGAAACAAACATGCTAACGATTTTAACTAATGATTCTAAAGCGGAGCACATGGATGAGTAATGTCGGTCAATTAGAAAGAAAAACCCAAAACCGAGTTGTTAAATTTTTCAAAGAACAACTTGATTATGATTACCTAGGCGATTGGGAATACCGTGAAGGTAATAGCAACATTGAAACTGATTTGCTTACCAAGTGGCTAAATAATCGTGGAGTACCTGAGGCGCTTATTAAGCGAACATTACGCAAATTAGATGCTGCCGCAGCTATTGGTGAAGGTAAAAAGCTCTATGATGCCAATAAGGAAGTTTATCGCCTGCTGCGTTATGGCGTGAAAGAAAAAGAAGGTACGGGTGAGCAAAACCAAACGGTATGGCTGATTGATTGGGAAAACCCTAAGAATAATGATTTTGCCATAGCTGAAGAGGTTACTGTAAAAGGTGAACTTAAAAAGCGTCCTGATATTGTGATTTACGTTAACGGTATTGCCTTAGGTGTTATTGAACTTAAGCGCTCGTCAGTGTCTGTAAGTGAAGGCATTCGTCAAAATTTAGATAACCAGAAAAAAGATTTTATTCGTAACTTTTTCACCACCATGCAGTTAGTGATGGCAGGTAACGACACACAAGGTATTCGGTACGGCACCATTGAAACATCAGAGAAATATTACTTAGAGTGGAAAGAGCCTGACGGTTCTGGAAGCCTACCATCAACAGATGTTTCAACAGAAACCTTATTAGATACTCATGTAGCACAGCTTTGTGACAAAGGACGCTTCTTACAGCTAGTACATGATTATATTGTGTTTGATGCAGGGGTTAAGAAAACCTGCCGCCACAATCAGTTTTTTGGCATACAAGCAGCACAAAAGCACGTTAAGTCAAAACAAGACGGTATTATTTGGCATACGCAAGGTTCAGGTAAAAGCCTAACCATGGTGTGGTTAGCAAAATGGATTAGAGAGAATGTTACCGATTCTCGCGTACTGATTGTGACCGACAGAACAGAGCTTGATGAACAAATTGAAAAAGTTTTCTCTGGTGTTGATGAAGATATATATCGAACAAAGAGTGGTCATGATTTAGTTGCTACGTTAAATCAGCCTAACCCTTGGTTGTTCTGTTCTTTAGTGCATAAGTTTGGCCGAAATGGTGAAGCACCTAGCGATGAAGATGATGAGGAAGCCACTAAAGATTACCTTGAGGCGCTCACCAAAAATTTACCAAATGACTTTGCTGCTAAAGGTAACTTATTTGTTTTTGTTGATGAGTGTCACAGAACGCAATCAGGTATGTTGCACGAGGCTATGAAGGCTATTTTACCTGAAGCTATGTTTGTTGGTTTTACTGGTACACCATTAATGAAAAAGGACAAGAAAAAGTCCTTAGAAGTATTTGGCCCATATATCCATACCTACAAATTTGATGAAGCGGTAAATGATGGTGTAGTACTTGATTTACGTTATGAAGCAAGAGACATCGACCAGCATTTAACATCAGAAAAAAAAGTAGATCAATGGTTTGAGGCTAAGACTAAAGGGCTTTCAAACCTTGCCAAAATGCAGCTCAAGCAAAAATGGGGCACGATGCAGAAAGTCCTGTCTAGCAAATCTCGTTTAGAGCAAATTGTTAGTGACATTTTAATGGATATGGAGATCAAACCTGCCCTTATGTCTGGCAGAGGTAACGCCATGCTAGTTTGCTCAAGTGTTCACCAAGCATGTGTGGTGTATGACTTATTTAGCAAAACTGACCTTGCTAATAAGTGTGCGATTGTTACTAGCTATCAACCCGCAGCAAGCACAATCAAGGGAGAAGAGACTGGAGAAGGAAAAACAGAAAAACTTTTCAAGTATGCAACTTATCGAAAAATGTTGGCCGACTACTTTGAACAAACTGAAGACGAAGCCGCTAAACGTGTTGAAGAATTTGAGAAAACAGTTAAAAAACGGTTCATCGATGAACCAGGGCAAATGCGACTGTTAATTGTGGTTGATAAGCTACTCACAGGCTTTGATGCTCCTTCTGCCACCTACCTATATATTGATAAAAAGATGGCAGACCATAACCTTTTCCAAGCAATCTGCCGTGTTAACAGGCTTGATGGTGAAGATAAAGATTATGGCTACATCGTAGATTACAAAGATTTATTCCGTTCGTTAGATAAAGCTATCAAAGATTTCACAGCAGAAGCTTTTGATGGTTATGACGAAGAAGATGTTGCTGGTTTATTAAAAGACCGACTAAAAGAATCCAAAGCTGATTTGGACAATGCTTTGGAAGCTGTTAGGGCTTTATGTGAGCCAGTAAAAGCACCTAGAGATACTAAAGATTTCATCCATTACTTTTGTGGTGAGTCAGGTGTAGAGCCTGAAGATGAAAATGAACGAAATGAAAAAGAAGCATTACGTTTAACCCTTTACCAAACAGTTGCCAAACTTATTCGCGCATACACCAACGTTGCAAATGAGATGGAACAAGCAGGTTATACGCTAGCTGAGTCAGAAAAAATTAAAAAAGAAGTGTCTTATTATGAAAAAGTAAGAGATGAGGTAAAACTTGCCAGCGGTGACTTGTTAGAAATGAAGCGCTTTGAACCTGCAATGCGTCATTTACTGGATATGTATATTCGCGCTGACGATAGTGAATTGCTAATGGATTTCGAGGAGCTTGGTTTAATTGATTTAGTTGTAAATAACAATGGTAAAGGACTTGAATCATTACCTGAAAGCCTAAGGGAAGATGAAGATGCAATGGCTGAAGCCATTGAAAACAATGTTAGGAAAACGATTGTTGATGAAAACCCAGTAAACCCTAAATACTTCGACAGTATGGCAACTTTGCTTGATGAAATTATTAAGCAGCGCAGAGAGCAAGCGATAAGTTACCAAGAATACCTAGAACAGATTAAAGCCTTAGCCACAAAAGTTGTTAATCCTACGGGTAATAAGGAACATAACTACCCTGACACTGTTGATACATTTGCGAAACAAGCTATTTACGATAACTTTGGTAACGATGAAGTACTGACCACTAAAATTGACTCTGCTGTCCGGTATACAAAAAAAGCAGAATGGCTTGGTGATAGATTTAAAGAACGTGAAATAGCCAATGCCATAAGAGAAGAAACAGCTAGTTATGAAGTTGATATTGTTGAGGTGATGGATTTGGTTAAAGCGCAAAAGGAATATCATTAGTGCCTAAAACTGATAACGAGATCGCTCGAATTGGTGAGGTTGATGTGGAGATCAACCGAAGAGATATTAAAAATATTCACCTTAGCGTACTCCCACCAAATGGCAGAGTTAGGTTATCTGTGCCTAATAAAACAAGTGAGCAAGCCATACGACTTGCCGTTGTTAACAAGCTTGCTTGGATCAAAAAACAGCAAGCGGATTTTGCTGGGCAAGAACGTCAGTCTGTGCGCGAAATGGTTAATGGTGAATGCCACTATCTATGGGGTCGTAAATACCGTTTAAAGGTCATTAATGCTCAAGGTAAGTATTCTGTTCAAGCAAAAGGAAATGGTAAATTAGAACTATCTGTAGCTGAAAGTACTTCAATAGATAATAAGCTCAAATTGCTCAATCGATTTTACCGCGATGAAATGCAGCGTTCACTAGAAAAACTATTACCTACATGGCAAAAGAAATTAGGTGTTGATGCTAATTCAATCAACACTAAAAAAATGAGAACTAAATGGGGTAGTTGCAACATACAAGCAAAGCGCATTTGGCTTAACCTTGAGCTTGCTAAGAAGCCCTTTGAATGTATGGAGTACATTCTCGTTCACGAGTTAGTTCACCTACTAGAACGCCATCATAACCAACGTTTTCGATCATTAATGGATAAACACATGCCCAATTGGAGAGAACGCAGAGACTTACTTAATAGCCTGCCTCTGGCTTATGAGGATTGGAGTTATTAGTATTTTGGAATGAGAACGGGTTTCTCTAAAACTATCTGTTCTTGAAGAAGAAGATTTGGTTACTAAAGTGGTTACTAATGGTTTGCTTATGTTGATATTTTCGCTTTATATTATTGTAATTTAAGGTTATTAAAATCCTGACGATATTCAGATCCAGAATATAGAATAATTTTTTATTTAACTATTCTATTCATAGAAACCACAACTTAACTTATTGTTAGCTTGTGGTTTTTTATGAGAATTACACGTTTTCACATAGTAAAATCGCATATTGCTTGGTATAACTAGGTTCTTTAAAAAAAGGATGCCTTCAATATGAACACATTATCCGCTGAACAATGCCGCATTATTGGCGTTATGCTCGAGAAAGAAACCACCACGCCAGAGCAATATCCACTTTCTATCAATGCTATTACTACAGGTTGTAATCAAAAAAGTAATCGAGAACCTGTTATGTCAATGTCTGAAACTGACGTTCAAAATTGTGTTGATGAATTGGTGAAACTAAACCAGTTAATGATTGACCACAAAGCCTCTGGGCGAGTGAATAAATATTTCCACCGTTTTTGTAATACTGAGTTTGGTAATTTGCAATTTACACCTCAACAACGTGCTATTGTTTGTGTACTGCTGTTAAGAGGACCACAAACTCCAGGTGAGCTTAGAACCCGTACAAATCGTTTAGCAGACTTTGCTGATGTTGCTGAAGTTGAAACAGCCTTAAATGAACTGCAAGATTTAAACAATCAAAGGTTAGTTAAAAAACTTGAACGAGAACCTGGTAAGCGAGAGTCGCGCTACGTGCATTTGTTTTCAGGTAGCGATATAAGTAATGTAATTGAATCAAATGGTACTCAAACAGATAGTATCGTCTCAGACAACAGTACTTCCACGAGTTATGAGCAATTAAGCCAAAGAGTGGCAGAGCTAGAACGCCAAGTTGCATCATTAACCGAGCAAGTAACCAGTGTAGCTGGATTACTTAAAGATAAGTGATGATTTTACGTGCTTACAATTTAATTTTTAGCGTGCTTTATAGAGTTAGGCCGTTGTCGCTTTTTGCTGATTATTGATGGTGTACTAAACCAGTTTCGTTATTTTCAAAACCATGGCATATATAAGTGATTAATTGACGTTTCTTTTTCGATATATGATGGAAGTGTTCATAGCCAACAGAAAACGCAAAAGGGTTGGCGTTGTAGTCGGCGTAAGCTTGATCGGCGCCGTTTTTTGCTTCTCTAACGCCTGCGGCGAATGAGCTAAGAAAGTCATCACGGTTATTGAGTAATATGGTTGTATAGTCATTACTATTTTCAACTAATTCTAATGCGCCTAATTCAATATATTTATTGACTACGGCACTATTGAAATAACCTGAATATTGCACTGATTCAATATCATAACTAACTGGGGAGTTATCAGTTGCTTCCATGAGTGACACGAACAACTCTCTAACTTTTTTTGAAATCATACTTGATTCACTTTTATTTTGGCTTAACTGCCAAGTATTTTAAGTGGTAGTGACAAGGCATCGTTACCTGATTGGCCAACCAGCCAAATAATGCCGCCTAAACCAGCAACCGTTATTACATACCATATAGCCGAAACAATTTGGGCATAACGATTAAGCGGTAATAATTCACTTAAATGACGGCGCTTATATTCAAAAAATATCTCAATACTTCCTATGGCCAGTAAAAAGCCTAACAGTGCTAAGCCAAAGTGATAACTAATATAGATCCCCAACACTGCTCCCAAAATACAGGCAACTAAACCTAACTTTGAGTTGATGGAAAAAGCAATACTTTTAAGTACGTGACCACCGTCTAACGGTAAAATTGGTAATAAATTAAATAGATTAAGCAGCGCATTAAATACTGCTATGCCAGCAAGTATTTCGATATCAGTTAGCCAATAGCCTATTAGTGCAGCGATAGATAGTATCAGGCCAAAGAAGGGACCCATAATGGAAATCACAATGTCTTGCCAGCGAGTATTAATTTTGTCATCACTCAGGGCTAATCCACCCACAAATGGGATAAGGTAAATGCCTTTGGTTTTTAGACCAAAGTACTTCATCGCTTTGATGTGGCCATACTCGTGAAAAACTAAACAAAGAACAAGAGCAATGGCAAACTCGATAGAAAACAACCAGCTATAAGCTGCCAAGCTTCCGGCGGCAAAGAGTACTTTAATGACTTTAGCGCTTTTCAGTAGTTTTAAGCCAAGGCCAGCCATACCAACAATGCTAAATTTAATTGGCTGCTTGCTCGTTTGGCTAATTTTACGTTGCTCGATATCTTTTTCATCAAGCGTATTGTTGAGTACAAGTTCGTTATTAATTAAAAGTTTAAATTGCAACGTAAAAGGTTGCCATTGCAATGCGCCGCTGAGTTCAATATGTATTTCACCTTGTTCGCTTTGTAAGGAAAATTGGTGCAAAAAGGTTTCATTGTCAGTACTAGCGTTAATCTGTGAAACACATTGATTATCCCAAAATAGCTCTTGCCATCCTGCCATTGAACCCTCTAAACGCAGTGTTTTACCTAAACATTCTATCTCTAATAATCGCACTTCAATCCCATTACTTGTAAATACACAATAAAACCACGCATGATTATCACTATATTTAGCTCAGCGGCAAGGTTTATCGGTATATTTTAATGATGGAGGTAGCCTAGGTTTGGCGATTGTCATACCATGACACTACATTCAATTTTATGATTTTACCTTATGCGTTTTTGTTTTCTCTCTTTCATTTTTATTACAGTTGCATTTAATAGCTTGGCAAATTCGCCTGATAACTTTTTTATCTTAGATGACGCTCCGCAACTAGGGAAAATGGCTGACTTTAAAGCAAGTGCTTTGTGTGATGTTGCCGATGAAACACAGCGTTATTTAACGCGGTCTGTAGATGACAAGTTTGCGGTACATGCGGGCAAGGTTTTTGATGAAAGTATCACTTTAAAAAGGGTGGAGCAAACGCTAGCATTTCTATGTCAAACTTATAGAGATGATGTGCGTGCCCAGCGCAATAGTCGACTACATGATGATAAGTTTTTGCGTGAAAATTTTGCGTTTTATCGCTGGCGTCCAGATCTTAAAACCGCCCGTGCCATCGCCAAAAAAAGCACTAATGACACCAAAGCTAGAATGCTAAATGCAATACCTACCGATAAAATTTTCTTAACCAAGTATTACACTAAATTATTAACAGCAAGTGCGGTAAAAACTCCTCATTATAATCAAGCACTTTACGCTGTGCCTTTTGATGAAGTTGGCTTAACCTTGGTAGAAGCTGATAGCAATTTATCATTAACGCGTCACCAATATACTCGTCAACAAATTATTGCTGGCATATTAGAGCAGAAAAAGTTAGCAAAGCCCTTAATATGGTTAACCGAAGAAGCCTTACATGATGTTTTACTGCAAGGGACTGGTGTCGTTGAAGTTAACGGTATTCGACGATACTTTAATGTGCATCGCAATAATGGTATTGCCTATGATTATACGATAGGAAAACGTGAGCAAGCCCGCTATTGGTACTTTTCTGAAGTACCAAGCATTATGGGGTATGGTGAAACGCTTGATAGTAAAATTGCTATTCAGCCGCAAGTTTCATTTGCAGGCAATGTTGCAGAGTTAGGGTTAGGTAAGTTGTTTATGGTGAGCTATGAAATTGCTGGCGAGCAAACATCTCGTTTAGGTGTTTTAGCGGACCAAGGTGGCGCTTTTGATAACAATTTATTCCAGCTCGATTTATTAGTCGACAGCTATTACGGCTGGCAAGATTATCATCAAGCGAACAAACAGCTACCTGACTATGCCTCTGCTTGGCTGATGTTAGTGAAATAACATCCGCTAATTCATTATGCTACGTCGCAATCAGTCTTCTTTGGTTTATCGGACGAAGAGGGCTGATAGTCAAGCGGTGCAGCAATTAGTAATTCTCGAATTTTTTGTTCATCTTCGTCACGCATGGCATCTTTTAATTGGTTAATAATTTTGGCTACGTCACTCCAATGTAATGAACGCTCGTTTGCGGTTAAAATACGTTGATGAGTGGTTTTCTTGGCGTTGTTATCAATCAATAACTCTTCATAAAGCTTTTCACCCGGACGTAAACCACTATAGTGTATAGCAATATCACCTTCTGGATTACTTTCATCTTTTATAGTTAAGCCCATTAGGTGGGTCATTTTATGGGCTAAGTCGACGATTTTTACTGGGTTACCCATATCCAAGACAAACACGTCACCGCCTGTGCCCATAGCCCCAGCTTGAATGACTAATTGCGCAGCCTCTGGAATGGTCATAAAGTAGCGAATAATATCTGGATGAGTAATGGTTATTGGGCCGCCACGCTTTATTTGTTTCCTAAATAATGGCACAACAGAACCAGAAGAGCCTAAAACATTGCCGAACCTAACCATAACAAAGCGTGTACTGTGATCTTTTTTTGCAAACCCCTGCAATACTAGCTCAGCTAAGCGTTTAGTAGCTCCCATCACATTCGTAGGCCTAACGGCTTTATCGGTTGAAACAAGTACAAAGGTTTCAACCTCACAATAAATTGCTGCTTGGGCAATTTCATGTGTACCTAGTACATTATTGGTGACGCCGGCAATAACATTGTTTTCCACCATAGGTACATGCTTATAGGCAGCAGCATGGTAAATAGTTTGCACCTTGTGTTTATGGAAAATATGGGTCATTAGCATGCCGTTTTGAACATTACCAATTAGCGGTTCAATATGAAGGTCGTTATTTGTTTCTTGTAATATTTCACTGAGTTCTTGATGAATTTCATAAAGTAATGCTTCACTTACATCTAATAAAACCAGCTCTTTTGGCTTATTTAATACTATTTGTCGGCACAGCTCTTTACCAATAGAGCCACCAGCACCAGAAACCATAACAATTTTATCGGTAATATTGGCACTCAGTAGCTCAGGAATTGGCTTAACGGGCTTACGCCCTAATAACTCGTCTACTGAAACTTCTCTGAGTTCATCAATACTTCGTTTACCCGAAACGATGTCAGATAAACTAGGGATCGTAAGCAGTTCTAAAGCATAGGGTTCAAGCCTATCAACAATTTGTTTTAATCGAATAGGGTCTACTTTTGGTATAGCAATGAGAACTTTAAATTGGCCATATTTTTTTATTAGTTTGTCCACATTTCGATGAGAGTGAATTTTTAGACCTAAAACAGTTCTGCCGACATAGCGTTTTTTTTCATCCAAAAATGCTAATGGTTGGTATTTATTTCCTTGTGACAAGGCGTGAAATAGTTGCCTACCTGCACTACTGGCGCCATAAATAACAACGCCTTCACGTTCGTCAAACCAGTGCCTTTTTGTCACTATGCTAAATAAGGCTCGGGCTCCTGCTATTTGAATACTGGCAAGTACGAGAAATACAATAGGGACTGATCGTGGCACAAATGCTTCGAAAATAAAGCTGGTAAGGTAGAAAATTGTACTGGCAATAATGAGTAATAGTTGGACTTTTAAAAAAGCTTTAGCATTAAAAAAACGAACAACTGAATGGTAAACATCAAAAAAATAAAATAAGGCTAGCGTAGAGGTAACTACGGTGATGAAACCTACATTTTCATGCCATGAAATTTGAACGCTATCAACACCTAGCCTGATTATATAAGCAAGGTAAAAGGCAATACTTAGAGCCATCAAATCGAAGGCGATGGCTAACATTAACTTTACTGAGCTTGGTATTAAATCAATTCGTCTTACCATGAAACTAACCTTACAATACGCCGTCTTAACACATAAGTATTCACGGTCTTTTCTTTTATTCTTGCAATGTATTGTTACATTGTCATTAGCTAATTGCTAATTTGATGTGAATAAGTCGTTTTATGACTTTATGCTGTCAATTTTATCTAATGCTTGCTTTAGTAATTTACATATTGTGATCATTTCATCATCTGTAAGTGTAGGGTGCACAAGAAACATTAGGCTTATTTCTCCTAGCTGTTTAGCATTTATTAAATCAGCCTTAGGTCGTAGGTCTGTATTTTCGAATGCTTTTTCTTTATATACCTCAGAACAACTTCCTGAAAAGCAAGGAACATTAAATTCGTTGATAATATTGATAATATTGTCGCGAGATATACCATTAGGTGCGATATTTTCGTCCAGCATGACGTAACACTTATAATAAGCATGAACGATATGTTTTGGTGTTTCAGGGACAATTAACCAAGGGTATTGCCGACAAATATCAAAAATTTGTTGTGCGTTTTTATTACGTTTTGCTGTCCAGTTAGTCATGCGTTTAAGTTGAATGCGTCCGATAGCTGACTGCATTTCGGTTAAACGCCAATTGGTACCAAAACTTTCGTGCAACCAACGGTAACCAGGTGGGTGTTGCTTTTCATAAACGGCAGCGTAAGATTTACCATGATCTTTAAAAGCCCACGCTTTACGCCAAAGCTTTTCGTTATTGGTTGTTAACATGCCTCCTTCGCCACCTGTGGTCATTATTTTGTCTTGGCAAAATGACCACGCGCCTATGTGGCCGATGCTACCGACAGAACGGCCTTTGTATTTTGCTCCATGTGCTTGCGCACAATCTTCTATTACATACAGATCATTTTGTTCGGCGATCGCCATGATGTCGTCCAT
The DNA here is from genome assembly GCF_057548755.1 of Colwellia aquaemaris. Classification (NCBI taxonomy): domain Bacteria; kingdom Pseudomonadati; phylum Pseudomonadota; class Gammaproteobacteria; order Alteromonadales; family Colwelliaceae; genus Colwellia; species Colwellia aquaemaris. The sequence goes on along the minus strand of NZ_BAAJLV010000009.1, from coordinate 48,214 downwards.
TTCACAAGGCCAGCCAGCTAAATGTACACATATTATCGCTTTGGTTTTTTCAGTTAATACTGCATTGATAGTGGCTGCACTGATATTTTGACACTCTAATTCAACATCGGCGAAAACAGGTGTAGCGCCGGCGTTAATAATGCTGCTGATTGAAGCAATAAAAGTTCGAGATGTCACTATGACTTCATCGCCGCTCTGGATATCTAAAGCTTGTAATGCTAAATCTAACGCTAGCGTGCCATTAGCGACGGCAACAGCATAATGGCAGTTTGCAAAGTCAGCAAATTCTTTTTCAAACTCTCTTCCTTCTTGGCCTGTCCAATAATTAACTTTATTTGATTGTAAAACGGCAGTAACCGCTGATGTTTCTTCTTCGGTAAAACTTGGCCATGGTGAAAATTGAGTATTGAGCACGTTGATTCCTATTGTTTTATTTTAATGGACGTATAGCTTTGGCAGGTACACCTAAATACAGAAAATTACTTTCAGTGTTTTGAGTTACAACAGCTCCGGCGCCTATTTGGCAGTTTTCGCCAATATTAATACATTCTATAATTGAACAACCTATACCCAACCAAGAATTAGTGCCGACCTTTACGCCTCCAGCGAGATTGGCACCTGGAGATATATGGCAAAAGCTTTCTATTGAACAGTCATGATCTACAGTTGCGTTCGTATTAATAATGCAGCCATCTGCTATTTTAGAGCCGATATTTATTACGGCATTAGCAAAAACAACCACTCCTTGCCCCAGTTCGCTGTGAGGACTGATTGAAGCTGTTGGGTGCACGAGTGTTGCTATGCTCACCTTGAAATCTTGCAAGTGCTTTAGAATATCAGCGCGTAACGTGTTGTTACCTAGTGCAACGATAAAGTCAGCTTCTTGGCTAAACTTATTCCATTCACTTACCGGTCCTTTAATTTCCCATAGAGCATTATTTTTACGATCAGTGAAACTGTCATCAAGAAAGAAAATATTGTTATATTGACCAGTTTGCTCAGCACAATCTGCAACAACTCGACCATGACCACCAGCACCTATGATGGCTAAACTTGTATGCTTATTCATTATTACCTGTGAATTTGCTCATTGTGGCTTCTCCATCGGCGTTAATATCTGCCTGCGAGAAAACTTTTTTAATTGTAAGAAAGAGTATTTTAATATCTAGCCAAAAAGATTGGTTATCTACATACCAAACATCTAATTCAAATTTTTCTTGCCAACTAATGGCATTGCGGCCATTGACCTGTGCCCAGCCTGTTATTCCAGGCTTTACTTTATGTCTTCGAGCTTGCTCTTGAGAATATAAAGGAAGATATTCCACTAATAATGGTCGAGGCCCCACTAAGCTCATATCGCCTTTTAGCACAGACCACAATCCCGGAAGTTCATCTAAACTGGTATTTCTTAGTTTGATGCCAAAGCTTGTAAGGCGCTCTTTATCTGGTAGAAGCTCTCCTTGTTTATTATGAGTATCTAGCATTGAACGGAATTTTTTCATCGCAAATATTTTGCCATGCAATCCAGGCCGTTGTTGAGAAAATATTATTGGCGTTCCCAAGTTTTTGGCAACCTTATAAGACACTAAAAAATAGATAGGAGACAAGAGTAGCAATGCGAGTGCAGAAATTAAAATATCAATAGTGCGTTTTAAGATTTTATACATAGTGAGGAGCTAGCATTTAGGAAACCGAATAATGCTGCAATTTTCCATTTTTGCTATTTAACTTTATTTTCCAATATAACAGGAGTAAATTGAACAGTACAATAATAACAAATTGATTTTAATATCTAAGCCTCACTATGCATGCTGTTGTTCGTTTATATTACTTGTCACGCTGGCTCTATTTAAAAAATATTCCTATTTTACCTAAACTTGTTTACTACTATATTCGCATCGTTTTTGCTTGCGATGTTAAATACACTGCGGATATTGGTAAAAATGTTGGTTTTTTTCATAATGGTTTGGGGGTTGTCATCCACAAAAATGCAATAATTGGGGATGGTACTTGCTTGTATCAAAACGTCACTATTGGAGGAAATGGAAAGGCAGAATCTGATAATGGTGTCCCTATAATAGGAAAGAATGTCTTTATTGGTGCTGGTGCCGTGATTTTGGGGCCTGTAAAAATAGGAGATAATGCCCGCATAGGTGCTAATTCAGTAGTATTAAGTGATGTTTTAGAAAATTCCACAGTTGTTGGTTCTCCTGCTAAACCTGTTAATAAAGGCTAATGTAAAATAATGGCAAAAGTAATAGCTCCAAAGCGAGTTTTACATGTGTTTATGAATTTAAACCTTGGTGGTGCCGAAAGCCGTATTATGGATTTATTTCGCACTCAAGAAGCCGATATATTAGTTAATGATTTTGTTATCATGACAAATGAGCATTGCTATTTTACTGACGAAGTACTTGGGCGTGGTGGAAAAATTCACATCATTGATAGTCCGCGCAATGGCTTAGTTAAAAACCTATGGCAACTGTATAAATTGTTACGAAAAGCTCCCAAATACTCGGCAATTCATGCACATACATCTTATTTTTCAGGTATGTGTGTTTTTGTTGCTTTTTTAGCTGGAATTCCAGCCCGAATAACACATGCACGTAATACTAGCACCGGAGCCAATAATTTGGCTACACGGATTATGTTTATTGTTGGACGAATATTAACCAAGTTGTTCGCAACGCGTTGTTTTGCAATTTCATCGGAAGCGGGTAAGTTTTTATATGGTAATAAATCAAGTCGCCCCCGTTATGAGGTCATACCTAATGCCTTTGACTTTAGGAATGTCCGGCATAGAAGTGAGGTGTGTGAACAAGAAAAAGTAGACTTCTTAATTGATTCCTCCATGTTGAATATAGTGTGTGTGGGACGATTTTATACGGTCAAAAACCATATTTTTTTACTACGTTTAATGCAATTATTCGTAAATAAAAAAAATAATGTTTGTTTACACTTTATAGGTGATGGCGAGCTAAAAGAGTCGCTTCAGGGCAAAGTCAGCGAATGGCAATTGGATAAGTATGTTAAGTTTTGGGGTAAAAGGGCTGATGTTCCACAATTGTTAGCGCTGTTTGATGTTATGGTGATGCCATCGTTAAATGAAGGGTTAGGAGTTGCTGCATTGGAAGCGCAAGCTGCTGGATTACCTTGCTTACTATCAGAGGGAATTCCAAAAGAAGCAGATATTGGTTGTGGTCTTTGTCAATACCTTAACTTGGATGCATGTAAAGATGATTGGATCGAAGCAATACAAAAGCAATCTAAATTACCTTTAGTTAATAAAGAAATTATAGATCAACAGTTTGAGCAGCGAGGCTATAGTTTGTCATCGACGAGACAGCGGTATTTGGATGCGTATTTAAACTATGAAAAAAATTAGAGTTCTGCAAGTTATTCCGGCCTTAACATTAGGCGGGATATCCTCGGTAGTGATGAATTGGTATCGCCATATAGATACGAGTAAGTATGAATTTGATTTTATCAGTTTTAATGATGGCCCACTTCGTGAAGAAATTACCGCACGTGGTGGTAATATTTATATTATTCCGACACTTAAACAACAGCCTCTAGTGTATTTAAAAGCAGTTAACAAACTTCTATCAAATAAACCAATTTACGATGTTGTACATGTTCATAACAGTTTTAAAAATGGTTTATTATTATGGATTGCAAAATTAAAAGGGGTAAAGGTTCGTGTATGTCATTCACATACGAGTGGCGTAGAAAATAAGGTTTTATTACCCGTTATAAAGTTACTTAAATTTATTGTAACTTCTGCAAGTAATGTTGATCTTGCATGCGGAAAGGAAGCCGGTAAGTTTCTTTATGGTAATAAGTCATTTACTGTTATTAATAATGCTATATCAGTTCAGCAATACTTACGAAATACGATAGATAATCAGCAGTTGAAAGCTAAGTTTGCTTTGCCTCATGAAAAAATTATCGTACTGCATGTTGGGCGCTTTTCAGTAGTTAAGAATCATTACTTTCTTCTACAGCTCGCAAAAGAGAAAAGTTTATGTCCTTCTATACATTTTGTATGTGTAGGAGAGGGTCCATTAAAAGAAAGTTTCCAACAAGAAATCAAAAATGAAAAATTAGTAGATAGGTTTACGATCTTACCGGTAACACCTGAAATACCAGCACTTTTGACGTGTTCAGACGCTTTTATTATGCCATCGCTATTTGAAGGGGTGTCAGTTGCTTTATTAGAAGCTCAAGCCGCTACTTTACCTTGTTTTATTTCAGATACCATAGCTAGAGAGTCTGATATGGGACTGGATTTAGTTACATTTCATTCTTTGAATAACTACTCAACGTGGGTACAAGAACTAAATAATATAGTGCGCCCGCATATCGCAAGTGAAGAGGTTTCTAAAGCATTTTTTAGTAAGGGCTTTTCAACAGAAAGCGCCTTAGTTCAACTGACTGAATTTTATCAGACCTGCGAGTCAAAATGTTCGCAAATAAAGTAATTCAGTTACTTAACATTGAAGTTTTTTTTATTGCTATTTTTATTGTGTTATATGCAATAACTTCGAGTTCGCCGTTGTTATTGTTGGTGGTATTTGTTGGAATAATTTGTGCGTTGGTATTACCGTTTGGTAGGAATATTCAATTGGCAATTTTTTTATTGCCATGTTCTGAGGTGTTTACTCAGTCTCCTTATATCTCTATTTCATTATTGACTTTTATTTTCTTGGCAATTTTCGCACGCTATTTATTAACACAGATGCTAGAAACTCAATACTATAAGCCTGGCTTGGTTGTTACATTATTAGTTTTATTGTATGAGTTGATGCATATTATTTATAACCCTGTTATGGCTTCTACTCAAACGGTGCGATGGATAATTTTTTTCATATTTACCTCGCTATTAATGTTCGACAGAAATAAGTATTGCACGTTTGAACAGCTACGTTTTTCGTTATTATGCGGGTTAGTGATATCTACTTTTTATGGCTTATTACATCAATATTTTGCTCCTGTTAGCGTATATTCGGCTAAAATTATTGTACGTTTTGCAGGGGGGGCTGGCGATCCCAATAACTTTGGCTTGTACTGTTTATTACTGATTTATTTCTATTTACCTACCATTCCAAAAGAAAAAATTTCAAAAACATCCTACGTTATTATTTCGATGATGCTATCATTTGGTGCGTTGACGGTTTCCCGCAGTTTTTTTATCGTAGCAACTCTCAGCTTGGTAAGTTACTTTATCTTTTATTACCGTTCAGCTCTTGGGGATATTCTTGTTCGCTTCTTAATGCTTCTCAATGGTTTGTTAATTTTATGTAGTGTGTACTGGATAACTGACGCTTCCTTCCTCGGCGAATTAGACATCTTTTCAAGGTTCAGTGGTGATAACTTATCTGACCTCACTGGCTCAAGAAGTGACATTTTACAAGAATACATTCGTTTATTTTCTCAGTTAGCTAGTCACTTTGTCTTATTTGGGGCAGGTATAAATGGTTATTTAGGATATTATAACTTTTATTTTTTGCAAGCCGGAATATTCTCAGATGTGGTTGGGCCACATAATACTTTACTCGAGATATTGATTAGTTTTGGTATGCTTGGATTTTTACTGTTTGCTACTTATCTCTATCTAGGTTTTCAGGCTGAAAAGAAGCGCACTGGTAATACCCAAATATTTCGTTTAGCCTGGCTGCCGCTTATTGTCTTCCTTTTATATTGTTTTAGCCTACAAAACTTAGGTAAATATGGAAGCTACTTTATATTGATGTTGATTATTTATAACACGTACAGAAAAGAGTCATAAATGACAAGTGATAGTCGTGAAAGACGAGTAGGGGTAATACTTAGTTATTGCGCAATAGTTATTCGCAATGTTGCGGCGCTGTTATTAATTCCATTTATAATTAACCACCTCGGAGTGAGTGATTATGGTGTGTATAGTTTAGTATCTGCGCTAGCTGGATATTTAATTGTATTGGAATTTGGTTTAGCTAATACCACAATTCGTTTTTTATCTATCTATAAAGCGAGTAATGATAAAGCAAAGGAAGCTGAGTTTCTTGGTGCCATAATTTTAATATACGGAGCATTAACATTTCTTGTTTTTTGTGCCGGCATGATCATTTGGTTTAAGCTACCGAGTATATTCCAACAGTCTTTAACAGCCGTTGAAATTAACGTTTTAGAGTCGGCTTTTATTGTACTCTTGCTAAATGTAGTCATTACTTTAATGAGTAATTCACTTACCGGAATTATCAGTACTTACCAGCGATTTAAATTTCAAAAATCAACAGAAATTATAGTCTTCTTAGGACGGTGTATCGCAATAGTTATATGGTTGAAATTAGGCTTTGGCATATTGGCAATTGTTATTATTGATACTGTTACAAACTTAATTCATGCTGCAATACGCTACGGATATATTCGAAAATATCTAGATATTATTTTTAAAATCAGGCTACCAAATAAATACACTTTGTATGAGATCTTTGTATATTCTTTTTTTATAGCTTTGAATGTAATTGTCAATCAAATTAATTGGCGTGTGGATAACCTTATTGTTGGTACGTTAACTGATAGTAAAACTTTAGGTATATTTAATATTGGTAGTCAGCTAGTGCTTAGTTTTATTGCGTTTGCCAGTGCGATATCAAATATATTTACGCCGAAAATAGTTCAGATGGTGAAACAAGGAGTATCTTCTGAATTATTAATGACGCAACTTAGTATTATTGGTAAGTATCAAATGTTTGTATTGGGCTATGTTTTTGTCGCCTTTTGTTACTTTGGTGAGTTGTTTATTACACTGTTTGTAGGGGCTGAGTTTTTAGCTGCATTTTGGGTTGCTTTTATTCCTATGGTGCCATTTATGTTTGTATTAGCACAAACATCAACCAATGCCGTTTTACAAGCACTTAATAAACATAAAATGCGTAGTTTAGTATTATTGCTTACTGCAATTTTTAATATATTAATTTCGATTTTTTTAGTGAAGCATATGGGGATGCTTGGTGCGGCTTGGGGAACAGCAATTGCACTTTTTGTTGGTGAACTTTTATTGGTTAATATTTATTTATATTACGAGATAAAATTAAACATGCTCGAGTTTTACCTTACATTGATTCGTTACTCATTGCCGGTAATGCTAATTACGAGTATAACAGCTTACTCTGTATTAGACTATTTGCCACCAACATGGCTTGGATTATCTTTAGGTTGTTTGATTATTGGCTTTATTTATATCATATCTACGTATTTTCTGGGGTTAGTACCGAACGAACGTAAAAGAATTAAGCGCTTAGTTCTTGAAAGGTAACTCAATTGTGGAAATAAAATCGCTAGTTGTGAACTGTAACAATAGTTATCCAGTTTAACGTATGAGGTTACAATTGAAAATTCTTATTATTGGCGCATACCCAAATTCTATTGTTAGTTTCAGAGGTAAGCTAATTAGCCATTTTGTCAAGGCGGGACATGAAGTCATTGTCATGACTGCGCCTGCAACACCAGAGATTGTGAAAGATGTTGAGGCACTTGGCGCGTCATTTCGCTCATACAGTGTTGAGCGAAATGGCCTAAATCCACTTGCAGATCTGAAAACTTTATTAGCAATAAGATCGGCACTGAAAGAAATATCACCAGACCATGTGCTTGCTTATACTATTAAGCCAATAATTTGGGGGGGAATTGCTGCCCGCTTAGTTGGTTTTAAGCGATTTCATGCCATGATTACAGGTTTAGGCTATGCATTTGAGAAAGGAGCATTTGTACGTAATGTAATAAATTTTATTGTTAAACATTTGTATAAATATTCCTTAAAAAGCGCTAAAAATGTCATTTTTCAAAATCAGGATAATCGCAAGCTTTTTGTGAATTCGCACATAGTTGATGCAACAAAGTGTCATCGTGTTTTTGGTTCAGGTGTTGATATTGAGGATTATCAACAGAAACCATTGCCTGCGAGTGTTCCGACTTTCCTGCTAATTGCAAGATTATTAGGTGATAAAGGTATTAGGGAGTTTGCAGCAGCAGCGAAGCTGGTTAAACAGAAATATCCAAATACGAAATTCCAACTTCTTGGGCCCTATGACAGTTCACCGGACAAGATTAGCCAAGCAGAAGTTATGAAATGGCAAACAGAAAGACAAGTTGATTATTTAGGTGAAACAGATGATGTGAAACCCTATATAGAAGCTTGCCATATTTATTGTTTGCCATCGTATCATGAAGGGTTACCCCGAACTGTGCTTGAAGCAATGAGCACAGGGCGGCCAATATTAACGACCAATACCTCCGGTTGTCGCGATACCGTTGATGATGGCTACAATGGCTGGCTAGTAGCTACTCGTAATACCGAAGAATTAGCTAGTCGTATGATTTGGTTTATTGAGCACAAAGAGCAGTGGCAACAAATGGCAAATAATAGTCGCACACTAGTTGAAAGTAAGTTTAATGTTAATCAAGTTAATCAAGCTATCAGCAAAATCATGCAGATTTAGTCTATATCGCCTATAAAAGAAACGAGTTGATTCTAATTTGACTTATATCAATCTTTAATTATAAATAATGCAAATGATATTGATTCTTGTTTGATCTCGTGGTCTAATGCGCGCAAATAAAATAATTGTTTCTTTTATAGGCGTTATCATGCGAATTTCTTCTCTTTTTAAACCAGCGTTAATTAGTTTATCTGTGGTTAGTGCTATTTCAAATCCTGTTATTGCAGATGATGATATGGAGCACCTTACTATTTTTGGCAATGCACAATCAGTCAATGATGTTCCCGGTAGTGCTCATATGCTTTCTCAAGAAGATTTAGAGAAATTCGACTTTACCGACATTATGCGTACATTAACATCGGTTCCGGGTGTTTACGTGTTAGAAGAAGATGGTTACGGTTTACGTCCAAATATTGGTATGCGTGGAACAGGTCAAAACCGTAGTGAAAAAGTGACTATTATGGAAGATGGTGTACTTGCTGCTCCAGCTCCTTATGCGGCACCATCAGCTTATTACTTCCCAACGTCTGGCCGTATGCAGCAAATCGAAGTATTAAAAGGTACGTCGAGTGCCATGTATGGTCCTCGTACTACGGGTGGTGTGGTAAACATGTTATCACGTGTTATCCCGGAAGAAGCATTAGCTGGGCAAGTTAATTTAAGCGCCGGTGAAGATGGTTTTGGTAAAGCACATGCTTATGTTGGTGGTGCTGGTAAAAACGTTTCCTCAGTGTTTGAAGTATTCCGTTATCAAGCTGATGGTTTTAAAGATGTTAACCATACCGGTGACGATACAGGTTTTGTTAAAAACGACATTTTAGCAAAGGTGATGATCAACAGTGACACTGACGCTAAGTATTACCAAGAGCTTGAATTTAAACTTAAGTATTCAGATGAAGATTCAGATGAAACCTATATGGGCTTAACACAAGCAGACTTTGATGCTAATCCTTATTCTCGTTATTCAGCATCTCAGCTTGATAACATGGATACTAGCCATAAGCAGTTGCAAATTAATCACCATATTCAATTATCAGACCGTTTTACTTTAGGTACAACAGCCTACTATAACGAGTTTAGCCGTAACTGGTATAAAACTAGTAAAGTAAATGGAAAGAGTTTAAGTAAAGGTGGGATTGAAGATGCAGCGGCATTTGATAATGGCACTTTCTCTGGTAATGAAATTAACGTTGATGTAAAAGCCAATAGTCGTGACTATCTTTCACAAGGTATTCAAACGGTATTAGATGCAGATTTTGGCGATCACCAGGTGAAGTTTGGTGCCCGTTATCACGAAGATGAAATGGATCGCTTCCAATGGGTGGATAAATATAGCTTAACTAATTCCTCTTATGAAATGACTCTTACCGAAGCTGGAGTTCATGGTGCAGACTCAAACCGTATTGATTCAGCTGAAGCTCTTGCATTGTTTGTTCATGATGAATATACCGTTGGTGATTTTATTATTAATGCTGGCCTACGTTATGAAGATATGACTATTTCTCGTAAAGAATGGAAAGGTATTATTGATCGTGATGAACCAACAACTAAAGATGTCAGCAATGACGTTGATGTATTATTACCTTCACTCGCTGTAACCTATCGTGTAAATAATGAATTAGTGATTATTGGTGGTGTACAAAAAGGTTTTGCGCCGCCAGCTCCTGGCAATGACAAAGCAGAAAATGAAGAAAGTGTGAATTATGAATTAGGCTTACGCTTTAACCAAGATTCATTAAGCGCTGAAGCATTGTTTTTCTACTCTGACTACAGCAACATGCATGGTAATTGTACTGCTAGCCAAGGTTGTGACGATGATAATATTGGTGACCAGTATAATGCTGGTGAAGTGAAAGTATCCGGTTTAGAAGCAAAAGCAGGTTATGAGTTCGCTGCTGGGGCTGTATCAATTCCTGTTGATTTGACCTATACCTTTACTGAAACTGAATTTCAAAACTCGTTTGAATCTGGATTAGATACTTGGGGTGATGTTACTGCGGGTGATGAATTACCCTATGTACCAGAAAATCAACTTCAGTTAACTGTTGGTGTTGTTGGTGAAAAATGGCGTGGCGATATTTTAGTACGTTACATGGACAAAATGCGAACTACTGCAGGCCAAGGCGCTATGATTGCCGATGAAACCATTGATAGTCGCACTGTTGTAGATATGGCTGCACATTATAGCATTGCTGAAAACCAAGAAATTACTTTCAACGTAGATAATTTACTTGATAAAGAGTATATGGCGACTCGTACACATGGTTCTATTATGGTAGGTAAGCCACGCAGTGTGACGTTAGGTTATAAATATAGCTTCTAAAATATTGTGATATTAATAAAAAGCGAGCATTAAGCTCGCTTTTTTTATGTGCAAAATTTAGCAAAGGGCAGCTATACTGAAACGGATAAAATCAGCACAACATCATAACAATAAACAGGAATATATTATGGAAATTAATGTTAGTACCTTAGAAAGATACGCGACTATGTTAGGGGATTTAGCGGTACAGTTTGGTACTAAATTGCTCGTCGCTATTATTGTTTTTATCATTGGTCTTTGGATTGTTAAACGAATATTAAAATTATTTGATTTAGCAATGCAAAAGAAAAATGTAGAAGTCACCTTGCACCAGTTTTTACTCAGCATTGTTGGCATTATGTTCAAAGCAATATTAATTATTATTTTCGCTTCTATGGTTGGAGTGGAAACAACGTCGTTAATTGCTGTTCTTGGTGCTGCGGGATTAGCGGTAGGCTTGGCACTGCAAGGCAGTTTATCTAATTTTGCTGGCGGTATTCTAATCCTGTTTTTTAAACCATTCAAAGCAGGCGATGTTATTGACGCACAAGGTTATGTTGGTGTCGTACAGGAAATTCAAATATTCAATACCGTACTATTAACCTTAGACAATCAAAGAGTTATTATTCCAAACGGATTGCTATCTAATGGTTGTGTAAAAAATATTTTTGTTGAGCCAACGCGTCGAGTGGACCTTACCTTTGGTATAAGCTACGGCGATGATATCAAAAAAGCGAAAGCGGTATTGCAAAGTGTATTAGAAGCGGATGAGCGCATCTTAAAATCTCCAGTACCAGATATTTTTGTTTCCGCTCATGCTGATAGTTCGGTGAATTTGCTTGTTCGCCCGTGGACCAATTCAGAAAATTATTGGCCAGTGTATTTTGGCGTTATAGAAGAAGTGAAACTTGCCTTTGATCGTGAAGGTATTACTATTCCGTTCCCGCAACGCGATGTGCATATGATACAACCTAAATAATTGATTTAGGAACAAAAGGAAAACAAATGGACAGCTTGCTTGTAGCAACACCTGAGCCTCCGTATTACGCGGTTATATTTAGTTCGACAATGAATGACTCGCCGAAAGGCTATTATGAAATGGCGGATGAAATGTTGGCACTGGCGGAACAACAAGCAGGCTTTTTAGGAGTAGAATCAGCCAGAGAAAATATTGGTATTACGGTATCTTACTGGCGCACGCTTGAAGATATCAAACATTGGAAAGAAAATAGTCAACATAGTATCGCCCAGAAGTTAGGGCGTGATAGATGGTATAAAAATTTTACCGTGCGTATAAGTAAAGTTGAAAGAAGTTACGGCTTTTAATTTTTAGCGCTGTTTAAAAGGCGAATAATTTCTTGTTCATAGGCTAAGATTTTTTCTTGGTTAAAGCCTACATGGGCGCTAACCAGAGTTCCTGAGCGGTCTATTAAAAAACTGCTCGGCATGCCTTTAAGTTTAAATTTTCTAGCGATAAGACCTTTAGGATCAAAAATAATAGGAAAGTCAGCGGGAACTTGAGCTAGAAATTGATTGGCTAAATTACGGTTGTGATCTAGGTTCACGCTTAGCACAATTAATCCTTCCCCTTGATATTTTTGCTGCAGATTATTCATCCATGGAAAAGATTTTCGACACGGTTTACACCATGATGACCAAAAATCTAAATAAATTACTTTACCTTTTTCTTCTTTAAGGCGCTGCTCTAAAAGTAATAAGGTATCTGTTTCAGCAGAATTAACCGTAATAATAGGATTTAGCAGTGTGAAAGTAATGATTAAAAACCATATAAATTTAGCTATCAAATATCTGCCCTTATCATTAAATATACTTATTTTTGTCACTCTATTTAAACATGCAATATTGTTTTCGAAAAGCTTTGTATTTGATAATTATAAGATAAGTGAAAGCTTAAGATACATCTGCTTACAGACAAGACAGTGTTCTTTATATATTATTAAGTAGAAATGAAATAGGTTAATTAGTAATGACAATACGTAGTTATTTAAACAAGCATTGGTTTTATTACTCTGCCGTAATAGCAAGCTTTTTGTTGACGGTGTTAACGGGGCCTGTATATGCTGAGCAGTCTCAACAGTGGGACAAAGATAAATGGTTAAAAGAGCGTTTTGGTGTTCAACACGAAAAGCTTATTCCAATTGTTGCTGTTGCTGATATGTACTTTAGTTGCCAGCTAGAAAAAACAGCTAATAGCCAAGTAACAGTTAAGGCTTTGATCACTGAAGTTGACAAGACTGAGCTCGCCCAACAGTTACTTGCCTGTTTAGAGGGGGCCTCACCTAAGTCCGATATAGCGTTAAATTATGGATTGTTGGGCTGTTTTCACGAGCAACTAGCTGATTTACCGGCCAGTGATAGACAACAAAAAATGAAACTTGTTCAACAAGCCATTGCCTCCTTGTCTCGTGAAGAGCGACAAAAAAGCTTTACCCAATGTGTGACTGATCAAGCAATCAATTATTTGCAATAATTGTTAAGATTTATGGTTTTTTTTGGGGTCAATAAATGAGCTTGGCAGAATTTCAACACCAACCAAGCGACCAATTTTTATCATTATTGGAATGGTAATTGGAGAGAAGGGCAACACGGCAAACACGCCAATGCCTAAGCCTTTTAAAATATCAACAAATTGCTGATTTGCGATACGCATTTCTTCACTACTTGCCTGACGTTTAGTGTAACGTTTATATATGCTTAGCATTTCTTTTGTCTCTATTTTTTCTTGTGCTAAGGCTACTTTGACTTTGAGCATACTACGTTTTAAGCGCACAAAATTACGCCTTTTGCTAATGAGCAAAACGCGAATTGGTGCTTTGTGAAAATATACCCAAACTTTCATTACACTATTCTCCCACATAAAATGGTCAATGTAAGTAGTCCACTTAGTCTAAGTTATAACAAGTGAGTTATTACGAAGTAGCGCTTAACTTAATATTTTATTTACAGGCAAAAATGTTGTTAAATTGCAGCTAAAAGTATCGATATTTTAAAAAGCTTATATAATCCTATGCCTTAGTATTGACTTGCCTTAACATAATTTGTAACAAATGCTAGGAAACTGACACAGAACAGGTTTTTATATTTGTAACAATATGACTTATAGTTAAGACAAGTTATAAAAATAAGACGATGGAAAAGGCATTATGGGACATGAAACACCGAAAGTTTTGGTAGTAGACGATGATATGCGTTTGCGGGCATTACTAGAACGGTATTTAGTAGAGCAAGGGTTTGTGGTGCGAAGTGCGGCAAATTCAGAACAAATGGATAGGTTATTAGAAAGAGAGAACTTTCATTTACTAGTGCTTGATTTAATGCTACCAGGTGAAGACGGCCTTTCTATATGCCGAAGATTAAGACAAGCTTCTAACGATATCCCTATTGTAATGTTGACTGCAAAAGGTGATGAGGTTGACCGCATCATTGGCCTAGAGTTAGGTGCAGATGATTACATGCCAAAACCTTTTAATCCAAGAGAATTACTTGCTCGCATTAAGGCTGTACTTCGCCGACGCGTACAAGAAGCTCCGGGAGCACCAGCACAAGAAGAAAATGTCATTTCCTTTGGAGATTATCAACTGAACCTGGCTACGCGTGAAATGCTAAAAGGTGACGTTAATATGCCGCTAACTAGTGGTGAGTTTGCAGTGTTAAAGGCTTTGATAACACACCCTCGAGAGCCGTTATCACGTGATAAACTAATGAACTTAGCACGAGGTAGAGACTATTCCGCATTGGAGCGTAGTATTGACGTGCAAGTGTCTCGGTTACGTAGAATGCTTGAAGAAGATCCTGCAAAACCTCGATATATTCAAACCGTTTGGGGTTTAGGCTATGTTTTTGTTCCTGAAGGAAAGTCTGTTGCTTAAATGTTGTAGAATATGATTGAAATGAATCCTATCTAGTAGAAGTTTATGAAAATATTGCCGCGTAGTGCTTTTGGGCAAACAGTACTATTAATCGGTGTTTTGTTGCTAATTAACCAAGTTGTTTCATTTATATCCATGTCGATATATATCATTCAACCGAATGCGCAACAAGTGAATCAACTATTGGCAAAACAAGTTCGCGTTGTTTTTATTGATATTGCTGATGAAGAGCTTAGCCCAGCTATGGGCGATGCCTTCACGCGAGAAACTGGAATTGGTGTTTATCGTGAAGCAGCGGCAATGAAACTGGGCTTACAAGACGCGGTATATTATGCTTTTCGCTCCACTGAAATGTCTGAGTTGTTAGGTGGCCCCGCTGAAGTGCGCATTTCTCAAGGGGATGAGTACCTGTTTTGGATCCGGCCACCCCAAGCGCCTGATTATTGGGTGAAAATTCCTATTAACGGTTTGGAAGAAGAAAACTTTTCGCCGCTTGTTCTCGTTTTGATGATTTTAGGTATTTTAAGTGTCATGGGGGGCTGGTTATTTGTGCGCCAGCTAAACAGGCCACTTGGTGCGCTGCAACATGCTGCTCACGACGTAGGCCGAGGAGATTTTCCTGAGCCTTTAAGTGAACGTGGTACGACTGAAATTGTTGCGGTAACGCGAGCCTTTAATCATATGTCTAAAGGCATAAAGCAACTGGAAGATGACAGAAACTTATTAATGGCTGGCATATCACATGATTTACGCACTCCGTTAACACGTATTCGTCTTGCAACCGAAATGATATCCCAACAAGATGAATTTTTAAAAGAAGGGATTGAAGGTGATATTGATGATATGAATACGATAATCGATCAATTTATCGATTATATTAGGCATGATAGTAAAGATAAAGCGGAACTAGCCGACCTAAATGTTCTGATTGAAGAAGTTGTACAATCGGAAAGTATTCTTGAACGTGAAATTGAATTTAATGCTGAACCATTACCTAAGTTGCCCTTACGCTATGTCGCAATAAAAAGGGCCTTGGCTAACCTGATTCAAAATGCCTTACGTTATAGTGACGGCAAAATTATTGTTTCTACAAGTCATAATGTACCAAAAGGTGAAGTTTGTTTTTGTGTATGTGATGAAGGGCCTGGTATTCCAGATATTGATATTGAGCGATTGTTTCAGCCCTTTACGCAAGGAGATAAAGCGAGAGGTACAGAAGGTAGTGGTTTAGGTTTAGCCATTATTAAGCGAATTGTTGATACTCATGGCGGCAGCGTTGCACTTACTAATAAGCCAGAAGGCGGCTTAATGGCCAAAGTATGTTTACCCACCAAACATGATTGATATTTGACCTGATAAGTCGATGTTTAAAACCATAAAAAAAGCCATCATATTATGATGGCTTTTTCGTAATAGTTGCAAAGCAGTATTTAAACTTTAGGTCCAGCAGCAACTAGTAACTTACCATTATCTGTATCGGTAAATTTATCAAAGTTGTTAACAAAGCGATTTGCTAGGTCAACCGCTTTTCCGTGCCACTCAGCTTGGTCACTGTATGTATCGCGCGGATCTAGTATACCGTTGTCAACACCCGCAATGCTAGTTGGGATATCTAAATTAAATAATGGTAAAACTTGCGTTTCAGCATTATCAATTGAACCATCTAAAATTGCGTCAATAATCGCGCGAGTATCTTTTATTGAAATACGTTTACCTGTGCCGTTCCAACCTGTGTTAACTAAATAAGCTTCAGCGCCAGCAGCTTGCATGCGTTTACGTAAAACTTCTGCATATTGTGTTGGGTGTAAACTTAAGAAGGCAGCACCAAAACAACTTGAAAATGTTGGTGTTGGTTCGGTAATACCGCGTTCAGTACCAGCTAATTTAGCAGTGAAACCTGATAAGAAGTAGTATTCAGTTTGCTCAGGCGTTAATTTAGCTACAGGTGGTAAAACACCAAAAGCATCAGCCGTTAAAAAGATAACTTTTTTTGCGTGGCCCGCGCGAGATACTGGCTTAACGATATTATCAATATGATGAATTGGGTATGAAACACGTGTGTTTTCAGTTTTTGAATTATCATCAAAATCAATTTTACCATTTTCATCAACAGTTACGTTTTCTAGTAGTGCATCACGACGAATTGCGTTGTAAATATCAGGTTCGTTTTCTTTGCTAAGGTTAATTGTTTTAGCATAACAACCACCCTCAAAGTTAAATACACCGTTATCATCCCAACCGTGTTCATCATCACCAATAAGTTGACGCTTAGGGTCAGTTGATAATGTTGTTTTACCTGTACCAGAAAGTCCAAAAAATACTGCTGTATCACCGTCTTTACCAACGTTAGCACTACAGTGCATTGACGCGATACCTTTTAATGGTAAAAGGTAGTTCATCATAGAGAACATACCTTTTTTCATTTCACCGCCGTACCAAGTACCGCCGATAAGCTGCATTTTTTCCGTTAAGTTAAAGGCAACAAAGTTTTCAGAGTTTAAGCCCTGTTCTTGCCAATTTGGGTTTGTGGTTTTGGCACCATTCATTACGATGAAATCAGGTTCGTAATTTTCTAACTCTGCATCCGTTGGACGAATAAACATGTTTTTAACAAAGTGAGCTTGCCATGCTACTTCAGTAATAAAGCGCACTTTTAAGCGAGTTGCATCGTCAGCACCACAAAAAGTATCAACGACAAATAAGCGTTGGCCAGATAACTGTTCAGTTACTAAGCCTTTTAAGCTTTCCCAAGTTTCTTGCGTCATTGGCTTGTTGTCATTTTTACCTTGATCTGACCACCAAACGGTGTCGCGTGTTGTGTCGTCACGCACAATATATTTATCTTTAGGAGAACGACCAGTAAAAATACCTGTATCAACTGAAACAGCACCAAGCTCTGTAACTACACCTTTGTCAAAACCTGTGAGTTCAGATTTTGTTTCCTCAGCAAAAAGTAACTCATAAGACGGATTGTAAACAACCTCAGCAACATTGGTGATGCCGTATGATGATAAATCGATTGAGTTTTCTAAAGCTGCCATAGCGAATTCGCTCCTAAAGTATGACGATTTTAAGTAATAAGTTTCGGTATCCCGATTGAGGGCGCAATTTTAGGCGATCATGAGGTAAAACGAAAGTTTTTTTTCTTTCGTTGTGAAAGTTTTCAGGGTAACTTTCATGTTTTCTAAAAAAAAGCAGGCGTCGTGAGTGAGATGCTTATCATATTAATGAAACTATCATGATGCATTTATTGCAATAAAGCATTTTAAATTAGGAGGTTAGGTAATTGTTCTGGTTGACTGTTTGGTCAAGAAATTGCAGGTGTTATTAATTTGTAATGAAGGAAAAAAAATTGGCAACTCGATAAAAAAGTCGCGAATAATATAGAAATTATTATTCGCCGGCTTTTCTAACGAAACTTTTTAGGCGTGTTAGTCAAAAATATCTTCTGTTATTTCGTTATCGACGTTATTGCCATCTAAAATTTCACTACTATGATCTTGGCTTATGTACTCTGTTGGTGCAGTACCTAGCTCGAAATATTCAAACTGGCTTGATTTATCTGTTTTTGTGCTCAACATACCGGAAGCTTTGTCTATTCTCACTGAAATAAGTGCTTCAGGTTGCTCAAACGGCTCAACAGGAAGGTCAGTTAAGGCTGTTTTCATAAAAGTAATCCACGCGGGCTGTGCGGACTTAGCTCCAAATTCTTTACCAGTGATCTGATTTTCACCTAAATTACTATTGTATGATGTTTTGCCTAAGTTTCGGCTTGGATTGTCAAAGCCTATCCATGAGGTGGTGACAATTCGGCGACTAAAGCCCGAAAACCAAGCATCTTTTGCTTGGTTTGTGGTGCCAGTTTTCCCAGCAATGTCACGACGTTTCAGTGAACGAGCACGGAAACCTGTGCCTTGCCAAAATGGTTTTATGTTCCAATCTGCGCCCCAAATCGCTGAATTAAGTGCTTCGGTAATTAAAAATGCATTTTGTGCACTAATTACTCGCTCGGCCTTGTTGATAACGTTTGGCTCAAGCAATTCATCGTCAGAGTTATTTATTAAGTTATCTACAGTGCTTTGTTGCTCTGACGACAAATTATTTTCTTGTATAGTGCAAACATCACACGCTATAGCAGGATTTGCTTGAAATACGACATTACCGAAAGAGTCTTCAATGCGCTCAATTAAATAAGGTTCAACTAAAAAACCACCATTTGCGAAAGTTGCAAAGCCGGTTGCTACCTCTAATGGCGTTAAAGATGCTGAACCAAGCGCCAGAGATTCATTTCGGGGCAAGTCGTCTGGATCAAAGCCGAATGAAGCCAGGTAAGGAATAATTTTATTTAAGCCAACATCTCGTAGCAATCGCACGGCAATAACATTTTTTGATTGTGCTAAAGCAAGGCGCAAGCGTATTTCACCATTATAGACAGGAGGCGAATTTTTAGGGCGCCAAACTACACCTGAACTTCTATCCCATTGGTTGATAGGTGTGTCATTAACAATAGATGCTAATGTGTAGCCGGAATCAAGCGCTGCAGAATAAATAAAAGGCTTAATGTTCGAGCCAACTTGTCGTTTAGCTTGTGTGACCCGATTAAATTGGCTTTGGGCAAAACTAAAGCCGCCGACGGCTGCTTTAATAGCACCATTGTCAGTATCAAGAGAGACAAGTGCAGCGCTTACATCTGGTAATTGACTTAATCGATAGTTTAGGTCTTCATCAGGAGCAACCATAACAACATCACCGTAAGCCAATATTTCTTTTGCTAATTTAGGTGGTGCTGCTTGTTTGTCATCATTTAAGAACTCTCTTGCCCACGATAAACCTTGCCAGTCAATTTCGATATTAGTTCCGTCTTCAAGTTGCACTATAATGGCTTGTTCTAGCACATCAATAACAACGGCAGGCGCAAGAGCTTGATAGCTTTTTATCGTTGACAGAGCTTGCTGAATCTCCTCTTCGCTAAGCGGAATTCTTGTTATCTCGGTTAGCTGTTCTGATGAATTCGTTGCGTTGTCTGGCCTTAACGAAGTAATAGGACCGCGATAACCATGGCGCTGGTCGTAAGCAAAAATGTTCTTAATGACCGCTTGTTGAGCCGCATACTGTAATGTTGATGGCACAGTTGTGTAAACTTTATAGCCGCCAGTATATGCAGCTTCTTTACCATAACGTTCAATCATTTCTTGATGTGCCATTTCGGCAATATATGGCGCATCTAATTCAATTTCTGCACCGTGTTTTTTAGCCGTAATCGGTGCTGCATTTGCAATAGATAATTGGTTAGAGTCGATATATCCTGCGACAAACATACGTTGTAGAACAACACTGCGTCGGTTTTTAGCACGTAAAGGCCGACTGATTGGATTCATAGTAGACGGAGCCTTCGGCAATCCAGCCAGCACGGCAATTTGTGCTAAGGTCAACTCATTTACCTCTTTGCCATAATAGACTTGAGCAGCTGCGCCAAAACCGAATGAACGATGCCCTAAAGCTATTTTGTTCATGTAAAGCGCGAGAATTTCATCTTTTGTTAATAAGCTTTCAATATGGAATGAAATGAAAATTTCACGAATTTTGCGAACATAAGTTTGTTCACGTGTTAAGAAAAAATTACGAGCCACCTGCATGGTTATGGTACTCGCACCGCCTTTATTTTGTCCCATTAATTGGCCAATAACAGCACGACCCATACCAATAGGGTCAACGCCAAAGTGGAGATAGAAGCGGTCATCTTCGGTTGCAAGAACGGCATTGATTAGTTGCTCTGGCATTTCCTCTAAGGTTAATGGAATACGCTTTTTCTCTCCAAATTGAGAAATTAGTTTGCCGTCAGCACTGAATATTTGCATCGGTGTTTGCCACTGCAAATCACGAAGTGATTCAACACTGGGTAAACTCGAGCGCATAGATAGGTAAAGACCAACCAGCGCCAATACTCCAATAAATATTAATATGGAAGCTGCTTTTAACAGGTTTTTTATAGAAAACACAAAAAAATGCTCAATAAAGTTTATAAAAATGGTGTAATAGTACTAGTATATCGTGTAAAAGCATGTAATAAATGTATTTATACGAATTTTATGCCTAATATTATTATAATAAAATGTTCTAGTAGGGTTCTATGTTAAGTAGTTTATGGAAAAAGAAAACCTCCTTAATGGTCGGGATTGATATTGGTTCGCATTCTATTAAAGCTGTATTATTAAATCAGAATGACAATGGCTACGTTCTTGAAACCATTGCAGTTGAACCTATGCCTAGAGGCGCAATTGTTGATAGAGAAATTCAAGACATTGATGCTGTTGGTAAAGTAGTTGCTAAAATCCGTAAAAAAATCACTTCGTCAGTTGGTCAAGCCGCTTCCGCTGTTTCTGGCCAAACAGTGATCACCAAAATTATCTATATGGATGCTGCACTCAATGAACATGAGTTGGCGAGCCAAATTGAAATTGAAGCCGATAGTTTAATTCCTTACCCGTTAGATGAAGTGAGTTTAGATTTCGAGTCACTCGAAATTAATGAATCAGATCCAAGTAAAATTAATGTCTTGTTAAGTGCTGCCCGAACTGAATCTGTAGAAGCCCGCGTAGCGGCACTAGAAGCTGGTGGCTTCGACACTAAAGTGATTGATGTGGAATCATACGCTGTTAGTCGCGGATATGACTTAACGTTAGCGCAGCTACCTGATGATGCAAGTGATAAAGTGGTTGCAACTGTCGATATTGGCGCAACCATGACTTTATTTTCAGTCAGTGATGCTGGAAATCATATTTATAGTCGCGATCAATTATTTGGTGGCGAGCAATATACACGCTCAATTGTATCTTATTACAATAAGTCATTTGAAGAAGCTGAAGTTGCGAAATTAACTGATGATTTACCACCTAATTATACCTTTGAAGTGTTAGCGCCGTTTCACACCATTTTAGTGCAACAAATTCGCCGTGCAATTCAAATGTTTTTAACTACAAGCGGCAAAGAGAAAATCGATTACTTAGTGATATCAGGTGGTAGCGCATTGGTTGAAGGTATAGAGCAATTACTAACAGAAGAATTGGGTATTCATACTGTCATCGCCAACCCATTTGAAGGTATGGAAATTTCTAGCAATATAAATAAAGATGAACTAGCAAAAACAGCACCTAGTTTAATGGTTGCTGCCGGTTTAGCGTTAAGGAGTTTTGTACCATGGCATATATAAACCTATTACCATGGCGTGAAGAGGCAGAAAAAGCTAAACAACGTGCATTTTTTAGTGTGTTAACCGCGGTTGCATTAAGTGCTTTTGCTATTGTTTTTTTGGTGAATCAGTTTTATCAAATGCGAGTTGATGGCCAAAATGCTCGCAATCAATTTTTAAAAAATGAAATTCAGGTTTTAGATATACGTATAGCTAAAATAAAGTCGCTAAACGAAAAGAAAAAAGAACTTAAAAAACGTACCAGCGTGGTAGAGCAACTGCAACGTAGTCGCAATGTCGGTACTCAGGTACTTGATGAGATTGCTAAAATTGTTCCTAACGGTGTATATTTAACGCGCCTAGAAAAACAAGATAATAGTTTAAATATTACGGGCAAAAGCGAGTCAAATAACCATTTGGCTAATATGATTCGTGAAATTGAGCGTTCAGATCTATTTGAAGACGCCGTTCTAGAATCGATCACATCTAATGATGCAAAAAGTAAATTATTGAGCGACTTTAAAATGCGGGTCCGCATTAAAGGATTAATAAATCTAAATAGCACTAATCCACAAGGAGCATCGTAATGAATTTTGATTTATCAGAATTTATGGAGCAATTTAGTGGCTTAGAGCTCGACAACATTGCTCAATGGCCAAAAGCTGCCAAAATTTTATTATCAGTGTTTATTGTCGTATTGGTATTAGGCTTAGGTTATGCCTTAATGATCAGCGACAGAATCGCAACATTAGAGCGCGTAACGGAAGAAGAAGAAACATTAAAGCAACAATACCAAGCCAAGTACCATATTGCTGCTAACTTAGAGTTGTTCGAGCAACAAATGATTGAAGCAGAATCTATGTTTGCTAATCAATTGAAAAGCTTGCCGGAAAGTCATGAAACACCGGGCCTACTCGATGATATAACGTTTGTCGGTACAACAACTGGGCTTGATTTTGTGAAGTTAAATTGGCAACCAGAAATAGAACAAGAAATATATATCGAACTGCCAATTGATATTGAGGTGTACGGCACTTACCATGAGTTTGGCGAGTTTGTTAGCCGGATCGCGGGGCTACCGAGAATTGTAACTTTGCATAATTTTGATATTAACCTTAAAAATGCTGGTTCAGGTGAATTGAAATTAAAGTTACAAGCTAAAACATACCGTTATAGAGAGGCAACCGCACCATGAAAAAGTTAGCGTTAGTGGCTGCTGTCTTATTGACAGGGTGTTTTGATGACACTAGTGATTTGAAAGTGCATATTGCTAATGTGCAAGCCAGTGCAAGTAGTACTATTGCACCAATGCCGGCTGTAGCGGTTTTTGATCATTTTGATTATTCGGCACAAACATTAAGAAGTCCGTTTGATGCACCAAAACCAGAAGCTATTCAAGAAAAAATTCAACAAATGTCAGGGTGTTTAAGCCCAGATCCTCGACGTAGAAAACAGCCTTTAGAAAAGTTTGCACTTAGCGATTTAACTATGCGTGGTACCTTAGGTGAACTAGGGGTAATTTGGGCACTTGTTGAAGCATCAGACAAAACCTTACATAGAGTTGCGGTAGGAAGCTATGTTGGGCTATTTCATGGCAGAATTACCGCGGTAAGCCAAGATAACGTAAAAGTATTAGAATTAATCCCAGATGGCGCTGGGTGCTGGGTGGAGCGTGAAACAGTCGTGACCATGACGGAAACAAGTGCAGAGGGGCAAAGGAATTAATGTTGCTATTAAAACAAATGAAAATTAAAAATATTATGACGCACTTCAGTAAAATGAAATATATCACCATTACTTTGTTGTACTTTGTCTCTAGCTCGCTCACAGCAAATGAGTTAACGGGCATTAGTTACAATACGATCCAAAATAGCGAAATAGAGCTCGTTTTTAAGTTGGCGGATAATATAGCTGTGCAACCTGAAGTGTCTACATCTGTGACGCCTGCACAAGTTAAAATTGCATTTAGTGCTGACACATACAACCCAAACATAGCGTCTACGATTGTCGATCATGCGGGGGTTAAAAATATCGAAGTTCAGAAGCTAGCTGGCAAGGTTGTGGCGACAGTAAATTTAACCCATTTATCGATTTTTGATGTCAAACAAAGCGATAACCAATTTGCTTTAACATTAAATACCGGAAAAATGTCTAAGGCGGTAACTCAATTAATTCCGTTAGGTCATGGCTTTATCAACCAAATTGATAATATTGATTTTAAACGTGGTCAACAAAATGAAGCACAATTGTTGGTGAAGTTAATTGATAGTAAGGTTGCGGTTGATGTTAGCGACAAGTTAGGCAAGTTATATATTGAATTTCACAATACAGAAATTTTAGAAGACTATATTTATAAGTTAGATGTTACGGATTTTGGCACCATAGTAAGTGGTATTGAAACCTTTAAAGAAGGCCGAAATGCCCGGTTAGTGGTTGATATCAATGGCGCATTTGAATTTAGTCATCAACAACTCAATGATGTTTTTTCTTTGACCGTTTCAGCAAAAGAAA
The DNA here is from genome assembly GCF_057548755.1 of Colwellia aquaemaris. Lineage (NCBI taxonomy): Bacteria > Pseudomonadati > Pseudomonadota > Gammaproteobacteria > Alteromonadales > Colwelliaceae > Colwellia > Colwellia aquaemaris. The sequence goes on along the minus strand of NZ_BAAJLV010000009.1, from coordinate 23,839 downwards.
AAGAAGTTGGCTATTTAGGTGAAGAAGAAGATTTCAATGGTCGAGCCATTTCATTGAATTTCCAAGATATATCGGTTCGTACTGTGCTGCAAATCATTGCTGACTATAATGGCTTTAACTTAGTCACCAGTGATACAGTTGCCGGTAATATTACCCTAAGGCTTGACGGTGTTCCTTGGGATCAGGCACTTGATATTATTCTTAAAGTTAAAGGCTTAGATAAGCGAATGGAAGGTAATATCTTGATGGTGGCGCCAAGTGATGAGTTAGCCGCACGTGAGGCAAGAGATCTACAAGCCCAGCAACAAGTTGAAGAGTTAGCTCCTTTGTATTCTGAATATGTTCAGGTTAATTATGCTAAAGCTGCCGAATTTGCGGCACTAATTAAAAATGAAGAAAACAGCATTTTATCTGATCGCGGCAGTGTTAGTGTTGATGAACGTACAAATACGCTATTAATTCGAGATACCGCCAATAGCATAGAAGATATTAAACGTATGGTGTCGGTACTCGATATTCCTGTTCGTCAGGTTATTATTGAATCACGTATGGTTACTGTTAAAGATAATATCAATGAAGAGTTAGGTATTCGTTGGGGGGTAACGGATACAGGTAGTGACTCTGCCACCTCTGGTTCACTAGGAGGGACTGGTAGTGCAAATAGCGGGACCGCTCCAAATCTTGAAGATCGCCTTAATGTCAACTTGCCTGTGGCAAACCCTGCAGGTAGTATCGCCTTTCAAGTCGCACGCCTAGCAGACGGCACTATTCTTGATTTAGAGCTAAGTGCGATGGAGAAAGAAAATAAAGGTGAAATCATCGCGAGTCCTCGCATTACCACTGCAAATCAAAAAGAAGCCTATATAGAGCAAGGTGTTGAAATTCCATATCAAGAAGCGGCTTCGAGTGGTGCGACGTCAACGCAATTTAAAAAAGCTGTGTTGAGCTTAACTGTAACGCCGCATATTACCCCGGATGATCGCATTATATTAGACTTAGTGGTTACCCAAGATACGGTGTCAGATGTTACTAATGGTACAGCACCGGCAATTGATACTCAGAGAATTGGCACGCAAGTATTAGTTAATAATGGTGAAACTATTGTGCTCGGTGGTATTTATCAACAGCAAATTATTAGCTCTGTGTCTAAAGTTCCTGTGTTAGGTGATATTCCGTATTTTGGTTGGATGTTTAGAAATAGTAGTAATTTTAATGAGAAAAAAGAGCTATTAATTTTCGTTACACCACGCATAGTTACCGAAAGATTTTAAGTTAATTTGCATGTAAGTTGGTGTTTTCATCTTACATGCTTGCAATTTGTACCCAACAATTGCGATAATTGCGCCCTTAAAATTTTCGAGGGAGGTTCCCTCTTACCTGTTCACGTAATAAATAAAACGAGTATTAATTAATCTAATGGCAGAAAAACGTAATATTTTCCTTGTAGGCCCTATGGGCGCAGGCAAAAGCACCATTGGTAGAGAATTAGCAGATAAGCTACATCTAGAGTTTTTTGATTCCGATCAAGAAATAGAGCGTCGTACTGGTGCCGATATCGCGTGGGTTTTTGATCTTGAAGGTGAAGAAGGCTTTCGTAAAAGAGAAGAATCAGTTATTGAAGACTTAAGTGAAAAGCAAGGTATTGTTTTAGCGACTGGTGGTGGTTCTGTGATCAGCAATCAAGTTCGTAATCGCTTATCAGCGCGTGGCATTGTGGTTTATTTAGAAACAACAATTGATAAACAAGTTGCTCGTACGCAAAGAGATAGACGTAGACCGCTTCTACAAACCGACGAAGAACCAAGAAAAGTGTTGGAAAACCTAGCGGTTGAGCGCAATCCGTTATATGAAGAAATTGCCGATGTTATTGTGCAAACGGATGACCAAAGTGCGAAGGTTGTGGCTAGTAAAATAGTAGAGCGTTTAGACTTTTAAACGAATCTACTATGAGCACACTTCAGGTTGAGCTTGGTACACGTAGTTACCCTATCTATATAGACAGCGGACTATTATCTAATAGTAAACTGCTGTCTAAACACATCCGTAGTAAACGCATTTGTATTATCTCAAATGATATCGTTGCACCTCTGTATATCCAGTCATTAAAAGCTACCTTAGTCGACTATGATATCGATGAGTTAATTCTACCAGACGGTGAAGCTGAAAAAAGCTTAGCAAATTTTGATCTGATTATGTCGCATTTATTGGCGAGTAATCACGGACGAGATACCACATTAATTGCGCTTGGTGGTGGTGTTATCGGCGATATTACCGGTTTTGCGGCGGCATGTTATCAACGTGGTATTGATTTTATTCAAGTGCCTACCACAGTTCTGTCACAAGTAGACTCTTCAGTTGGTGGTAAAACTGCCGTTAATCATCCGTTAGGTAAGAATATGATCGGTGCTTTCTATCAGCCGAAAGCCGTTGTGATCGATTTAACGACTTTAGCTAGTTTACCTGCAAGAGAGTTTAATGCTGGTATAGCAGAAGTTATTAAATACGGTATTCTAGGTGATGGAGAGTTTTTTACCTGGTTAGAAGAAAATACCAACGCCATTAAAGCGGGTGATAATAATACGCTAGCGTATATGATTGAACGTTGTTGCCAATGTAAAGCGGATATTGTTGCAGCCGATGAAACGGAGTCAGGTCTTCGTGCCTTACTTAATTTAGGGCATACCTTTGGGCACGCAATTGAAGCAGACCAAGGTTATGGCAAGTGGTTACATGGCGAGGCCGTTGCCACTGGCATGGTACTTGCTGCAAAAGTTTCAGTCGCAATGAATTTGCTTGAAGTGTCAGATCTTCGTCGCATTGAAGCACTGCTTTTGGCGTTTGACTTACCCATAGTTGCTCCTAAGAACATGGCTTTTGATGAATTTATTTGTCATATGCGTCGTGACAAAAAGAATTTAGCTGGAAAACTGCGCTTTATTCTTCCGACCGCCATTGGTCAATCTGAAATTAACGATGACGTTAGTGAGGAATTACTTCAGCAAATTCTGTAATTTATAGAATAGGTGAAGCATGTCCGCGTTAATTAATAATATTGGCTTATCCGATGATAAAACCAGTGTCACTAAAATTAGTGCAATAGCGCGTATCGATTATATTCTTAGGTTTTCAAAACAGGCCATTTTGGTGGTCGATGAAAGCCCGCAAAAAAATGGTCAAATTACTAATCAGTTTATTGCTGCAATACCCGAGCAGCATAATGCTGCTTATGTTTCACTATCAACTCAATTTAATGATATTCAAATTCGTTGCCGAATTATTGAACAATTATCGGCGGGTGCGCTATTTGACCCTGAAATATCTTTAGCGGTTAGTGTGATTAACTTAGCGCGAAAATCTCAGCAAGCACTCACTATTATTCTTGATAATACTCAGTATCTTTCTTTACAAATATTGCATGAACTTGCACAACTTGCGGCTATTGCCAAGAAAGCAAACCTCGTCATTAATGTGGTCATGTTTGGTACACCAGAGTCAGGAATTAAAATACAAGAAAATAAAAGCCTATTTCATAACAAATTAACTCTGCTGTCTGCTCAATCAGGACAACTGCTCTCGGTGAACTCTGCGATTTTTAAAAGACCAAAGCGATTATGGTATGAAATCAAAATTAATAAATGGTTGCTGTCAGTTATTGCAACGTTATGTGGTTTAATGGCTATAACCATTGTGTTGTTGCAGCAAGATAGTTTTAACTTTACTAAGCCATTAAAGCATACGAAAAACCCAGAAGTTGAGTTGTCGACTGTACTAACTGAGCCACAACCGACGGTGCTAAGCAGTGAAAATGCAATGCAAGCTGACCAACAAGCTAAGCCTAACGACGTTTATTTATCCTTATTGGCAATAGAAACTGCAGAAATCGTTAAAGAAGAGCAAATATTACCCGCGACACCTAGTGATATTATGTTAGCTATGACGTCACTATCGACAGCAGAAAATGCCGAACCCTCAATGATAAGCGAAAATAATCTGCTGCAAAACCAAGATGAGAGTTTGTCTCTAGAATCAACAGCAGCGCCTAACCGTGTTGGCTTATCTGTAGACAATGATTATTACTTAGGAATTAGTGATGGTTTTGTTATTCAAATTGCGGCCTTTAAAGAGTTAAATCTCCCCAGTGAATTTATGGCAAGTATCGAAAATATCAACTTTCATATTTACCAGCGCTTATTAAACAACGAGCCTGTGTTTGTGATCACTAGCCCAATTTATCAAGACAAAAGCACGGCACAACAACAATTAGCGTTATTACCCGCGGCAATTGTTGCGCGTCAACCATGGATTAAGTCGCTCAAAGTCATTAATAGCGAAATCAATGCATTTCAAGGCTCCCAATAAAGGTTAATTCAGGATACAATTCCCGCTTATTTTTCAGGTACCCGTTATCTGATATGGCATTATAAATTTGTAGGTATCATGAAGAAAAAACATCGAGCTTTTTTAAAGTGGGCAGGCGGAAAATACGCTCTAAGCGATGTCATTAATACCATGTTACCGAAGGGAAGACGTCTTGTTGAACCTTTTGTTGGTGCTGGCTCTGTATTCTTAAATAGTGATTACGACGAGTACCTGCTAAGCGATATTAATCAAGACTTAATTAATCTATATCGTATTTTACAGCGCAGTCCCGATAAGTTTATTGATGATGCTCGACGATTATTTTCAGTAGAAAATAACCAAGCGGATAGCTACTATCAATTGCGTAAAGAATTTAATGCCAGTACAGAGCCTTATTTTCGTTCGCTTATTTTTCTGTATATGAATCGTCATGGCTATAATGGTTTATGTCGTTATAATAAGTCTGGAGGCTATAATGTTCCTTTTGGAAAATATAAGCGTCCGTATTTTCCAGAAGCAGAATTAAATTTTTTTGCCGAAAAGGCCAGTAAAGCGGTATTTATTTGTGATGGTTATCGCCAAACTTTTGCGCATGCTAAATCGGGTGATGTGATATATTGCGATCCCCCTTATGTACCTCTGAGTAAAACTGCAAGTTTTACCAGTTACGCAGGTAACGGCTTTGGTTTAGATGAGCAGGCTGATTTAGCAAATGCCGCTGAAGAAGTGACTAAAAACCGCAATATTTCAGTGCTGATCAGCAACCACGATACAATTTGGACACGTAAAATTTATGAACATGCTAAGAGGCAGCGTTCTATAGAGGTGTCGAGAACCATTAGTCAAAAGGCAAATAAACGCAATAAGGTTTCTGAATTACTAGCGCTTTATTGATATTAGCTAGGTATAACCAACGAAACAATTGCAATTAGTGAAGCTACAAAAAGCACCACAGCGATTAATCCAGCAATAATAAAATAGCTAAACTTACCTTGCGTGAAGTCTCTTTCTCTATTTTTATCGCTTTGAACGCCGAAAAATGCAGCTCCGACACTTTTAAATGTTTCTTTAAAGTTTTGTGAGCTCATATCTATCCTTAGTTGCACATTCGTTTTAAGGTTGTAAATGAAAATTGCTGTTTATTCAGTATGTGCTAATGTCAGGTGTCAATCAAGCTTACTTGATGTCAGGATAAATATTTAATTGGCTCGTGGGAATTTAATCGTTATAGTCAGGTCTGATAAAATAACGCCTTTTATCATGATAATATAAGCTTTACAGGTACAGTAAATAATTTTCAAGATGATGAATATTCAGATAAAATTAGCTTAAGTCGCATAGTCATTATTGATTAGATATAAAAACGGAACTCATGTCGAAATACTCTAAAGGTGATACGAACTTTACTGAACAAGTGAAGACCTTGTTAAACAAAATATATGGCCGTAGCCCTGCGAAAGATTCAGTATTAGAGCGTGCAATTGCCTACTTCGAATTGCGTGGTTTTACCCAGCTGAAACTGGATGACTTGGCACGTAATATTGCTGAGTTGAAAAGCAAAAATGAGAAAAAGTCTTTAGCACGAATAGAGAAGTTAGAGCGTGAGCAAAAAGAGTATCATCGTGAGCTCGCTTTTGAGCGCCATGAGCGTTTTCAACACCTTCATAGCTTGTGTCTTGAAATAATTGAGCTATCTGAAGCTAATAGTTTTGAAGAAACACATCGCAAGTCGGCAAAACTTCTCGGCACAATTCAATTGCTATCTCCTACAGAAGGGGCAAAAGTAGCTAATGTCAATGAAACCAACAAACCATTGTATAAAAGTATTTTAACTTTACGCTTACTTGACGAACTTTGTTTGAAAAAACTAGTCGCCAATAGTTATATTGACCGAGTTATTCAGCAACATGAAAACGCAAGTTATAGTGATATTGTTAGCGATAATACAGAACTTTATCAAGACTTTGTTAATACGGTTAAAGTACCCGTATTAATGGCGGCTATTTTACAGGATATTGGAAACTATCATCCTGATGCGCAGAAAATTATTTGCGGTGATGACGGAAAAGGCAATAATTTTCGCACACTAAAAGTGGATGAGCGAAAGGCGTTATTACAAATTAATTATCGAGAAACGGTGAAATACCTAGTTGACGGTATTGGTGCTGGTATTTATCTAGGAAACTCAAAAGCAGAGCGAGATAAGTTCAACAAGCTTGAAAATAGCAAGCTGCTTTTTATTAAGCAGTTACTAAAAGCGAGTGTTCAACCTAAGCAGGGCTTAGGTAATTTGCTAAAAGTGCCACAAATTTATACTTCAATCGTACTTTCGACAAAAGATAGTTATAACTATAAATTATTACCTAAGGTGTATCAGGCGCTTTATCAAAATGCTGAGCGTGGTATTTGTCGTAAAGACGTTGTTGATTTGCTCTATAAAATTACTGGTGTTTTCCCACAAGGATACGGCATTACTTATATACCTAACGATATAGATGGTAATGATCGTTATGAATATGGTGTTGTGACGCAGTTATATCCAGAAAACCCTGAGCAACCCATATGCCGTGCTGCAACACGAAACCTTACTTTTATAGGTCACGGTCATGATTTGGTGGTTAAAAAAAGCTGTAATTTGTATTATGTTGAAACGGCAAAGAAGTTTTCACGGATCAGCAAGGAAAGACTCAATGAAATACTTGAGTTACTGTCGTCAAATTACCAAGAAAGACAAAGTTTAGACTTATTGCCTAGGTGTTGGCAGCCCACAGAATATTTTTCGACCAAAAATCATCAAAAGCTGTGGAATCGATCTCGCTAACTAATATTTGCCTAGCGCTAGGTAATTACCTTTTTCATTTACTTTACTGGTAAGTCAGCGCAACACAGTTTAATTCAATTTATTTTCTTAGCTAATAGCAATAATGCTGGATCAGCTTAGCAAGTAGTTGTTCAGTTTTGACTATTTCACTGTGTGCTAAAAATTCATTTGGCTGGTGGGCTTGGTCAATAGAACCAGGTCCCATGACAATAGTTTGACAGCCAAGTTGTTGAATAAAAGGTGCTTCTGTTGCGTAATTTACCGCACAACATTTATGTCCCGAGAGTTTTTCAGAAGTGAGTACCAATTCGCTATCAGAATTTTCTTTAAAGCTAGGTGAACTCGGATCTAACTCGGTAATGGTTAACCTGCCAGGATATTGTATAGCAATTGGCGAAAGTACGTCTGCTAACCAAGCGACTAATTCAGTATCTTTCATACCTGGCAATGAACGCATATCAATATCAAGTTCACAGTGGCCACATATTCTGTTGGCATTATCGCCGCCGTGTATTGCACCTAAGTTAAGAGTTGGCGTTTGTACATTAAAGGCTTCATTACGATAGTTTTTTACCAGCTTCTCTTTCAGTTGATATAGTTGGCCAATCACTTGATACATTATTTCAATCGCATTCACTCCATTGTCTGGCTGGCTTGAGTGGCCCGCTTGCCCCTTAATTGTAATCTTGTGTGACATATGACCTTTATGCATAACCACAGGCACTAAATTGGTAGGTTCTCCGATAATGGCAACATCAGGCTTTATGTGTTCGCTTTTTGCAAAAAAACGTGCACCGGCCATAGTCGTTTCTTCGTCGGCTGTTGCTAATACATAAAGTGGCTTTTTTATTTTTTCCCGTTCGAGTTGCTTACAAGCTTGTAAAATAAAGGCAAAGAAGCCTTTCATGTCACAACTACCTAGGCCATAAAGCCTATTGTCTCGGTCGGAAATTCTTAGCGGGTCTGACTGCCAACGATTTTCATCAAATGGCACCGTATCACTATGGCCCGCTAGCAATAGGCCGCCATCACCCGTGCCTAGTTTTGCTAACAAGTTGAATTTCCCTTCTACACTTGGTACGGCTTGTATAGTAATGCCAAAGCCAAGACTCTCGAACCAGCTTGCCAGTAGATTAATAACCTTTTGATTACTTTGGTCCCAACTTGCTTGGGATGAACTTATGCTCGGCAGCGCGATTAATTCACTCATCGCCTGTTTTAAGTTGGGCAAGCTAGTACTGGTATTTTGCATTAATTCTATGACCTAAAAATATTTAATGGGTATTTATGCCAATTAGTTGCATAACTAGTTATATGATGATACTTTAGCAGCACAATGTAAATAGCCTAATTAAAGCACACTATGAAAAAGTTTGTAACGTATTCAACTAGCCGACGACGATAGTATTGATATTAGGTTGTATAGGTGTTGATTTTTAAAATAAAACCAAATTGGTTGCTAGGGATTTTTTAAATCGACAAATGAATAGTTGAATAGAATTGCAAATTTAACGTTTAGATATCTGGGTAATTGTCAATTCTCATAAAGTGTTAAGCGGTAGTGAAATGAAGGTTATAGTAATTGGAGCAAGTGGTTATGTTGGAGCTGAGCTTATTAGCTTAATGCTGCAACATGATAAGTTGTCGATTCAGCACTTGTTGGTGTCGGAAAATAGTGATTCTAGTGGTAAAACATTTGCGGAATTACATGCTCGCTGGCAGGGGATATGCGAAGTACCCCTGCATTCTTTTTCTCAGCAATGGTTTGAGCAGCACATCAATATTGAAAACCATGCAATTGATGCCGTTTTTTTTGCGACACCACATGAATTTAGCGCACAATGGGCACATGCTTTTTTACAAGCAGGCATTAAGGTCTTTGATTTATCGGGTGGCTTTCGTTTGAAAAGTGCTGAGCAATATCCTATTCATTATGGCTTTGAACATCATAGTGTCGAAACTCTGCAACAAGCTCAATATGGTTTAGCTGAATGGCAAGCGAATGATATCGCTGACAGTGATTTAATTGCCGTGCCAGGATGTTACCCAACCGCTAGTTTACTGGCATTAAAGCCAATAACAAATAATCATCTGCAACTGGAAAAATCATTAATTGTTGTTAATGGTATCAGTGGTGTAAGCGGTGCAGGTCGTAAAGCGTCACTAGCGACTAGCTTTTATGAAGTCAGTTTAACACCTTATAATATTTTACAGCATCGCCATCAGCCAGAAATAAGCCAAGAAGCTGATACCGAGGTTATCTTCAACCCGCACTTAGCGCCATATAAACGCGGCCTATTGGCTACGGTGACTTTGCAGTTAAATCCAGGGGTAACGGCACAACAAGTTGCTGAAGCTTTTATTACGGCGTATGAAAATGAGCCGTTAGTTAGACTCGTTTCAGCTTGGCCAAAAATCGATAATGTTGCACATACACCATTTGCTGACATCCATTGGCAAGTGGACGAAGACAAGCAAGTGGTTGTGGTTAGCTGTGCTATTGATAACTTGTTAAAAGGAGCGGCGTCACAAGCAATTCAATGTGCCAATATTAGCCTAGGTTTACCAAGTAGTTATAGCTTGTTAGCGCAGCAGGTTTCGTTATGAAAAAACCTATAGTTATAAAAATTGGTGGGGCGATTCTTGATGGGTACAGCCAAGGTAAAGTTGCCGCGTTAAATGCTTTGTTATCGGTTATTGCAAGCTTAAAAAATCAGCCGGTCGTTTTGGTTCATGGTGGAGGCTGTGTTGTTGACGAAATGCTTGCGCAAGCAGGTTTTGTTACCGAAAAAAAACAAGGGTTACGTATTACACCAAAAGCGCAAATGCCGATTATTAGTGGTGCTTTGGCTGGCAATGTCAACAAAGCGATTGTCGCCAGTGCTGCCAGTTTAAAGTTACCTGCCGTTGGCTTGTCATTAACAGATGGTGAAATGGTGCAGTGCCAGCTAAGCCCTCAAAAATTGGGGCAAGTGGGTATTCCTCAGCCTTATAATAGTGCTTTGTTAGACACGCTATTAAAAGCTAATTTTTTGCCTATAGTATCCTCTATAGGTGCACTCGAAAATGGCGAGTTAGTCAATGTCAATGCTGATGATGCTGCGGTAGCAATATGCCAGCTACTTAATGCGGAGCTACTGCTGTTAACAGATGTTAATGGTGTAAAGGATGCTTCCGGAGAATACCTTGGCTCGCTTGACCAACAACTTGCTCAAGAGTTAATTGATAACGGGGTTATTGCTGGTGGGATGACAGCAAAAGTTAATGCAGCTTTTCATGCCGCAAATAGATTACGACGAAGTATCGCGGTTGCCAGTTGGCAATCGCCAGAGCAAATTTTTGATTTGCTCAATGGTGTCAGTATCGGCACACGTATAGAACCTAACATTAGTTAGTTTTATCTCATTATTTCGTGGTTATTAAAATTTTGCACAGGAAAACTCATGAACACATTAACGAATTTACAACATTTTTTGGCTGATGATCAGCTATCTAAAACCCAAATACTTGACTTAATTGCGCTAGCAATCGACATAAAAAAACAACCTGAGAGTTATAGTCAGGCATTAAAAGGCAAGTCAGTAGCGATGATTTTCGAAAAGCCTTCCTTAAGAACGCATGTAAGTTTTGACATGGGAATTAATAAGCTTGGCGGTCACGCTCTTTATCTAGGTCAGCAGAATGGCAAGTTAGGCGAACGAGAACGAGTTAGTGATTATGCTAAAAACCTTTCTTGTTATGCTGATGCTATTGTTGCTCGGGTCTTTAGTAATAGTTCAATCGAGCAATTAGGCCAGCACGCCAGTGTGCCTGTGATTAATGCACTTTGCGACCTTTACCATCCTTGCCAAGCACTTGCTGATTTTGTCACTTTAGCTGAGCATTTTACTGATCTTACACAAGTTAAACTGGCATACGTTGGCGATGCTAATAATGTCTCGAATTCGTTAATGCTGATGGCGGCGACAATTGGGGTAGATTTTACCCTGGTATGTCCTAAAGGCCACGGCCCAGAAGCGCAGATGTACAACAAGGCCATTACCTTGAGCCAGACCTCTGGGGCGAAGCTAAACTTAACCAGTAACTTAGACGATATTGGTCAGCAAGATGCCATTTATACCGATACTTGGATTTCCATGGGCGATAACACCGATATTAACGATATCTTGGCAACGTTTAAGCCTTATCAAGTTAATCACCAGCTGATGGCAAAAACAGGTGCCAGCATTGTTATGCATTGCCAGCCTGCACACCTTGAAGAAGAAATTACCACTGAATTGTTCGATAGCGATATGTCAGTGGTATTTCAATCGGCCGAAAACCGCATGTGGGCTCAAAATGCGGTATTGGTTCGCTTATTGGCTGATTAAAGAATCAATTACTTAAGCTTATTAGCTAAATATTATCAATTAAATAGCACTTAGTGGTTGCGCTGTATCGCTAAGTACAAACAAAATTTTGTTAAGGAACAAAGTCATGGCACTAGCTGCAAAGAAACAAATAAAGAAAGTTGTATTAGCATATTCAGGCGGATTAGATACTTCTGCCATTATACCTTGGTTAAAAGAGAATTATGATGGCTGTGAAGTGGTTGCGTTTTGTGCCGATGTTGGTCAAGGGGACGAAGAACTTGCCGGTATCAAAGAGAAAGCCATCGCATCAGGAGCTTCTGAATGTCATGTTGTTGATTTAAAAGAAGAGTACGTCAAAGATTATATTTACCCCATTATTAAAACCGGTGCAGTTTACGAAGGGCAGTACTTATTGGGTACGTCTATGGCACGGCCAGTTATTGCTAAGGCGCATATTGAAGTTGCATTAAAAGTTGGTGCTGACGCTGTTTGTCATGGCTGTACAGGGAAAGGTAATGATCAAGTACGTTTCGAGTCTTGTTTTGCTGCTCTTGCACCACAATTAACCGTCATCGCGCCGTGGCGTGAGTGGGATATGGTGTCGCGTGAAGACCTACTTGCTTACTTGGCAGAGCGAAATATTCCGTGTGCAGCGTCGTTAACGAAAATTTATAGCCGTGACGCGAATGCTTGGCATATTTCTCATGAAGGTGGCGAATTAGAAGACCCATGGTGTGAGCCATCGAAAGAAGTTTGGACCATGACAGTCGATCCACAAGATGCGCCAGATGAAGCGGGTAAAGTGATGCTCAGCTTTGTAGCAGGTGAATTGACAGCTGTTGATGGTCAGCCTATGTCAGCTTATCAGTCATTGATGTATTTAAATGAAAAAGCAGCGGCACATGGTGTTGGACGTATTGATATTGTTGAAAATCGCTTAGTGGGTATGAAGTCACGTGGTTGCTATGAAACACCGGGTGGTACGGTTTTAATGGCGGCTTATAAAGGCCTAGAATCATTAATTTTGGACAAGGAGTCACTAAAATATCGTGAATCTGTAGGCCATGAGTTCTCGCATGTTATTTATGATGGTCGTTGGTTTACACCGCTGGCAAAAGCTCAATTGGCGGCTGCGGCATCATTTGCAGAAAAAGTAACGGGTGATGTTGTGGTGAAACTATACAAAGGAATGGCACAAGTTACGCAGCGTCGTTCACCAAACAGCCTATACTCTGAAGAGTTTGCAACGTTTGGCGCGGACGATGTTTACGACCAAAAACATGCCGAAGGTTTTATTCGCTTGTTTAGCTTATCAAGTAGAATTACTGCCATGCACCAAGCAGATTCAGCTATTAACAAAGACAAATAAAGGTAGAGGGCGTAGTTATGGCATTATGGGGCGGGCGTTTTAAAGAACAAGCCAGTGTGCAGTTTAAAAAATTTAATGACTCTTTACCGGTTGATTACCGTATGGCTGTACAAGACATTGTTGGCTCAATAGCGTGGGCGGAAGCGTTAACAACGGTTGATGTATTAACACAAGCCGAGTTCTTAGCGCTTAAAAGCGCTTTGCTCGAGTTGAAAACTTCAGTGGAAGAAAATCCACAACAAATTTTAACTTCTGACGCAGAAGATATTCACAGCTGGGTGGAAATCAACTTAATCGAAAAAACCGGCGATTTAGGTAAAAAACTGCACACAGGTCGCAGTCGTAATGACCAAGTGGCAACAGATCTCAAACTATGGTGCAAAGAAAAAGGCAGTGATTTACTTTATGCTTTAGTAAATTTACAACAGGCGATGTTAGATCTTGCTGAGCGTGAACGTAATACCGTACTGCCTGGCTATACCCATTTACAACGCGCACAACCGGTAACTTTTGGTCATTGGTGCTTGGCGTATGTTGAAATGTTTAACCGTGATATCGGCCGATTAAAAGATGCTTTATATCGGGCCGATACTTCGCCGCTAGGCTCAGGAGCCTTAGCAGGTACGGCATATCCGATAGATCGCGAACAATTAGCGCATAATCTAGGTTTTCGTAGTGCTACATTAAATAGCTTAGACGCCGTTTCTGATCGTGATCACGTAATTGAGCTGTTATCAACAGCAAGTATTAGCATGATGCACTTGTCACGTTTTGCTGAAGATCTTATATTTTACAACTCGGGTGAAGCCGGTTTTGTTGAAATGAGTGATTTAGTGAGCTCGGGCTCATCACTTATGCCACAAAAGAAAAACCCAGACGCATGTGAATTATTGCGCGGCAAAGCTGGCCGGGTAATGGGCTCTCTTACTGGCATGATGATGACCATGAAAGCTTTGCCACTTGCTTACAACAAAGATATGCAAGAAGACAAAGAAGGTTTATTTGATGCGCTTGATACATGGCAAGAATGCATGCAAATGGCGGTACTTGTAGCAGAAGGATTGAAAGTTAACCGCGCTAGAACGTTAGCAGCTGCCCAGCAAGGCTATGCAAATTCGACTGAGCTTGCTGATTATCTGGTCAGTAAAGATGTTCCGTTTCGAGAAGCCCACCACATTGTTGGTGAAGTTGTTTTAGCCGCTATTGATGCCGGACATGCACTAGAAGACTTTTCAATTGCACAGTTGCAGCAATTTAGCGATAAGATTGAGCAAGACGTTTATCAACATTTATCAATAGAGTCATGTCTAGATAAGCGTGGCGCGATAGGTGGCACATCGCGAATACAGGTTGAAAAAGCCTTGGCCGATGTACAATCGCTAAATGGTCTAACCGACCAGCAAGATACCTTAAACACTCAAGTTCTAGGGGCGCCAAGTAAAGCGCAAATTAATTTAACTTTAAAGCAAGTTAAACAACGCCTAAATGCCCAGCGTGCGGCGGCAATGTCGGTACGTAGAGCGAGAATGTCAGATGTTGACAGTATCCAAACCTTGGTAAGTTACTGGGCCGAGCAAGGTGAAATTCTGCCGCGTAGTCGCGATAATATTATTCACGACATACAAAACTTTGTTGTTGCTGAACTCGACGGTGAAGTTGTCGGTTGTGCCTCACTTTATATTTATCAAACGGGCTTAGCAGAAATCCGCTCAGTGGTTATCGCTAAGCAAGCGCATAAACAAGGACAAGGACAGGCGTTAGTGCAGTACTTGCTTGAATTTGCACATCAAATTGAATTGCAGAAAATTATTGTATTAACTTATATTCCAGATTATTTCACCCAATTGGGCTTTAACTTAATTGATAAATGTACGTTAGCTGACAACATTATTGAAGATAGTGAGCAGAGCCCACATAAAGATCCTGCGGATGAAGTAGCCATGGAATATATTGTACAGCGCTGCTCTGTGACAGCCTAAGTTTAGCTAGTAAAGTCGTGTAATTTCTATGAATAGCAATGAGAATAACGTTAAATGGTTCCGCAATGCCGCGCCCTATATTAATGCTCACCGAGGTAAAACCTTCGTGCTGATGTTTGGTGGTGATGCCGTTGAACATGTTAATTTTGCTAATATCATTCATGATATTGCATTATTGCGTAGTTTGGGGGTTAAATTAGTGCTAGTACACGGCGCTCGACCTCAAATTGAAAAAAGACTGCAAGCACAAGCGCTTACACCGCAGATTGAACAGAATATGCGGATTACTGACGCTGAAACCTTGTTGTCAGTGAAGGATGCTACTGGCTCTTTACGCATACATATCGAAGCTTTGTTAACTATGGGGTTGGTTAATTCGCCAATGCATGGTTCGCAAATACGAGTGAGTACAGGGAATTTTGTCATTGCCAAGCCGATTGGTGTCCGTGATGGTGTTGACTTTAAATATACCGGCGCCGTGCGAAGAATTGATGAGCAAGGTATTAAAACACAATTAGACTTTGGCTCGATTGTGTTGCTGTCGCCAGTAGGTTATTCATCTACAGGTGAAGTATTTAATTTAGCTCTGGAAGATGTCGCTGCCAAAACTGCCATAGCTTTAAAAGCAGACAAATTAATTGCATTAACAAAACAGCAAGGGCTGCTTGACCAAAAAGGAGAGTTGATCCGCAGTTGTGGTGTAGCAACCGTTGCAAGCTTAATTAATGAGCAAGATGATTATGTAGGTCAGTTACTGTTGCAAGCGATTGTACAAAGTGGCAAGCAAGGCGTAGAACGTTGTCATTGTGTCAGTTATGTAAGTGATAGCGCTTTATTGCAAGAGCTATTTACTCGTGATGGCGCAGGCACCTTAATTGCCAAAGACCACCACGAACAATTATCCGCTGCAAGTATTGATGATGTTGGTGGTATTTTAGAGCTAATTGCGCCGCTTGAAGAAGAAGGGGTGTTAGTAAAACGTTCACGAGAATTATTGGAAGTTGAAATTGACCGTTTTACTGTCATTAAAAAAGAAGAGGTTATAATTGCATGTGCAGCTTTATACCCCTATGCAGAAGCCAATACCGGTGAAATAGCCTGTTTAGTTATTCATCCTGATTATCGCGGCGGTAACCGAGGTATTCGCTTGATTCTTGCTTTAGAACAGGCAGCAAAAAGGCAAAAACTATCCTCAATATTTGTGCTGACAACGGTTAGTGCCCATTGGTTTATAGAACAAGGTTACGTAGAACAAGCCATTGAAAACCTACCTGAAGGTAAGCAGAAAATGTATAACATTCAGCGTAAATCAAAAGCATTTACCAAAAATATCTAGTCTAAGCTTATTTGTACTTTTAAAAGCAGCCATTTTGGTTGCTTTTTTATGTTATTTCATCAATGTTGCTAACAAATGTATAACAAAGCATTTTCAAGAAATCTGTTTTTGTGCATACTGACAGCTATTATCACAAGTAAAATAATAATAGGCTAAAGTCAGTTATGAATCGCGTGTCGCTCCCAATAAAAAGTTATGTCTTTTTAACATCATTAGTTGCTGTCAATTGTGGCATTAGCCCACTAGTTTTTGCAGAGTCGCAGCAACATTTAGATTTAAATGTTGCTGCAGAAGCTGGTTATATAGATAATTTTTTGTATCAAGCGCATGAAGAGCAAAGTACAGCTTTTTACACATTATCCTCAGCATTAGGGTTATCGTCAAAAAGTAAACAATCGGCTTTTAACCTCGATGCGACAGTTAATTCATATCTTTTTGCTGACTTTGAAGATGATGATCATACTGATTTTACCTTGCAACCTACTTATCAATACAAGTTTGCACTAAACCAACGATTTTACTTGTCGGCACATTGGCTTAATAGCTATAACTATCGAGGTACGGGCTTATCGCTTGGTGATGCTAAAAGTTTAACGCAAGGTGATGAGAAAGAAGATATTGGTGCAAGTGTCGGGTTTGAATACGGCAATGAAGACTCACAAGGTCGGCTTAACTTTTTAGTAGATTATAACCAAGGTGAATACACAACGCGCCGCTCAACTACAAAGCAGCTTGATAATGAAGTAATAAACTATCAAGTAGGTTTTGATTATTTACTTTCAGGTAAAACCTATTTGGCTTTTGATATCGGTTATCGATTGACAGATTTTCCCAATGCGGCACTTAGTAATCGCGATAGTCTAACAGGTTTACTAGGTGTGAAGTGGCAAACAACGGTGATTAGTGAGCTCAGTTTTCTGGTCGGCTATCAAAACTTGAAATTTGAAAATAACAGTTTAGCTGATGATAATGCATTTAAATGGCGGTTTGATTATACTTGGCGCCCGTCGGATTATACTACTGTACGTGCTTTGTCCCATCGAAAGTTTGATGAAAGCAATCGTTTAAATAATAGCTATCGATTAGCAGAGATTTACCAAGTCGATATAGCTCACGCTTTTACCGAGCAGTTTAATGCTACAATTGCTTTGGCGTTAAATAATGATCAATTTATTACACCTGAAAATCATCGCAAAGAAGATTATTTATCTTCGAGCATAGCGTTGCATTATCAACGTAGTGAAAATTTCAACTTTCATCTGAGGTATCAATATAAATCTTTAGATGCCAACTACGCTGATATTGATTATCAACACAACAGCCTTTCATTAGGTATAACTATTTCGCTTTAATTGTTGTTATGTACAACTAGAGTGCTGTTTGTTTTTTGCTCGATGTGTTTTTGTAAATATAATCAGTGTATTAGCATGTTGTTTTACTAGCCCTAGGCAATAAATGCTTAGTTAACAATTCTGCAAGTATAATTTAATTAGCATTTGGCTAATGGAAAGTGTTACTATTTGTAACTCGGTTGGGTGAAATTTATGCGATTTTTAATGTTTTGTTTGCTTTGTGTGTGTAGTCAGACACTGGCAAGTGATTATAGTTTAGGGGCTGGAGACCAGATCCAAATAGCGGTTTATGGTGAGCCTGATTTAACTATTCAGGTGAAAATAGATAAATCAGGTATGATCTCATTTCCATTCTTATCTGATATTTCAGTATTGGGGTTATCAAATAAAGCATTAGAAAAAAAAATTGCTGATGGCTTGCGAGGAGATTATTTAATTGATCCTCAAGTCAGTGTTTCCATTATAAGCTACCGACCATTTTTTATTCACGGACAAGTTAAGCGCCCAGGCGGTTATCCATTTCAGGAAGATTTAACATTAGATAAGGCTATCGCCATTGCTGGTGGTTTAGCGGCAAGAGCGTCGAAATCGGACTGGAAAATTACTCGGGTTGTTGATGGAGTAAAGCGCACATTTACTGCGAATGTAGCCAGTTCAATTTTGCCAGATGATATTATAGAAATAGAGCAAAGCTTTTTTTGAATACTCCAGAAAATGAACAAATAGCACTGGTCAACGACGAAGTAGCGTTAAATGAAATTTTAACGCCTCTTTGGGCGCGCCGGTGGAAAGTGATTTTTTTCACCTTAGTTGTTACGTTTATGGTGGCATTTTACGTGTCGTTACTCAAACCATCTTATAAAGCGACTGCGATTTTACAAATTGGTAGTAATAAACCGGCTAATACCTTATCAATCAATGATGCTTTTAATGAGTCAAATGCCAGCAAAGAGCAAATTCAAACCCAATATGAACTGTTGCGCTCTCGCAAATTTGCCGAACGAGTTATTTCGCAATTAAATTTAGTTGCCCATAGTGAGTTCAATAGCGGTAAATACAATGACAAAGTCGCATTCTTTTCAGAAATTGGCCGGCCTAAACGTACACCAACAGTAAGAGATATTGTCACTGCATTTCAGGCGCGGCTTAATATTGCGCCAATTGCAAATACTGAATTAGTGAAAATTTCATTCTCTTCATATTCTCCTGAACTGTCACAAAAGGTGGCCAACCAAGTTGGTATAACTTACTTGCAGTATCAAGATGAAATTCATAGTGCCTCAAAAGAAACGACCTCTCAGTGGCTAGTTGATCAACTGGAAGAGCTAGGTAAAAAACTTGAAATTTCAGAGCAGTCTCTACAAGACTATCGGGAAAATGAAGGTATTGTTGATATTAAAGGGATTGTTGGCCTCGTCGGTGGGCAATTATCAGAATTAACATCTGAAGCGTTAAAAGCAAAAAAAGTAAGAGATGATTTGAATGTTACTTATCAAGAAATAAAAAAGCATCGCTCTGATTTTACCAAGCTTATACAAATGCAAGAAGTGAATAGCAAGTCAGCTTTTTTACTCTTAAAACGTGATGAAGAAAAAGTTGAGCGTAAGCTGTATGAACTGTCGCAACGCTATGGTCCAAAACACCCGAAAAGAATCGCGGTACAAGCAGAGTTAGAATCGCTAGAGAAACGCATAAAATCACAAATATTAGCTATCGTTTCTTCTGTCGAGAAAGACTATTATAATGCGGTTGAGAAAGTAAATGCCACAGAGGAGCGATTGGCGGAAGCGAAAGCTGATTTTATTAGGTTAAGTCGTTTGCAAAATAAATTCTCACAACTTAGCCGTGAAGTAGAAACTAATAAAGAGCTTTATAATAATTATCTTGTGCGTCTAAAAGAAGCAGATGCAATGGGCAATTATAAAGCAAATTTTTATGTGCGCTTTATTGATAAAGCAATTATGCCTAAATCACCCTTTGCGCCAAATAAAACCTTGGCGGTGATGATCAGTTTTATTTTGGCATTAGCCTTTATTTCTGTTGTTATTATTATGCGCGAATTATTGGTTGATACCCTAAACTCTCGCCGTAAACTTGATAATTTTAATGAAGCGCCAATATTAGCGGTTTTGCCTAAAATTAAAGCTAGTTCCAGCGATAAAAAAGAAGATGCTTATATTTCTGATAATCGCTTTACGGAAGCGATTAGAACATTGCGAACGGCACTACTATTTAACAACGAAAAAACACCGCCAAAAATTATCGCGGTTACATCCTCTGTTCCCAACGAAGGTAAGTCTACCGTAGCATTGCACTTGGCACGTTCCTTTAGTGAAATGGAGAAGGTGCTGTTGATAGAGGCGGATATGCGACATCCAACCATTGCTAAGAATATGAACTTAAATCAGCATCGTCCTGGATTGTCCAATTTGCTGGCGAAAACCCATCAAATTAATGAATGTATAATTCGTGATAAAAATGTCAAATTAGATATTCTAACCTCAGGCATTTCTCCTGCTAACCCATTGGCGTTTTTATCGATGAAGCGTTTCAATATGCTGATTAAAGTTTTTGGTAATTTTTATGACCGTATCATAATTGAAACACCGCCAGTTAATGCGGTAAGTGATGCCGTGATTATTTCTAAGTTAGTGGAAAGCGTGTTGTATGTCGTTCATGGCAATAAAACTAAGCGTGACCAGATTTCTTCAGGTTTGCGCATGTTAAAACAAGTCAATGCACCAATTGAAGGTGTAGTGATAAATCACAGTGAAAATATAGATACCGATAAATATCAAAATAAATATTATAACGAGCGTAATAACATTATAAAGCTAGCGGCGAGAAAACGAGGTTGATAAAACGCTAACTAGAGTTTATGCATTACTTATTATTGCGTACAATAGCGAAAACACTCCAAATTTGTTGTTATGATAGTTTACCATCAATTTTCGCTGCAAGCCTTGAACAGCTTTAACATTAAAGCTGTTACGCCTAAAATATTTTTTCCCACCAGTATTGCTGAACTCACAGCAATTAGCCCACAAGATTTAGCTCAAAGTTACGTTCTAGGTGAAGGAAGTAATACCTTATTTTGTGAGCAAGTTGCCCCAGTTATAGTAAACCCCAATATTAAGGGAATAGCAGTTGAAGAAAATGATGACAACTTTCTCATAACTGTTGGCTG
Organism: Colwellia aquaemaris; assembly: GCF_057548755.1. Lineage (NCBI taxonomy): Bacteria > Pseudomonadati > Pseudomonadota > Gammaproteobacteria > Alteromonadales > Colwelliaceae > Colwellia > Colwellia aquaemaris. The sequence goes on along the minus strand of NZ_BAAJLV010000009.1, from coordinate 3,084 downwards.
TGCAGAAAACTGGCACAATTTTGTTAAATATTGCGTTGACAATGAAATATATGGCTTAGAAAACTTAGCCTTGATACCAGGTAGTGTTGGTGCCGCGCCAGTACAAAATATTGGTGCTTACGGTATAGAAGTCGAGCGTTTTATTAACCGTGTTTCATGGTTTGACTTTTCTACACGCAAACTAGTTGAATATAGCCAAGTTGAATGCCAGTTTGGTTACCGTGAAAGTATCTTCAAACGGCAACTAAATGCAAAAGGTGTGATCACGCATGTGCATTTTAAAATTCCTAAACGCTGGCAACCGGTTCTTAATTATCAAGGCTTGAATGAACTTGAACCGTCAGTTTCAGCCAAAGGCATAATGACTAAAGTTATCGAATTACGTGAAAGTAAATTACCTGACCCTAAAATATTAGCCAATGCCGGTAGCTTTTTTAAAAACCCGATAGTATCGAAGTCTTGTTGTTCCTTATTGCAACAACAGTACCCTGACATACCGCATTACACACAAGATGATGGCCGTGTTAAATTAGCTGCAGGTTGGTTAATTGAAAAGTCAGGACTAAAAGGTTACCGAGTAGACGATGTTGGTGTGCATAGCCGCCAAGCATTAGTATTGGTGAATTATAACAACGCTTCGGGACAAGATATTGCAATACTTGCACAATATGTACGGCAAAAAGTTCTGGCCAAGTTTAACATTGCTTTAGACACCGAAGTGCGTTTTATTGGCGCTGAAGGTGAAGTTAACAGTGCAGAAATAGGGTGCCAGTAATGAAAGCGATTAGAGAAAAGTTAATTCAGCAATTAGTAAAAGGAGACTTTCTCTCTGGCCAAGCATTAGGTGAAGAACTTGGCGTTAGCCGTGCAGCCATTTCTAAACATATTGCTGCTCTGCAAGAGATGGGTTTTGATATTTTTAGTGTTACAGGCAAAGGCTATCGCTTAGCAGAGCCGATAGAATTGTTAAGTGAAGAAAAGATCTCAGCACACGTTGCTAAGCAGCAAATAGAAACAAAAATTGAAGTACACAGTGTTATTGATTCAACCAATAGTTATTTAATGCGCCGTTTACCTCACCAAAACTCCTTAGGGCAAGTATGTATTGCGGAATACCAAAGTGCTGGGCGAGGTAGAAGAGGGCGGCAATGGGTGTCACCTTTTGGCTCTCATATTTATATGTCTATGTATTGGCATTTAGAGCAAGGGATGTCGGCGGCTATGGGGTTAAGTGTGGTTGCTGCCTTAGCTGTTAGTGACGCAATTAAAATCCTTCATGATACTGAGGTCGAATTAAAATGGCCAAATGATATTTATTACCAGGGGGTCAAACTAGCGGGAATTTTAATAGATCTCGAAGGCCAAGCTATGGAGCCTTGCCATTGTGTTATTGGCATAGGTTTAAATATTAATATGCCAGAAAAAAGTGCAAAGTTAGTTGACCAACCATGGATTGATTTAGCAAATGCTGTTGGTGGTAAAGTTGACCGTAATGTCTTAGCGGCAGAAATTGTTATTGCGCTAACCAAACGTTTAAAAATACATAGCCAAACTGGTATTAATACCATGGTTAGTGAGTGGCAAAGCCAAGATTTTTATATCAATAAGCCGGTTAATTTGATCACAGGGGATAGATCAACACGTGGTATTTGTCGTGGCATTAATGCTCAAGGCGCTTTAATGTTAGAAGTCAATGGCAAAGTTAGTCCTATTTATGGTGGTGAAGTAAGTTTGCGAGGCGATGGATGAAGTTATTAGTTGATATTGGCAATACGCGCATTAAATATATTGTCGTTGAAAATAGCCAGTCAATTCAAGCGATGCAGATGAGATATGCTGAGCATCAGCTATTATCAGAGCTACTAGTGAGTGGGGCGCTTGTAGAGGTCACTGAAGTGATTGTGGCGAATGTACAATGTAATGAGCTAGTCATTGAATTAGAATTATGGGCCGCCAAGCGTGAAATTAATTTTCTACAAGTTCACAGCGAGTCCTATGCCTATGGTGTTACCTCTAGTTACCAGCAACCGGAAAAACTTGGGGTTGATAGGTGGCTAGCGTTAATTGCCACGCAGCAATTATACCCAAAATACAATACTCTTATTATTGATGCAGGTACGGCGATAACTGTTGACTTACTTGCTGATAATGGTCTTCACCTTGGTGGTTGGATAATGCCTGGTTTACAAACCATGTTTGATAGCTTACTTGGTAACACTCAAAAAATTTTTGCTGAAAAAGAAAATTTGCCCCAGTTATCATTCGGAACTAATAGCTCAGAATGTGTTAATTTTGGCTGTTGGGCTATGGTAGTGGGCGCGATAAATAATGCCATCACACAAGCAGAAACCATATTATCGCTCGATAAAGTGATTATAACTGGTGGTAATAGTGAGCAAATTGCTGAACACATGCCAAATCAATTTGAATTAATTCCTGAGCTTTTATTTCATGGATTGAACTGTTTTAAGGCGACTTAAGCGATTTTAATTGAATTTCTATTTACGAATGCGGATAAAAAAACATCAAACGCATAAAAACATGGTTTTTTTTGCATTTTCCTGTTGCATGCAAGAAAACATTACTCTAGAATTCGCACCACTTAATGTAGTGCCGACTTAGCTCAGTTGGTAGAGCAACTGACTTGTAATCAGTAGGTCGCCAGTTCGATTCCGGCAGTCGGCACCATTAATACTTTTAGTTGTTAGAACAACTAAAAGTGATAAAAAATTGGAGGGGTTCCCGAGTGGCCAAAGGGATCAGACTGTAAATCTGACGGCTCCGCCTTCGGTGGTTCGAATCCACCTCCCTCCACCATTTTTATTGAGATTTTTGAAAAGAATGCGCGGACGTCGTATAGTGGTAATACCTTAGCCTTCCAAGCTAAAGCTGCGGGTTCGATTCCCGCCGTCCGCTCCATCTTTAAAAATGAATGCTGATATGGCTCAGTTGGTAGAGCGCACCCTTGGTAAGGGTGAGGTCGGCAGTTCGAATCTGCCTATCAGCACCATCCTAAAGACATTCTTCGTTATCTCAAAAAACTTATTATTTAATTTTTGTTAATCTACCCTGAGGTATTTTAAG
>NZ_BAAJLV010000008.1:0-124986 GCF_057548755.1 Colwellia aquaemaris | reverse complement strand
GTTGTTTGCTTTTTATTTATACAACCCGTGGTTTTATTATGCTATTTATCAACCTTTAGCTGCTATTTGTTAGAATCTTTGAGTAAAGCTACCTAACTGGCTTAAGCAAAAACACTCATTTTATTAAATAACTAAATGGTTCCTTTAATGACTCTAACTTTCACCAAGAAGCTGTTAATAGTGATTCATGATGTGTTTACGATTACGTAGCTATGGAGCAGTAGGTATTTGCCTGATTAAATTGAATAAAAATTACACTTATAGTTGCACATTGTTAAAAGGTGGGTAACATAGAATTGCAATTTAAGTTTTTTATAAAATAATAATTAGGTATCCATTATGAAGTCTCCTCAAGCATTAACGCTAATTGTAGCGTTGGTATTTGCTATTGCTGTTTACTTTTTAGCAGACAGCGTGATTGCACTAAGTAAAGTAAGTTTTGCTGTTGTAGCATTTGTATGTGCATTTGTAGCTCCATTAGTTGGCAAAACTAATGACAGTGCTCAAGCAGCAGATACAAAAATCACGACATTATATGTTGGCAACTTACCATATAGAGCAAATGAAGCAGCCGTTAGAGAATTGTTCTCAGAATATGGGCAAGTACAGTCAGTTAGGTTAATGAAAGATAAACACACTGGCAAAAGACGTGGTTTTGGTTTTGTCGAAATATCTTCAACTGATGCAGAAAAAGCAATCTCAGAATTAAACGATAGCGAATTTCAACAAAGAACCCTTAAAGTTCGTGAAGCGAAAGAACGCCCCGAAAAAACTGCTGATTAAGAAAAATACTAAACCTATTTTAAGCCCACATTATGTGGGCTTTTTAATATCTTTAACATTTATACTAGCCAAGTAACTTGGCATATCTAGCACTAATAACAAACAGACTTAAAGCTTAACTATCGTTTAGTGCTGAATTATCCTAAAATATTGCCACTATTTAGTAGACAAAAACTGAGCAATCGCTAAAATCTGCGCCCTCGTAGCATCGTCTGTTCACTATTAACAAGGTAATTCAATGTTTAGCCACATTCACCCCGACAACTATCAGCAGCAACTTGATGAAAAACAGCAAATCATTGCTGCTGATTTTAAACAATTTGACTTGCCGACATTTGAAATATTTACATCGCCTGCACTTAATTACCGCCAGCGCGCAGAATTTAGAGTTTGGCATGAAGGTGATGACCTTTATTACATAATGTTTAATAGTGAAACTAAAGAGAAATTTCGTGTTGATAACTTTCCGGTAGCAAGTGAATTAATCAACCAGTTTATGACAGCCTTATTAAAGGATATTAGGGATAAAGAAGTTCTACGCCAGCGCTTATTCCAAGTAGACTTTTTATCAACTTTAAGTGGCGAAGTATTAGTAAGCTTGCTCTACCATAAGCAACTAAATGAAGAATGGGCAGAGCAAGCAAGACAATTAAAAGAGCGTCTTTCGAGCATTGCTCCCGTTGATATTATTGGTCGAGCTAGAAAACAAAAGGTCATTCTTGATAAAGATTATGTCATGGAAACTTTAACCGTTGCCGGAAAGCAGTTCCATTACCAACAAGTTGAAAATAGCTTTACGCAACCTAATGCCGCTGTTAACGAAAAAATGTTACTTTGGACACAGCAAGCAACAAAAAATACTGGTGGTGATTTAATTGAACTTTACTGTGGTAACGGAAACTTCAGCATGGCGCTTGCAGAGAACTTTGATCGTGTTCTTGGTACTGAAATATCTAAATCTTCAGTTAAGTCGGCACAAATCAACATTGCAGCCAATAAGCTAAACAATGTCGATATTGTCAGAATGGCGAGCGAAGATTTCAGCCAAGCAATGAACGGTGAACGTGTTTTCCGCCGCTTAGAGGGGTTTGATTTAACTAGTTACAACTACCAAACCGTGTTAGTTGATCCCCCACGTGCCGGCCTTGACCCAGACAGTGTCGAATTAATTAGCCGATTCGAACGCATTATTTATATTTCTTGTAACCCAGAAACACTCAAAAATAATTTAGTAGAGCTAGTTAAAACCCATAAAATAGAGCACTTTGCCTTATTTGATCAGTTTCCTTACACACATCATGTTGAAACGGGTGTTATTTTGTCCCGCCTTTAGTAGCACTGCTATCAGACTTACGAGATTCGTTTCTTAAGCCAAACTCGAAGGCACCGCGAGCAATAAACCTAAGCTGTTTAATTGTTCGCTGTGCTAACTCTTCTAGGTCTTTCTTATCACAATCTAGCGCATCAGAGCCGGCACTAAAGACGATAGTGACCGCAGCATTGGCCTGCAAGTAGGCTACCTCTGCATCTAATTTATTCGCTTGCTGTAAGTAATCACAAAGCTCTAGGGTAAAATAGCGTATTTCTCTACTCACCGCGGCGCGAAATGCCGCCGACGTACCTGAACGTTCTCGTAGCAATAAACGGAAAATATTGCCGTTATTCTCAATAAACTCCATAAAGGTATGTACAGATATTTGGATAACTGAACCGCCCTTTTCAATACGTTGCCTTGCTTGACGCATTAATTGTCTCAGTGTCAAACCCGCTTCATCCACGAGTGTTAAGCCTAATTCATCCATATCACTAAAGTGTCGATAAAAAGATGTTGGCGCTAAACCCGCTTCTTTTGCGACTTCTCGTAAACTTAAACTAGAAAAGCTTCGCTCACTGCTGAGTTGCCCTAAAGCCGCATCGATTAATTGTCGACGGGTTTTCTCTTTTTGTAGCGCACGAATTCCGCTCATAACCATTAATACCTAGTAATAAGTTCACTATAACACTTGGCTCGTATAATACTGAAAACCACTAACATTGCTAGTAAATTGACATAAATCACCAAATTATATAACAACTTTGAAATTTTCTAGCATTCATTAATATTAATTAAACAACACTTGACTCCAAGCTCATGAAAGCTAGAATAGCGTACATGTGTACACTGAAATTTAGTGTTTAACCTTAAATGGAAATTCAATGAACAAACCCCCTATTATTTGGCTGAATGTATTCGTATTTAGCATTACTTTTTTATTCGCTGCAATTGCGGTTCCCTATAGAGCATTTACACATGGTTTTGATGCAGCAGAAATAACCGCTGCAATTATTTGTTTTGTTTATTGTGGTATGTCGATAACCGCCGGTTATCACAGGTTATGGTCTCATAAAACATATCAAGCTCATTGGTCTTTAAGAATCCTTTATGCATTAGGTGGCGCGTTTGCGCTACAAAATAGTGCCCTGCATTGGTCTTCAGATCACCGAATTCATCATAAACATGTCGATAAAAACCATGTTGACCCTTATTCAGCAAAAATGGGCTTTTGGCATTCACATATTGGCTGGATGTTAAGAGACTTTCAGCCAGAGCGATACAATAACTATGACAATGTTCGAGACTTACAAAAAGATCCAATTGTTGTTTGGCAACACAAGCATTATTTACTATTAACTATTTTAATGAATTTTGGTGTACCAATATTATTTGGTTTATGGCACGGCGATATTATTAGTAGCTTACTGTTATTAGGCGTTTTGCGACTAGTGTTGAGCCACCATACAACTTTCTTTATAAACTCGCTAGCCCATATTTGGGGGAAGCAAACTTACACCGAGAAAAACACTGCGCGTGATAATGGCTTTCTGGCTTTTTTTACCTTTGGCGAGGGCTACCATAATTATCACCACATATTTGAAAATGACTACCGAAATGGTATTCGTTGGTGGCAATTTGATCCTACAAAATGGTTCATTAAAGGCTGTGAACATTTAAAGCTTACCTCTAAACTAAGAGTGACGCCTGAAGATAAAATTGAAAAGGCAAAGCTATCTATGATGTTATTACGTAGCCAAGAAAAAATTGCCATGCATCCTGATGCCGAACAGCTTTTGGAGCGCTTACAAAGCGAGTATGACGAGCTTATTCATAAAGTAAATGCCTTTTATGCCGCTCGTAAAGCCTTACTTGCAACTAAGCGTGATCAGCTTATCGCTGACGTGGAAAATTCAGAAGTGATGGCACAATACCAAGAAATAAAGCAACTTTTGGCTCAGCAAAGAAGAAGTTGGCAATTAACAGTTGAAAAACTAGCATAAAAACAGTTACCTCAGTTTTAATTCCTGCTAAAATTTTCGCATTATGGCAGGAATTAAAAGGGTTTATCATTGAGTAAGCAAGCACAAACAAAAACGACAAAAAAAACCACAAAGCATTATGATTTCGACGCCATCATAATTGGCACCGGCCCTGGCGGTGAAGGTGCAGCAATGAACTTGGCGAAGCGTGATAAGCATGTTGCCATTATTGAGCGTTATCATAACGTTGGTGGCGGCTGTACTCATTGGGGAACCATACCTTCAAAAGCATTACGCCAATCTGTAAGTCGTCTTATAGAATACAATTCCAATCCATTATTTAATGCTGGGCAAAACGCTAAACAACTAACTTTTCAAGATATTCTTAGCCACGCATCAGCGGTGATCAGAAAACAAGTCAATCTTCGTAGTGGTTTTTATAACCGAAATCAGGTTGAACACTTTTACGGTGAAGCCTCTTTTGTTGATGCCAATACCATTCAAATATTGCGTAACGACGGCTCTATTGACACTATTAGCGCGAAGCAAATTGTTATCGCTACCGGCTCTAGACCATATCACCCTGATGATATCGATTTTTCTCATCAACGCGTTTACGACTCAGATAGCATTTTATCGCTAGAACACTCGCCACGACATATCATTATTTATGGTGCGGGCGTAATAGGTAGCGAATACGCGTCAATATTTCGTGGGTTGGGTGTCAAAGTTGACCTGATCAATACCCGAGATCGATTACTGTCATTTTTAGATGATGAAATGTCTGACTCGCTAAGTTATCACTTATGGAATAACGGCGTTGTTATTCGGCACGGCGAGCAAATTGAACGCGTTGAAGCAAGTGACGACTCAGTTATTGTTCACCTTGAATCAGGTAAAAAAATGCGAGCAGACTGTTTGTTATTTGCCAATGGTCGAACCGGTAACACCGCAGATTTAAAACTGGAAAATGCTGGCTTAAAGGCAGATGGCCGAGGACAGCTAAAAGTTAACGAATTATATCAAACTGAAGTAGAAAGCATATTTGCTGTCGGTGATGTAATTGGTTACCCAAGTTTAGCAAGTGCCGCCTTTGACCAAGGCCGCATTTGTGCCAGTGCGATGCTTGACGGCAACAGTAAAGCTAAATTAATTGTTGATATTCCAACGGGTATCTACACCATTCCTGAAATTAGCTCTGTGGGTAAAACAGAACAAGAGTTAACAGAAGCCAAAATACCGTATGAAGTTGGCCGTGCTCAATTTAAGCACTTAGCGCGTGCACAAATTTCCAATAACTTAGTTGGCTCATTAAAAATACTTTTCCACCGTGAAACTAAAGAAATATTAGGTATTCACTGTTTTGGTGAAAATGCCGCTGAAATTATTCATATCGGCCAAGCGATTATGCAACAAACTAATGGCGGCAATAATATTGAATATTTTGTTGAGACAACATTTAACTACCCAACCATGGCTGAAGCGTTCCGTGTTGCGGCGCTTAATGGCTTAAATCGATTATTTTAAGCCTTAATTGTACGTGCAAGGCATTAGTAAGTGCCTTGCTGACACTAAAGAGCTAAGTGAGAGAATAATGAAATATAGTTTGTTACTCGTATCGTTAATATTTGTATTTACTTGCCAAGCCAATGACAATTTCACCATTTACCTATCACGACACGCAGAAAAATTAGCTGATAGTAAAGATCCTAACCTAACTCAGTGTGGCTTAAAACGTGCGCAGCAGCTAGCAAGTATCTTGGAAAAAGTGAATATTGCTAAGGTATATAGCACAGCATATAAACGCACCATAGCAACAGCTAAGCCAACAGCAGAACAACAAGGCGTAACCATTACTGAATATACGCCAGCAAAATTAGAGCAATTTGCACAACATTTACTAACCAAAAAAGAAACTGTATTAGTCGTTGGGCATAGTAATACTACCCCGCAGTTGTCTGCATTATTGAGCGGTTTAAATGTAGAAGAGATCAGTGAAAAAGAGTATCAAAACTTATACCAAATACAAGTAAGTGAAAGTGCTAAAACCTTAACCTTGCTAACACAACCACTTACTTGTCATTAGCTAGCTTACATTTCTAGAGGATTACCCTTAGTACCTGGGCTAATCAATTCTATTTCAGTAATAGTAAACGGTGTACCCCATTGCTGAATGGTCATTACATTTTTAACCTTACCTTTAACTCTGACAATTGCACCGTTTTGAGCAAACTCTTTTTTCATATTCATCGGCAACAGTTTCTTACCTGAGTCAGTTATAATGCCGTAAAAGCCGCCCTCTAAATTCAGAAATTGCACACGACCACGATGCCAGCCTGAAAACTCATTTTTAATTTTTTCTTTAATCTCTCCCATATCATGCCCTTCTAATTTGTCAGCTGCATTAATGGGTGTAGCTACAAGTTTAGTCACTTCTTTTTCAGTATTTTCTTCTTGTACTGCTGCTTCAGCTTTTTCTGTGTTGCTGTCAGCATTATCCTTAGATGAGCTACTTCCACAAGCACCTAGCAGTAATACGATAGCCAATGCTGAGATAAGTTTACTGTTTGTTGTCATGTTGATATCCATTAAAATCTATTTCTTAGCCAAGCATACATTAAATTAAAGCTAATAACCAAGGGCAATAAAAAAGGAGCCTAAGGCTCCTTAATGTCTACCGTTGAGTTGCACATCGCAACTACATGAAATTGTTTTACTTACAATTTATTTATGAAACGGCTTACTTAGGCGATGTACCGAGTCAATAAAGTGTCCAGCATGTTCTGGGTTCACATCTGGGTGAATACCATGACCTAAGTTAAAGACATGACCAGTACCACCATCACCAAAACCAGTTAAAATTTTCGATACTTCTTGTTCAATTCGTGGCAATGGCGCATATAACATAGATGGATCCATATTGCCTTGTAATGCAACTTTATCACCAACACGTGCTTTGGCATTTTCAATATCGATTGTCCAATCAAGTCCTACAGCATCACAACCAGTCGCTGCAATATCTTCTAACCACATACCACCATTTTTAGTAAATAATGTTACTGGCACTTGGCGACCATCATTATGGCGTGTTAAGCCATCAACAATTTTTGCCATATATTGTAATGAGAACTCTTTGTAATCACGTGGAGAAAGAACGCCACCCCAAGTATCAAATACCATGACAGACTGTGCGCCTGCCGCTATTTGAGCATTTAGGTAAGAAATAACTGAATCAGCTAATTTATCAAGCAACATGTGTAATGTTTGTGGCTCTGCAAACATCATTTTTTTGATTTTAGTAAAGCCTTTAGAACTGCCACCTTCAATCATGTATGTCGCCAATGTCCACGGGCTACCTGAGAAACCTATTAGTGGTACTTCACCTTTAAGCTCCTTTTTAATGGTACGAACTGCATTCATGACATATTGCAATTCACCTTCAGGATCAGGAATACCAATTTTTTCAACATCTGCTTTACAGGTAATTGGGCGTTCAAATTTTGGCCCTTCACCTGTTTCAAAATATAGACCTAAACCCATAGCATCTGGAATAGTTAAAATATCACTAAATAAGATAGCTGCATCAAGTGGAAAACGACGTAAAGGTTGAATTGTAACTTCACAGGCTAAATCAGCATCGCGACAAACACTCATAAAGTCGCCAGCGTCTTTACGCACTTCACGATACTCAGGCAAATAACGACCAGCTTGACGCATCATCCATACAGGGGTGTAATCAACAGGTTGACGCAACAATGCGCGCAAATAAGTATCATTTTTTAATTCAGTCATGAACATTCTTCTCCACTTTAAGATGCGCGCATTCTATCACTTCAAAATTTATTGATCTATGTCCCAAATCAAATCTACAGCAGCTCTTCTTAGCTTCTAAGATATTTTTGTTGTTTTTTACTCATTTTGTGACATAAGACAAAATTATTTTGAATCACCAATTTTTAATAATCTGGCTAATAAGATAAATTGCCAATGCCCATTCTTGCTCAATAATCATACAAGCAAAATAAATTATTAAATTTTTTTTCAAATAAAATAAATTATTTTTTTAGCTCTGCAATACCCGTCGTGTCAGCATTTTTTACAACTTTTACTTTATAAATCATCACCTTTCAGCAGAGTGGTTAACCAGTAAACAACTCAAATATAAAAATATTTACCTGCACTTTCGTCACATTAGCAATTGATAGGTAACACTTTTTTACAATCAGAAGAAATATTTGATATCAATAAGCTTGCTCTAAGTGCAAAACAACATCAAATTTAGCGTCAAAAAAAGCATCGGAAATGAAAATACCGCATTTTTACCACACTCTACGTACGAAAATATTCGTGGAATATATACTCTATTAAAGTTGTTGCAGCAAGAAAAAGCCTTTGCTATAAATTGTCCCGCGTTACAGAAAACAATAATAAAAATAAAGAATAACTAAAAAGAAGCTAGATTAACTAGACCATACAGCGAGCATTTCAAGCCTTACTTCGGTAAGGCTTTTTTATTGCCTAAATAATATATTTTCACAATATTGATTAAGAGTTAAGATGCCGACTTTTCACATCCAAAATCGTTTTGCCAAAATAGCCGCACTAATTTGGTTATTAGCAATTATCCAAAGTAGTCTCGCCATATTCGGCATTTTCACTATTACTCAAACGCAATATGAGCGAATCGCTTTTGGTGTTTTCGAACTAATAACTATGAGCTTAGTCATAATTTATTCTGTTGCTATTTTACGCTCTATTGCTAAGCAAAAATGCACTCTTGCAGAAACAGTCAGTAAAGCTTGCGTTGGCTCGTTATTACTTTGCTTTGTCGGTGACGTTATTAATCGCAACTTTATGCAGCAGTTTTATCAATACGACGATATTGTCAAACACAGTTATTTAGCCGACTCTGTTCTCTTTTTCTTTCCTGGCTATTTACTTATCATTGCGACCGTAGCTTTTGTTGCATATAACCAAGGTGTAACCAAGACTTTTATGGCTATTACAGCGTTACTCGCAAGTGTGATAGCTTTAGTTACTTATCAAGATATGCACATAGCAAATAGCAGCTTAACGCTAACCGTAATAACGATGTCATATTCTGTGCTAGTCAGTATTTTAGCCGTTTCAGCATTATGGCTACTAAAAGCATTTGCATGGAGCAAAGCACCATTAGGCATTTGGTTAGCAGCTGGTGGTCTAGTGCTGGCTATGGTGGCAGATGCCATTATTGGCCAATTTTGGATTTTTGGTAATCAAGGGCAAGGCTTCTTTCCTGTTGTTAGCCATAGCAATTGGATTGTCTACATCGGCTCACAGCTGTTGATTCAGCAATTACCTTTAAGCCTAGTTCAGCTTAAGAAAGAGCATGCATAAATATTGCTATTTGCTAGTTTTAATGACATATATCAATATTCAAATTAATCTCCACTATTACTATAGATAACAAGAAGTGTCTTGCTCTTAAGATGACATAATCCGCTTTGATATTAGCCTGAGTAAAAATATGACTATTGCGCATGGTGAACACAGAATAAATATTCAAGATGGTATTATTTACTTAAAGTTGATCGGGTCTTTTAATGACGTTGGCGCAAAAAACTTCACTCGAGCAATGAAAGAGGCTATTACCACCTTTAAAGGCGCGAGCTTTTCGATATTAGTTGACGATTTAGAGGTCATAGGTGGTACACCTGAAGCCTACGCTGAACTTGAGAAATACAATCAATGGCTTAATACTCAAAATATGCGTGCGAAAGCTATGGTTATTGACTCCCCTGTCACTTTAGCGATTATTGAAAAATATGCACCATCACGTGACCAGCAAAATATATCTGTATTTAACAACCAAACTGATGCGGTGAAATGGCTAAAAACTCAGCAATAATCTGTCCTCTTCCTTTTTAACATCATTATAAATAAGCATTAAGATAACGAAAACCCTCGCCAAAATTAAGGTCAATTGGTATAAATAACGCTCTCAAGGAAGTATGCAGGGCTCTATTTTGGAAAATGTTGATGTTTTAATTATTGGTGCTGGTGTCGTCGGTTTAGCCATAGCAGCTAAGCTAAGTCAACGTTATCCTAACCTGCTACTCATAGATAAAAATGCCGGATTTGGTGAAGAAACCAGTAGCCGTAATAGCGAAGTTATTCATGCGGGTATTTACTATCCAGAAAATAGTTTAAAAGCAAAGCTTTGTGTAAAAGGCAAAGAACTTTTGTATCGATATTGCCAAAACCGCAATATTCCGCACCAACGGGTAGGTAAATTACTCGTCGCACATAATGAAAAAGAAGAAGCTCAGCTAAGAGCTATGTTAACACAAGCTAAGTTAAATGGTGTCGACGACTTAGCTTGGCAAACACAAACGCAATTATCAGTATCTACCCCTGCATTAGCCGCAACCGCGGCATTATTGTCTCCATCTACGGGGGTTATTGATGTACACAGCTACATGCAAAGCTTACTTGCCGATATTGAAAATCAAGGTGGATTATTTGTCGCAAAAACCAACTTTGTTAGTGCAACAGTAAACAAGCTTGGTATTGCTGCCACACTTAATAGCCAAGGAGAACACATTAAGCTGCAATGTAAAACTATTATTAATTGTGCTGGATTACATGCTACTGAGGTCGCTAGAGCAGTTAGCGAAATGCCAACAAATAAAATACCAAAACTACATTACTGTCGAGGGCATTACTTTAGCTATCAAGGAAAAAGTCCTTTTAAACAGCTCATTTATCCAATTCCTGAAGCAAATGGTTTAGGTATTCATGCTTCGCTAAACACCGCAGGCCAGCTAAAATTTGGTCCTGATACTGAATACATTACCGATATTGACTATCAGGTGTCAGACAAATTAAAAGCAAAATTTGTTGGGGCGATTACCAAGTATTTCCCCGATATTGATAGCACAAGATTGATACCTGACTACGCGGGTATTAGGCCTAAATTACAGGGGCCAAATGAACCCTTTAAAGACTTTCTAATTCAAAGCCAGCAACAGCATAATGTGCAAGGTTTGATTAACCTATTTGGCATTGACTCACCTGGACTTACTTCAAGCTTAGCAATTGCAGAGTATATTGATGAGCTAATTTTAGCGAATTAAACCTAAGCAAATTAAACTTAAGCAGTTTCTCGCTTAAAATAAAAAGACCAACCACAAGGGTTGGTCTTTATGACTTATTTTAATACCTAATAAACTTTATGTTTATTTATCACCAACTTGTGCTGCTGCTTCAGGCTTTTGAATCTCAAGTAATTCAATTTCAAATTCAAGCACTGAGTTACCCGGAATACGTGGTGGGTTGCCATTTGGGCCATACGCTAAGTCAGATGGTATAGTAAACTTATACTTAGAACCAACTGACATTAATTGTACACCTTCAGTCCAGCCAGAAATTACACGGTTAAGCGGAAATACAGCTGGCTCACCACGGTCGTATGAACTATCAAAAGTATCACCATTTAAGAAAGTACCTTTATAGTGTACTTTTACTGTATCTGTCGCCGCTGGTTTTTCACCTTCAGCTTCAGCTTCAGTAAGTACAACATACTGAATACCTGAGTCAGTTACTTTTACACCTTCTTTTTTAGCATTTTCTTCTAAGAATTTTTTACCTTCAGCTAAACTTGCTTCCGAGCTCGCCAACGCTTGTTCTTGCTGTTTCGCTTTCATCGCTTGGTCTAAGTTCATTAGTAATGCTTGAATATCTTCTTTCTCAATTTGAGATTTTCCTGCCAAGCTATCAGTAAAACCTTTTAAAATAAGAGATTTATCTAAAGCCAAGCCCATTTTATTGTGTTCTTCTAAATTGCGCTCCATATACATACCAATTGAAGCACCTAAACCGTAGGCTTGTTTTTGTATTTCAGTATCAAGAACAGCTGGTTTTTCTTCTTGTTTTGCTTGCTCTTGGCAACCCATTACAGACAATAAAGCAATAGCGACTACAGTCGGTTTAAAAAATTTCATTTACATCTCCGTTTTACTACTCAGTCGGAAATTCCCGCTAAGTCATTAAATATGTGTGAATTGTGAAACAATGCGGCTTATACTAACGATAAATGAGACAAGAAAAAAGTATTAATATTTTGCTAAACTGTAACTTAACTATTCGAACGCTCAAGCTACTGTTTTCACTAACATTACTATCTGCTTGCCAACCTAGTGGCCAAGCACCAGAGCAACGATGGCAACACGCTGTTGAAGGCGCATACGCAGCCAACATATCCAATGATGCAAAATATAGTGTGGTGTCATCGATTCATCATGGTGTTAGTTTGTGGGATTTAGAAAAGAATGCCTTAAAGTTTAATTGGTCACAGCAAAAAAATAGTGCTGATAACTTGGTGCTTGTCGCTGATATTGCTGATAACAATAGCCATGCGCTAATAGCCAATCGCAATGCTTTGTCACTTTGGAATATGAACAATGGCAAATCAGAAGGCTTTTGGTCAATCAGCGAGTCAAATATTCGTGATGTTGCAGTGTCTAATAACGGCCGTTATCTGTTAGTTGGGCAAAGTAATGGCAAAGTTATTCATATTAATATTGATAATGGCCGACGACTTGAGTTTTTAGGACACCAAGAAAAAATTAACGCGGTAGATATGATGCCCAATGGTCGAGTAGCTATTTCAGGTTCAAATGACTTTGTTGCCTATATTTGGGATACACAATCTGGACAAGTTATTTATCGCTTTAATCACCCAAGCCGAGTCACTATGGTGGCACTTGACCCAAAAGGTAGGTATGCCTTTACCGCCGACAGTAAAAAGTCAGCTAACATTTGGGATCTCAAAACAGGCAAGTTAATTTCAAATCTCAAATATACCAATCGTCAGGAAGTATTTAGTGCAGTACAGTTTTCACCTGACGGCACCATGCTACTAACCGGCGCACCTTCACGTAAGGTTAGTGTTTGGGCAATTTCAACTGGTGATAGAATGACTAGCTGGCGAGTAACACCAAGAGAAGATATTCGCCCCGCAGGCGCAGTTGTCTATAGCGTGGCTTTTAGAGATAATAACCAAGTAATTACAGAAAGTTCTTCAGGATACGCCGAATTATGGCAGGTAAATAAATAGTGAAATCAATTAATGACTTAGAACAAGCAATAGAGTCGCTTGAAACCCGTAATGCTTTTCAAGACGATATTATTGAACAGCTCAATAACGAATTATCGGTTCATCAAAGTGAAATCGCAGAATTAAAATTACAGCTTAATTTAATTGCCAGGCGACTAAAAGAAAATAACGCTGGCCAACAAGGTAAAGAAGAGGTAGAGCCTCCACCTCCGCACTACTAAATATTTAGCACGCTCATCGAGTAAGCTAAACAACGACTTTGTTTAGCTTACTGTCATACATTATTCTTGTTTGAAAATACCTATAACCTGTTCATTTGGTCGCACTTCTTGAGCGATGTGTTCTTGTGCTTGCGACATTTGCTCGCCACAATTTACACAAGTGACAGTTTCAACGTTATTTTCTTTAGTTAACGCCATAGTATCCATCGCCTGACATTTGGGACACGTAGCCCCTGCTATAAATCGTTTCTTCACGTTATTACTCAGTTTTATGTATTTATTGACCAAGAAAAGCAAGATATATGCTTTGCTACTCTATTTTACCTTGAATAATCCCCCAAGGAAAAGCGACAATAGCCCCCTGCATTAAAAAGAGTAATGATAAATGATCATAGCCACCGACTTAAGTTTAGCCCGAGGTGCAAAATACCTTATAAAATCATCAAGCTTTACCATACATCCAAATCATAAAGTTGGGCTTGTTGGGGCAAATGGCTGTGGTAAGTCTTCTTTATTTGCCAGTTTATTAGGAACATTACCACCTGATATGGGTAATTTATCAATGCCAGCAAGTTGGAAAATTGCCACGGTAAAGCAAGAAACACCAGCTTTAGAGCAGTCTGCTTTAGACTATGTTATTGATGGCGATCACGAATATCGTGAATTAGAAGCAAAATTAGAACAAGCTCGTCAAGACGATAATGGTACGCTTGAAGCAACCATCATTAATCAAATTGACGCAATAAATGGCTACAGCCTGCCAGCAAGAGCAGGTGAGCTTTTACATGGTTTAGGTTTTTTACAAGAACAGTTATCTAATCCGGTAAAATCCTTTTCTGGTGGCTGGCGCATGCGCCTTAACCTTGCTCAAGCGCTAATTAGTCGTGCCGACTTACTATTACTCGATGAACCCACAAACCATTTAGACTTAGATGCCGTTATTTGGCTGCAACGTTGGTTAAAACGCTTTACTGGCACCTTAGTGCTGATTTCTCATGACCGTGACTTTCTTGATGATGTTATTGGCCAAATTTTACATATTGAGCAACAAGGCGCAAAACTATACTCTGGCAACTATACGGCCTTTGAACGCCAGCGTGCAGAACACTTAGCACAGCAAGATGCCCAATATCAAAAACAACAAAAAGAAGTGGCGCATTTAACTTCATTTGTCGACCGCTTCCGTGCCAAAGCAAGTAAGGCAAAGCAAGCACAAAGTCGCTTAAAGAGATTGCAAAAATTACCCGACCTAGCGCCTGCTCATGTTGATAGTCAATTCACTTTTAGTTTCGAAAAACCCGAAACTTTGCCCTACCCATTATTAGCATTGACAGAGAGTACTTGTGGTTACAGTAACGAGGCGATCATTTTAGAAAATGTTGCTATGACATTAGTGCCCGGTAGCCGAATTGGCTTGCTTGGGCGCAACGGTGCAGGTAAATCAACATTAATTAAATCTCTAGCTGGCGATTTGAGCATTTTGCAAGGTGAACGTTATTGCGCTCAAGAGCTGAAAGTTGGCTACTTTTCTCAGCATCAGTTAGAACAATTACACATGCCCAGCAGCGCCATTGAGCACATTATTCGTGCAAAACCGGAAATAACTGATTTACAAGCCAGAACCTTTCTAGGTCGCTTTGGCTTTAGCGGTGATCAAGCTTTAGACCAAGTTGGCACAATGTCGGGTGGTGAAAAAGCTCGATTAGTCTTAGCACTTATCGTGTTAGAAAAGCCACAATTGTTACTGCTAGATGAACCAACCAACCACCTTGATTTGGAAATGCGCCAAGCATTAGTGCTAGCGTTACAAGACTTTGATGGTGCTATTATTTTGATTGCCCATGACAGATACTTACTAGAATCTTGTGTTGATGAGTTTTATTTGGTGGCTAATGGCCGCGTAACTGACTTTGATGGTGATATTGACGATTATCAGCAGTGGCTCAATGACGACAAAAAACAAACGGTAAAAGCCAATAAAGTGGTTAGTGAACCGCAGGTAGATAAAAAGCAATTACGTAAAGAGCAAGCAGAGCTACGTAAAAAGGCTTCACCACTTCGTAAGCAAGCAGACAAATTTGAAAAACAGGTGCAAAAGGCTCAAAACACCTTAACAGAAGTTGAAGCTAAACTTGCTGACAGCGACATTTATCAGGCACAACACAAAGCTGAGTTGACTAAATTATTAAAACAACAGGCACAACTAAAACAAGATATTGAAGAAAATGAAATGCAATGGCTCGACTTAGAAGAGCAAATAGAAGAGATAATGTCACAAGCATTATAAATTTATTGCTACACTTAATACTAAGGCAAGTTATTACTTTATTCACAAACAATAGTGACATAGGACATTATCATGAAAAAACTAACGCTAGCTTTATTGGGTATTGCCCTGCTTGCAAATAGTTCAGCATATAGTGCTGATTTAGATCTTGGCATTTATGAATTGAACCGAGGTGAATTTAAAGCAGCTATTGCTGAATTTGAACCTTTGGTTGCACAAGAATACGCCCCCGCACAACATCAAATGGGGTTAATTTATTTAAATGGCTGGGGCGTCATTAAAGATAATAAAAAAGCTTTAGAGTTGTTTCACTTAGCTGCGGCACAAAACTATAGCGAAGCCCTATTCGATTTATCTCTGTTGTACAGTGAAGGAGAGGCAACAAAGAAAGATTTAAAAACCGCTTATGCCTTAATGGAAAAAGCCGCCAATAAAAATTTACCACGAGCTCAGTTTAATTTAGGTGTCATGTTATATAACGGTGACGGTGTGACCCGAAATTACTTACAAGCCTCACGTTGGTACCAAAAAGCCGCCGACCAGAACTATGCCTTGGCACAATTTAATTTAGCGCTAATGTATTTTGAAGGTAAAGGCGTAGCGAAAAGCACCGAAATGTCATATATCTGGAATATTATCGCCGCAAAAAATGGCTATAAAATGGCAGAAAAAAGCCGAGATATGGACGAACATAAGTTAACCGTAGATCAAATAAAAACGAATCGCGAAAAAGCTGATGCTATTTATCGTAAAATTCTCGATCAACGAGAACTTAAAATGCGAAAATTATCTTAACCGCTTAATTTATATACCTAACAAAGCCAGTGCTTACATGCTCTGGCTTTTTATTTCTCTGCGAGCAAATCTAGAGCGTGTTGAACTTTGCGTTACAAATTTCATTCGAATTAAACGCGATTTAATCAAGGCGCAGTGAACGAGGTATAGTTATTCTATATAAACAGGCTACAACAAAGTTCAACAGCCCTAATACAACTGTGCTTTAAAATTATCTTTGTAACGACGAGACAAGCTCAATACTTTTCCAGTACTAAGCTTAACTTCACTGTCACCCGTACTTAATGGTGTAATTGACTCTACGCAACTTAAATTAATGGCATGCGAACGATGAATACGACAAAAGCCCTTAACCGCAAGTTGTTCACTTAGTTGTGTCAAAGTCGCCCGTGTTGGATATATTCGTCCTTGAATATGTAAATTAACGTAGTTTCCTGCTGACTCTAGCCACTCAACATCGGTAATTTTAATAATAAATTCTTTACCTAGCTTTTTAACCAATAGCCTATCAATATTCTTTTCAGGCTCATGTCGGTCATTCTCTTCCTCACTTTGCGCAACCGGACTCGCTTCACCTTGCAGACGCGTTAAAATGAATCGATAACCTTGTAAAAAAATGATAAAAAATACAAATGCCCAAAGATCTTTTCGATATTCATACAACATTTCAAACCATAAATTGCCAAAGTCGTAGCTACGTTGCACGTTAAAATAGGCTAACTTTCTTAATCCCACCATGATGCTGACATGAAGTAATGAAAACATTGTTGCAACAATGAAATATTGAAAAATAGAAAACTTAATAGACTGCCAATTAAATGGTATTTTCCGCAATGCAAAAATGACTAGCGGTAATAATAATAAGGTACTAATAGCACTGGAATATTCCCAAACAAAAGGTTCCCAGATAGCAAAAGGCAACTCAGCATTTTTCCGCTGCGCTTCCATTATTTCAGATGTCGCCAGTAAGGTATTGTTAATAAAAAAATAGATAATTACGACGGTTATTTCATAACGCAGTTTGTATTTTTGAAAATGTAATAACTTACTCATAATGTTTTTTCTTTAGGCAACATTATTTATCCCTATATATTGCCGTTTATCCCTATCCATTGTTTTTACAGCCTTTATGGCAAGTATTTGTTGAGTGTATCAGTGAAGATATAACCTTCACAAGCAGACAGAGCATTCAAAAACAATGTTAATTTCATATTTTAAGGAAGGAAATAATTCACTCAGTAAATTATTTATTCCGGACACAGCTGATATGCCAGCAAGACGCCATGACTTGGATTGGTTAAGAGTCATAGCCTTTGGCTTATTGATTTTATTCCATTGTGGCATGTTTTACGTAGAAAACTGGGGCTGGCACGTTAAAAGCCAACATTCATCAGCATTTCTTGAAAACATAATGTTAATCGTCGAACCTTGGCGAATGGCACTACTTTGGATTATATCTGGAATTGCCATACGATTTATTATGGTAAAAGTTACCGTTTGGCGTTTTATTAGTATGCGCTCTTTACGCATATTATTACCATTGTTATTTGGCATTTTGGTGATTGTGCCACCACAGCTTTATATCGAGATGACTGCAAATGGTGATTTGAATATGAATTACTGGCAATTTCTCAAGGCATTCTTTAGTAGTGGTCACAATGTCTTTGATAAATACCAATCAGGTATCTGGCCACATATTGATGTAAACCATTTATGGTTCTTACGTTCACTTTGGCAATACTCACTGGCATTGCTTTGTATATTGCCGCTACTAAACTCGCTGAGAGTTCGTAAGGCTATTTTGTGGTTGTTCAAACAACATGGTGTTATCGCGATATTACTTGCAACATTACCTCTATTTATTATTCAAATAAACTGGCCAATGAGCCAAGTAAGGTATCCGCTTGGTTTTACCTTTATGGTTTACGGTTACTTAATTGGCTGGCATGCAAGTTTCTGGCAAAGGTTAGCCATGAGCGTGCGCTGGTTAGCTGCTAGCTTCATTTTTGCTTTTGTCTGTTTTATTTACTTTTACAATAAGATCTGGCTAACTGAGTTAGCTCAACCCGGTAGTAATGAAGCGTGGCGATTAATGCTCGGAATGTTTGTCTACAGCTTACTACGTATTTTAGGCGTATTAATAGTTTTTGCTATTGCCTACAAAACGCTAAATTACAACTCTAAAAGGCTTAGCTACTTAAATGATGCCGTATACCCATTTTATATTTTACATCAAACATTTATTGTCGTATTCGGCTATCAACTATCGCAACTAAACTTAGCTGCAATAATGGAATCAAGCTTACTTATGTTAACGACTATATTCGCCTGCTTACTTAGCTATGAAATTATCAAACGGATTAATTTTTTACGCCCATGCTTTGGTTTAGCCATGCGACCAGACACAAGCAAATTTAACCAGCAACTTGCCTACATTATTGCCTTATTGCTGATAATGCCAATTGGCGTCGAAATACTGATTTAAGTCGCAACAATAGTCAGAGAAAGTGAAAAACATCAACAAAAGTGAATATGACAGTGATCTAAATCAATAAGATGATCATACGAGTTATTTACAATGAGCTCAGTACCTAATTACATTTTTGATATCTCTAGGAGTGAGTTATGAACATCATAGATATGCTAATTAATGATCCTGTCGTATTATTTTCTTTTGTTGGCCTAGCTATTGTATTGGGCATTTGTAGTTTTTACGTTTACTACTTTTTAAAGCACATTAGCGAAGACGAAAAGTAATTTACTATACAGTTAACTCTGTTTTGCAAAAGCAAGGTTAAACACAATAAACATCATAAGTACTAAGTAGATAATTGCTTAGGTGGGCATTGTTGTACTTTTACCGTACAATGCGCCTTTGTTTTTTAGCTTTTATCGTATTATGTTTACCGAAAGTTCATTCTCACCTGCCTGGTGGCTTAAAAACGGTCATGTGCAAACCATGGCCGCAAAATTCCTTAGGCGAAATCACACCTTAACTACTAGCGATGAAACCTTAGAATTACCTGATGGAGATTTCGTCGATTTAGCATGGACAGAAAAAGTAAGCTCAAACTGTAGTCGCCCTATTGTTGCTGTACTGCACGGTTTAGAGGGCTCTATTAATAGTCACTATGCCAAAGGAATGATGTCTGCAATTAATGCCAACGGTTGGGTTGGCGTGTTAATGCATTTTCGTGGCTGTAGTGGCCGACCAAATAGAATGGCAAAATCTTATCATAGTGGCCAAACCTGTGATGTTGACTTCTTTAGCCAATATTTAGCCCAACAATACCCTCAAGCTAAAAAAGCTATTGTTGGTTTTTCATTAGGCGGTAACGTGCTAACCCGTTATTTGGCAGAACAAAAAGAAAATATTTATCAGGCCGCCAGTGTTATTTGCGCACCGTTAGATCTATCTAGTTGCTGCGATAGAATCAATCAAGGTTTTTCTCGTGTCTATCAAAAATACCTAGTCGACATGCTCAAAGATAGTACTTTAGAAAAAATGCGCATTAACCTACTCAATAATATCGACAAGAAAAAGTTACTAAATATTAGTTCGATTCGTGACTTTGACCAAATGGTAACCGCACCAGTCAATGGCTTCGCTGATGCTGATGATTATTATCAAAAGGCCAGTGGCCGTGATGTTATCGGTGATATACAAACACCTTGCTTAATTATGCACGCCAGTGACGATCCTTTCTTATGCCATAAAAATACAACGGCAGTTGACGAGCTGCCTGAGCATATAACCTTTGAGATAAGTAACCGTGGCGGTCATGTCGGATTTATTAGTGGCAGTAACCCATTTAAACCACAATTTTGGCTAGAGTCACGCGTACCTGAATTTTTTTCGAGGCACTTATGATCATTCCATTAGACTCATTATCACAAGAAACGGTAACGGCAATAATAGAGAATTTTGTATTAAGAGAAGGCACAGAATACGGAAGCGAAGACGTTGCACTTGCAGATAAAATTCAACAGGTGTACCAACAGTTAAAGCAAGGTACTGCAGTACTGGTGTACTCCGAACTGCATGAAACCGTAAATATTTTACCTGCTGATCAATTTATTGAAGGAGCAGAAGAGCAATATTAACAACAAAATAAAAAGCACTCTTAAAGTGCTTTTTATTTTTACATCATGTGCATTACTAACGTGTAAATGTGACAGAAAAGCTCACTGGCACAACATGATCAATGCTCGGTAATGACGCCAATTCTTTTAATTTATTGATACCATTAACAACACCAAAAGCATCTGCCTTAATAAAAAATGGCTTTAATGTAGTTACCAATAACTTATCAGTGGTGAGTTTACTAATGGTAATGTCGAAGCTTATATCTTGGCTATAGCCATGAAAGCTTAAAGTGCCATTAATACTTGCGGTTTTACTGTCACCGGCATTTAATGTTTTTAGCAGGTTATTATCAAGCTGGGCACTAAATACCGCCGATGCATACTGCTGGGTTTCAAAAACAAACTTTTTCATGCGTTCATCACGAATCGCAATATTGGTGTCAACACTGGCTAAGTCGACTTTAATTTCAACTTTACCACTTTCATCAACTTTACCTTCAAGCTTATTGAAGCGATGATTTTCCGCAACCGCTCCTTTCTTTATCGAAACAAAATTAAGCAATGAATAATTGTTGTCTAAGTGCCAAGCAGCAAAGCTAGGCACGCTTAATAGCGTAAATAAAAATAATGTAATTAAAGTTAAAATGGATTTGCGCATTTAGCACTCCGTAAATTAAGTTTTGCGATAATTGATGACTAAACAATTAGCGCTTCCAACAATTTCTCTGTTAACTTAATTGTACGGTTAATTATGTGACATTTCTAACATTACATGCTTTTTTCACACTAATGAGCGGCTTGCTCGGTGCGGCTTAATAATTTTTCGCCATGGAATAGCATTACTTCCCAAAGAGAGAAAATCGGGCTGCATCAAGGTTTCACGTTGATTGTATGTCAAAGGTTTAAATTCACTGTCGATAATACTGCCACCGGCCTGCTCTATAATACAATGACTCGCGCCCGTGTCCCACTCTCCCGTTGGTCCAACTCTTAAATAGCAGTCAGCGCCACCTTCGGCAATTAAACAATTTTTTAAAGAACAACTACCCAGTGCGATATGATCATAGGAAAATTCATCATTTAAATATTGTCCCATTAAATTAATATCTTGGCGTCGACTAATTGCCACTTTAATGCGACGTTCACCATCATATTCCGCGACATGAATTCTATGGCTGGCAATATTATTCTCTTTATAGGCACCTAAGTTATTTTGACCATAATAAGTTAGTTGGTGGTCTGGAGCATGGATCACACCAATACTTGGCCAGCCATTTTCAACCAGTGCGATATTAACGGCAAAGTCACCACTACCAATAATAAATTCACCGGTACCATCGATAGGGTCAAGTAGCCAATAGCGTGACCACTTACCCCGTTGCGCTAGGTTGAGAGCACCAACTTCTTCCGAAATAACCGGAATGTTTGGTGTTAAGGTTTTTAGCTGATCCATCAATACGTCGTTAGCAGCAATATCGGCACTCGTTACTGGACTGTTGTCTTCTTTCATTTCAGCAGTAAAGTCACCCTGCTTGTAATAGCGGGTAACTTCTTGGCCAGCTTTTTTAGCGCTTTCAATGGCAATCGCTAATAATTTTTCTGCGCTCATTAAATACCTCGTAAATGCTCTTTCACTAACAACAATGCGGCAATACTTCGTGCTTCATTAAAGTCATTTTCTTGTAATAACTGGTGGTAATCCTCAAGCCGCCAAGGGACAATTTCTAACTCTTCAGGCTCATCTCCTTCAAGTTTTTCTTCATATAGGTTTTCCCCTAGAAAAATCGTCATTTGAGCATCAAAAAAAGCAGGGGCAGTAGCAAGCTTATGAATAAAAGTAAGGCTATTAGCGCCATAACCAATTTCTTCTTTAAGCTCTCGATTAGCAGCAGCTATTGCTTCTTCTCCAGGGTCTATTAAGCCTTTTGGAAATCCCAATTCATAACTATGTGTACCGGCACAGTATTCACGTACTAATAGCATAGTGTCTGCATCAAGCATTGGCACTATCATCACCGCACCACGACCACTGCTCGGTATTCGCTCATATTCACGTTGCGCTCCGTTACTAAAAGTTAAGTCAACTTGCTCTACGGAAAATAGTCGGCTTTTAGCAACCTGCTTACTGGCATTAATTTCTGGCAATTGTTGTTTTTTGCTCATATTAGCCTTTGATCACTATAGAAAATAAAGAAATGAATTTATAGAAATAGGTATAATCCTATAATAAACGTGTTTCTAGGATAAAATCTATGCTTGATTGGACAAAAATTTCAACTGTATTACTGGATATGGATGGAACCATTCTAGATTTACACTTTGACAACCACTTTTGGCTACACCATTTACCGCTGCGCTTTAGTGAAAAGAACAATATTTCTCTTGAACAAGCCAAAGAGCAGCTGAAAAATCATTACCTGCAAGTTGAAGGCACCATAAATTGGTACTGTTTAGACTACTGGGCAAAGCAAACTAACCTTTCAATTACCGATTTAAAGCGAGAGGTACAGCACCTAATACGTTTACGTGACGATGCCCATGGTTTCTTAACGGCATTACGAGAGTCTGGTCGCGATATTGTATTAGTCACTAATGCCCATCCGGACAGTTTATCGTTGAAAATCGAACGAACAGCATTAAACCGGTATTTTGATACCTTATATTCGACCCATGAATTTGGTGTAACTAAGGAGTCTCAATTGCTGTGGCAAAGACTTCAGGCTAAACATGGCTTTGATCTGGAAAAAACCTTATTTGTTGATGACAGCTTAACCATTCTAGACTCCGCTAAAAAATACGGCATAAAGCACCTGCTAGCTGTTGCCAACCCCGATAGCCAGCAAGCAGAGAATATTATTAATGATTATCCCGCCATAACTGATTATAGAGTGCTCATTAACGAAATAAGGCGTACCAGATTAAACTAGTACGCCTTATTTACCATATTCACATTTTAAACTAGGTGGCAGGTCGTTAGATTTTTAGTCGGTAACGACCTTTTTTATCTGCTCGACCTAAAAAGCTCAATGCGCCTTTTAGTTGCTCTGGAAAGTTTTGCCCAGGGGTTAAATAACCACTACCACTAAAATGCCCACCTTGCTTAATTTGCGCTTTGTACATTAAGCCTAAGTTATTTTTAGGATCAACTTCAGCAATCAATTCACCTTTCTCACAACTTAATTTTGCAGCTAACTTGCCTAGTGCGACTTTTTCATCAAGCGCGGTAATTGCAGCATTTTGCCAATTCAAATTACCATCTAGGGCATTACAAATAGGCGTACCAGCGACAAACTCCTCAATATTAACTTGGATTTGTTCATGTGCGACAACATCAATTGGTAAGTCTAAGTTGTCGCTAATAAGGCTGGCCGCGACACTAATTTCAGCATTCTCTATAGTTATATCTGCTAATAAGCCACTCAGTTGAAGATGACCTTCAGGGCCATTTGTCAGCGCATCACCAAAGCTAATATCCAGTTTTGGGTTCAACGTCAACAGCGAGAAAAATGACAATGAACTTTGTACTTTATTGATAACAATATCGTCTACCATGACTTGCGATATTTTTGTTTGCCAAATCGTGCCATCAACACCTGCAACTGAAACATTTTTAGGTAGTGTTATTTGGCCAACAAGCCAATTAGCCGGCATTAACGCAATAACAAATACACTGTATAAGGTGAGAAATATTGCTGTGGCAGCAAAATACTTTTTCATTAATTCTTTCCTAACTGTAGCCGACGAACACGCACAACACCCTGCTGTTCAGCTTTACTTAAATCAATACTCTTAACTTGCAAGCCATCACGAACCGATAACCGCTCTAACCATGACAACAACTGATTAAATGAAATTTCATCAATCCAAACTTGCAAATCATCGCCTTGTGGCTGCATACGTGTAATGGTAATTTTTTCGATGCGAGAGGTTCGATTAACTATGCTTGACAAACTTTCGCCACTGCTACCACCACCATTACGCTTTGCTTGCTGGTAACGTTGAGTATTTTCTTGTACCCAAGTTAATAATGCTTGCTGACGGTCAATTTTCGCTTTGCTCTTGGCAATGCTTTCATTCATTGGCTGCCAAATAACACTATAAAGAATAAAAACGGATATCAACGCTGACATCACGATAACCAGCCGTTGCTCACGAAGATTTAATTGTTGCCACCAAGTTTTCATGAGCGCGCCCCCGATGATTTATCTGTAATACTAAAAGACCCTGAAATTTCATCGCCTTGATTATTTTGCGCCCCTAAATTAACCGATAAGCCAACTTTTTCTAACGCCACTTTGAGTTTTTCAAAATATTGATAATCTTTCGCGGTAACTTGCATGCGTACTTCTTTGCGCTTGCCGTCAAACTTTAATGTTTGCGGCTTAATTTCAGGTACACTCGCTAGCGCTGGCTCTAAGTTAACAAGTAATGATAAAAAGCCAAGCGACTCTCCAGTATTGCCGACTTCAGCTAACTTACGCTTTAATTGCGAGCGAATAGTAGAGACTTTCACGCGCTTAGTGGCTGGAAATGCTTGCTTATAACTTGCGACAATTTGCTCTTCGATTGCTGCTTGTTGAGTTGATAACTGATACAGCTCTGAACCTTTTAAAGCAAAATTCAATACTAAAGCTAACCCGGCAATACCTGCAACCCAAAGCCAATTTGTTGATGCCGCGCTGCGCTTTTCTTTAACTTGAAATTCACCTTGTAGTAAATTGAATTTCATTGCGGCATTGTTCGCCAAAATAGCCAACGGCAATTCTTCTGGTAGTAGCTCTACCGACAATGCATTAGGCATGTTAGGTAAAGACGAATAGGTTTGAATTACAGTCGCTGTTGTCTCATCTTTGCTTAACTGAGCAGCAATAATAGGCCACGCATTTTCCTCAAAAGACATTGTTTGCCAGTTATCTATACGCAATAAGACTTGCTCGTCTAACATAACAGCGGTGATATTGTCTTCGCTTACCGGTAAAGCTAGCGCATCTGGGATCATAACTTTGCAGAATATTTCTGCTTCAGCCAACCATTGCTGCCATTGTTGTAATTGTTCTCTAGCTACTGCCGCAAGGAAACAATTATGTCCGTGGGCGTTTTGCTTTTGTTCGCTAAAGGCGAAAAACAATTGCTCAACATCTTGCGCAAGTTCATCTTCAAGCATATACGGCGCAGCCAAACGAATGGCTCGTTGCGAGCTTCCAGGCACAGTTAGGCTTTTAACGGCGACATCACAAGCAGGTACAAAAACAATGACGTCACGTGCCGCAGATTTTTCTGTTAATTGCGTTAATTGTTTAGCACTTGGCAATTCACCGCTGGCTATAATTTCTTCATGTCCGTTGGTTTTAATTAGCCAATGTACTTTATTTTCTATCTGGCTACCTAAACGGATAAATAAGGTTTCACCCATTATTTTCGTCCTATGATGCGATTCTTCACATTTATATTATTCTTATTTGCAATTTAATAACGCCACTCATCACAAATTACTCTCGTCCTATAGTACGACTGATCACGTTAATACTATTTTTATTTTCAACTTTCATAATCGTGCTCATCGCGAAGTAACTGTTATTGAAACTTGCTGTGGTTTTCAATTTAAAATACTCACTTTTTACAGCAAATTGTGCTTTCTGTTCCGCAGATATTTTAGCCTTTTCAAGCTCTTTAAGTGCAAAGAAGTCGTCAACATTTTCAAAGCCTTCATCTTCTCGGCTCGAAAGCACTTGCGATGCTTCATTCTGACTGATCCCCAACATACCGACAAGTATTTCAGGTTTGTCTTGCGCTATGGTGTTTATATTCACCTGATTCGAATTGGTATTTGGCAATACACAGGTATAGTCTTTTAACTTATTTATGACATCTACCGTAAAGTGCTCAATTATTCTTAGCTCAGCTAAGCTTGCTAAATAGTTATTTGCCGCTAAATAAGGAAACTCCTTGGCGGCATAATCATTATCTTCTGCACCACCGGAGCTCGAAATACTATCATTTGCATCAAGCCAATCTGTTAGTGCATCTGCCATAGACTCAGCTTCAAAGTCGCCAACGCCTTCAATATTCAGGGCCAGTAACAGCTCTTCAAACGCTTTTCTTGCCACTGACTTAGTTGCTGTTTGGCCATTTTCCTCTTCTTCAGTGCGCAAAGCATTTAAATTAAAGCAACTGTGTAAGTCTGTTATCTCACCGGTAATCTCACCAAAGTCTACCGGAAAGGTATTTTCCCCTTGTGCCCAAATTTGCCCTAAACTTGTCACATTTTCATTTTCTTCTAACGATTGCTTTAACACGCTTTTTGCAAACGCTTCCGCGCCCATTGCATACCAATAAGCCTGTTGATTTGAACCAACATTATTAGTGCGCTGCATTTGCAATTGCAAGCGAGCAGTCATTTGTGTGGCTAAGATGGCAATTAGCGCAACAATTAGCATAACGGTAATTAATGCCACGCCTTTTTGCAGATTAAGCTTAATCATCTTAGTCACCCTCAGCCACACTATCACCGGCAACAATAAACTGACGTCTGATTATACCGTAATCAGAGGTGTCAAGCTCTATGGCTATCGCAATGGGTAAGGTATTTTCTTGTAATGTTTTTTGCCATTTTTTGCCATCGTAAAACTCAAAGTCTAGCTTCTCTACCTTTGAAATAAGTGGCCTAATTTTAGGCTCCTCACCCAGCACAGCATCAACAAAATTAAAATGTAATCGTTCTAGAACATTTTCATTTAGCTGATAAGCAACTGATTGCATATCACTGCGTGGTAATAACAACCCAGGATTTGTCCAACCATGACGTACAAAAGCAATCGCCTGTTCACTACTTGAAAAGCTTTCGTTGTTGGTGTGCAAAAAACCTTCTAGCGGCGCTTCACCATTTAGTCGCACACTACGTCGAGCAATTTGCAGCATATCCCGTTCTATAATTAAAAAGCCACGTTGTAATTCATTAATTCTGTCTGTGCGTTCTTGAGTGGCGGTATCGCTATTTAACACGGTTTGGAAAATGCTAAAACTGGCCATACTGATCACCGAAAATATTGCGATAGCAATAAGCACTTCTAACAGTGTAAAACCTTGTATTTTTGATTTTAAAGAAGGCTTTTTATTCGGTGGTAGCTTTAAACTACGCAAATTTACAGTATTCATTTGCTCTTCTTGGACACATAAGTCATCAAACTGGTTAGTGCTGACTCATCTTTCTCGTCTAAACGTACTTCCATGACAATTGCGCGTAAGTCTTTATCTGTGGTCTTTACCACTTTTTGCTGCCAGAACCATTCTTGCCCTGCAAGTTCAACTTTACCTTTTCGGTTATTTTTCGGAGGCCAAGTTTCGTCTAAGGTAACTTCAACAAGCTGATTAGACGCGACCCAGCTTGCAACAATTTTACTTTCTAAATAGCCAAGATTTCGTGCATTAGTATCTGCTGTTCCTAATATCGCGATACCAGCTACCGAAAAAACCGCCATAGCCAACATAACTTCAATTAAAGTGAAGCCCTGTTGTATATGCTTAAAAACGCGTTTAACCTCGATTTTCATTAACTAATGGTCCCTCTATCGTTAATGGTGTCGAGTAAATACCCGTAACTTTAAAAATAACATCTTCGCCTTGTTCAAAGGCAAAGTCTGCCAAGGCAAAAGTTAAACTAAACGGTGTTATATCCCCTCCAGAAAGAATATACACTTGCGGAATTAGTTTCTTTTCCTCTTCATCTTCTTCACTAAAACTATCTTGCTCTTCTTCACTATTTAACAAATTAGAGTCAAAAAGTAGCGCTTCTTCAATGGGTAAATCGTCAAGCTGCAAAGAAATCTCGATACCTTCTGGCAGTGTATAAACATCAAATAATGGTTTATCTGCAATTGGCGACCAACTAACGCCGTCATAGCCCAAAAATTGATATGTATTTTCATCAAGATATAGGCCAAGTTCGATATTGTTTAGCATGCCATATTCTACTGCAACGTCAAAAATGCCCGCAAAGCGGGCACTATTTTGTTGTAGTACTTGTTCAGGCTTACTGCTTGAGAAACTAAACTGTACAACAGAGATCATAACGCCGATCAAAACAATAACTAGCATCACTTCAATTAACGTGAAGCCACGGTAGTAAGAATTGTACGGCGGCAAATTACCGTTTTTAGATTTCATAGCAGGTAAAAATCAAAGTTAACAATTACTGATAGTCTGCTAAGTTCCAGTTACCAATATCATCATCAGTACCTGCTTCACCATCAGGGCCCATAGAGAAAACGTCCATATTGCCGTGTTCGCCTGGGTTTAATAACTGATACTCATTTCCCCAAGGGTCATTAGGTAAACGTTTAACATATCCACCCTCTGGAAAACGACGAGGCGCTGGCTCAATATCAGTTTCGCTAACAAGCGCTTCCAAACCTTGCTCAGTACTTGGATATTTATAATTGTCCATTTTATACATACTAAGTGAGGTTTCTAATGCATTGATGTCAGAAACAGCCTTTTGCATATTAGCACGCTCTTGGCTGCCCATTAAATTCGGTACCACCATACTGGCTAAAATACCTAATATTACGATAACAACCATCACTTCTAATAGCGTAAAACCACGCATGTTGTTTACTGCTTTCATTTCTAACTTCCTATTAATGTGTTTAACTGAAGAATTGGCTGTAAAATAGCCATAACGATGAATAATACAATGCCAGCCATAACGACCATTAAAGCCGGTTCAAATGCCTTTAATGAAATATTGACTATAGCTTCAAACTCTCGGTCTTGGTTATCAGCTGCTCGACCAAGCATATGCTCTAATTGCCCACTTTTTTCGCCACTGGCTATCATATGGAGCATCATAGGTGGAAAAAGTTTCGTTTGCTCTAAAGAAACCCGCAAGCTTGACCCCTCTCTGACCTTGTCAGCTGACTCTTTTACACTTTGTTTAATGTATAAGTTGTCTAATACCTCACCTGATATTTTCATACTCTCTAATAGAGGAACGGCGCTTGCAGTTAAAATGCTCAAGGTACGAGCAAATCTTGCGGTATTAATACTTTTAGCAACTTTACCTATGCCGGGTAATGCCAAAAAATGCTTATGATAGGCAAACTTAAAGCTTGCCTTTTTCAATAGCTGCGCCCAAATTAGCATCAACGCGGCAATGACAAGCACAATAATTAAACCATATTCACGTAAGAAATCGCTACTCGCAATCAATAACTTTGTGGTACCTGGTAAATTTGCGCCCATATGCTCAAACTGACCGACTATTTTTGGCACTACCGCAGTTAACAATATAGCTATTACGCCTGTTGCCACTATGGTCATTATAATTGGGTAAACTAAAGCCTGAATAAGTTGTGATCTTAGTTGTTGACGCTGCTCCGTGTAATCAGCCAACCTGTCTAGTACTTTGTCGAGATGACCTGATTTTTCACCCGCCGCCACCATAGCTCTATATAAACGGTTAAAAATTTGCGGGAACTCTGCCATGCTCTCAGCCAAACCATAACCTTCAGTTACTTTGGTTCTAACGGCCATCACCATACTTTTAAGCGAATTTTTATCGCATTGTTCGGCAACCGCCATTAACGACTCTTCAATTGGTAAACCCGATTCAACTAAAGTCGATAATTGTCGAGTAATAAGGGCCAGCTCTGATGCGGAAATTTTTCTCCCGCCAAAACGAGACTTTTTTCCTTGCTGCTTGTTTTTTTGCAAACTCGGTGTAACTTCTGTTGGCATTAACCCTTGCTCGCGCAATAAACTTCGCACGTGCCTTGGCGTATCCCCTTCAATAACACCTTTTTTATTTTTGCCACGGCTATCTACCGCTTGATAATCAAAAGCCGCCATAGTTAATCTTCTCGCGTTACACGCAATACTTCTTCAATGGTTGTTTCACCACGCATAACTTTATCGAAACCGTCGCGACGAATACTTGGTGTAGTTTTGCGAATAAACTTCTCAATAACCTGCTCACCTTTACCGTTATGAATCAGCTCTCGAACTTTGTCATCAACCACGATTAACTCATGTATGCCAGTTCGGCCACGATAGCCTTTGAAATTACATTCTTCACAACCAACGGCTCTAAATATTGGTGCTTGATCGTCATCAGCAAGTTGCAACAACTTACGCTCTTCAGCTGACGTTGGGCAACATTCACGACAATGAGGACATAATGTTCTGACTAGGCGCTGTGCAAGCACCCCTAATAAACTTGAAGATAATAAGAAAGGCTCAACTCCCATATCTTCCATACGCGTTATAGCACCAGCTGCCGTATTGGTATGCAGCGTTGATAACACTAAATGCCCTGTCAAACTGGCTTGCACGCCAATTTGCGCAGTTTCCAAGTCACGTATTTCACCTACCATCACTACATCAGGATCTTGACGTAATATGGCACGTAAGCCGCGAGCAAAGGTCATATCCACTTTCGTGTTAACCTGTGTCTGCCCAATACCTTCAATGGCATATTCAATAGGATCTTCAACAGTTAAAACATTACGTTCTTTACTGTCAATTTGGCTCAAACCCGCATATAAGGTGGTACTTTTACCTGAGCCGGTTGGGCCGGTAACAAGAATAATACCGTGAGGTTTATCAATAAGCTCAGAAAAGCGAGCTCGGTTGCCATCGGTCATACCTAGGTCTTGTAAATCAAGCCGAGTTGAGTTTTTATCTAATAAGCGCAGTACCACACGTTCACCATGTCCAGTTGGCATAGTAGAAACACGAACATCTACCGCGCGTCCGGCAATTCTTAAGGAAATTCGACCATCTTGTGGAATACGCTTTTCGGCAATATCGAGTTTAGCCATTACTTTGATACGCGATACCAACAAAGAGGCAAGCTTACGATTTGGCTTTAATACTTCACGCAAAACACCGTCAACCCGAAAACGAATTTGCAGTGCTTGTTCAAAGGTTTCAATATGAATATCAGAAGCATTTTCCTTAATAGCTTCGCTGAGCATAGCGTTAATCAATTTAATGATTGGCGCATCATCTTCATTTTCAAGTAAGTCTTCCGTTTCGGTCATTTCATCAGCAAGTGAATATAAGTCAACCTCATTACCAATATCTTCCATCATTTGTTGAGCTTCTGATGAGTCTCGCTGATAGGCAATGGTTAATAGCTGTTCAAATTCTTCCGCTGTTTTTACTTCGATTTCAAATGGTGATTTTAAAACTCGCCTTACTTCCAATAGTATATCAGCGCTTAGCTCATTTATGCATGCTAAACGTAAACCACGCTCGTCGTTCTCGATTAGAACACTATGACGTTTAGCAAAACCAAATGGTAAACGAAAACGGCTCGCCTCAGATTCAAGATTTTCAGTGTTTTGTTCTTGTAACTGCTGTTGATTGTCGACTTCACTTGCGTTGATAAACGCCTGCGCTTGAGAATCTATATCACTCATGGCTATTTATCTTTCTCGGTAGATTGTTTATCACGTTCTACTTTTTTCATATGTTCTTCAAATGACGGCGGTAAAGAAAGTGCATCATTCCATTCAGGCAAGATTGGTAATTTTTCATCGTCCATCAATTCTAAACCAATTTCACGGCTCGCCATTTCTTGTGCACGAATATAATTGTATTTTTCTTTACTTAAATCATTCATTAACTGGCCATCACGAACAATAGTTGGGCGTAAAAATACCATTAAGTTACGCTTGCGTTTGCTATTACTAGTGGACTTAAATAGATGTCCAAGAATTGGTATATCACCAAGAAGTGGTACTTTCTGAACACTCTCTTGTACATCGTCGTCAATTAATCCGCCAAGAATAACGGTCGCGCCGTCATCGGCCATAACCGTGGTTTTAATTTCCCGTTTATTAATAGAAATATCAACACCGGTTGCACCACTTACAGATGATACTTCTTGTTCAATCGTCAGCTGCACGCCGCTACCTTCGTTAATTTGCGGCGTTACTTTTAATTTAATACCAATTTCCTGACGTTCAACAGTTTGGAACGGGTTACTATTGCTACTTCCTGTTGTAGAACCGGTAATAATTGGTACTTCTTGACCAACGATAAAGTACGCCTCTTCATTATCTAGCGTGGTAATACTCGGCGTTGATAGTAAATTAGAATTGGTATCAGAGCTTACCGCTTGCACAATTGCGCCCCAATCATTTTTTACTATACCGAATAGGGTACCGCTAACTGAGCCTAAAACTTCAGCAGCTAAACTATAATCACCTTCCACATCATTTTTTCTATAAGCCGCGGTAATTAATTCCCCAGTATCTGCTGCACGAACTTCTGGCACAAACTCACCTTTAGTGGTTTTAGCCGCTTCTGCTGCTGCAGCCACCGAACTTATTGGCGCAACGCCGTTAGTGAATTGGGTCATCGCACCCGATTCATGATACCACTGCACGCCTAAATTAACGCCATCGCCTTCGAATACTTCAACAATAATTGCTTCAATCAATACTTGTGCACGACGAATATCTAACTGACGAATAACCGCTTCGAGTGAGCGTAACATGTCAGGTTGTGCAGTAATAACTAAGGTATTTGTATCTTCGTGTGCATCAATACTAACATTTCGGCTTTTGCTGCTTCGAGAAGTTTGTTTAGTACCTGATTTATCAGACTCAATTGACTCACTTACGCCTTCAAGCACTTTTACCATATCTTCTGACTTAGCATACTTAAGATGATAAACACGTGTGTTACCGTTAGATTCAAGTTCACTATCTAGTCGAGAAACTAACCTTGCAACACGTTCACGTGCCTGTTTTTCACCACTGACAATAACGCTATTGGTTCTTTCATCAGCTACAATTTTAGGAATTAAGAAGGTTGGCGTACCAGCGGCTTTACCTTGGCTAGACTTATTCATCGCTTCAATGATTCTCACCATTTCAGCGGCAGAAGCATATTTAAGCTTAATAATCTGCACGTCTTGGTCACCGGCTTTATCAACACGTTCAATAATTTGAACCAACCGATTCACCACCGCTGCCGTTCCCGTTAACATAATAACGTTGGCAGGATCGTAATTCACAACATTACCACCACCAGCTTGGTCTGAAAGCTGACGTAGTAATGGTGTTAACTCGCGAACAGTAACATTTTTAACTTCTACAACGCGGGTAACCATTTCATCACCAGCGCCTGGATTGTCATTGCCAACTACCGGGATTGAAGAGGTTTTTGCATCTTTGTTACGAATAATTTTAACCACATTGTTATCCATTTCTACTGCGGCAAAACCATAAACTTCAAGTACGTTTAAAAAGAATTGGTAATATTGTTCTTCAGTTAATAAGTCATAACTGCGCACATTCACTTTGCCACGAACATTTGGGTCAACAATCATGGTTTTCTTCAAGTTTTTACCAACAATATTGATAAACTCTGCGATTTCTGTGCCTTTAAAGTTTGGCGAATATTCAGCCGCTTCAATATCAGCTGAAAGTAAAACACCATTTAGCATAACGGCTGTAACAACCCCGGTCAGACTTCGCTTATACCAAGGTGCGCTTAATAATTTGCGCATGTATTATTCCTTTTATTCTAATTATCTATACTGAAAAGTATTTCTGTCATGTCACCGTTACGATCAAGTAACAATGAAACTTCGCGTTGTTCTCGTAATGATTTAATCGCCTGAGCGGCTTCTCTTGGCTCGGTTAAATCAAACCCATTCATTTGTACCGCTACATCACCTGTTTTAAGACCAGCACTTTGAAAAAAAGTTGGATCTTTCCCAGGCATTAATCGATAACCCGTTATTTTTCCATTGTCACGTTTAGGCGAAACTTTTAAATAATCTGTAATTTTGCCTGGGTCTTCATCTATATCTTTTCTCAGTGACTGAGTGCTTTTTGTCAAAGCTTTATTATTTCGTTGATCAACAACGTTTTTAGTATTTGTTTTTTTTAGTGTTTGCTGCTTGGCTTTAGCTGCCGGTTTAATCGCTTGCACATTTTTATTAAAATCAACACCTTCCATCATCAAGGTTTCTAAGCGGCCAGACACTTTTATAAGTACGCGATCATTGAATACATTTTCTAATACGGCACGCGTACCTTTAATATTTTCACCTATGCTGTAAGTTTCTTGTTTTCCCGCACTTTCGATAATTGCCGCAGCGGTGGCTTTATCACTACTTGCTACGGCACCAGTTAACGTTAACTTTAATCGCGTTTCTGGCGCGTTTTCAATAACAACTTCTTCAACTTTTTCGACGACTTTCTCCGAGAAATTACCAAATAAATTTAGCGCTGCAATACCATTAACATTAATTTGACTAGGGGCTGACTGCCGGGAAGAGTGTGCTTTACTAGCCGGTAATACTGTTGCGTTCTCAGGTTGTGGCAATGCTAGCCAAGTGAGCTGAGCAAAAAGAAAAGCTATATAGGCTAACAACAATAAAATAACCGCTTGAGATATTTTTTGTTGGGGAAGTTTAGCTAGCTGATCAAAAGCATTTGATAAGTTATTCGATAATGACATTTTATAATAATTTTATTGTCTGGAAATTTTAATTCACTTTGATGATACTTGACCGGACGCTCGGCAACAAGACGTCATATTATATTTTAGCTATTATTAGTTAATAAAATGTAAACAAATAAAATCTAATTAGCGGAAGTCGCACAGTTATGCTAACTTTCGCCATTTTTTATAACACCTACGCTGAGTAAATGCAAAACAATGGTAAAATCCAGTGATAGTAACGCAAAAGATAATCACGCAACGCGATTAGATAAATGGTTATGGGCTGCACGTTTTTATAAAACTCGTGCAATTGCAAAACAAATGATAGACGGTGGCAAAGTGTTTTATAATGGTCAGCGTAGTAAATCTGGCAAAGCCGTCGCCATAGGTGATCGCATTACGGTAAGGCAAGGTTTTGAAGAAAAGCAAGTCATCATAATAGCACTAGCAGACAAAAGACGCGATGCAACATTTGCTCAAACGCTTTATCAAGAAACCGAAGAAAGCAAAGAAACGCGTGAAAAAAATAGTTTAGCGCGAAAGCAAGGTATATTACTTAGCCCTGCAAGCGATACCAAGCCAGATAAAAAACAACGTCGACAAATTCGACATTTGAAAGAAAGGATTTAAACAGTGACAAAACAAACTGACGTATTAAATCGTTATTTATTTGATAACTTACATGCTCGTGGTGAATTAGTTAATTTAAAAAGTACGTTCCAAGAAATTGTAGCCCCTCACAACTACCCAGCCGGTGTTCAGCAATTATTAGGGGAGTTAGTAGCAGCAACATGCTTGCTTACAGCCACCTTAAAATTTGAAGGTGAAATTGCCGTGCAACTACAAGGTGACGGTCCTGTGGGTTATATGGCTGTTAACGGTAATCATTTACAAGAAATGCGTGGTATTGCTCGTGTAATTCAAGAAACAAATGCCAACTCATTAAAAGAACTTATTGGTAAAGGCAATATGGTGATTACCATTCGTCCAAGTGCAGGAGAGCCATACCAAGGAGTTGTTGCACTAGAAGAAGATACCTTAGCCGAATGTTTAGCTCATTATTTTGAAGTATCAGAACAAATACCGACAAAAATTTGGCTGTTTACAAATGAAGATAAATCACAAATTGCGGGCAGTTTAATCCAACTATTACCTGATAGTGAAGATAAAGAAAAGCAGCACGATGACTTTCAGCATTTATGCCAGCTCACTAACACGATTAAAAGTGAAGAGATTTTCTCTCTAGACAGCGAAGCTTTGTTGTACCGTTTGTACCATCAAGAAGAAGTTAGAATCTTTGAACCTCAAGCTGTAAGCTATAAATGTAGCTGCTCAGAAGAAAAATGTTTAAGCGCTATTGCTCAAATAGAACCAAGTGAATTAGAGAACATTTTGGCGGAACAAGGAAACGTTTCTATGACTTGTGACTACTGCATAACCACCTACAAGTTTGAGCGCCCTCAA
Source organism: Colwellia aquaemaris (assembly GCF_057548755.1). Lineage (NCBI taxonomy): Bacteria > Pseudomonadati > Pseudomonadota > Gammaproteobacteria > Alteromonadales > Colwelliaceae > Colwellia > Colwellia aquaemaris. The sequence continues at coordinate 88,496 of NZ_BAAJLV010000008.1, read as the reverse complement.
CTAATGCAATTTATCGATAGTAAAACGCATTAATACAAATAAGCACACCATATACAAATATAGCTTACAGAGCTCTTTGTAAGCTATAACAACTAAACAACATTATCTATAAACGGCATTAATTAAGCACTCAACTTTTACACGGATATCTGTTTTCTTTCATTTCTAGTTGTTATTTGTAAAGACAATTTGCCACTTTTACATAAATTTCAATAAATCAACAATCAAAAATACACATCTTGTTTACATTCTCTTTACATATGCTATGTTTAAGCGTCGCATTTTTGCGAATTTTCGATTTAAACTTAAAAAATAGTTTTCGTCATAAAAATAATTGATAGCTGAATTCAGGGAATAGAGATTAACGTTTCAGCTACAGAATAATAAAGGCACTTATTGAAAGTGCAAAGGAGATAACCAGTGAGAAATAAAGTCGCATTAGCTGTTTCTACAGCCTTAATGTCAGTATCATTAAGCTCAATGGCGAGCGCTAATGATGTTCGCCAATCATTAGCTTTAACTGCACCAAGTAAAGCAAAGTCGTCAATTAACAATACTGTTACAAAAAAATTCTTTTTTGAAGAAGATTTGGCAGCCGGACAATACACCTATATTGTGCGTTTAAAAGATATGCCACTGGCTACTTATGACGGTAGTATTGCTGGTTTATCGGCAACAAATCCTAAAATTGCTAAAAAAGAGCTATTTGCAAAATTAGCAAATAGCAAAATGTCTTCTCAACAAGTTCGCAATGAGTTAAGACTAGATACAAAATCTAAAGCTGCTGTTCAGTACACTAATTATTTAGAAAGCAAGCAAAAAGAGTTTCTTACTCATGCTGCTTCTAAGTTAGGTAAACAAACTAAAGTCCTTCTTCAATACAAGAATGCATTCAATGGTATGGCATTGCGTTTAACACAAGCTGAAGCGGCTAAATTATCAACTTTAAGTGATGTGGCATTTGTTGAACGTGAACGAATGGAGTACATGGAAACAGATACCGGCCCAACACATATCGGCGCACCACAAGTATGGCAAGGTGAAGGCCCTACTGCCACCAATATGGGTGAAGGTGTAATTATCGGTGTAATTGACAGTGGTGTAAATACAGACCACGCGTCGTTTGCTGACGTAGGTGGAGACGGCTATGATCATACTAACCCGTGGGGTGCTGGTAAATATGTCGGGGATTGTGCTGGAGATTTTGCTGAGTTATGTAATGACAAATTAATTGGCGTTCGCTCATACTCAGTAATAACAGACCTTTATGATGACGTTGCTGTATTTGGAGATAACCCACCAGCTAAAAATGGTGAAGATTACGGCGGCCATGGCTCACATACAGCGAGCACTGCAGGTGGTAATATTTTAAATAATGTTCATCTTCATGCTCCAGATACTGGAAAAGCAGAAAGCGATGGCATTGTAAATGAAAGTATTACATTTGAGCAAATGTCCGGCGTTGCTCCACATGCTAATATTGTATCTTATCAGATTTGTCGACCAGGCGACCGTGGTGACACTTACTCAGGCTGTCCGGGTGCTGCAATTATTGCGGCATTAGATGATGCAATAACAGATGGCGTAGATGTTCTAAACTATTCAATTAGTGGTGGTGGAAACCCATGGACTAGCTCAACTGAGCTAGGCTTTTTAGCCGCACAACAAGCTGGTATATTCTCTGCTGTTTCAGCGGGTAACGATGGCCCAGATGCTAATACAACGTCTAAAAATGCACCTTGGTATACCATTGTTGGTGCATCAACTCATAGCCGTGTAGTCGCATCATTTTTAACATTTAATGATAAGACTTACTCTTTCCGTGATAGTTCAGCGACAGCACTTTCAGATACTTTAGTTGGCTCGCCAATTTCATCTATGGATGTAGATGCAGCTAACTTTGAAGGATGTTCAGCTTTTGCCGCTGATGCATTTAAAGATGCAATAGCGTTAATTAGCCGTGGTGGCTGTAGTTTTGTTGACAAAGTAACGCATGCAACAGATGCGGGTGCAACAGCTGTAATTGTATACAACAATCGAGATTTTTCAGATTTATTTGGTATGGCAGGCTTAGAAAACACTACCATTCCTGCAATAGGTATTTCTCAAACTTCAGCTCAGTTGTTACTAGCAGAATTGACCGCCAATCCAGCAATGGATATATCAATCGATCCAACTACTGTAATAGGTGAGGGTCAAGCCGATAATATGGCATCATTCTCTTCACGTGGTCCAAATAATACCGTTGCTGATATTATGACACCATCGGTAACCGCTCCAGGTGTGTCAATCTATGCGGCATACTCTGATCAACAATTCGGTCATGATGTTACAGGAACAGCTCCATCGGATTACAGCTTTTTAAGCGGCACATCAATGTCAGCTCCTCACACTGCTGGTGCTGGTGCCGTATTAAAGTCAGCACATCCAACTTGGACACCTGATAATATTCGTTCTGCATTAATGTTAACTGCTTCGCAAGATGTACGTAAAGAAGATGGTGAAACAAGCGCTGATGTATTTGATATGGGTTCTGGTAGTATTCGTGTAAACTTAGCGACTAATACTGGTTTAATAATGGATGAAACTTTTGCTAACTATATTAAAGCAAATCCTGCAGTTGCTGGTGTTCCTTCTTCATTAAACATTCCATCAATGGCCAACACTAAGTGTATCGATACTTGTTCATGGACTCGTACCTTTACTGCAACTAAAGATGCAAGCTGGGCTGTTACAACAAACACACCTGCAGTAGATGCTGATACTCCTAACAAAATGTCGTTAACTGTTTCACCTGAAAGCTTTGATATTAAAGCGGGGGAAACGCAGACTATTACTGTTACAGCTAATGTAAGTGAAGCAGAAGTAAACACGTGGAATTTCGGTGATGTTACATTAACTTCTGACGGCACTCCTAATGCTAGATTGCCAGTAATGGTGCAAGTATCAGGTAATAACTTACCAGCTAATGCAGCTATTGTTGCAAACCGTGCAGATGGTTCTATTACTTATACTGGGTTAAAATCTAAAGACTTTACCGGTGACATCACTGCAACGACATACGAAGCAAAAGTTATCGAAGAGCGCACTTTGGCAGTTACAGACGGTGATTTAGCATTCTTCACTGTTACATTTGATGAAGTAGTACCTTTGGCAGTATTTTCTACTAGCTCAGATGAAGCACCTGATGCTGACTTACGTATTTTAAACTCATCATTTGCAAGAGTTGGTTCAAGTGGATCTCCAACATCAAACGAGTTAGTAGCAATCAGAGACCTTCCTGCAGATACTTACTATGTTGTAGTTGATGCATATACCGCTTCAGCGCCAGGCGCAACTGATGCTGTTGACGTAAAAGTTTCAACTACTGAGCTTGTAGAAGGTTCAATTAGTGAAGTTGTTACAACATCAATAGTTCAAAACGACAATGACTTTGACTTAACGTTAAACTGGACTGGCGCTGCAAACACTGCCGGTTTAATTGAACTAAAAGATGCTGATAGCAATTTTGTTTTACCTTGGTCAATCACTTTAGGTCAAGCTGATGTTGTAGAAAGTGTATCTGATGACTTAAGCAATGGCGTACAAGACATGATGCCAGGTAAAGCACACCCTGTAGCATTTAATATTGCTCCTAACTTTACTAACAGCGATAAGGTTTACACTTTAGTTGCTGAAGTTACTGAAGGACAAGAGATTGCTAATGTTAACAATGACGGTGAAGTCTCTGGTAATACCATTACTTGGAATATTACTCGAACTGTAGGAGAGTCAACTGAAGCGCTTTCTGTTGGTTTTGATTTAATTCCACGTGCCGCAAGTACCAATAACGAAGTTAAACTTTCAAATACTCTAGGCAGTAATACAGTTGAATCAACATATACATTTGGTGTGGTTGAAGTGGCACCGGTTGCTGCAATTACAGGCCTTTCAAGTGCAACTGAAGGTTCATCGATGACTGTTGATGGTTCAACATCTTCTGATGCAAATGCTGATGAGTTAACGTACTCTTGGAAACAACTATCAGGAACTCCTGTTAGTTTCGACGCAAGTGCGGCATCATTTAGCTTTGAGGCACCAAAAGTATCGAAAGACGAAACTATTTCTTTCCAATTAACTGTTAATGACGGAAACGGTAATACTGATACAACTGTCGCTTCTGCTTCAATCGTTAATAAGAAATCTAGCGGTTCATTTGGTTGGTTAATGTTACTACTTACTCCTATGTTATTTACACGTCGTAAAAAAGCGTAATATTATAGAAGAAGTTAGTTAACAAATAACAAACAGCTTAAAGCCATCAACGTAATGTTGATGGCTTTTTATTGGCAATAACAAAAGTCCTGCTCTACCAATCTCCGCACACAGTTAGTAAAACTCGTAACTTAGGCTTATGCCTCCAAGCCTGTAAGACAGCCTTAAGCGACACAATAAAACTCAGGTTTAATACTTAATAAAGTAGGCGAGTTAACCCAATACATTAAAGAAATAAGTAAATATAAAGATAAATAAATGTGTGGATGGTGGAATTAGTTTATATAAGTCGTTCATCAATAAATGGCAAGCATAGAGCTAGTTTGTAAGTGGAAACACGCTAACGTCAGCATTCAAAATAACTACGGGGATTAAGTAGCAAGCTTTTATTGTAGTTCAGAACAAAAAAAGCAGGGCCGATTTCTCAGCCCTGCTTTTTAATTGAATATTCGCTAAAAATTAAAAGTGGATGGTAGTACCAACAAATACACCATCAAACTCAATATTTGTATATAAGTCATTTAAATCTTCTAGCTCTAACTTAACTGAGCGGTAGCCTGCGTTCAAGTTAACATCTACAGCTAAGTTGTCGATAAGCTCGTAGCTTACCCCAACTTCATAGTCGTATAGCGTATGATCGTCAAATGATAAGAAATTACCTTGAGCATATAAATTTAAGCCTGTTAAAGGTAAGCCAACATTTGTCGCAACGTATAACATAGGAACAATATCTGTCACTGCAATAGTATCAGACTGAGTTACGGTACCTAAGTTAGTAGTAACTTGTGTAGATACAGTTACATCACCATCAAAGTCACGACCAGTGATACCAAAATCAAATGATAATAAGTCATTATCAAACAACTCATAATACAAAGTATAATCAACATAACTTACGTTAAAATCAGCATTTACATTTGCGTCTTTAAGGAAAGTTTCATCGTCAAACTCAAAGTCACTATCAAGGGTTGTCGTACCGTTAGTTTCTAAAGACGTAGACGCAATGCGTGCATTTGGTATGAGAGGCAATGGATGCTCAAAAGCAATGAAAAAGCTATTTTGTTTTTCATCAACTAAGTTAAAGTCAACTAACGAGCTACCGTCACCAAAAGTACCTGAAGCCTGGTTATCCCATACTTGCCCACCTAAATAAATACCTAAGGCATCGGCTTGTACATTTGTTGATAAAACAGTAGCTAAAGCTGCTGCTAATGCAATTTTTTTCATATTTTATTACCCTTGACTCAATAAGTCGTTTAAATCAATCAGTGCTGCGTTGGCACGTGATATATAATTTGCCATTACTAAAGAATGATTGGCAAGCATGCCAAAACCATCACCATTAAGAACCATAGGGCTCCAAACAGCTTCCTGACTTGCTTCTAGCTCTCTTATAATTTGCTGTACACTTACTTTAGCATTTTTCTTTTCTAATACGTCATTAAAATCAATTTCAATAGCTTTTAAAAAATGCAATAAAGCCCAGCAAGCGCCCCGCGCTTCGTAAAATTCATTATCAATTGCCCACCAACTGGTTTTTAATTGCATACTGCTCGCGGTAGACGTTGACTGCTGCGCAACACTATCACCAGCAAGATCAACATTAATTTGCTCACGACCAACACTAGCACTTAAACGCTGAGAATAACTACCTAAGCGTTTAGTAGCCTCTTGAATCCAACCGCGTAAATTGTCTGAGCGAGCATAAAATTGTGCCGACTGATTATTCACTTGTGTTAATGCTGTACGGTAAGCATAAAGCTCTTTAATCGCTTTTTGGTATTCACCTTCCGCACTAGGAATAGCCCAACTGGTATGGTCAATATTAAACTGAGGTTGTGCAACTTTTAAGTTAACATTTTCTACTGATTGTGACTGTGAACGACTAAACTCCTGACGCATAACTAACGCCATATCACGAATCATTTCTAACGCGCCAAGTTCCCACGCAGGAATATTATCAAGAAAAACCGAAGGAGGAATGGCATCATTTGCTAAGTAACCACCAGGCTTGTTCAGCAAAGTTTCGGTCACTCTGATCAACGCCGTAGTAGTTGTATAACCAACAACGGGCGCAACATTTTCTGCTGTGGCCGCTTTTGTTACTTCTTCACGAATATCAAGTTGAGCAGGTTCAAAACTCCAATACACACCAAGAAAATATAAAATAATAACTAAACCGGAGAATGCAGATATCACTGCCTTTGTTGAAATATTAACACTCATAATAAACTCCTAATGGTGATGGTGCTGCTTTTGTTTAAGACCTTTTACCTGATAATTCACATCAAGACTCGACTCATCATCAAAATGCAACGTGATGATAATAGTTTCACCGGCCTTTAGTGGTTGTTTTAAATCAAATATCATCAAATGATAGCCTGATGGCTGAAATACCGTGCTATCGTTAGCTAATATTTCCACAGAATCTCGTTGACGCATGCGCATCATGCCATCTTTCATTATATGCTCATGAATTTCGATACGCTTACTTACCGAACTAGAGGCGGAAATCAAACGTCGGTTTTTGTTGGTTGAGTTATTCAGCGTCATATAAGCCGAAGAAATACTCGTACCAGGAATGGTTTCCCTAACATAGCCATCTTGCGCCGCGACCTGCAATCCTTGGTTGGCAAAACTCACATTAAAAAGTAGGTTAATTGTTAAAAACGCAAGTAAAAAAATAGGTTTACGTATATTAATCATAAGCCGCTATACATCCTTTTTTATCCATATTATGATTCAGCTTCACTATTGTAACTAAGCTCGAGCAAAATGGATAACTTAATTCTTTCAAATGAACACAATGGTGTTCTCATAATTACCATCAACCGTTTCGACAAGAAAAACGCCTTAAACAATGATATGTATATAGAGCTTTGTCGCTTGTTCACATTAGCAAACAGCAATGACGATATTCGCTGTGTGTTAATTCAAGGTGATGAAAAATGCTTTTGCGCTGGTAACGACCTACACGACTTTATTAAATGTAGTGAAAGTGGCGACTTAGCAGCATTTGATCTTGTTAAAGCGCTCGCTGCTTTAGAAAAACCTCTCGTTGCTGCTGTTGCAGGCCCAGCCGTTGGCATTGGTACCACACTATTATTACATTGCGACATGGTTTATGCCGCAAATAATTCAAAATTTAAACTACCATTCACGCAATTGGGTTTAAGCCCAGAAGCTGGCTCAAGCTTATTACTACCGTTGCGTTTAGGCCATAATCGCGCTTTTGAACTACTGGTTTTAGGTAAACTATTTACCGCTGAACAAGCACTCGAATACGGCTTAATTAACGATATTTGCCCTGCCGAAGCACTTTTAGCTACTGCGCTTAATACCGCAGAAGCCATTGCTAAACTACCATTAGACTCATTACTTACTAGCCGAAAATTAATGAAAGCACATACTCAAGCGTTACTGCCACAAGTGATGGAAAACGAAGCAGAGCAATTCAAACGTTTAGTGAATACCGACGAATGTAAAACCATTCTCAATAGCTTTTTTAAATAACATTTTAAGTAGCAAGGCTTTAACTTTGCTTAATGTTAAAGATATAAATAAGCTGAATTAAGTTCAGCTTATTCATTACATCACAGTTTTTTAACCAATAAGTTTCTTCAACTTTTTCTTCAGTTTTTTCACTTTATCTTCGAGCTCTTCATCTTCACTTACATCAATTGCTGCAATAAAGTCTCCCGCTTTAGCTAGCTGCTTTTCATTAATATGCAACTGCGCTAAACGATAATTCACCCAAGGCTTATATTGTTTGTCTGCAATCGGTAAAGCTTGCGTTAAAGCATCTATGCCCAATGCCGTTTCATCACCTGACTTCACCGAAACTTTACCTTGCTGATACAAAGCTCGGCTTTTTTTCTCATCATCTTTTGCGTATTTAACCGCAAAAATTAAATCAGCTCTGGCATCTTGCCAAGCTTCATCGGCTATACTCGCCATGGCACGAGTAAAATATAAAGTGCCACTTTTTGGGTATTTTTCAAAAGCTTCGGCCATGGTTTGCTTGGCAAGTTCTGGCTTTTCTGTTTGCCAATAAACATTGGCTATTTGGCTATAGCCTTGTTCAGCATCGTACTGTTGAAGCTGCTTGGCAAAAGTAAGCGCTTGCTCTGTATCACCACCAGCAATACTAGGCGCATTTAAATGGAATCCGATCAAGGTATTAAGCGCATCTTGGTGGTCTGGTTTCAGTTCTATCGTTTTTTCCATGGCTTTAATAAAGTCTTTTGCGTAACCCAGTTTGGAAAAAATACTCGCTTTTTGTGCCATTATTACTGCACTAACACCCAAATAATAATTTACATCAACATTGCTGCTATGTTGATCCTGCAATTCTTCAAAGTAATCAAATGCATCTTCGGTATCTTCTTTAACCAGCATTAGTCGCCCGGTTAATACTTTTCCATCAATACTGTTTTTTTCAGCTGCTGACAATTCATCAAACGCGTATTGCGCAGCAACTTTATCCTCAGCCTCTAATGCCTGTTGCACTTCGTTAATATCGGCAACACTTACCATACTTACGCTGCTAGCAATTACTAACGCCACCAATTTTCTTTTCATTTTACGTCCTGTATTTTTCTTATTCATCATATTAAGCAATGTTAATATTGAGCTGCTCTTTTATCTCGTGTCACTAACCAAATTACCATTGCGATTAAAATAATTGGCCAAAATACACCAATCAACAACATAGCACCGCCACCTAACAGCAATATAGCGACAAATATTAGCGAGCCAAATACACTCATGGCAATAGCCAATGCAACCAATACCAATAACACTACAACTAATGCTGAGATACTAATTGCCTTTAATGGTTCAATCAATTGTTCGCCAATGTATATATCTACATCAAGTAGCTCAATCAAACTCGTGCCCAAAACATAAGTTAAAAACATGGTGGCAAAAATTGCTAAAAATAATGATTTAAAGAATGACATTGGCTCTCCCTCGTTATAAAGCGCCTGCTAGCACTAAAATTAAATACTACTCCTGCAACAGAAAGTTAATATCTACTTGTTTTCGACGGCATTAATAATGTTGCAACTAAGTAAGCAACACCTGTAGCTACAGGGAACATTAGCAAGGCAACAATGGCACCAGCTCTAACCGCAATACGAGGTACGTTATAGTGCTTGGCAATACCACCACAAACGCCTGACAACTTCTTATGAACCGTATCTTTCGTTAAGGTTTTATTTACTGAATATTCGCGATTAAAACTCATTTTTTACTCCTCATGTCCAATTTTGGTATCTTTGAACATCAACTTAAAAATAACTAGTAGCCCAGCACCGATAAAGAAACTAACCACTGGTGTAATAAACATCACACCAGCAATTAACCACGATGAAAATGCCACGTTAATACCTTGCCAATTTCTTAACCGTTAACAACTTTTTTCTTAAGTTGCTCAAGCTCTTGCTCGATGTTTTCATTAGTTTCTAATTCACGAAACTGGCTATCTAAATCTTTTGCGGTAGTCATATCGTAAGCTTCAACTTCTGCTTCAACACGGTCGATTTTTTGCTGGTAGCGCTCAAACTTGCTAATAGCTTCATCGATATTGTAAACCGCTGCTTTTTCACGAACTTTCAAGCGAACTTGTGCTGACTGTTGACGCATGGCATAGGCTTCTTGCTTACGTTTTGCTTCGCTTAATTTATCTTGCAAGCGTTGCCCGTCTTGTTGAACCGCTGTTAAAAATTCATCAAACTGGCTTAGCTCTTCATTAAATTCAGCTAATTTTTGTGCACAGCTTTGTTTTTCTACTAACGCTGACTTAGCTAAATCTTCGCGACCTTTAGTTATCGCTAGCTCCGCTTTTTGCTGCCAATTAGCAACACGACTTTCCATATCACGAATATTGCGCATTACCGTTTTCTTTTCCGCAATGTGCTTCGCGGCTGTTGAACGTACTTCAACTAGAGTTTCTTCCATTTCCTGAATAATCAACTTGATCATTTTTTCAGGGTTTTCTGCTTTATCTAGCATCGAATTAATGTTCGCATTAACAATATCTGTGAATCGTGAAAACATGCCCATGGTTTTTCTCCTATTACTCTTCTGAAGTTTGTTGTTTTTGTTGACGTAATTTACTTTGCTTTGTAACTGTTGCCACGTCTTGACTGCTTACTAAGGTGTAGCGCATTGAAAATCGTTGCAGCTCAGCTTTAATTGAATTTGAGACTTCTGCAGATAAATCACGTGCAACCTTTTGTCCTTGTGCCTGTACTGTTGCTGCTAAGCTTCTTTCCAGTGAAGCCTCTTGTGCCGAAGCACCTACTGTAAATAGCAACGTACAAGATAATAAAACGGTGCTTAAAGCGTGTTTACTTTGTAATAGTTTCATTATTAATATCCTTATGTCTGTCACATGAAAAACTAACGATTAGCTCTTCTTGTTGATTTCTGATATTACTATTACAAGTGCTGTGCCAACTGCTTAAAAACCTTTAACATATTGTTATTTAGGCATTTTAATTTCTCAACATAAAAACCACCCAATCGCGACATAATATGTCACACGAAAATATGGTCAATATTATCATCAAGGTTAGTGAAATTGACCAACCAAAATAGGAAGGTGAATTTAGAAAGGGAAAGCGAAGTAGCAAATAAGATATAAATGAAAATGGCGGGCTACCGCCATCAATTTAAGAAATGTAACCTAAATTGGTATTAGGCTTTAGTTACAGTTAGCCTTTTTCAACTTGGGTATGCTCGAGTGAGCCCCATTCACTCCAAGAGCCATCGTAAACACGTACATTATTCAAATCACATATATTGGCGGCTAGCGCTAATACACAAGCCGTAACGCCCGAACCACAGCTCATAATCATAGCTTTATTGTCAGCATTTAAGCTTTTAAATATGGTAGCCACTTCATCACGGCTTTTAAATACACCTTGCTCTAATAAATCATTAAAAGGCAAGTTTTTAGAATGTGGAATATGACCACTGCGCACACCAGCACGAGGTTCAGCAACCTCGCCTTTAAAACGCGCATTGGCTCTTGCATCAAGAATTAGCTCAGTTTGTTGTTGCGTTTGCTTCTCTACAGTTTGCCAATCACAAAAATAGTTTTCCTTAGCTGTCGCTATAAAGTCACCTTCTATTACTAACTTATCTTTACTTTCAGCGCTTACTAATGGCTTATTCAACTTAACCCAATAAGGTAATCCGCCATCTAACACTGCAACATTTTTATGTCCCATGGCTTTGAACATATACCAAGCTCTAGCGGCTGAAAATAAACCCAGGTCGTCATAAATAACAATTTGGCTTTGTTGATTAATACCTAATGCTTGTGCGGCACGTTCAAAATGTGCAGCTGATGGCATGGTATGAGGTATGTTACTTTCAAGATCAGAAAAGTCTTTGTTTAAGTCGAATCGACGGGTATTAGGAATAGTATGCTTTGGCCAACTATATTCAGCGGCTTTCATATTCCCTACCGGAGGCATACTCGCATCTAATAATACTAAATCGGCTCTATCTAAAATTGCATGTAAATCAATACAAGAAATTAACTGTTGGAAATGGGTCATTTTAATAACACTATGCTGATTAACATAATGCAAAATTAACTGACTTCAGTCAGAATGTACAGCACAGGAAAACGTGGCATAAATGATTTAATTTTGAACAGTGCTAAGTATGATAATAATTAGCAAAACAACAGGGAAATTTAAGAAAATCGCTTTATATAAAAAACAAATGTGTAGCAGCAAAAATAAGCATTAAATAAAAATGCCGTAAGGTTTTTATTTACACTCACCTTACGACAATAATGAATTTTTACCTTGCTCTAAACGAGCAACAACAAAAGACGTTGCTAACATACATACACCCGGCAACATAAATAAAGTAAATAACACAGTTAAACTTGGCATTGCATCAATCCTTTTAAGCAGTTTTATCGTAACATTTTTAAATTGTTACTAATTAAGTTGCATAAACACTTACAAAGGTTGTGCCAAGGATCGAAAAAAATACTAACCAATTGTTTTTAATGTGAATTTAATTTTTACAATTTTGCTGAATTTGTTAAATATTCCTTATTTAATGGTCAATGTGGTTAAATTAACTAATTAATAGCTAATTTATATCAATTTCAGAAATTTCACGGCATTTGTCGTATAAAATGTCCCGAAATCGAGAAGCCATATACCGATATCGGGATTTTCTAAAAAAGGAGAGTCGTTACAACAACGCATTCCATAAGATAAATTCTAGAGGTTATTCGCTAACATTTAACTCAGGGTTTAGCCTTACTACATTAGCAAAAGCTTGGTGCAAAATATCACCAGTGACTTCCTTACCGCTACAATTTTCACTTAAAAAACGGCGAAATTGTTTAGCGCCAGCCAAACCATTGCATAATCCCAACATATGCCTAATAACGTGCCATGCACGACCACCATTAGCCACGTTACGGTCAATATACTCAGCCATTTCATTAACAATAACTTGTCGTGATTTTACCGCCGTATTGGCCTGCCAAATGGCGTTATCAGCTTCTGCCAACATGTAAGGGTTTTGATAAACTTCTCGGCCTATCATTACACCGTCAATATGCTGCAAATGCTCATTGGCCTCAGTGTAACTTTTAATGCCGCCATTAATTGAAATTTCTAACGCAGGAAAGTCACGCTTAACTTGATAAACTCTTTGATAATCCAGCGGTGGAATATCTCTATTTTGCTTAGGACTTAATCCACTTAACCAAGCTTTGCGCGCATGAATAATAAAGTGCTGACACCCAGCGGCACTTACGGTTGTTAAAAACTTATGTAAAAACTCATAGCTGTCTAAGTCATCAATACCAATACGAGACTTCACCGTAATAGGTACATTCGTGGCATTTTGCATACTTGCCACACAATCAGCAACCAACTGTGGTTCAGCCATTAAACATGCGCCAAACATACCGTTTTGCACACGGTCTGACGGACAACCAACATTAATGTTAATTTCATCATAGCCATGCTGCTCGGCTATTTTTGCGCATTCCGTCATCGCTTTTACATCACTACCGCCAAGTTGCAATACCACTGGATGCTCTTGCTCGTTATATTCTAAGTAGTTGCCTTTACCAAACAAAATGGCACCTGTGGTGACCATTTCGGTATACAGCACAGTCTGCTTCGACATAACGCGATAAAAATAACGACAATGGCGATCAGTCCAATCCAGCATGGGTGCTATGGAAAGCTTGTGACTAATTGAATTTGTTGAGTTTATTGGTTTTACTGGGTTTAACACTTATTCACCTTACAAAAACTACTGTATGAATTACCATGAATTGCTTTGAATTACCTTCAATTTCGATCTATGGTACACCATATGTACACCATTAAAGAGTAGGATTTTCGATGGCATCATTCACAATTACAAAACGCGCTAGAGCCAATGGTGACTTCAGTTACCGCTGTGGAATCGTTGTTAAAAAAAACAACGCGATTATACACCGAGAATCCAAAACATTCCGTAAAAAAGAATTAGCCCGAATTTACGGTAAAAAGCGAGTACAAGAAATTGAAAGCGAAGAGTTAGGAATTAAAAAAGCTGTATCTCTTGCTGACCTAATAGATTTATACGTTAACGATGAAAGCTTATGGGAAAACACAGGCAGAACTAAACGTTACGTAATATTAATGCTCCGCGACTGTGATATAGCCAAAATTCAGAGTAACAAACTAAAAAGTAGTGACTTAATTAAACATTGCAAAGAGAGACGTGAAGCGGGAACAAAACCAGTAACTATCTATCACGACATTTCATATTTACGTGGAGTGATGAAAAAAGCCTATCCTGTATTTAATATCGAAGCTAACTACCAAATCTTTGATGAAGCTTTGCCAACCTTAATTGACATGAAGTTAATAGGTAAAAGTGAAAGAAGAACTAGGCGCCCTACTCAAGTTGAATTAGATAAATTGAAGATAGGCTTAGAAAAAAGACAAAGCCAAAAGGCCAATGGCCAAATAAGAATACCTTATCTCGATATATTAGAATTTAGCATTTTAACCTGTATGCGCATTGGTGAAGTATGCAAAATAAAATGGGAAGACTTAAATCGAGAAAATAAAACAGTACTTATTCGTGACAGGAAAGATCCAAGAAAAAAAGAAGGTAATCACATGATTGCTCCGCTATTAGGTGAATCATTTAATATTGCCATTAGGCAACCTAATAACAGTGAATTTATTTTTCCGTATAACCCTAAAAGTGTAACTGCAGGATTTCAACGTGTTAGAAACGAATTAGGCATTGAAGACTTACGATATCACGACTTAAGACGTGAAGGAGCAAGCAGGTTATTTGAACAAGGCTACTCCATTGAAGAAGTAGCTCAAGTCACAGGGCATAGAAACTTGAATGTTCTTTGGCAGGTTTATACGCAGTTGTTTCCACATAAATTACATAAAAAGTTTAAATGAAAATAAGCATTAGATAGATGTAGCGCAAGCTTCTACAAGATTAGAATCTTTAATATACCTTTCGACTCTAAAGTCAGTTAGCTTGTTAATCAAATCAATGACTTCTTTCACCGTTGGAATTAAAAAATCATACGCTTTGCCTGCCTTGTTAGCGGCAGCAACAATTATTCCAGAATCTGAAACCTTTGCAACTCCCCCTTTTTCTTCCAATACTATATTTTCAGATATTTTTTGTCTCAATTGATTAGTAATCTCATTAATATCAGGTAGCTGACCATTAAATCTTTTCAATATTGTAATATCAACCTTTTGTATCGAACGGATAATTGTGGAGTCCGCACGATCTAAAGCGTCATATGATCGCTGTGATAAATCTATCGCTCGGTCTAAATAAACTTTAAAAGCATCATAACTACCTAATTCAGGGGCTTCTGCAGTAATAAGAGTAATCATTTTGGCTCTATTACTTTCAAAAGTACTCCTATGACTAATTAGTTTATTATAAATATCACCAATACTGGTTAAATGCTTATGACCTTCGGCTAAACGTTCTGAACTATCGTAAACACACTGAGCAGAAGTAATTGCACTTGTATAAATCTGCAATTGAAAAGGAATACTTTGATACGTCTTACGAGATGATTGATACCCAAGACCAATTGCCGTAGTTTTTAATACATCTGAATGCAGATTTGATACTTCAGCACCTATCCCGAGCGTAACTAGGTTTAAAATCCAAGAATCATAATCATTATTATCTTTATATGTCTTCATTACCCGCGATTTATAACTCTGACTAACTTTTGAGGCATAATTACGCGCATTACATACTGGGTTATTAGTGCATCCTTTGGCATTTTCGGTGTCAACATAATTAGATATTTCTAATGGAGTGAAAGATACACACCCTGAGATAATTAAACCTACAAAAGCTAACATTAACTTTTTCATACTTAAATCCCTTTAAATGAAATTAAGGCCTTTCAAACCATTTCCAACAAACTTTAACAAATAATAGTCCAAAATTAAGCATTTACAAATCTTTAGAGCTTACGAACTCGACAATGCAACTGAGATACTTTACCCCCGTATTACTAGAACGGGGGTTCTTTTATGGTATTAATAAATACTTCAGAATTAGTTAAGTTTTTTGCTTCATCAATTCGAGTTAATAACCAAAGCATCAACAAAGAAGTAGGGATACAAAACAAACTAAGCACAAGAAATAGAGCCAATGACATCAAACCAAAATCTTCAATAATTATTTCATAATTTATTAAAGGGAGAGCCCCGATAGTGCCTACAACAACGTATACCGAAAACAAAATAACATGCTCTTTAAACCTACTAGCCCTACTAGAAAACTTTTCATTCCATTGAAACTTATTATTTTGCATATCAATTGAAAGGTATCGTTTGCATTGAGCAAATTTTTTAATGTATGAATAAGCTCCGGGTGTATATAAAAACCATTCAATGTGTTCTGGTCTTATTTCACGTCGAGTTACAGGACTTAAGGCAACTAATAATGTACTTAAATTATCTAAGGCATTTTTACCACACAACAACCGAAGCTTTTCATAATGTTCCAAATTTAACGTATGATATTTCAAAGACATCATTTGCAACCTTGAGATGAGAAGAGGAACAGTAATTCCAGCAACTATTAATGATGATATAAACGATATAATTTGAACAGACATGATAATTCCTTTTAAAACTAGATAAGCAATGCCTAACTATGAAATGCTTTTAAAAGCCTAGAAACATAACAAAACAATTACAGACCTTCTACAGCGTGTAATACCCTGTAATATTTTTGACATCCAACCCCAAATTTTCATAGAACGTGAACAAGTTCACAACCTCAGTCAAATTTGGCGTTACCGTTTTTCTTCTGGTGCTTCACTAACAATCTTGTACATATGCACCCGATTGATGAAATTAAATTCTGTAGATTCATTCCAGAGTTTAAGCAGATAGTTAAACTCTTTGACTTCATATGGCGTGGCTGTTTCGGTGAGGACTTTCTCTGACAGTCGATTAAAGCGATTGAATTGCTCTTTATTCATGATAAACATTCCTTGTTTACTGACACTGCAATATTAACTATCGCTCATGATGTGAAAATATCAAGGTTAGTGACGCGCTCACACGTCCTCGTTGCTCAGGCTTCGCCCTCGTCCTTGAGAGCGACTTTTTGATTAGTTAGCTGAGAGTAATGACGGGCTTTGTGGTGTGGAATTATTCGTGGGTCTGTTGTTAATGGTTCTTGGGGTGCAATAAACAATGCGTTTTTTCTTACCTCGCGATAATTCAACGGCGCATTCATTGATGTAATGCACTTTGATACCGAAGAACTGAAGGTCAGTGCTGTTAATGGCTATTTCGTTTTGCTGTTCGGTTAAGGTGAAGAAGTACTCTTTGTACTTTTTGTCTTTGTTAAGCACCACATCAAGATAACCCGTGAAATATATCTTGGTGGCATTATACGGTAGCCCTAAAGAAACAGCGTTTTCATTATTATTCGTATCAGGGTCAGTATCACCAAAAAAACGAGGAGTTTCAGCAGTGGCCTTGCCAGAAACTTGAGGGTTTTCTTGATGGCTTTTTTGAGACTCTTGAACAACCACCTTGTCGTCAGTTTGAAAAAAGCCCCACCATGTCGCATAACTGATACAAAGAACCAGTATGGCGATTGTAAAAATAAAAGTAGGATCTTTGAGCGCGGCAACGCCTCCTCCATTGCTACTGACGTTTCCAGTTGAGGTACTTCGATAAAGCTTGTGAACGTCGAGTGGGATTTTCCGCCATTTGGTGGGGTCGTCTTTCTTTTTGGGGTGTCCGGTTGATTTGGGGCTGTGTTCATGGATACGTACCCTGCGTTTGTAGTAAGGAATGAATTCGAGCATTTCATAGTATTTATGGCCGTAAGCAAATTCGCAGACAGAGCGAACGAGTTTATGTATTTCGGTAATTTCAGGTGTGCAGTACACAATGTCCCAATTGTATTTGCGGTGACGCATGTTGGCTTCACGCATGGTGCGTGGATAAATCATGTTGCCATTGGTATCGAGTACCACTTCCCCTGAATCATCAATTAAATCATCGTCGACTTCAGGTGAGAACGTGGTTAGTTCTTTGATGTAGTAGTCATAGAATTTTTCGGGCAATTTCTCTTTAATGACTTCAATACCGAGTTGGTCTTTAGGTACATCAAATTCAATCGGTTTGAATACGGTCGTATCGGCTGGGAAGATGTCTTGGACTTCGTCCATGACGATAAAGGCTTTAACGGGCATCCACCAAAACCAACGACGCCATAGGTATTGGCCTTTACTACTTTGAGACGATAAACGCCAAATGTCCGCCCCTTGTGGGAAGGTTTCGTTGAGTTCTATTTCAATGGTTTCTTTGGTACACATGCCTTCAATGTTGGTGACGACTAAGCGACCTTGGCGAAGTGCTTCAAGGACACGAAACCAAACCACACTGGCAGATTTGAACGAACCAGGAGGGCCATGAAAAATATGTGCAGCCATTAGCTAAATAACCTCATGACAAATTTAGTAACATAGGCATTAAGAATTAAGTTAATGCCATCGAATAAACGCATATCGACAAAGGCTTGTCGTACATCTTGTGGCAGTAGTGACATATTGGCGGTGATTTGGCTCATGATGTTTAAGTCAGCAATAATGACTTTGGCGATGCCCCAAGAAAATTTCATGAACTCAATTTGATTGTAAATCTTGACCTTAACAGCAAACACTATAAGCCAAGCCCAAAAACGCTCTATCATCGTTGGAATATCATCAAAAACGTACGTCCAGTAATCGCCTATTTCATCGGCGAGCATTTGCGAAGTACCCGCAACGTCTTTGTACTCTTGAGCGAAAACCAAACAAGGCGTTAACAGGAGCGTAAGTAAAAGCGCTGAGCGGGACAGTGTTAAACGAAACATTAGTCTTTTCCTCCTAAGATAATGAAAGCCGCAAGGATTGAGCAACCTAATAGAATAGGCGCAGCCAATAAGGCAAAGAATGAGCTGAAACGACTTAAGGAAATATCAAAAGTGCCTTGGGTGAGACTTAAATTACGGGCGGTATAGCCAGAAGCCGAAGGCACGGTAATGCTCATAAGTGTTGATGCTTCGCCTTTGATGGTATTAATTTGTGTACTGAGCTCAGTTTGTAATGCTTCAACTTCCGTCTTGAGTTTGGCAATGGCTGCCTCATCAAACATAGAATTGAACTTAGATTTGTCTTTATCTTGTGTCGTGGTGGTGTATTTTTTCTTTTCTTCAATTTCATCCAGCTTGGCCACCACAGCACCTGAGCCACCGCCACCTGCAACAACCGTTCTCACACTTTTTACTGCATCAATAAGTTTGTCATTACCACTTTTGATGGTAGAGATTAATGCTTCGTTACCTTTGCGGTTGGTTAGCTCTAGAGTTCTCAGGTTGTCATTAGTATCTTGAGTCAATGCTGCAATGTCTTGTAAACCTTTTTCAGTATTCGTTAGGTCAGCATTGGGATCGGGTGTCCATTCCCCACCGGAATCAAGGCAAGACGCGCAACCACCTGAAATAGCCACAGAGCATGTACCGGCAATGCTAGTAGGTGGGCATGATGTTTGAGTATAATCTCCAGACTTATCCCACGTACCACCGAGTTCTTCACAAATACCTTTGTAAGCAGAGCCAGCAACAACAGAGCATGTGCCATTATCATCAAAATAATCAGAATCCCCCTCACCAACATCGGGATGTCTTGCTGCGTCACAATAAAAACCCGCCTGAGTTTCTAAGCAACCATCATCACAAATTTCTGAGCCTTGAACGTTAGTACAGTGCTGACTCTTGTTGGCCTCACAATAGTTAATGCCACCGCTAGAGAAACAACCGTCACTACCATCCCCTGTACCTACACCATCATAAGGCGGGTCGTCCGATACCGCGCAACCCTCGATGTTTTGACCTGCCCCTATATAATAGGAATAGTCACTACCTGATTGGCGTACTACATCACAAGACACACCGCTGGGTGCGGTATAACATAATGAATCCCCCGTATTGTTACCCGAATCTAAAACTAGTCGACGACAAAAATCATCAACACTTTTATTTTCAGATTGTTCTAATAGGTATTGCTCATATTGAGCTGGGTCATAACACATAAAAGAATCTTCACCGGTATCATAGCTTGCAATGTAAAGCGGAAAACCAAGTGGAGGACAACTTTCAGCTTCTTTAGAGCCTAGTTGTTGGACAAAATATGATTGAGTGTATTCAACAGTCGTACACTTGTTAAATTTCCATTTTTTAACTTCAACAGTGAAGCGTAATGCCGCCCCTTCAATAACATAAGACACTGTATTGCTATTACAAATATCATCTTTGGGGATTTCATCAGCAATTTGTTGACCAATAGCTACACATGAAGGTATTTGAGCGGACGGCTCAGGAGAATCAGAAGAATGAGGCCCACTACGATATTCACCTCCCGAACTTGACACACAGTTAAACTCATAAAAAATCTTTTTATCAGGTGATTTAAGATCTATCGTTCCATCTTTAAATGGATCTGCTTCTTCTTGTGCGATTGTAAAAAATGAAGCAAAAAAAGCGACTAGTAAAGCCGCTTTTGATGTGATGCTGCGACCACAGTTAGCTTGCGCGTATGCCACTGGAGAACCCCTCAACAAAGCAGTAAGTAAATATGGTCGCGAACATCAAGGACGTGAGCATCTTAACGAGATAAGAACTTGATAACGTAAGTCACACCCGTAATCACGGCCACGATACCTAAGATGGCAACAACAGCCGCCGTGGTATTGGTTTCACCGTCTGCACCAGCTGCTGTGATTGTTGCAGAGTGGTCAGCAGCAAAAGAGCTCATTGATACACCCGCTGCTGTTAAGCCAGCACCAACTTTCATTTTCCAACCTTGTAAACGTTCTTTCATAATATTTTCCCCTTCAGGGTTGTTTCAATTTAAGTGTTTAGGTCTTACCAAAAATACGTGCCACGCGACCTATAGAGTGACCCGTAATAAATCCGACTAAGCAAATGGCGTTAAAGAACGCAAAGTCCTCAGCCGAAAATTCAAATAAGTCGATTAGTGTGGCGATAATGGAGTCAATATTTATCGCGTCATAATCAGACTTGCTCAGTAGTATTAGCTCACTGGGGCAGTTTTCTACTGAAGTACTATCAATGCGTAAGTTGCCGTTGTTCATTTCGCGTACGCAGTAAGCAGCATGTGCGTTAGCGCTTAGGAATGTACTGGTTATTAACAGCATCAGTAGTACGAGTTTTTTCACTGGCTACTCAACCTCACTAATCAATTTCACTACTCAACCTCATTAAGCACACGCACATCATCGTTGTGACAGATAGGACAACAGACCATGTTAATTTTGGTCATGACATCGAGTTCCATTTCGCTACCTTGCCAGCCGCACGAGCAGTGAAACATCACATCTTTAATATCGCGCTCGGCGAGTAATAAGGTGTGTGATGTGAAGTAGGAAGCGTCCTTGCTATAAGCTCGATGGTTAGTCATCATAAAATCATTTAAACCTGTGTTGACGTGGCAATTCAGAGATAAAAAGCTCAATGAGTGAGTACACTTCCCCGACACTCAAGTCAGCTATTTTTCGTGATTTAGATTGCTCTAATTCAGCGATTAGCGACATAAAAAGCATCAATTCTTCAATGGTAAGAAGCTCGATACATTTCATTGCTTGATGTAAGTCGGAGAAGGTCATCAGTTACTTGCCTACTTACTTAACTGGCTCAAAACCTGACACAATATTTCGTGCTGGGTTTTCAGGGTCGGCATCAAGAATTAAGTTAATCGGCTGCAAGAACGGGCAGTTTTGTTTGAAGTTATTGAACAGGCCAACATCAAAAGCCATGTTAACTTCTTGGGTGTCAAAGCCTGCTTGCTGAATGTTGTGTTGCTCGTTTTGAAAGTCTTGCGCTGGTTTTGCGTAAGTCACATTGGCGAATTGATATGGCTTAGGCGCACCTGATTTGTTAGATGTGCCTGAGCCAAGTTTTACGGATAGAACAACAATGTTTTTTAGTACTGACATAATAATTTCCTATTTTCGTTTAGGTGGTTTGAATTTGGTTTACGTTGCTTGTAACTGGTCTAAATACTCCTGTTCAGATATCGGAATTGATAACCTGTCAGGTAGCCATGCCCTGCTGTAAGGCTCGGTAATGCCTTGTAAGAATTTTCCAATTATGTCGCTGTCTGACATATCGCAAAGTACACGCATCATGTTGATGGCCTTACGAGTCGAAATAACTTGGTTTTCAATAATACGGTCAACGGTCATTTTTGCTTTTTTAATGGTGGTTTTAATAACGCTTTGCTCTGCATTTAAAAACGCTAATGCCGGATATGCCCCTGCAAGGTATTCACTGGGTTTAATCATGGTTTCAAGAGGAATAACCCGTTGGCTAGAATGCAGCTCTAATTCCCAACGTACCCATTTATCATTTGGGTCACCCATTTGAATGCCTTTCTCGTAAACCCGTAATAACTTGCCTGACTCACGCGAGCCAACATACAGCGAGCGACCTTTATCAGGTATAAAGCGAAAGTCTTTGCAGAGTTCTTTTTTAACTTTTTTGGTTAAGTGGCCTGATTCGATATACATGTAAACAGCTGGTCTGCCGCCAGAGCAGAAGCCGCCCTTTTTGGCATATTTACGGGCAACATTTACTGAGCGCGAGCCACTAAAATCATCATGCGCTAAATCAATACGGGTAATTTTGATTTCAGGAATGTGCTTAACTTCATCGTAAAGACGCGAGAGGTCTAAGGCATCACAACCTAGTCCCATGAAAGAAACATAACAGCCAAGGTTTTTACCACCCCAACAAATAATGCCAGCGTGTTCACCATCAGCATAAAGGTTGGCTGAATAGGTGTAATTAAAACGCCCTGCAGCATTGTTTTGTACTGTCCACATGTAGGTTTCAGATGTGAATACATGATTAAGGCGACACACAAAACGTTCAGCTTCACCACAGCACAAGGTATCAAGCATGTTAATGCCGATGTTATCGAGCAAGTTATCTAAACGGTCGCCGTATGTGGTTGCGGTATCAACTTCTAGTTCGCCCTTAAGCATGTGGTTTAATTCATGACGAGCAGCCACTTCACTTTCGGCCAGCGTTAAGCTGGAAAGGTCTAAGTTTTTGTAACTGCGCTCGTTATATTCACGGGTAATTTTTTTACAAGCATCATCGTAAATATCGAGTATGTTTTGATAAGCCGAAGTATCAAAAGCGTTAGCGCTAATGAGTTGTTCGTTCTTGGTACGTTCAAGTAAGTTTAAACGGCGAGTAAGCGAGTTTTCTTTGGCCTCGGTGATAATGCCTGTTTTGACACAAGCGCCAATTTTGGCGAGATGTTTAACACGCAGTAGCCCTTCAGGTGACCACGTTAAAGAAAGCGCATCCACTTTACACGGAATGTTGGTAACGGGTTTGTTGTTTGTTGCACGTGTGCGTGACTTGAAATTACTGGTCATCAAACGCCCCCGAATCATGAAGCTCTTGCCAGTTGTCGTCGGTTACTTCAATTAAGTTGAAGTCTTGGCCGTAGATGGGTTGTAAGAATGCGATTAAGGATATTAAGTTCGAAAAGTGATGCACGTCGCCTTGGTGCTGAATAGCCACATCGCCCCATGCTTCTTTTTGAAAGTAGATATCTTTAGTCACTGGAATACATTCCTTTAAACATCTGTTTTTAAATTTATTTGCTAAATGGTTTTGTCGAAATTTACCTAGCAAACTGTTAATTTTGTTTTCTATACGCGATACTGAAATGTATTAGCGTTATAGGTTATGTACTTGTTTCCATTCGCTTTGGGCTGCGTCGTAACGCTTGTCGATATACTCTGCGAGGTCTTCAAGTTTTATTAATGTTGGGCTGCGCTCCGAATCTCGTAATTTGAATGTCGGAATGGGAAAATCGCACCCTTTTGCTTTTTGCTCTGCTGTTTTTGGTTTTATGCCGAAGAATTCTTCGCATACCTGTTTCAGTTCAACCACTGGTGTTTGGTACCTAGCGAGCAATGCAAAGTTTGTATTCATATAACACCTATGTAATTATTTGCGGTTAAAGCAATTCAAAGCGATTACAGTCGCCATACAGTTCCATAAATAGAACGTAGGGCAATCATAAATCCATATATGGAACCATGTCAAATGAATTATGGTAGAAAAATAAAAATTCTACGTGAGTCTCTAAATAAAACTCAGCCTGACTTTTCTGAAATAACAGGTATATCATTGAGTACATTAAAGAAAATTGAAGGTGGATTTTCGAATGTAGGTATTTCAGTAATTGATAAAATAATTGCTACACCAATACTAAAAGATCATATTTTATGGTTAATGACTGGAACTGAAAATCTTAATATGGAACCAGAAGAAAAAATTTCTGGTCATATAAACTTACCTTTCTACGAGGTTAAAGCCTCAGCTGGTGATGGAACATTAGTCCAATCAGAAGATCAAACGCACTTAATTAGTTTTGAACCAGAATGGTTAAATAAAGAAATTGGTGTAAACCCAAATGATGTATTTTTGATGTTGGTAGACGGTGACAGTATGTACCCAACATTGAAGAACGGCGCCATGATTATGGTTAACCGTAATTTGAATGGCATTAGTGACGGTATTTACGTAATGCGTCATGACAATAATTTGTTAGTTAAACGCTTACAGTCATTACCCGGTGGCATTATCAAAGTTAAATCTGATAACAACATGTATGAACCGTGGGAAATTAACAAAAAGCATTTAAACGGAACAGATATAGAGCTAATTGGCCGTGTAGTGTGGTCAGGTCAAAGAATGTAGTTAAAAAGTAAATACAATGAAATCAAGGAAGATATATGGACAACAGCATGATATCTGCATTTGTTAGTGCATTAACAGGTGGATTGATAGCTCTTTTAGGAGTTTTTTGGGCGCATCACCTAAACGCTAAGGCTACAATAAAAAATAATAGAGAAGAAGAAAGAGAATTCTTAATTGCAATCCAAGATGATATTAGCTGCTTATCAACTATATATAACCAATCTGTAGGGAAAAGCTTAGAGGCACTGGATAAGAACAAAGGTGCTTTTTTAAACTATATAGCAGCCCAAGATTACTTTGCTTTCTATCATGGCAATATCACTCAACTAAAAAAAGTTAAAAGCTTTTATATTAGAATACAAATTAATCATACATACACACTTATTAAAAGTTTATTAGACTCGTGGGCAATTAATTCAAAACTTAATTCAGATTATGAAGAATCTATAAAATACAAGTCACAAGAAGCACAAAATAGGCATAAGCAGTTAGTTAACGAATACGCTAAACCATTAAGAGAAACTCACGATCAAGTATTATTACGAATTAACCAATTAAACAAACTTATTGATCATGAATTAAATACAAAATACCTAAAAGAAGGCAGTAACTTAAAAATTTATCAAGCAATATTTATAATTACCTTATGTTTGCTAATTGCAGCATAAAACACTTTGTAAAATGGAAGTAATAAAATGATTCTTAAGGATAAAGAGATTCAAAACACCAAATCAGCCAATACTATTGCGGGTCAAAAACAAGAGCTAGATGTCGCATTCTATTTAAGACGAGAATTCAAAGATCATCCTGAAGTTTTCATTATTAATGACTTTAAATTTTCGCATAATGATGAAACGGCTCAAATTGACCATCTAATAATTTACCCTTTCGGCTTTATTCTAATTGAATCCAAAAGCATTTCTGGAAAAATGAAGGTTAACCAACAAGGTGAGTGGACTCGCAGCTACAAGAACAAATGGTCGGGAATGCCTTCACCTATTAAGCAAGTTGAGCTACAAGAACAATTACTTAATATGTTCTTACATCACCATAGAGCTAAAATCTTAGGAAAAATTCTAGGATTTAAACAACAGTCATTTCAAATGCGCTGTTGGAATAATCTATGTGCGGTATCAAGTAATGCAATAATTGAACGCGAATCAATGCCCTCAAAAATCTCTGAAACTATCGTAAAAAGTGAGTTCTTAGTAGATAAAATCAATGAAATAATGAATCTAAAAAATTTAGTTATGCGGGCATTAAACGTTCTTGATACTAGACCTGCATTTAGCGAAGAAGAGCTAAGCTCAATTACTTCATTTTTAATTAATTACAGTAATCAAAAACCAATTAAAGCTGCCCTAAAAAAAGCAAAAAAAGTAAAAGAGTCCGCCCTACAATGCAAAAAGTGTGGTGAAACATCAGACTATACAACGCAGAATGGGCGCTTCGGATATTTTATAAATTGCAACAAATGTAATACAAATACACCAATGAAAATGCCATGTATTAAATGCAAAAGTAAAAAGACAAAAGTATCTAAGAAAAAAGAAATATTCACTTTAAATTGTCCTGACTGTAAAACAAATAAAGTATTAAACCAGATAATTACAAATCCGAACAACTAAAAGTTCATTAAAAATATAGCTGTAAGTAGGGACAAAATATGGAAGTACAATCGTTAATTACTGCAAAAAGCTTAATAAAAACAGCAAAACACCTAACTAACATTCTTAAAGATAAAAACAAAGAAAGAATTGATAAAGTTAATGAATTAAATGATATTTTTGGCGACTCCAAAGATTTGGCAAATTACTACATTGAACCTTGTTTTCAAAACATTAACCCTGCTGATGAGTCTGAATTTAGTCCTTACTTAGCTAGACAGCCCATTTTTTCTTTTATAAATAAATACCTAACTGGATACAGTGGTTATTATAAAGGGGATAATTTTGTCATATTTTTAGCTGACGCAGGTATGGGAAAAACATCATTATTAAAAATCATTAAGCTAAATCATATTTTTTCGTTTAAGGACCCAGGATATGAATGTATTTTATTGAAATTAGATAAAGATACAATTAATAGCATCAAGAAAATACCAAACCCAAGTAAAACTGTTCTATTACTAGATTCCTTAGATGAAGACCCAACATGTTGGTTAAATGGAGGAAGTGCAGAAAGTAGACTAGGTCAACTAATAAACAAAACAAACAATTTCAAAAAAGTAATTATTACATGTCGTACGCAATTTTTTCCTGATGAACAAAGTAGCATCCAAAAAATTAAAGATAAGGTTGTGATTCAAGGATACAAATGTCAACTATCTTATTTATCATTATTTGATGATGAACAAACCAAAAACTTCATGATAAAAAGATACTTTAATTATTATCAAAAAAAAATCATTTGGCTTTCAAAATATCGACTTTTTGATGTAGTTACAGATATGAGCACCATTAGGAAATACAAAGAGTATGTAAGCATTGTAAAACGCTCAGGAACTCTCGCATTTCGACCTTTCCTACTGAATCATGTGGAAGAAATTCGAAGTTCAGGAATATCTGGTAATTTATATGAAATTTTTAACCTACTTTTAGATTCATGGCTAAACCGAGAATCAACAAAACTGCTCTCCAAATATGAAATACCTTTAAACTCTGAAGAATTAAAAAAAGGTTGTATATTGCTTGCCTACAAGATGTTTACAGAAAATAAACGATCTTTAAATATAAATGAAATTTCCTCAAGTCTAGGTTTAGCAAAAACAATTAAATTTATTGACGTAAACTCTTTAATAAAAGGAATTAATTTAGTTGATATAAGTAGCAATAGTTTTTTAAATAAAAATTCAGACAATGAATATAGATTTTCTCATTTATCAATAATGGAGTTTTTAGTCGTATATGGAATAGAAGCTGGAATTATAAAATTAAAACTAGATACCTTTTACCCTTTCACAGATTTGATGTTCGAAATGATGGCACTTTGTAATATGGGTAAACAAAAACATGATTATTTACCTATTTTAAAAAACGGCATGAAAATAAAACAAGGTTATACATTAATTGAAAAAAAAATCACAACACCAAACTTTAAAAAAGACGAATACCTAAGTGATAGTATAATTGCAAGCTGTCAATTCGAAGATAGTGAACAACAAATTAATTGTATAAATCATTTAGTGATTAAAAGTACAAATTTTAATGACGTTACGCTCCATCTAAATACTCACATAGAAAATAAAATAGCTATCATAGAATTTGCACAATGCACTTTCACAAATACGAAAATTGTCTTATCTGATAATATTAATATAATAATGACTAAATCAATTATATTTAAATCTGACATATTTGGAGAAACAAAAAACGTTAATTTTAATAATGTAACATTTCCATTTTTAAAAGATGGAGAATGCACATTCCCAAATTACACTCATTTTGAATTTTATTTGGGTAAACCCGGTTTATTTCATGAATATCTAAAAAAATATCACAAAAACCTCAATGGTTATATTAAGAAAATTAGTGATCTTCTTGAATACGAAAAAAAATGGATATCAATATCGATAAATTCATCCTCATTTAATGAGTTTAACGTGTCTGCTGGCAATTCATCATTAAATTTAATCAATATTCCAAAAAATGTATATTCGTTAGATAACTATATAAAAAACATATTACAACTTAAAAATGAGACAAAAAGTAGAGAGATCTATTCTTTTTTTCAAAGCATGAAACCTAATTCTGACAGTAATTAAGTATATAAAAAAGTAAAGGTACACCATTAGTACACCTTGTTATATCAGAGGCTATGTATTTAGCTAAAATCAGTCCAATCCAGCATGGGTGCTATGGAAAGCTTGTGACTAATTGAATTTGTTGAGTTTATTGGACTTACTGAGCTAGACACTTATTTACCTTGTTCAATGTACTTTAAAATTTATTCACGTGAAATAGCTTATGATGACAGCAACATCATAAAACTACGCGATTATACACTGAGAAACCAAAACATGTGCGAAAAAGAATGACGTAAAAATTTATAACAAAGCGTAGCAACAAAAACATGACAAATTTTCGTATTTGAATTTGAATAAAAATGCTGGCATATACATACCATTGAAGTATGGCGCCATGATAATGGTCAACTGTAATTTGAATGGTATTAGCGACGCAGGAGCAAAAGCCAACTATTATTTGTCCTGCTTTAATAACTTGTTATGTTTTTATTTTAATACGTCTTTCAAAAAGGCAACTTTTAGCATTTTTAACAACTAACTCGTTATCACTTTTAAGCAATTTTTTTAAATTAAACAAATCATTATCAGAGCCTAGAATAGATAATACTTGAATACCTTTGCAAACAATTATTGGATCTGAATTTGAAAGTGACTCTAAAGCAATAACCCTAGCATAGTTAATAAAATCAGGAGTAACTTCTGCTTTTTGCTCTATGAATTTACGTAAGTAAACAACGTCACTTTCACCGACAAAATTAGTGTGCCACTCAAATAATTCTCCATGTGGACCATTACAGATAAACCAATGCCATGTTGCTGTATCTGCTGGTTCAGTTTCACGTTTTAGTGATGGATGCTTTCCGTAATGACTCACCTAACTTTCCTAAAAACATAACGCCCAATTAAGGGGCTGATAATAGTTTTCTTAAATTGTGTAGCGTAGCGAAACCGAGCAAACTGTTAGCAGTCCCGTCTTAATTGACTTGTTATACATCAACCTGCCAATAGAAACAGGCCGATTTCTTTATCCGTTTTAAATATATTTTGATACCACCAAACAAGAGCATCTTTCAAACCTTCAACTGATAGTGCTTCTTCTCTGCTGATACTATAGATATCGTTTTCATAAGCAAGTTTGAAAGGTGAGCGATCGGCATCTTGAATACTAAAGCAAACATTAGAGTCTTTTATATAGATATGTGCTGTTAGATAACAATGTGAATTAGTGATTTCTTTACACCCGTCCAAAAATATAGCTAACCAAATATGTCTATCTTCATCATGGTTGATTAATGCAACAGAAAACTCTACTTGGTCTTTATCTTCATTTTCAAAAACACCTTCAACAAATTTATTTTCATGATCTTCGCTACAATCGCATTTCACGAAGAATTCTTCGCGTTCTTGGATGACAGACACTAAACCTTCCTTGATGTATAACAGCTTATTATGTAGACGTCTCAGTAATTCCCGCCACATAAAATTGATTTAATTGACATTAATATCACACAATTTCAATACTTTAGAAACTAGAAAAAACTAAATGAGGCACAAAATACGGAATTAGTTAGAGTTCACAGTAATACGAAAAATTTAAAAGGCGCATTTGTACTTAATATCAAGATATTAAATAGATAAACCCCTGCCTTCTGCTTTTTACTAAAGCTTCTCACTAATATGAATATAAGAATTAAACAAATACACCTTACTAACTCAGAGCCATATATCTAGTTAAAATCAGTCCAATCAAGCAACAGATTGGAAACTTACATTGAAAAGGCCATTACCGTAATGGCTTTTCATATGATTTTAATTTTGAACAACAACTTTATGCATTAGCCATTTTGACGTAAAACCAGCACTGCTAAAAAGGCACACAACGCCAGCTAGCCATGGAAGTCCTCCTTCCCACCCTGTCCACTTGATTTGAGCAAAACCAAAAACAAATATATATGCGACTAGTGCCCAAACTAATACAACACTGATCAGGTTTCCAATTTGAGATGACATCAAAACTCCATTTGTTAGTTAATAATATGATGAATCACATAACGCGACTCCAACCAGCAAAATACTTGGCTAAAATGTAAAGCAAGGCCGAACTAGAGCCAAACCTTGCACAGCTTGTTATTAATACTAACCACGTAATTGCGACGTTATAGAGTCTTGAATTGATTTTTCAAACTCATCATCACTAACTAAATCAAGACATAGCTCTTTAGTACAATAAGAAACAAATTTTATTGGCTTATTGTCGGCATTTTTAGCCGATATTTCATAAAGAGTATAAGACTTAAAGTGACTTTTATTGACTACAACATCAGTTGAATCTTTCTTAAATTCGGCGACTAAATCAGCATCATTTAAGCGAAAGTTATAAAAATACATGGTATTTCTCGAATCTTTACAAGCATACAAAAGTGAAAATTCTTTAGACTGAATATCAGCCCTCGCTACGCAGCTATTTGATAAAACTAATTTATCGGGAAGAATATGTACCACAACGCCATCTTGAGCGTGTGCTGAAACATGAAACGAAATGAGTAGTAACACTAGGCTTAAAACTTTCATTGAACCATCCTTTGTATTTATTAGCGACTTCCATGAGGGAGCATGAGTACATGCCTACCTCATAAAATTTATTTACTATGATTTAATATCACACAATTTCAACTAATTAGAAACTATAAAACCTAATTTCAATTAAGTTATGGTGTTAGTGAGAATTCACAGTGATATAAAAATAAGAATTGAATGAATACTACATTAGCATTGAAGCAGCGAAAATATAACTTACAACCATAACAGCTATTTATTTTGTAAAAGCGGCCTAATAAAGTAGACGAAATGGCCACAAAAAAAGGCACCATAATTATGATGCCTTTTTTAAGAAGAATGATGCTTATTTTTTAGATTTACGAACCAAAAGACCCATAATTCCTAATGCAAATATAGCTAACGTAGATGGCTCAGGTACAGAGGCACTAGTTAAATTAGCTGTAAAAAGTGTATCACCACCAGAAAAGTTCCAAGCACCATTTCCAGATGTTCTTTCCCAAAAGAAGTCTCCACCTGCATAACTAGCGCTACCAATACTAGTAAATCCACTTCTTGGAGCAGTTGTATTGCCAATCCCTGAAGTGTCAAAAAGTGCCATGTATTGATTTCCGCTAACTAGGTTAACATTAGTATCAAAAGTATATAATTGGCTTATTGAATTATTTACCGATAATACAGAACTTTGAAAAAGGGAAGCACCTGATATATTTGAGCCATCCCATGAGAATAACTTAAATTGAACATTTAAAGGCCCATTATCAACTCTAGACAAAACAAGACCGAAATCATCAAGGTAAGTATCCGAACCGGTTACCGTAAATGTTTGCCCAAAAGTTTGGCCACAGCTTCCTGCAGTGCCGAGACACCTAAAATCAGTTCCTGATGTACCAATAGTTGATATTATTCCTGCATTAACATAACCACTTACCAGTAAAACCATGCTAAACAATACTGCTTTAAGCTTCATACAACACTCCAATATTTTATTATAAAACGTAAACCCCAATCACGCAGTTACAGCAATTAGCAAGCCAATTTTTATTTCCTTTTATTTACAACAAGTTAAGAAAAGAAAAGAAATTTACAATTAAGAACTGTAAAGCAAATAAACAGTTCGCAGAAATGTAGCCCCGTAAAACGCTGCACGAGCCAAAGAGTAATAAATACATATCATTAACTAACAAGTTCAAATTGAGGCTTTACGCTTTAATATGAGAATTAAATAAATGCTGCATAATAATTGAAACAAATAAAATACAACTTACAGCCATAACAGCTATTTATTTTGTAAAAGCGGCCTAATAAAGTAGATGAAATGACCACAAAAAAAGGCACCATAATTATGATGCCTTTTTTAAGAAGAATGATGCTTATTTTTTAGATTTACGAACCAAAAGCCCCATAATTCCTAATGCAAATATAGCTAACGTAGCTGGCTCAGGTACGGTAACTCCTACATTCGGCTTTTTACTAACAAAAAGGTTATCGTTTATTTGCGTATTGCCATGCCATGATTCAGCAATTACCTGCCCCCAAATCACACCATGAGGCGCTTCAATACTCGCTTTAGGTGCTAAAATAGAACCGTACATTGCGGCATTTATCGTTAATGTTTCCGCTTCGAAAAAATTAAATAGTATATTTTCAGAAAAATCGAATAATGAATTGTCAGAACCAGCAAAATTTCCCCAGCTGGTTGCAATATCAGTCCCCGCAACATTAAATAATACGGTATCGCCTTTATCCACTTCTGATAATAAATAGTCACTAAATAGCATATCTGAAGCGTCTAAATTAAACACATGCAAGTCGTTCGCTACACCATTGCTGCCAGCACCAACTAAATGTTGGGTTGACCATAAATCAGTCGCGGTGCTGTTTTCCGGCAATAATGCCAATTCAACAGCTAAATCAATTAATGCATCAAATTCGTCATCAAAATTAATCGGCGCAATACCACCTGACTGAACAGTACCGTTGGTAACTGTACCACTTGCAGTGGGTGTGTAATTACCGCCTACAAATACATCGCCCGCCACTTGGCCACTAGTGAAATTTAGATCACCACCAACCACTAACGCCGGCGAACTACTCGTATCGGCATATAATTGGCTACCATGTTTAATGTTGACACTGTAATTGCTAATGGAAACATCGCCGCCCGCGGCCATACGTCCTTCAACGTCGCTACTAGTTGCCGAGAAGTCTTTATGAATAAAAGCGTTATAGTTTTTTGCCGCTCCAAGATCAATAAAGCTGGCATTTACTGAACAAGTTACGCTAGACAATAATAAACCACAACTAACAACAAATAAGCGATTGAAATTCATATAAATACTACTCAAACAAAATTATTTAATGCTGGCGACAAAGCAAAGGTCAGACCAACCCGTCAACACATTGATATTTATATATTTAATACAAACACAATCAACATTAAATAATACATTGTAAATTTATCTGACAACCTAAAACTCGCATTACAATATAACTTGTGCAAATAACGACCATTTTATTAACTATCAATAAATAAGCAAAAATAAGTAAATCATTTATACCGTTACTGTTTGGTACTTGCCTTATTGCGCTTCAAAATCATCTTCGCGCAACTTCGCTGTGCCATCATTTTGTAGAACCCATAGCTCATTGGTGATAACGCCTGCGGCTTTATTCATTTTCCAGTCTGACTTTAATACCGCGCTGTTTTCATCAAGTACTTCAATGCTTGGCTCAACATAGTCAACACCTGAAAAACCATCAGCAATAAGTTGCTGCCAAAAACCTTGAATAGCTTCTCGACCAACAAATTGGCCAAATGGCATGGCATTCATTACCGCATCAACTTCGTATTGCGCCGCACAACCTACATAGTCACCACGGTTAAAGGCCGCTTTCCATCTAGCACTTGCCTCGTTAACCGCTTGTAATACGCGTGCTTGTGCTGGTTGTGAAACTTGTTTTTGCCCTATTTTTTGCTCTGTCATGTTTAGCTCCTAGCTTTTTCGATTAGCTTAATACTTGGTTAGTGGGTGATATTATGCAAAACTTGCACAACTCATACCTATGGCGTAACTGACATAAAACGGTTTAATTATGACAAAACAAATCCATATTGCGCTAATCGATTACCCGCAAGCACTGCAAAGTGCCGTGCATGGTTTAACTGAACTATTTACCATGGCGAACAAAATTGCCAATCAGCAGCAGTTAAATAGCACTTTTGTCATTCACCTTATTCAGCCTGAGAAACTTAATAGCCAGTTTGATGCTATCGCCAGCCAACATTTTGACCTAGTTATTTTGCCGCCAAATTCAAATGAAGAGTATTTTCAACAACCACCTGAAGAACTGCTGTCACTGTTAAAAACCAGCCATCATTCAGGGGCAATTTTGTGCTCGGCATGCGCCAGCGCTTTTACCTTGGCGCATACGGGTTTACTTGATAACCGTACGGCAACAACTCATTGGCAGTTAGCGGAACAGTTTGCTGAAACCTTTCCAAAAGTAAAATTAAACATAGAAAGTTTACTGATAAACGACGGCGATATTATTTGTGCTGGTGGGCTAATGTCGTGGCTAGACTTAGGGCTAGAGCTAGTTGCACAATTTATGAAGCCGCATATTATGCGCAAACTAGGTAAGCTACTGATTGTTGATACTGGTAAGCGAGAACAACGTTACTATGGCAGTTTTACGCCGTCATTTAGTCATGGCAACCAAGCGATACTTAACGTGCAACATTATCTACAAGCCAACTTTTCACAGCCAATCACCATTAAAAAATTAGCAGAAATTGCCATATTAAGTGAACGCACTTTTTTACGACACTTTACTAGCGCAACTTCACTTAAGCCGATGCAATACATTCAACGCCTGCGCGTACAAAAAGCCTGTGAATTATTAGAAACCAGCAAACAAAGTTTTGAACAAATATCTGCCAACGTCGGTTACGACGACGTCAACAGTTTCCGTAAAGTGTTTATTAAAGTAATTGGCCTTAGCCCAAGTGCCTTTAAAGCGAGGTTTGTTTAATTTCTCGATAATTTACGTAACTGGTTTTCCATTCTATTACAGCAAGTTAAACCTAGCTAACTTAATTGTGTGAACTCTAAGTTGAAAGAGTTAGCCGCCAAGCTCGCCTGCCAAATTTTAGGAGTAAAACTACTTTTTAAAACCAAATCTAAAATAGTCTGCCTATCTGCATTACTAATCTCTGAACCTAAGTATATATTTTTAATAGTGCTAGAAGATAATAAGAGTGAATTATCTCTATCAGACACTTTCTTTATACCCGGTAAAAAAATAGTTCTATATTCATTTTCATATTTCCAGGCCTTAGCCTTAACTAATGCAGGCCTAAATGCACTATCATCCGATGGTGTAGGGTAGATAGCCTGAGGATAATCATCACTGTATTCAACTTTATATGCAGAACTTATCGGCATTATCGTGGCATCGAATTCTACACATATCCCCTGATGAGCTTTGGCATAATGAGACCAAAAAAGTAAGTTTTCTTTATTTGTAGTAAAGCTGCATATCCTCAATTGATTAAACGTACTTTCTACTCCCGTAGCTATTGCTTTTTCAATAAACCCCTTTCTCTTAATAGAGCTACTTATCAGAGCTTCCGCATCCTTCCTATTCAATCCATTATTTCTAGCAACTTTTATAAGATGATTCCTTATTGTTTTAGCGTTATTTTGTAAGTTCTTCATTGTGAAATGAGGCTTACCTTCAAACGGATCATTAAAATCACTACACAAAGAATGATATAACTTCTTCTTGATAAAGAGATGCTCTAAAAATTCAGTATTATCTGAATTTACTGGCATAAAACGATAGAGAGCACTGATATTGCTTTGATCAGGGTAAGGATGAGTTTCTTTAAATTTATTGATGTTCAAATATATTCCCCTGTGCGCAAGTCCCAAAATAACTGACAATTCAATTGTTGATTAAATTATTGTCACCAAACTCACACATCACAGACTCATTGGCTACCGTTACGGGTAGCACCATTACGTTAATTAGCAGTAGAAGTAAGTTTAATATTTTCAACGAGAGTTCCTTTCATGTTTTTGCAAACTATAAGTATTTAAGTGATGTAACAATATATTGCTCTATCAATAAAAAATATAGCTGGCCAATGTAACACATGAAGCGCAGAAGCCACATGCAAAAAGTGTTAGTGGCATACTAAACTCATTTTTCGACTTATAGGCTTTATTATTTAATAAACCGAATACTAAATGGGTAAACCCACAATTGGTTATCGTTAGCCTTAATAGCGGCAATGATTGCAAAAATAAAATTAAGTAACGCCAATACGATTAGGCCAATTATCCCAATAAAGATAAAAGCTAAAATCCCACACACAATAGAGTATATAAACAGGCTAATTAACCAGTTAAGTGTTGTTTTTCCGTGCTGGTCTATGCTGTCATGTTTGTCTTTATTCGTTGCCCACATAACAATAGGTAAAATAAAGCCTAACCCGGGAATGATGATGCTAGACAATTGACTTAAATGAATCATCATACAGTACGTATTTAGGGGCATTCCCCAATATTCTTCTCTATTTTCAGACATATAACCATCCTTGTAACAATAAAATCATAATTGTTTATTATGCAGACTTCTGAGTAATACTCAACACAGACCTTAAGACCTTTTAACTTTACTACTACCTTAAGCACAAGGGTTTAACGACATGTTTGCTTTTTGATATAACAAAACAGCTAAACATAAAAAAGCCAACGACATTACTCGTTGGCTTTTTTTCGTCTTAATTGCTTAATAGTTTTACATTAGCAATTAGTGTTTTTTATGTAAACGCTCTGGATATACCGCTTCTAGTTTTAAGGTTACGTCGTTGTAAAAACGTTCGCCTCGAACACGAATTCGCCATTTACCTGGTTCAGGGTTAATGAATTCACATACTTCTTCGTTACCTTCTAGACGTGGCGCACAGTCAAACTTTCTTCTATTTGGCTTTTTACCATGTCGTACATAAAGGTCAGCTTCACCAATACCACCAGTGATTGTTGCTTTAAAACTAACAGCACCTTTTGGTACACGGAAACGGAATGTTTTCCAACGCGCTCTTGGGCCTAAACCTTCTTTAATTTTAGTTTTGGTTAATAATGGTGTTTCACCGTTAAATTCCATTACCACAGGGTCATGATCAGATGCACGGTAGGCGTCACTATTGTACATAGTGTGTATTTGCTCTTCGCTTTTGTACTCAGTGTTGTAATCAAGAATTAACGGCTCGTCAGCATTAATATGCCATTCGGTTAAATCAACCGCTTTACTTGTTAACGACGCTGATGCTAACGCATGGTCTAAGGTACCAATTTCGCCACGGTAAGCATAAGAATACGCCGAGTCACCAACAAATTTTTGTGCAAGATTAGTGAAACCTGCATTTTCAATTGTCGCTACTGGATCTTCTTTGCTGTAAGCGTTTAAATCGCCAATTATTAATACATCTTCGTCTTCAACACCGGTTGGCGATTGTGCTAACCATTCTGTAACCGCTTCAGCCGCTTGAACACGACGCAAGTTATAACAACCTTGGCCGTCTAACTTGTCTTCATTTTCAACGCCGCCACTGCTTGAACAACCTTTTGAACGGAAATGGTTAATAGCAACGGTTAAACGCTCACCTGTTTCTGTTGCTCTAAATGTTTGTGCCATAGGTGGACGGTTATGATACTCAAATGGGAAGCCTGTTAAATATGCCGTAGTACCAAATTCTGTAACAGCTAAATCATTGTAGATCATGGCAACTTTAATGCTGTCACCACCTAGCAATTCAATACCCGTTTCAGCATCAGCAGCGATGTGCGGATTAACAAAGCTATAATGAACTCCAGCTGGCGCCACGGCATTTAAACCGTTTACTAAGTCTTGAATGGCACTGTGTTCACCAAAGCCGTCATTTTCTACTTCCAGCAAACCAATTATGTCGGCTTCCATAGCAGAAATGGCACTGATGACTTTATTACGTTGACGTTCAAACTCTTCTGCTGTGTCAGCACCACGAGACGTTGGGAAACCACCGCCTAAGCCGTCACCGTTAAAGTAGTTTAATACGTTAAAGCTAGCAATACGCAGGTTACCTTTGGTTAATTCTGGCGCTGCTGTTCTAGCGTTAGTATCTGTAAAGCTTGGTGCCTGTGTAGGAATAACACGGTATTTACCGAAGCTATAATCAACAACACCTTCAAGGTTATCTACTGAGTCGCCAGCACGTAAGGTATTATCAGCTGATAAATTACCCGTTGGGTAAATTACCGTTGCCGGGTTAGAGCCATTAATTCCATCATCAAGCGTAATACTGTTTAAAGCATTGCTTGCTACTGCCGCTGTATACTCAGCTGAGCCTGGCAAATAAATATTAGTTGGTACGAAGTTACGACCTTTTGATAACGCGACTTCACCATAACGACCTAAGCTGTAATTGTCGGTCACGGTTAACGTTTCTTCAACAATAACATACATACCTTCAAGGCTTTCACGCGCTTCACTTGAATTAAATGGTAAAGTAAATGATGTTGCAGCAACACTGTCAGTGCCACAATCTAAAAATGCTTCATTTAAGTTTATTTGAGTTTTACCGTAGCTTTCTGAAACACTACCAATGGCTCGTACTACACTGCCAACTTGCGGATATTCTCCACTTGCTACGGCGACAAAAATACCTTCTGACGTTAAACTGTCGGCATCTTGGTCCATATGCTCTTCCTGCATGAAAAAGCCATTTAATGCTGGTAAAGACGCTGTTACCACACCTTCGATAATATGCACTTCACCAACGACTGGTGATGAAAAGCCGCTACCTTGAACAGCGCTGATTAACGTTGCAGGGTCAGCACATTCACCAATTAAACTAACCGGATCACCACCACCTGAGCTTTCATGTGCACCAATATAGTCAAAAGTATTGTTTGCAAAACCTTCCCATTCTAATGAAGGATCGAATTCATCATCAATAATGGTATCACCCATAGTAACCGATGATTTGCGCACTAAAGTATTATCTTTGGTGCTGGTTAAATCACTGCCCCACTGCGAACCCGGATCAACGCCTACTTGGCCAATTGAGTCAACGACTTCACCATTTTTATATAGTACGTACGCATCATCACCATTGTGGCTGATTGACCCTGTTGTTTGGTCTGCTACGTCTAAAATTGCGCTATCAGCACTTGAGTTAGCAATAACATAAACACTGTTACCAGCAATAACACCGTCAAGGGTTATCATATTGCCGGTGGTTTTACCGTTAGTGAATAAACCTAATTGATAATTTTCAGCAGCAAGGTCAACCTCAGCAGGTGATGGGTTGAAAAGCTCGAGTGCTTTGTTAAAGCTGCTACCTTCAATGTATTCTGAGATAAAAATCTCCGGGTTAATTACGGTATGTAAACCTAAATCGGAAAAATCATCTTTACCAGCACCTGTCCACTCTTGTGCTGGGTCGAAGGTGTCATTAATCACAGTGTCGCCACTAACAACTGACTCATTGCGACGCAAAGTATTGTCTTTCGTGGTGCTGGTATCGCTGCCCCATGCTGAACCTGGGTCTTCACCAACGTTACCAAATGAATCAACCACTTCATCATTTTTATAAAGTACGTAAGCATCATCACCATTGTGGCTTAATGAGCCACTTAATTGGTCTGCTAGATCAAGTACTTCCACTGCAGCACGATTATTAGCAATAACAAAAGTACCATTAGCGGCAATTGTGCCCGTTAGGCTGATCATTGATGGCGTTGTACCACCATTACTAAAGCGACCTAACTGATAGTTTTCTGTGCTAAGGTCAATTTCGGTATTTGATGGGTTAAATATTTCGATGGCTTTGTTATAACTACTGCCTTCAACATATTCAGAAATAAACAATGCACCTGATGATGTACCGCCGCCGTTATCGCCGCCACCGTTATCGCCGCCGCCATTATCACCGCCACCGTTATCACCACCGCCATTGTCACCACCACCGTTGTCGCCACCACCAGTACAGGCTGCTGCGCTATATAAAAGCTCTACCCATTCTGGGTGATCAACAAACGGATTTCGGTTAC
Source organism: Colwellia aquaemaris (assembly GCF_057548755.1). NCBI lineage: Bacteria > Pseudomonadati > Pseudomonadota > Gammaproteobacteria > Alteromonadales > Colwelliaceae > Colwellia > Colwellia aquaemaris. The sequence continues at coordinate 48,482 of NZ_BAAJLV010000008.1, read as the reverse complement.
CTTGGAATTCATAAATTCTGCGATTTCTTTCTTGCTCAGTTGCATCAACTGGGTCGGCATTATGCCACTCAAGTAAACGACATAAACGGCCAAGTGCTGCTTCGCTGGTTGATGTTAAACGGTCAACAACCGCTAAGTCAGGCGTTGCATCAAAGCCTTCGTAACGAGTATCCATGTAGAATACCATACGTGCTGCGTCACCTTTTACTGAATCACGCGGCTCAAAAGAATCGCTATCAACACGGTTTGCTGGCGCTTCACTTAATGGCGAATCACTGTTATCGAAATCTAAATTGCCACGAGAAGAGTTAATTGAAATGTCCGTTGGTCGTAAATGATGGATATCAGTATAAGCTTCTAAGCTAGAGCTAGAAAAACCATGGCTTTTGGGCCATACATGCTCACGATTCCAATTATCGGGATTAGTGCTTTGCGAGCCACTGCCATTAGACATTTTCGCTATCGATTTGCCACTATAGAGCAAAATAACATTGTCAGTATTGTTAGGATCTTCATCGGTTTTCGTTAATGCTGTCCACACTTCAGAATAAGTTAAATTTTTATGGCCAGCACTTATCGCAGCAGTGATATTTTCTTTAATAGTCGCTGTAGCAGCATTATTACTGATTGCGGCAATAGCATCAGCATAATATTGGGCATCGTCAAAGGTGCTAGCATCAGCAATAGTATCTAAAGGGGGGCAATTAAAGCAGGCGTCAATTATCGTATCAGCGTAAGTATGACCGGCAAATAACGATAATGAGAGCGCAACGGTTCTCAATTTCATTTTAATTTCCTCAGCAGTTTATTTTTTATAAGGGTTTTTGAGCAATGTGGCATCGTTACGTGACAAAAAGATTACATAACGGGCACAATTTAAATTTTTTTATAATTTTATTTTACATTTTTGCAACAACTAAGATCTCACATGCTGACCTTATGGTCAAATAACAATCAGAAATAAAAGTCAACGGCAGCCTTAAATATCGAGGCATCAAACAAATAAAAGCAATAGATTACAATACATAACCATATGAATAGTTTTTATAAGGACAATGAAAATTATTTTTATAAAATAAAATTACCACCATGATATTGAATATGTGCCGTCTGTACTTCGCCTTTTTTACCGCTATTTTTAATTGCATTTTGAACTAATATTGGCTGAGGAGGTTTTTGGTTACAGCCTTGGCTTTTAAGCTAAGCTGTTTATTTTGCTTTTCATTATTGACCCGTCTATAAGTGTAGAGCTGATAATCGCCCCACTGATTTGATAAGGAGCAGGTAAATAATGCGCACAGTGTCTGAACTAGCAAAGCACTTTCACCTATCACGAACAACGATTTTGTACTACGAACGTATTGGCCTATTAAGCCCAAGTTTTCGCGCTGAAAATGGTTATCGTTGGTATGGTGACAAAGAGGTTTCTCGCCTCGCAAGCATTGTCGCTTATCGTGCTTTTGGTATGCCCATTGCGGATATAAAACCGTTACTTAATCAAACCAGTGCATCGTCTCAAGCTCAATTATTAAAAACTCAATTTTATAAACTTGAGCAAGAGATAAACAAACTGCGCAAGCAACAACAAGCGATTGTTGTAACACTTAAAGAACCGGGATTATTGGAGGAAAAAATGGTAACTAAGCAACGTTGGGTAGCAATAATGCGTGCATCAGGATTCAATGACCAAGAGATGAAAAAATGGCACCAGAACTTTGAAGCCATGGAGCCAAAAGAGCACCAAAAATTTTTAGAATCTTTGGGCATAGATGAGGAAGAAATCTCTAAAATTAGAGCTTTATAGTGAATTACTAGCGCCTAACTTATCTGAAAACTGCTGACATCTAAGGCTAATATCAAGTGATATTAGCCTTTTTTAACCTAAAAATGTCTATTAATTAGCGCCTATCAAGAAAAAACCCAGTAACAATACTTAAGAAGAAAAATCGAAATAATAGACTTGTGACAAACTTAATTAGCCAATACAGAACATTTAGTAATTTAATTCGGAATTCATAACAAAAAACTAATTACTACTTAACCTATTTTTTACGCACTTTATCGCATTTTACTTACTCGGTTACATTTCCTCTAAAGTAAAAATGTTATAAAAGCAAATTACTATACAAATGTTCAGATATTCACGCGATTATTATTTATCAGGGAAAATATGAAATATTCAATAAAGTCTGCCTTACTTTGCCTATGTGTTGCAGCCAGTGGCTCAGCCTTGGCAAAAAACAGTATTAGCGACGATAAATTCCGTCAGTTAGAAGAAAATTTACCTACGCCGAATACCTATCGCACTGCATCTGGTGCGCCAGGTCATCAGTATTGGCAACAAGATGTCGATTACAAAATAGACATAACGCTAAATGACGAAACACAAACGTTGTCAGGAAGCGAGACTATTGACTATACCAACAACTCTCCCGATACCTTACGTTACTTATGGTTTCAGCTTGATCAAAATAAATTGGCAGAAAATGCCAGTTCAAAAACTACTCGTACTGCACCAAATAAAAAGATCACTTATCGCGGTTTACGCAATGTTATTGAGTCAGAGCAATTCAATGGCGGTTATGACATAACTAAGGTTACCGGCGCAAATGGCAAAGCCTTAAAATATATTATTAACGGCACTATGATGCGCATTGATTTACCTAAGTCATTAAAGTCGGGCGACAGTGTCGAGTTAAACATTGATTGGAATTATCAATTACACGAGCAAAAAGTACTAGGTGGCCGTTCAGGTTACGAATACTTTAAAGAAGATGATAACTACCTTTACGAAATTGCCAGTTGGTTTCCGCGCGCCGCAGCCTACTATGATGTTATGGGGTGGCAGAACAAACAATTTATCGGCAGCGGTGAGTTTACCTTAGAGTTTGGTGATTACGACGTTAACATTACGGTTCCTGCCGACCATGTTGTTGCTGCAACTGGTGTTTTACAAAATCCCAAAGCGGTTTTAACCAAAACTCAGCGTCAACGTTTGGAAGAAGCTAAAAGTGCTGATAAACCTGTATTAATTATTACGCCAGAAGAAGCGTTATCAAACGAAAAGTCACGCTCTAAGAAAACTAAAACATGGCAATTTGAAGCGAAAAATGTCCGTGATTTTGCCTTTGCCTCAAGCCGTAAATTTATTTGGGATGCCCAAGGTTACAAAGGTGGTAAAACAGATACTATGGCAATGTCTTTCTACCCAAATGAAGGTAACCCGTTGTGGGAAAAATACTCTACCGAGTCAATTATTCATACCATGGAGCAATACAACAAATATACTTTCGATTACCCATACCCTGTGTCTATCTCGGTAAATGGTCCGGTTGGTGGCATGGAATATCCAATGATCACCTTTAATGGTCCACGCCCAACTTTAGATAAAAAAACCGGTGAAAAAACTTATTCTCGTCGTACTAAGTATGGCTTAATTGGCGTTATTATTCATGAAGTTGGACACAACTATTTCCCAATGATAGTAAACTCTGACGAACGTCAGTGGACTTGGATGGATGAAGGCTTAAATACCTTCCTCCAGTTTGTAGCTGAACAAGCGTGGGAAGAAAACTACCCGTCACGTCGTGGTCACGCGGCCAATATTACCACATACATGAAAAGCAATAACCAAGTGCCAATTATGACTAACTCAGAGTCTATTCTACAGTTTGGTAACAACGCTTACGGCAAGCCAGCAACGGCATTAAACATTTTACGCGAAACCATTATGGGCCGCGAACTATTTGACTTTGCCTTTAGAGAATATGCACAGCGCTGGAAATTTAAGCGCCCGACCCCAGCTGACTTTTTCCGCACGATGGAAGACGCATCAGGTGTTGATTTAGACTGGTTCTGGCGTGGTTGGTTCTATACAACAGATCACGTTGATATTGCTTTAGGTAATATTCACTTATACCGTCCGAATAGCCAAAATCCAGACACAGAAGAGGCATGGGAAAGAGCATTAGAAAACGAAAAACCAGACTTTATTAGTGATATTCGTAATAAAGGCCATTGGCTACGTACACAGGACAAGCCCGAGTTACTCGATTTTTATAACGAGCATGACCAATTTACCGCCACCAACAAAGCACGTAATAAGTACAATGCTAATAATAAAAAGCTAGAGCAATGGCAAAAAGACCTACTTGTTGACGAACGCAACTTCTACATCGTTGATTTTGAAAACAAAGGCGGTTTAGTAATGCCAATAATTTTAGACTTAACATTTGCCGACAACACAGTTGAACGCGTAACCTTGCCTGCAGAAATTTGGCGTCGTAATAGCAAAAAAGTTTCTAAGTTATTTATTCGCGATAAAGAAATTACTGCTATTGCCATTGACCCAAATTGGGAAACTGCTGATGTAGATGTAAATAACAACTACTGGCCTGCGCGCCCAATTAAATCACGTTTTGATTTATACAAGCGCAAGAAGAAAGACATGATGCGTGATTACAATGTTGAATTAAAAACGCAAGATAGTGAAAAAGACGAAAAAACAAAGGTTAAACAATAGCCATGTTATTAACTTTAGCTAAACGTTTTGTAGTTTTGCTATTGTGTGGGTTGGCCGCCAATGCGCTGGCCCACCGTTATTTTTTTAGCATTACTGACCTAACATTAAATGAAAATAGCCATGTAATTGAAGTTATTCATCAAATAACCGCGCATGATATTGATAATGCGATTGCCCAAGCAAAACAAATTCATTTTTCAACGGCACATCCTGACTATGATAAGCTTATTCGTCAATATGTTGAGGCTCACTTTCAATTGCATTACCAGCAACAGCAAGTACCACTAACTTGGGTGGGACTGGAAATTAGCAAAGGTAATATCTACATTTACCAAGAAGCAAAGTTTGCTAATTCGTTACTTGGCTTAGAAATATCTAACAGTTTGTTAATTAGTAGCTACCCTAAGCAAATAAATACTGTTAATTATCGCGATAAGTCGATAAAAGGTAGCCTAACTTTCAAAAGATCAGTTACTATTAATAAAATAGCCAATAATAATTAATGCTAGTAGATTTACATTTTGCTCATATACGTGCAAAATCAAATAACTAGTTAAAACCAAAAGGTTTCGGAAACTTCATGAATGTAGAGTTTATTAACCCGTTTTTGTCTTCAATGCTCAATGTTATGTCAACAATGGCGCAAATGGAGCTTACCCCTGAAAAACCGCGCTTAAAGAAAAATGAAGTAGCGCAGGGTGATGTTTCGGGCTTAATTGGTATGGTCAGTGAACAAACCAAAGGCTCATTATCTATAACATTTGAAGGTAGTCTTGCCTTAGCAACCATGAAAGGCATGGTTGGTGAAGGTCCAGATGAAATTAACGAAGAAATTACCGACTTAGTAGGTGAAATCACCAATATGGTTACCGGCGGCGCAAAGCGTATGCTGAGTGAAAAAGGTTTTGAGTTTGATATGGCAACGCCTATGGTTGTCTCAGGTAAAGACCACACCATTAATCATAAAGCTGACGGGCCTATCGTAATTATTCCGCTAGCGTCTGAGCACGGTAAAGCATTTATTGAATTTAGTTTCGATAAATAAGCAACAATTAATGACTCATAAGCCTCGTTCATTCGGGGCTTTTTTATGTTCTGCCCTTTCTCAAACGTCTTATTCTGCAAGATGAAACATAACCAGTACTAATGCTATAGTATGAGCTTTCCACTTAAAGAGTAGAATATGTGGCAGCAATTTGAGTTATCGTTAAAACCTTATCGCCGGGGCTTTCATTTAATTACCGCAGACATTGAACAAGCTATTGCCAAGCTTGCTCCGGTAAACTGTGGCTTATTACATATATTTATAAAGCACTCTTCCGCATCGTTGACCATAAATGAAAATGCCGATCCCACGGTACGTGATGATATGGAAAGCCACTTTAATAAATTTGTTCCCGAGAATGCCTCATACTATCGCCACACCTACGAAGGCCCTGACGATATGCCTGCACATATAAAAGCGAGCACGCTAGGTAATAATTTAACCATTCCACTCACCAATGGCGCAATGAATTTAGGAATTTGGCAAGGAATTTACTTGGGCGAACATAGAGAACACGCCGGCAAACGAACCTTAGTGTTAACGCTGAACGGTGAGTAGCAAAAGTTTTATGGCAAACTAACTTTCTGTATAGATAAAAATTAACGCGCCACTATTAGGCAAGCTGCATATGCACTCGACGAGTTATATTACATAAAAGCTCATAGGGTATGGTTGTGGCAAATTCTGCGACTTCTTCAACGGGTAAACCTTTACCCCAAAGCGTGGCGATATCACCGACTTGCTCATTGCCATTGGTGCCTAAATCCACCGTGATCATATCCATAGATACGCGGCCAATTAATGGCACACGTCGGCCATTAATTAAAACAGGAGTACCATTGGGTGCATGACGAGGATAGCCATCACCATAACCAATAGCGATCACAGCTATGGTTGTTGCCCTGTCACTAACCCAAGCACCACCATAACCAACGGCCTCACCGGCAGCAATTTCACGAATAGCAATTAGACTTGATTGCAGAGTCATTACCGGTGCTAAGTTTTCGATACTAGTATCAGACGATAAAGGAGAGACCCCATATAACATTAACCCAGGGCGCAACCAGTGATAATGACTTTCAGGCCATTGAAGTACAGCAGCAGAGTTAGCCAAACTTTTTTCTATATTAAAACCTGTAGTCAGCGCTTCAAACAAGGCTATTTGATTAGCTGTTACTGAGTTTTCTAATTCGTCAGCACAACCTAAATGACTCATCAACACGATAGGTTGTTGTACATTTTTTGATTGCGTAAGCGCTTGATAAAAGTATTCAAATTGGTCGGGATTAATACCTAACCTATGCATACCTGTATCAATTTTTAGCCAAACTTTTAACGGTTTCTCTAAGTCGGCTTTTAAAATTGCTTCAAGCTGCTGACTGTTATGGACGATTGTTTGCAGGTTATTGACCGCTAAAATATCAATATCTGATTGCGAAAAAAAACCTTCAAGTAAAACAATAGGCTTTACAATACCTGCAGCCCTTAGTGCTAAGGCTTCTTCAATGCGAGCAACACCAAAAGCATCAGCATTAGGCAACGCCTTAGCAATACGTTCTAAGCCATGGCCATAACCATTGGCTTTTAACACTGCTAATATTTTGCTGTTTGGAGAGCAAGACTGCACTAAGCGATAATTATTTTCTAACGCTGCTAAATCAATAATCGCGGTTGCCGTTCGAAGTGTCATCCTTGCTTAATCTTCCTCAAGCACGTGTGGACCCGCATAATTATCAAAACGAGAGAATTGACCTTGAAAAGTTAACGGTACACGGCCAATTGGCCCGTTACGTTGTTTACCTATAATTATTTCAGCCATACCTTTAAATTCTGAATCATCATGATAAACCTCATCACGATATATAAACATGATTAAGTCGGCATCTTGCTCAATTGAACCTGATTCACGCAAGTCCGAGTTAACAGGACGCTTATCTGCACGCTGCTCCAAACTACGGTTAAGCTGTGACAACGCCACAACAGGCACTTCTAATTCTTTCGCCAAAGCTTTCAGTGAACGCGAAATCTCCGCAATTTCTAAGGTACGGTTATCCGCAAATTGCGGTGCGCGCATTAATTGCAAGTAATCAATCATGATCAAGCTGATACCACCATGATCTCTGGCAATTCGACGAGCACGGGAACGTACTTCGGTCGGCGTAAGACCTGCGGCATCATCAATAAACATTTTGCCTTTTTCCATCAACAAGCCCATAGTTGATGACAATCGCGCCCAATCTTCATCTTCAAGTTGACCTGTACGAATTTTCGTTTGGTCAATGCGCCCTAGTGAAGCCAGCATCCTCATCATAATTTGTTCTGAAGGCATCTCTAAACTAAAAATAAGCGCTGGTTTGTCTTCTGTCATGGCAGCATGTTCGGCCAAGTTCATTGCAAATGTGGTTTTACCCATAGATGGACGTGCCGCAACAATGATCAAATCTGATTTTTGTAAACCCGCGGTCATTTTATCTAAATCGCTATAACCACTAGAAACACCAGTAACACCGCCAGTTGGTGACGAACAAAGTTTTTCAATACGATCAACCGTTTTCTCTAACACTGAGCTAATATTTTCTGGACCTTCCGATTTATTTGCTCTTTGTTCCGCTATTGCAAAAACCTTAGTTTCAGCAAAATCGAGTAAGTCTGCACTAGTGCGCCCTTGCGTATCATAACCTGCCTCAGCAATTTCATTGGCAACACTGATCATTTCACGAGTTACTGCACGTTCACGTACGATATCAGCATAAGCGGTGATGTTGGCAGCACTTGGCGTGTTTTTCATCATTTCAGCAAGATAAACAAAACCACCAGCATCTTCTAATTTTTGATCATTTTCTAAGGCTTCAGATAAGGTGATCAAATCAACCGGCTCACCAAGTTCAATAAGAGAGCCAATGGTTTCAAAGGTAATACGGTGTGAGCGACTGTAAAAGTCTTGTGCAACAACACGTTCACCAACTCTATCCCAGGTTTCATTGTCTAACAGTAAGCCGCCAAGTACTGATTGTTCAGCCTCTAAAGAATGCGGTGGAACTTTTAGTTCATCTATCTGTTTGTCTTTAGGAAATTGGTTGTTTTTACTAAACTTGGCTGGCTTTCGATCGGCCATATTGCACCTTAAACTTGTGGCGAAAATTATAAAAATTATTCGAAAATAAAGAGTGCTAATGTAGCAGAAATTAACCTTAAGAAAAATGCTCAAGCAAAAAGAAATATTCTAGAGAGCGATTACATGCAACTTATAGGGTTGCCATGGGCAAGTAATAATTATCAAGAAATGGCGCAGAGCTTGAACAAAAAATGCCAATCAATAACATGATTGGCATTTTTGTTGAAACCGCCTGCTATTTACTTAACTTCTATATGTCCACTCACAGTACTTGCTCGTACTGAACTGCTGCCATTACCAGTTTCAAACGATAATTTAGAACTTGGGCCATATTTTGCACGTTTTGCTTTCGCCGATGTTAAGCGATTAACAATATCACCACCTGCATTAGTTTTTAAATTAAAGCTCGCCTGCACTTCATTTTTAAAATCTACTTCCAAGCTGCCACTTACACTCGACATTTTCAGCAAACCTTTATCATTTAACGAAAGGTTACCATTAAAACTACCACTTACAGTTGAAACAATGAGCTCGTCTATTTCCGCTAACTGTAAATCAATATCGCCGGAAACAGATTTCGCCGAAATTTCATTAGCAGTCGATGTTGAGTCTAAACTGCCGCTAACAGTTTTAAAATTAGCACGCCCCTTTGAGTTGCGATCTTCAATGTCACCACTGACCGATGACAGGCGTAATTTACCTGATAAATTTCTACTGTTAATATCGCCACTTACAGTTACTAGCTCTACTTGTTCCATTAAATTTTTCGCTTTAACGTCACCACTAACCGTTTGAATTTCAGCGCCATTGGTAAAGTTATCAATGTCGATATTTGATGAAACCCCTTTAAAGCTAACGCGCACATGCTTAGGCAGTTCAATCGTTAAATTTGAGCCATCTGCACCCCAGCTATTATGGTTGTTATGTGGTATTTCAACTTTAATAATGATGCGCGAACCTGACTTTTCAAACGTTAAGCCTTCAGCTTTATCATCTAATTCACCAGAAACTGATACTGTGTCACTGTTATTACCAGTAACTTTCACTTCACCACGTAAATTCTCAATTGTGACACTTTTGGCATTGCCCAACGACATTGACTCATCAACCTGTTCGCCTGCTACCGCAGGTATTGCCGCACTAAGTACTAGAAGTGACAAATAATTACGTAAGTTTCCCATATAAACCTCTTAATTCTTATTCAGTTTCATATCTAATAACAACTAAATACCGACTATATTGTTTGCCATTGCGGGCTATATAATTGTTTTAGTAAATCTAATTCTTGCTTTTGTGTCCAACGTAATAGATTTAATAAATCACTATTATTTGGATCATCAGCAAGTGCTTTGCTAATTGTTTTTTGAGCTGAGCTCAATTTATTTAATTCCGCCTGCATGGCTTCAGAAAGCTGCTTTACATCAGGAGTACCAAAACTCACTAGCATGGTTTGTTTTTGTCGCTCAAAATCTTGTTGCATTTCAGCAACCAAATTTACTGGGTTTTGCGTACTTTCCTGTTGTGGGCCTAAAGTAACCCAAGTAAGCAAAACCGCAGCAACAACAGATGCAGCCCAAGCTGTTGGCATAAAAACTTTATTACTATCACTGGTTACTGTTTGGCTCTTTTGGTTTATGGCTTTCTCAATACCAGACCACAAGTCACGCTCTGGCGTCATTTCTTGTGGTAACTTCGCGATAGCATCACGTAAATTCTGCTCTGTACCTCTGTTTTCGGTCATTGACTGTTTCATATTCTACTCACTTAACGACTCGCGTAACAAACCTTTTGCCCTATGGTATTGTGATTTGCTCGACCCTACCGCCATACCTAACATTTTCGCAATTTCTTCATGGCGGTAACCTTCAATGGCAAATAACACAAAAACCTGTCGCGCTCTTTCCGGTAATGTTTGAATTTTCTGATCTAAGTTCGACAATTCAGGCATTTCCACCGTTACATCTTCAACAACTTGTTCTTCAATACTAAAGATACGTTGAAGCCAAGTTTTATTCTTGCGAATGTGTCCTAAGACAATATTGGTGGCAACACTATGCAACCAGGTCGAAAACTTACTTTCACCACGAAAATTATTAATTTTCTGCCATAACTGCACAAACACTTCCTGACAAACATCTTCGGCACTGTCTTTATCTGCCAACATACGCCAGCACAAGGCATATATGCGACGATGGTAGCTTTCATATAAATGATAAAATGCCTGTTGGTTACCCTGCTGAGCTTGCGCTATCCATTGTGACTCAACATCTGGGCTAAAACGTTCATGGGCATCAATAATTTTTAACTTATCCAAAAAGTAAATTCTCGATGTTTTGCTTAATTATTAAGTTAGATGCAGTATGCCGTAAAAGGGTTTAAAGAAAAGTAAAAATAAATTATTTTTTTTGAAATGAAGTTATTGGAAGCTAAAAGTTATTATGCTGGTTAACTAGGAACAGAGGTTTTAATATAATGAAGCATCGTCATTCTTTGTCATCCATACCCCTTAATATTGCCTACATAAAAGTAGGTCATTAGAGTAATGCGGGAGCAATTGCCGAGATGCACTAAAGCCTTAAAAAACAGCAAGCTTGAGAGAGGGTTGAATATAAAAAAAGCGCCAAAAGGCGCTTTTCTCGTTGGTAAACTAGCAGAATTACTTCTTGCTAAGTGCACCAAAACGTTTATTGAATTTATCAACACGACCACCAGTCTCAGCAGCTTTTTGCTTACCAGTGTAGAATGGGTGACATTCAGAACATACGTCTAAGTGTAAGTCTTTACCTACAGTTGAACGAGTTTTGATAACGTGACCACAAGAACAAGTTGCATTGAACTCAACGTAATTAGGATGAATACCGTCTTTCATGGGAACCTCTGTTAAGGCCGTATCGCCACTTGATCAGTCATTATTGCTGCCAAGCACCATACGAGTTAAAAATAATGGAGGCGAATATTATAGGAACCCGAGCACCATAGCAATAAATATCGCTAAAAAAATGAACAATTAACAATATTATTCGCTAAAAAGTTATTTCTGCTAACTTTCTCACTTGGCTTCGGTCAATTTACCAGTAGAATACTGGTTAACATTTGGTTTTAACATGACAATAATTTGTGGCAATAACTTCACCTGACAAATACGTACAAGTCGCGATTCCTGTCCCTATGCGTCAATTGTTTAGCTATACATTACCCGACAAGTTAAACATACCTGCAATGCAATTAGGTGAACGCGTTATAGTGCCATTTGGCGCTCGCCAGGTAGTTGCCATTGTTTTGTCAATTGACGAAGAAAGTGAATATAACCCCGAAAAATTAAAACCAATCTTAAGCCGCGTTAATGATAACTTTCACTTTTCTAGCGAAATTTTAACCTTTTTGCGCCGATGTGCTGATTATTACCATCACCCTGTAGGTGATGTTTTTCAACAAGCATTACCTGTGTTATTGCGACAAATTAAACAACCCGATGTGGATTTGCCGAAAATTTGGCTGGCAAAAATATCATTAACCGAAGAAGAGCAAGCGGCAACGGCAAAAAAGTCACCTAAGCAAGGCGAATTACTGGCTTTATTGCGTCAACATCAAGGGTTAACTTGGTCAGAATTATTAACGCTAGGTTTTAAAAAAGCCCACTTAAATGCCTTAGAAAAAAAGCAGTTCATTTATGCCAAAACACGTGCAATTGAAACATTCTCATGGCATGAAAGCAATTTACAGCAAGAAAACCGTTTAGAACTGTCGGCAGAGCAAGCGGTGATTGTGGCAACCATTAAAGAAATGCAACAGCAATTCTCTTGTCATTTAATTGATGGCATCACAGGTAGTGGCAAAACTGAAGTTTATTTACAGGCCATGGAACAAATATTATCAGCCAATAAACAAGTATTAGTGCTGGTACCAGAAATAGGCTTAACACCACAAACTCTTTCCCGCTTCGAGCAACGCTTTAATGTGCCTATTTGCTTACATCACTCAGGGCTAAATGATAAAGAGCGCCTACAAACATGGCTTGAAGCACAACGTGGCTCTGCCGCTATTGTTATTGGTACCCGCTCGGCTATTTTTACCCCACTGCATGATCTAGGCATGATTATTGTTGATGAAGAGCATGATGCATCGTTTAAACAACAAGATAGTTTCCGTTACCATGGCCGAGATATTGCGATTTTAAGAGCTCGGCAACTCAACATTCCTATTTTACTGGGCAGTGCTACACCAAGCTTAGAATCATTACAAAATGCTCTTGCCGGACGTTATCATTATCATCAACTTAAAAAGCGCGCCGGTAAAGCGTCAACAGCAAAAATCAGTTTAATTGATGTAGCCCAGCAGCAAATGGAACATGGGCTGTCGGGCACGTTAAAGCAAGCAATTAAAAATACGCTAGCGCGTGGTGAACAAGCGCTTATATTTCTTAATCGCCGAGGTTATGCACCTGCTATTAACTGCCAAGAATGTCATTGGATTGCTGACTGTCAACGCTGCGATAAACCTTATACCTTGCATCAAGGGCAGCGCTTATTGATTTGCCACCATTGCGGTAGCCAAAAGCGCATTCCGCCGCAGTGTCCAAGTTGTGGCAGCATTCGCATAAAACCGCTTGGCCAAGGCACAGAGCAATTAGAAGAAAAGATAACTGCACTATTCCCAGAGTATAGCGCCGTGCGCATTGACCGAGACAGCACCCGCAAAAAGGGGGAATTAGCGAAATTATTACAACAGGTAACTAATAAAGAGCACCAGCTATTAATTGGCACACAAATGTTAGCAAAAGGACACCATTTTCCTGATGTAACTTTAGTGGCAATACTCGACGTCGATGGTGCTTTATTTAGCTATGATTTTCGTGCCGCCGAACATATGGCGCAGCTGTTAGTGCAAGTGTCAGGTAGAGCGGGCCGAGCTAGCAAGCCTGGCAAAGTCATGGTGCAAAGTAATTTCCCTGACCACCCATTACTGCAAGACTTAATTAATAACGGCTATCAACATTTTGCGAAACACGCACTGGTTGAGCGTCAACAGGCGTTATTGCCGCCTTTTAGTTTTCAAGCCTTGTTTCGTGCTGAAGCGAATTATCCATCCTACCCAGAAAAGTTCTTAAGAGCACTTTCAGAAGTAAGTTATGATGGTTGCCAATTTGCCGGCCCAGTACCTGCAGCTATGGAAAAGAAAGCCGGTAAGTTTCGCTACCATTTAATATTAGAGGCAAAATCAAGAAAACAGTTACACCAAGCGGTGTTTCAGTTGATTCATCACCATGCAAATAACGAATGGCAATCTAAAGTGCGTTGGACAGTTGATATCGATCCTATGGATTTAAGTTGGTAAATTAAAACACTAATAAGCATTTACAAACTATCGCTGACAAAGTAGTGATATTTTTCTACCAGTTGGTTAGAATTGTCGAAAGTTTTCCAGTTTAAGTTTTCCATGGCACATCAAGATTACGTTTCCCGCTCTCGAGCAAAAAATAAAAAGCAAAGCCCTTATAAAAAGAATGTTGAGCCAGCACCTGCAATATCGATAAAAGTAAAAATTATTTCACTATTTTTGCTGATTGCTCTACCTGCTTTTGGCTATTTGCTATGGACGATTAAAGACAAGCAACCCGAAGCGGTCGTTAGCCCAAAAGCAGCTAAAACAACGCAAGCAAAAGCAACAGAATTACCTAAACCTCCAGAAGAAAAATGGACTTATGTTGATGACTTAAAAAGTAAAGAAGTTGAAGTGGGTGAGTATGAAGTAACACAAAAAGGGCCTTATAAAATGCAATGTGGCTCCTTTAAAACCCGTAAGCAAGCGGAAGCTTTAAAAGCCAAAATTGCCTTTACTGGCCTAGAAGCTATGGTCAGTAAATCTGTTGGTACAACTGCTACTTGGTACAAAGTGTATTTAGGCCCTTATCCAAAAAAACGTGGCGCAGAAAAAGACAAACATAAGCTTAAAAACAACTCAGTACACGGCTGTAAAATTTGGAACTGGAACTAGCGGCTGTTGATCTTTCAGGGTTAAAATTTATTCAATTTAAAACGGTTTTAATCACGACGAGAGATTTGCAGCATAGTCGCTCTATGTAATAAGCGAACACTGCTTCCGCATCCTGCTCACGCTAAGTACTTACATCCATGTAGGCAATTCTATAAAAATTCCATAAATTCATCATAGCTCCCTTGAAAAAGTGTGAGCTATCCCTTATCTCTTCTACATTAGATAAGCCAGCTACCTTAGTTGGCAAAATGTAAGAGGTTAATTGTGACTACTATTGTTTCTGTCAGACGTAATGGCAAAGTTGTTATTGGTGGTGATGGCCAAGTTTCTCTTGGCAACACGGTAATGAAAGGTAATGCACGTAAAGTTCGTCGTTTGTACAATGATAAAGTACTCGCGGGTTTTGCTGGCGGTACAGCTGATGCATTCACCCTTTTTGAACGCTTTGAAAGCAAGCTAGAAATGCACCAAGGGCACTTAACAAAAGCCGCTGTTGAGCTGGCTAAAGACTGGCGTAGTGATCGTGCATTACGCAAACTTGAAGCTTTACTAGCCGTAGCTGATGAAACTGCATCTTTAATTATTACCGGCAATGGCGATGTTGTGCAACCTGAGCATGACCTAATTGCTATTGGTAGTGGTGGCAATTTTGCGCAATCAGCCGCAACTGCCCTTTTAGAAAATACCGAATTATCAGCTAAAGAAATTGTTGAAAAATCATTAAAAATTGCTGGCGACATTTGTGTATTCACCAATCACCAACATGTGATTGACGAACTTTAACGCCAGATTTGCTAAGGAATAACTATGTCGAATATGACGCCACGTGAAATAGTTCACGAATTAGACAGCCATATTGTTGGTCAAAGTGATGCTAAAAGAGCGGTTGCAATTGCCCTAAGAAACCGCTGGCGCAGAATGCAACTTAACGAAGAGTTGCGTATAGAAGTAACACCGAAAAATATCCTGATGATAGGTCCAACAGGTGTTGGTAAAACTGAAATTGCTCGTCGCTTAGCAAAGCTAGCAAATGCGCCATTTATTAAAGTAGAAGCAACAAAATTTACTGAGGTTGGTTATGTAGGTAAAGAAGTCGAAACCATTATTCGTGACCTTGCTGATATGGCAATAAAGCTCACCAAAGAGCAAGAAATGTCACGCGTAAAACACTTAGCAGAAGAAGCAGCAGAAGAGCGTATTTTAGACGTATTATTACCGCCAGCTCGTGATAGCTTCGGTAATGATGAACAAGTTGACAATAGCTCGACTCGTCAAATATTTCGCAAAAAATTGCGCGAAGGCAAACTCGACGATAAAGAAATTGAATTAGACTTGGCGGCACCACAAGTCGGAATTGAAATCATGTCACCTCCAGGTATGGAAGACATGACATCACAACTTCAAAACATGTTCCAAAGCATGTCGAGCGAAAAAACCAATAAACGTAAGCTAAGCATTAAAGATGCCTTTAAAGCATTGCAAGAAGAAGAAGCGGCGAAAATTGTCAATCAAGATGATATTAAGCAAAAAGCCATCGAATCAGTTGAGCAAAATGGTATTGTTTTTATTGATGAAATTGACAAAATTTGTAAGCGTGGCGATACATCTGGCCCAGACGTATCACGCGAAGGTGTACAACGCGACTTATTGCCATTAGTTGAAGGTTCAACCGTAAGTACTAAACACGGTATGGTTAAAACTGACCATATTTTGTTTATCGCTTCTGGCGCTTTCCAAATGGCCAAACCTTCTGACTTAATTCCGGAATTACAAGGTCGCTTACCTATTCGTGTTGAGCTAAAAGCACTAACAACGGAAGACTTTGTTCGTATTTTAACTGAGCCAAATGCTTCATTAACCGAGCAATATATAGCACTTCTTGCCACCGAAGGTGTCGATGTTTCATTTAGCGAAGATGGCATTCAAGCCATAGCTAATGCCGCATGGCAAGTAAACGAAAGCACAGAAAACATTGGTGCGCGACGCTTGCATACTATGATGGAACGTTTGGTGGAAGAGTTATCGTTTACCGCCAATGATCGCGCAGGCGAAAGTATTGTGATAAATGCTGAATTTGTTAACAATATTTTAAATGATTTAGTTAAAGACGAAGACTTAAGTCGCTTTATTCTATAATTAACATCATTGCTGGAGTTGGAGTTAAATATGAGTAAAATCAGCCGCTTTACTATTGAACGACAGACTGCAAAATTATCAATGCTATTTGATAATCAAGACAGTGCAGCATTGAGCTTTGAGTATTTACGGGTATTTGCACCAACAGATGATAAAGGTCAGCCAAGTGGCTTAACACCTAAGGTTTATCACAAAAAACAAGTACAGCTGTTAAGCATTGAATCTGTCGGTAAGCATGGTTATCGCTTCATTTTCGATGACGGTCATAGCAATACTTACAGTACTGATTATTTATCAGTGTTAGTTGCTGAACACGAACAACGCTGGCAACACTATTTAAACAGTGCAAGTTCAGCCATAAACAGCCGTGAAGCAACGATAGAAATTAAAGAAGTTAAATAAGCTAAATTCAGCTTTATACTAGATTTAAAATTACAGTAAATATTAAGGCCGAAGCTTATATACTTCGGCCTTTTTTATAGAATTAATTATAGACTAAGCTGCAAGCAATTAAACAGTAAATTGACTAACCTCTTCATGCAACACCCGAGCTTGCTCTGAAAGCTCTTCGCTCATTTGTGCATTATGCTGCGCAGTTACGCCTGATTGCTCTGCGACGTCTCGAATAGCCACAACATGTTGATTCACTTCCGATGCCACGGTACTTTGCTGATGTATTGCAGTGGCAATGGAGGTACTCATTTCCATAATCGTAGTAACATCATCGGTTATCTGTTCGAGCATCTTACCAGCACTACTGGCCTGCTCAGCACTCTCTTTACCTTGCTCTCGACACGAAGCCATATGAGTAACAATATCGCTAGTACGGCTTTGCAGCGAACTAATAATAGTTTCAATTTCTTGTGTCGACTCTTGAGTTCTACTGGCGAGTGTTCTCACCTCATCAGCAACAACCGCAAAACCACGGCCTTGTTCGCCAGCCCTAGCCGCTTCAATCGCCGCATTTAGTGCTAGTAGGTTGGTTTGCTCAGCAATGCCGCGAATAACATCTAGAACTGAGCCTATGGTATCACTGTCTTTTTCTAGGGCATGAACCACAACTTCCGAGTCAGACAACTTACCTGATAACTCATCAATTTTATTAATGGTTTGTGCTACACCGCTTTTGCCAGCGCTAGCATTTTTATTGGTACTTTCAGCTTTACTCGCAGCTTCATGGGTATTAGACGCTATCTCCTCAACAGTGGCGACCATTTCCGTAACTGCGGTTGCAACTAAATCTGTTTGCTGAATTTGATTATCTACACCTTCATTAGAAACATGAATATTTTCTGACAAAGACTTAGTCGCACTATTTAATGTGCCAACAGACTGATTAACTTGTATAATTAAGTGCCTAAAACTGCCGAGCATTTGATTAAAAATCCCCGCCATTTCGCCTATTTCATCTTTATTGTCCATAGATACACGGATTGATAAATCTTGAGTATCCGCAACTTTATTCATGACATTATTCAAGTTATTGATTCGAGATAAAATATTCCGACTAACAACTAATGCAATAATTGTCGCTAGCGCTAATACAATAGCAAAAACAAAATAAGCCATCATATTGACCATAGTGGCATGTTCAGCAACATTCTCTTTACTAACATTGACCACTGTCGCTATCATTTTATCAACTTTGTGCACAGCTGCACGCATTTCACCTTGAATACCACTACTTGTATCAAAGCCTAAGGTTTTTTGGGCTTGTACTAAGTTAGCAAAGCCTTGTCGGTAGATATTAATATTATCAATAACTAGTTGCTTGGCGCTTGCCGATAACTCGCTTTCTTCTAGATGTAGCAAAAATGCGTCGGCATTACTTTGCCAGCGCGTGAAGTATTTCTCATCCAAGCGCAACATAAAATCTTTTTCATTCCGCCTTAATTGCAGCATATCACTGAGCAGCTTATAGTCAGCTCCTTCAAGCTGCTCTTCTACACCATGGACAGCAGTTCGCAGTTCACCGTACAAACCATCCTTAGGGTGTAAACCTATACGTTCTTGAGCTGCGGTTAGTTGATGAAAGAAGTCATTATATTCGTTGAGTACTTGTGTTAATTGCGCTAACTCAACAACATCGATACCAATAACTTGAAATTCTGCGGAAAGTGCTGAAATTTCAGCTTGAAGGTTTGTGAAGTTTTTCTCAAATTTTTTCAGGTATTTTAAGTCTTTACGGGCAATAAAATCTTTTTCATCACGTCTTAATTGCAACACCAAACTTTCCGTATTACCAATCATTCGAGCAATATTGACATCGGATTCTAATGAGTTGACTGAATAATTGATCAAACCAAGCATGAACAGCATGGCAATGCCAACAATAGCGCTATTGGCAAGAAGTTTGTGCTTTATTAACATACCTATTTATACTCAAAATTTTCATAAGATGTTTTGAGTATAGACGGCAATAAAAAATAGCAAAAATATTAGCTAAAATTATTTACGCTTTAGGTACTTAGTAAACTCTTCAGCAGAAATAGGCTTGCTAATAAAGTAACCTTGTACAGCATCACAACCTATATTACGCAATAACTGCAATTGTTGTTGAGTCTCCACTCCTTCAGCTAAAACCCGCTTACCGAGACCATGTGATAATTCAACCATGGTTTTAACAATCGTTAAATCTGAATCATTGGAAGCTACTTCCTGAATAAAGCTGCGATCAATTTTTATTTTATCTATCGGAAGTTTACGTAAATAGGCTAGCGATGAGTATCCAGTTCCGAAATCGTCAATCGATACCTTAATCCCCATATTCTGCAAAATAACGATAGTTTTCATCACTAAATCGATATCAGTTATCACCACATTTTCTGTAACTTCTAATTCTAGATAAATTGGCGGGATTTCATACTTCATCAGTAAACTTTGAATATTGCTAATAAAGTTTTTTGCTTGAAATTCATCTGCGGTGATGTTGATGGCTAGCGGCACTCTGCGTTTATATGTTTGATACCAATTGGCAATGGTTTGACAGGTTTTTTCCAAAACATAATTGTCGAGTTCACTGTATAAGTTTAGCGCTTCTACATCATCAAAAAATTGTCCGGGAGCCAATAAGCCTTTGGTCGGGTGTTGCCAACGTACGAGCACTTCAGCACCATCTAAACGATTGTTTTTCAAGTTTAATTGTGGCTGAAAATGTAATACAAACTCATCATTGACCAGTGCTTGTTTAATTTCTTTTTCCATCGCCAGTAAATGTCGACCTTGTGACTGCATACCCGCTTCATACTTTACACTTTGAATATTATTACTTTCCGCTTGGAAAAGTGCCAAATTGGCTTTTTGTAGCAATTCATCCGCCACATCAGCGTCTTCTGGAAACTCACAATAGCCAACACTGCATTGTAAGTGCACTTCTTGTTGCGATACGATATAAGGCCGCTCTACTAGGGCATGTAAGTGCTCTGCCGCGGTAACTTGCTGCTTTTCATTCTCGTAGTCAATAACGTACATAAATGAGTCGCCACTTAAACGCCCCACCACTTTGGGTTTAAGTAAACTTTGGTTTAGCCTTTTGGCAATTTCACCTAAGATTAAATCACCAACTTTTAAGCCATGGGTATCATTGACAAATTTAAAGCGCTTTATATCTAATAGAAATACGCATAAGCATTGCTTCGTTGTTTTTGACAGTTGCATCTCTTTAGTCAACTTCTCTAACACTTGCTCTCGGTTTAATACCCCAGTTAAAGAGTCATGCTTGCCTAAGTATTTGGCGCGATTAATCGCCGTAGAAGCCACATGGCGTTCAGCGCCCTGCATCCATATCAATACAATAAAGCCCAACACCGTGTTAATGCCTAAATCAATAAAGACAATATATTGAGTAAGATAACGAAACCAATCTTCCGTCAAGAAGATAATAGAGGCAAATGAATAGGCAACATAGCGAATGCCAACCACTAGTGAAAATACCAAAAACAACTTACCGGAAAAGTGGTTAATATTAGCGGTAAATAGGTAAAACGCAGATGCTATCAGGGCACTACCAAATATAAAGGCTGCTAAGCTTTCCCGCAAATAGAAGCGATTAAAAACACTTTGTTCATCAAAGCCATATATTAGTGCCGCTAAACTGCCAATAACCACAGCCGACAAAATACCAATAATTAAAGCCTGTTGGGAAACACGGTGCTGCTTAGTAGCGGCATAAATACCGAATATTAGAAAGACAATATGAACATATAGGCTAATTTGCCTCCCTAAAGCAATGAAAATACTAACAAAGTTGCTAATATCTTGTGTGCTAAGAATATTTTGACAGGCAAGCGCCAATTGATTTGCTGCAAGCGCGAATAAGCTAACCGTCCAAAACTTAACGTATTGGCGACCTAACCCGCGGTAATAAGCAAGTAAAATCAGCGCTAGAATGCTAAATGTAAGAGTTTCAGTAAAATATATTAAGCTATGGGTAAGTGCCCTTTCCGCCATGAATAGAACTCTAGGGAGACAATATTATACTATTATTAAATAGTGTTTCTTGCTGAATTACAAGCCGCAGTTAAGATAAGAAATATTTAGTAACTATAGCAGCTTAGCAGTTGTGCCCTTACGCTCAATCGTTATACTAGAAGCTAAGAAATTGTACAATTAAGGACTCGTCATGGAATACAACACTTCAGAATTATGTGACATTTACACAGATCTAATTGATGTACTTGAGCCCATCTTTAGTAACTATGGTGGCCGTAATTCATTTGGTGGCAAAGTTGTTACCCTAAAGTGCTTTGAGAATAGCGGCCTAATTGAAGAAATAGCCCGAACTGACGGCACAGGTAAAGTCATGGTTATTGACGGCGGTGGTTCAACACGCCGCGCACTTATTAATATAAAAATCGCCGAGCTGGCGGCCAAAAACAACTGGGAAGGCATAGTTTGCTTTGGAAGCGTACGCGATGTCGATGCCTTAGAAGATATTGATATTGGTATTCAGGGTCTACTCTCCATTCCTGTCGGTGCAAGTACCAGTAATTTAGGTGAAAGCGATTTAGCAATTAACTTTGCAGGTGTCACATTTTTGCCTGATGATCACATCTATGCTGATAATACTGGGGTTATTCTTTCACCTGACCCGCTAGATATTGAGTGATCATAACCTTGATTGTGGGTATTGTTGATACCAAGAGTTAAGCCATGCAGGCAATTCTTGTGCAGTAATACCCATACTGTAAAATTTACCTTGCGCATACTCGCCGCCCATAGCTAGAAACATTTTTTCAATTTCAGCATTATTAATATTGGTACCTATTAAAGGCAATTCCATTTTACGTGTAAGATTAATTAACGCATTAATAATAGCTTTATCTGATGAGCCTGCTTCTACTTGTGCTAACGACTGACAGTTAATTTTAATTTCACTGACTGCCATTCGTCTTAAATAGCGTAAAGCTTCATAGCTGCCAGAAAACTCGTCAATGGCAACTTTCACACCGAGAGACTTCAACTGATCTATACTTGCTTTCGCTTCACGAGTTTCACTGAGCAATATATCCTCTTCAATTTCCAACAATAAATACTGGCAATCAATTTTGTGCGCCTCTGCTTGTTGCTCAATATAGTCAACTAAATCAGGTTCTAAAATACAACATTTCGATATTTTTATGGCAATTGGCACTAGTGTAGCTGCTGCATGTAACGCTTTAAGGTAAACAAATGCTTGTACTACCATTTGCTGACATAACAAGTAAGCATCACCACTTTGTTGTGCTATATGCATGATATCGTTAAAAGTTAGCGTTTCATCATGTTTATGCTGCCAACTTACAACTAATTCAAAGGCTATTAATTTTTTAGACGCCATTTGTATTTGTGGCTGAATTTGCCACAATATCTTATCAGCTAAAATATCTTGCTTAAGATGCTCCATTTTTTGTAATTGCTGCTCATTAAAAATCGCCAGCTCTTGGGCAAAAAAGCATACCAGTTTTTGCTGTTTATCAGCTTGCAGCAATGCATCTTCTGCACAAGCGATAACTTCACTCACATTGCTACTATCTTTGCCAACAAAGGCGACGCCAAACACTAATTTAAAAAACAATGAAAAGCTTTTAAAGCTCATTGGACCTGGCACGGCATCTGCTAACTTTTTACATAATTCTTCTATGATAATTTCATCATCATGCTTATGTTTTGCCACATCAATTATTACCAAAAAGTGTAAACCTTGTAATCGAGCTACGCGCACTGGTTGTTCATGGCTGGCAAAATTAAATAAGCTTTCATCAGCTTCAACTGATTTTTGCAAACAATACGCCAGTTGTAATAACAAAATATCAGAGTTATGGTGGCCTAACACCGAATTGACTTGCTGAAAATTAACGGGCTTGAAAGTGATCACAGCATATTTTGCTGCCGTATGTTTTTTTAGACCATGCTCAAACTTATTCAGAGCAAATTGATAACTAGGTAGATTTGTTGCAGGATCTAAATTAATATTTTCTGCGACTGGCAATAGCTGCTTTTCATCAACCTCATTGACTTGGACAAAGGATATTAATTGCCAACAACCACTCGCAAACGACACAGTACAACTAGCTACGACAAAAGCAGCCAACAGTTCCATTGACAATTGCTGGGTAAGATAAATATAAACAACCACACAATAGACAATATAGTTACTCGTTAGTAACCAAAATCTCCTGCTCATATTATTTGAATTTAGGCCAGACAAGGCGATACTCACCACATGCAGTGCGACTTGAACCACGCTAAATATTATCCAAGCTTGTGACAATGCTAATAACCCAAACCACAAAGTAATGAGAAATGTGAACAGCAAAAGCAAATTCATGGCAAACAACCATGCTGACCTACTAGCAACTTTACTGTTATTTTTTATGGTATGAAGCTGCGCAGCCCAAGTACAATTCAATTGTAAGATAATTGCCGCCAATGTTATTACTACAAAATCATTTCGCGCGATTAAATAAGACATACCAAAGAGTAATACCAACAATACACCCATTAAGAGTATTGGCGTTCGAATTGAAATAGCATTAACGCGATTAGCAAACAACACCATTAGCAGTGTTGGTAAACATAAACCTAAAACATAGGCTAGATTAAATTCAATAAAGGAAAAGCCACCATTATCGGCATAAGCCGAAAATGATAATAAGCTACTAAATAACAAAAAACTGGAAATGAAAAAAATTGCCGAGAGCTTAGCACTGCTAGTTGACATAAGAAACCCAATACAGATCACGTATTCTAAGGTTAATCAATCAAGCGATATTTGTACAGCAGCCTTATCTGCCAATAAAAAAATAAAGGCAAGTGGCGCTATTAGCACCACTCATTCAACTTTCTAATTGGAAATAACAATGTCACCAGAGGTCATTAACTTCTGTAGCGGGTTGACACCAAATTGATAACACAATTCGGCCGGCTGTTGAATATTCCAACAAGCAATATCTGCGTCATAACCAACGGCAAGTTGGCCTTTTTGCTCACCAACTCCCAAAGCCTTAGCGCCGTTGCAGGTTACGCCAGCGAGAGCTTCAACCGGCGTTAAACGAAATAGTGTACAGGCCATATTTAGCATTAATTGTATAGAGTTAATTGGTGACGAGCCTGGGTTAGCGTCAGTTGCAATAGCCATACTAACATCATGTTTACGTAACAATTCTATCGGAGGCAATTGAGTTTCTCGTAAAAAGTAGAATGCGCCAGGTAATAATACTGCGGTCATATTTGCCGCTTTCATAGCAATTACACCTGCTTCATCAAGAAACTCGATATGATCTGATGATAAGGCTTGATACTTAGCTGCTAATTCAGTGCCACCTAAATTTGATAATTGCTCCGCATGTACTTTCACAGGTATGCCATATTTCGTCGCTGCAGCAAATACTTGTTCCGTTTGTTCAGCGCTAAAACCTATGCCTTCACAGAATACATCAACTGCATCAGCTAATTTTAAGCTTGCCACTTTTGGCAGCATGTCGGAGCAAACTAAATCAATATAATCATCGGCACGGTCTTTATATTCAACTGGTAAGGCATGTGCGCCTAAAAACGTTTTTTTAATGGTAACAGGCAATGCTTTTGCTAATTGCTGCGCCACTTTTAACATTTTTATTTCATTATTGGTGTCTAAGCCATAACCAGATTTTATCTCAATTGTACTTACGCCTTGTTGATGCAAGGTAGTTAAGCGTTTAAGTGCACTATCAAACAATTCACTTTCACTTGCTGCACGTGTTGCTTTAACGGTTGAAACTATGCCGCCACCAGCATTGGCAATCTCTTCATAACTTTTACCTTCAAGACGCATTTCAAACTCATTCGCTCGGTTGCCGCCATAAACTAGATGAGTATGACAATCAACAAGCCCTGGTGTTAACCATGCCCCTTTGCCGTCAATAACATCTGTTGTTTTTACATCGTACTCAGGTAACTTAGCCATAGGTCCTAGCCAAGCAATTTTTCCGGCGGTAACCGCTAAAGCGCCGTTTTCAATTTGGCCATAACTGCTTGAGCCGTCGCTCATGGTTGCCAGATTTACATTTACCCAAAGTGTTTGCCAATGACGGTTAAGTGAAGACATATAAATTCCAAAAAGTTCAATTCAAGCTACTATTAATCTACCTTTTATTAATAAAGGAGAATAATCAAGTATAGTGAGCGTTTGTTAATTATGGGCACTCTAGCTGATCATAAATTAACAAGCAAGCTTGTATATACAACTATTGACCTACCAGAAAAAAAATGAGATTGTATATACAAGTTAAGATGCTTTTGAATTTCGTAACTTGCCACTATTTATCGAGCGATACGCATGACACAATTAAAACCCGCAAAGTATACCATTATCAAGCAGTATATTTGTGAAAAAATAGAATCGGGCCAATGGCTTGAACATAGCAAAGTACCATCAGAAAATGAGTTAACCGAACAATTTTCGGTTAGCCGTATGACTGCACGCCGTGCCCTTCAAGAATTAACAGAACAAGGGTTATTAGTACGTTCGCAGGGCTCAGGTACTTTTGTTGCTACCTTCAAATCGCAATCATCATTGTTGGAAATTCGTAATATTGCAGATGAAATTCAAGATCGTGGCCATCAACATCATGCCACCCAGCTTGCCTTACAAGCGGTTGAAGTAAATGATGAAATGGCAATTTTATTGGCACTTAAGCCTAGTGATAAAGCCTTTTTTTCAAGTGTTCTGCATTTTGAAAATAATGCTGCCATTCAATTAGAGCAGCGTTTTGTTAATCCTAAACTAGTACCGCATTACCTAACACAGGATTACACACAAATTACCCCTCATGAGTATTTATCTTCTGAAGCACCACTGACAGAAGCAACCCATGAAGTTGAAGCAATATTGGCTACACAAGATATTTGTAGCGCGCTGGCTATTCCAGCAACCACACCGTGTTTGCAAGTAAAACGCCGAACATGGTCAACACAAGGTGTTGTTAGTGTGGCTATTTTAACAAGCCCTGGTAATAAATACCGCTTAGGTAGCCATTTAGTTTTTTAATTTTTGAACGGCTGCTAGTCATAGATAACGACCGAGTAGCCAGTTAGTTTTTAATTTAGGAGCGTTAATATGACGTTTAAATATGGTATCGACCGTCTAAATCTTGATATTGTTAATGGTATTGCCAACGGCAGCATCAAAGCTGAACTTTGCCAAGAAGCTTTAGATAAAATTAATACAAGTCGCCAACGTGTTGAGAAAATGGCCGCTTCTGATGAAGCCGTATATGGCATTAATACGGGTTTTGGACCATTATGCGATACACAAATTTCTCCCGAAGACACTAATTTACTACAAAAAAATCTACTTATTACCCATGCGGTAGGTGTTGGTGAGCCAATTGCCAAAGCTATTTCAAAACTGATGTTGATCACCAAAGTGCATGCATTAAGTCAAGGTTTTTCGGGTATTCGCTTAGAAACCGTAGAAAGAATGCTAACCTTTATCGAACTTGATCTTATCCCTGTGGTACCAGAACAAGGTTCAGTAGGCGCATCAGGTGATTTAGCACCACTTTCACACTTATTTTTACCATTACTTGGTGAAGGTGAATTCTGGCAAAGTGAAGAGGGGCAAGCTGATAAAATTATCCCTGCGGCGCAAGCTCTTAAAGAAAATAACTTGGAGCCAATGGAATTACATGCCAAAGAAGGTTTAGCGCTAATAAACGGTACCCAGTTTATTCTGTCACACGCTATCACTGGCTTAACTAAAATGCGTTACTTATTAGACCTAGCAGATCTAACCGGTGCTATGAGTATTGAAGGTATGCAAGGTAGTGAGTCGCCATTTAGAGAAGAACTACATCAAACCCGTGCCTTTAAAGGTAACTTAGTAGTGGCTGCACGCATGAGAGAATTCTTTAAAAATTCAGAAAACATGGCTGCTCATGAAGAATGTGACCGTGTACAAGACCCTTATTCATTGCGATGCATTCCACAAGTACATGGTGCATCACGCAATGCTTATTATCACTTAGAAGAGCTAGCTGAAATCGAAATGAATTCAGTTACTGATAACCCAATAGTTATTAGTAGCGAAGAAGCGATTTCAGGCGGTAGCTTTCATGGCCAACCTTTGGCTATGGTACTTGACTACGCCTCTATTGCAGCTGCCGAATTAGGTAATATTTCAGACCGTCGTTGTTACTTATTGTTGGAAGGCTTACACGGTTTACCAAGGTTATTAACCACCGCTGGTGGCTTAAACTCAGGCATGATGATCCCACAATATGCCACAGCAGCATTAGTCACCGAAAACAAATCACTTTGTTTCCCACCGTCAGCCGACAGTGTGCCAACATCTATGGGCCAAGAAGATCATGTGTCTATGGGTAGTATTTCAAGTCGACAGTTTAACCAAATCTTAGGCAATTTAGAGAAAATTCTAGCCATTGAATTGATGTATGCCGCACAAGCCATTGACTTTAGACGTCCGAATAAATGCTCGGATATTATTGAGCAGAACTTCCAAGTGATCAGAGCACAAGTTGCCAAGCTTGAAGAGGACAGATTATTGAAACCAGATATTGATGCCATGATTGCATTAGTTAAATCACAAGCATTTAACGTTAGCGTTGAACACTAATAAGGAATATCACGATGAATTCTCAAGAAACAGCCCTGAGCTTTAAAGAAATAATCAAGCAAGGTATTCCTAGTGAGTTGCCAGTAGCTAAACCTTATCCAGCTAATGCTAACCGCGCTCCTAAACGTAAAGACATTCTGTCTAGCGAAGAAAAGCAATTGGCGGTTAGAAACGCGCTTCGTTACTTCCCAAAAGAATGGCACCAAGAATTAGCCACGGAATTTGCCCAAGAGTTAAAAGACTTTGGCCGCATCTACATGTACCGCTTTAAACCAAGCTATAGCATGAAAGCACGTTCAGTGACTGACTACCCGGCAAAATGTCAACAAGCCGCAGCGATCATGTTGATGGTCGACAACAATTTAGACCCGGCTGTTGCGCAGCATCCTGAAGAGCTAATTACTTACGGTGGCAATGGTGCAGTATTCCAAAACTGGGCTCAATACCTATTAGCCATGAAATATTTAAGTGAAATGGAAAGTGATCAAACCTTACACTTATACTCTGGTCACCCGATGGGCTTATTCCCGTCATCAGAAGACGCGCCACGTGTCGTAGTAACTAACGGTATGATGATCCCAAACTACTCTCAGCCTGATGACTGGGAAAAGTTTAACGCCTTAGGTGTTACCCAATATGGCCAAATGACGGCAGGTTCATTTATGTACATTGGCCCACAGGGCATAGTACATGGCACAACCATTACCGTGATGAATGCATTTCGTAAAGTACTTAATAAAGGTGAAAACCCACAAGGTAAAGTATTCTTAACCGCAGGTTTAGGCGGCATGAGTGGCGCACAGCCGAAAGCGGGTAACATTGCTAATTGTATTACCGTATGTGCAGAAGTTAATGCCCACGCCGCGACAAAACGTCATCAACAAGGTTGGGTAGATGAGCTAATTGACAACATGGACGAACTCATTTCACGTGTAAAAACAGCACAAGCTAATGATGAAGTGGTATCCATTGCTTATATCGGTAATATTGTCGATGTTTGGGAAAGCTTTTATGAGCAAGAAATTTTTGTTCATTTAGGCTCAGACCAAACCTCACTACATAATCCATGGTCAGGCGGTTACTACCCTGTAGACATTAGCTACGAAGAATCAAATCGATTAATCCGTGAAGAGCCAGAAGTATTCAAAGAAAAAGTACAATCTACTCTAAAGCGTCATGCTGATGCTGTTAACAAGCATACTGCACGTGGCACTTATTTCTTCGATTACGGTAATGCATTTTTACTAGAAGCTTCACGCGCCGGCGGCGATGTTATGGCGGAAAATGGCATTGACTTTAAATACCCGTCATACGTGCAAGATATTTTAGGCCCTATGTGTTTTGATTATGGTTTTGGACCATTTCGCTGGGTGTGTGCTTCAGGTAAATCAGAAGATTTAGATAAAACGGACGCTATTGCCGCCAGTGTATTGAAAAAAATCATGCAGGAATCGCCTGAAGAAATTCAGCAGCAAATGCAAGACAACATCACTTGGATTGAAGACGCTAAGCAAAACAAACTAGTGGTTGGCTCGCAAGCCCGAATTCTTTATGCTGATGCGCAAGGCCGCATGGAAATTGCTAAAGCCTTTAATGATGCTATTGAAGCAGGCGAAATTGGCCCAGTAGTGCTTGGCCGTGATCATCACGATGTATCAGGTACAGATTCACCATTTCGTGAAACCTCAAATATTTATGATGGTAGTCGTTTTACTGCTGATATGGCCATTCACAATGTTATTGGTGATAGTTTCCGCGGCGCAACTTGGGTTTCAATCCATAATGGCGGCGGCGTCGGTTGGGGTGAAGTGACTAACGGTGGCTTTGGTATGTTACTTGACGGCTCAGCAGCAGCAGAGCGTCGACTAAAATCTATGTTATTGTTCGATGTTAACAATGGTATTGCACGTCGTAGTTGGGCTCGTAACGAAGAGGCAAACTTTGCCATTAAACGTGAAATGGCACGTACACCTAAACTTAAAGTCACCTTAGCGAACCTAGTTGAAGATGATATTTTAGCTAACTTATCACTGTAAAATTTGATTATTCCACTAAGTTATTAAAAAGCCAGCTTCTGCTGGCTTTTTTATGCACAGGATGTACGGTATGTCGCGATCACATGGTCGTTCTTTGCCATCCATGGCAGCACAACATTAATATATCCTTACATATCGATGTGAATGAGCGTAAATGTACCGAATTTCTCTAAGACTATTTGTCTTTCACGGTAAAATAGCGCCCATGCATTTTGATGCAATGAAACATGGTAAGCTCGCTACAGGTCAATAAAATATGGTCTGTCGTAACTATGACGCTATAATGACGTAACATAACTCTCGCTATTTTTTCAGCTCAATTGCATATTGGCCACCGAAACGAGAATGACATTTTAGGAGTATTCATTGCACACGAATCAATTAAATAAGCTCAGTTCAAACTTATCTCCAGAACGAGTTAAATTTTTCCGTAAAGATAATGGTTGGTCACAAGAGTTATTAGCCAAAGCTTCTGGCCTAAGCTTACGAACCATTCAACGCGCAGAAAAAGATGGCAATAGTTCAGCGGAAACTCAATTGGCACTAGCTGCAGCATTTAATATTTCTCCAAAAGAATTGTTCCCTGTTTCATCAACCTTAGATGTAAATTGGAAGAGGAAAAATATTATGCAAAGTTTTTTAGCGTTACTTGTAGTAACAGGTGTCGTTGCATTGCTAGCAATACTTGCCGGAGGCATATCGCAATTTATAGACATTCAAAGTTTATTGTTTGTGCTGTTATTCATGTATGCTGCAACAGTAATTGCTTTTGGCTCCACTGGATTGTTGAAATCCTTCAAAGGACTTAGCTACTTGTTTGCCAGTGACATATCACCAACACCAGCGACAGAGTTTTTATCAGTCATATTTAAAAGACAAATATACTTTATTTATGGTGCAGCACTTATTGGTCTACTCATAGGTAGTATTGCAATTCATACCAATGTTGATGAGGCTATCATATTCCACCGAGCTTATGCCGTTAACCTAGTCGTATTATTATATGCGGCAATTATTGCTGAAGGAATATTAAGGCCGCTTGCAGCTAAGTTAGAGCATAGAGAACTTAGCGCTAAATTTGATTAATGTTAATTAACCTATAGTTATAGATTCTCAAAAATATAATCAAACCAAACAAGTTTGACATAATATGTCAAACTTGTTACCGTCTCTAATACGCTGTTAATAAATAGTTAACAGTAGCTGTTTCATCGGAGGTGGTAATGGAATACATTTTATTTTTTGAAACTTGGATTATTCTCGCTATTATTTTTGGCTGCCTAGAAATCATCGTTCCTGGCGGTATTTTGATTAACTTAGCCATTGCTTCATTATTGGTAGCTATTGGCGTGCATCAGCACATCCTCGATACTTGGGTATTAACCCTCACCACTTGGTTTATTTTGGCAACAATTCTTTTATTTGCCGCATACTTTATTACCGACCGCTTTTTTTCCGGCGATACCAGCGTAGAAAACATACATGAAGAGCTTGATATTTATGGTAAAAATGTGAATGTTATCGAGCAAATAGGTCCGGGTACACAAGCCGGGCGAGTAGAGTTTCAAGGCACAACTTGGTCAGCATTAAGTGATGGCTCTGTGATCCCTGCTGGCAGCAAAGCCTCAATTGTTTGTAAAGAAAATATCTCTTTAGTGGTTGAAGCCACAAAATAAACATTTATTTATCAACTTTCAGATTAATGAAATCTTAACTAAATAGGAGCATACCTATGCTAGCAACAATTACCTTTGTTTTTCTCGCTTTGCTGTTTATTGTGGTAAAGCTAGTCTTAATCGTGCAAATGAAAGAGGTATGTGTAATCGAGCGCTTGGGTAAATTTCGCGCCGTCATGCAACCTGGGCTACATTTTTTAATTCCATTTTTTGATCGGGTTGCTTACCGTCACGAAACTCGAGAACAAGTGTTAGATATTCCTGCACAAAGCTGTATTTCTCGTGACAATATTCAAATTAGTGTTGATGGCTTAGTGTATATTCAAGTCATGGACGGCGCTAAAGCCAGTTACGGCATAGAAGATTATCGTCGCGCCAGCATCAACTTAGCACAAACCACTATGCGCTCAGAAATTGGTAAATTAAACCTTAGCCAAACATTTTCTGAACGCGATACCTTAAATGAAACTATAGTGCGAGAAATTGATAAAGCATCAGATCCTTGGGGAATTAAGGTATTACGCTACGAAGTACGCAATATCACGCCATCAGAAAATGTTATTCATACGCTAGAAAAACAGATGGAAGCTGAACGGCAAAAACGCGCTGAAATTACGTTAGCGCAAGCGGAAAAAGAATCCACAATTAATTTGTCAGAAGGTGAGCGCCAAGAAGCCATCAATCTTTCTGAAGGCGATAAACAAAAACAAATTAACGAAGCACATGGCCGTGCGCAAGAAATAGAAATTCTTACCCAAGCATCTGCCGAAGGCATTAACTTAATAGCGAAAGCGGCGGCATTACCGAGCGGTGACCAAGCGATAAAAATGCGTTTACTCGAACAGTTTATCGCTCAAACCAGCGGCATTTTGAAAACGGCTGATGTGTCTATCGTGCCAAATGACGTGGCTAAACTTGAAGGCTTTTTTCAAGGTATGGACAAAGTCACCAAAAATATTCAAGGAGCGAAATAATGATACCTGCAAATACTAACCCTATTGATTTAGCTGTACTCGCCATTTGGGCATTTCTGTTTCTTTACTTGGCGTTTAAGTTTTTCCAAGCGATATGTTTAGTGCCAACAAAGTCCGCTTATGTGGTTGAGCGTTTAGGAAAATATCGTTGCACGTTAGCAGCAGGTTTTCATGTTTTGCTACCCTTTATTGATCGCGTGGCTTTTATTCAAGATCTCAAAGAAGAAACCATTGATGTACCACCACAAGAGTGTTTCTCGAAAGACGAAGTAAATGTCGAAGTCGATGGCGTTATTTATATTCAAGTGGTTGACGCGGTTAAAGCCAGTTACGGCATAACAGATTATCGCTTTGCCGCTATGCAATTGGCACAAACCACAACCCGCTCAGTTATCGGAACATTAGAATTGGATAGAACCTTTGAAGAGCGTGACATTATCAGTGCGAAAGTTGTAGAAGTGTTGGATAAAGCCGGTGAAAGTTGGGGGATAAGAGTACATAGATATGAAATAAAAAACATTACGCCACCTATCACTGTGCGCAATGCCATGGAAATGCAAGTTAACGCCGAGCGAGAACGTCGAGCAATATTAGCGAAAAGTTTAGGTGACAAGGCCAGTCGTATTAATCGCTCAGAAGGGCAAATGACGGAGTTAATTAACCTCTCTGAAGGTGAAAAACAACGACGTATAAACTCGGCTCAAGGTAAAGCTGCTGAAATATTAGCTATTGCACAAGCGACGGGTGATTCAATTAGCAAGCTCGCCAGTGCCATCGAGCAACCCGGCGGTCAACAAGCCTTAGATATGCAATTAAGTGAGCAATATTTACAGCAAATGAAAGGCTTAAATCAACAATCAACCAAAGTGATTTTGCCGGCTAACTTACTTGATTTTCAACAGTGGCTAGCAACCGCAGGAATTCATAAAAAGTAGCTTAACTAAGAAAAGAAGCAATGAGTCTTAAGTAATAAAAAACCGGCAATATTGTCGGTTTTTTATTTTCAACACACTAACATAGCGAAACTAAATTAATAAAAAGCCTATTGATAACACTAGAACTAGCGAACAAGCCAGCCAAACTTTATCAGCAATTTTCACTTTTTTTAGCGCATTAGCTTGCCTTAATTTTGTAATTGCTAAATAAAAAAGTGTCGTGACTAATGCAATGAAAAAATGCACTTGAATAGTTAACGGCTCACTGTTTTCTTGCCATAAAAAAACCGGGCCGGTATAAGAAACAAAAAATAAATTAAGCAAAGAAACGTGTGCCCACAGCGCAATAAATAATAATGCTACTTTGTACTGGTAAACCTTTTTTAACGTTTTGGTAAAAATATTTCTTGCCATAAAAACTCTAACCTTGAAAAATAAAGCTACTACTTATGACTCGCTTGCCCAAAGTAGCAAGTCATCATATTGATATTGATAATTTAACGCTTGGCGAAGTTTGTCTCCAACAATTTTCTTACCTTCATGACAACACTCTTCATGTTCAAATTTAGGCTCAGGCAGACCTTTGGCCTTGGCAGCCGTTTGATAATAGGGTTTACGGGTGCTGTTTGTGGCACTAACAACATTAAAGATACCGCCAGCACTTTCATTGCTAGCATTAACTAATTGCATAATAATATTTACCACATCAGCTTGATGTACTAAATTTACTTGTGCACTGGCATTCTTAAACAATCGCTCCGATTGAAGAAACTTACCTGGATGTCGGTTAGGGCCAACCAAACCCGCTAAACGTAAAATATATACCTGTTTAGAAAAAGCTCGTGCTGCTTGCTCCGCAGCTTCTAATAATTCAACTTTTTCAGCACTAAAATCTAGGCTAGTATCCTCAACAACTTCTCCCACTAAGCCATTATAAATAGCTGTAGAATTCAGTAATATTATTTGTCGGGTTTGCCCTAATTCAGCCAACTCAACTAATTGTCGAATTTTTAACGGATAGTCAATTCGGCCTTTTTTCAACTGAGGCGGAATAGCAATAACTAAAACATCATTTTCAAATAATGCCTTACTTACCTGTGACTCAGCAAATTCATTTTCACTGTCATTTACTGTGAGAGGTAAAGTCAATTTCGTCGCGGGAATATTTAACCGCTTAAGTTTATCTAATGTTGACTGAGACTGATAACTAGCAAGTACTTTGATATTTTCAGCTTGTAAGGTTTGCGCTAATGCTTGCCCTAACCAACCACAACCAATAATGCTGACACTCATAAATGCACTTACTCCTAAATCACAATAAAACTCTAACTAGCGAACTTGCTACTCGTATATGAAAAAATTATCTCGCTCAAAAGCGATATAAATTGCTAACCAATATTTTTGCTTTTGTTGGTGCGATAGCCTTGAATAGAGTCAACAACATCATTTGCAATCGCATTTGGCACTGGAATAGACAAATTATACTGTAAGATTTTCCAGCCTTGCTTAGTGTTGATTAATAAGCCACTGCCACGGCAACGGCCGTAATTTTTATTTTCTAATAACTCATCAAAAAATACGATATTGTCAGCTTTAGTCGCTGTAATATGGCGCTCAATTGGACGATATAACCAACCTTTACCTTGACTAAAGTAAGGTTTAACAAATGCTGAAAATTCAGCTTTATTCCAACGTTCGCCACTATCGGTTCCCAAATAAATGGCATCTTCAGCCAATAAATCCATATAACGCGTATAGTCAGCTTGCGCTGCCGCTTGATGAAAATCATCTAATATTTTATCAAGATCTGGGTTTGCCCAAGCAACACCACTAAAAAATAATAAACTGATAAGAAATTTATACATATTGACTTACTCCTTGTCGGGAATTTTATTGACGTCATGATAGCGCAATTTTTTGCGCTTAACAGGGCTTACATACATTATTTTCTTTTTAAAACCGCGACGTAATTACCGGTAAATTCTGCCACTACTTTATCACCACAGCAAACTTCAACTTTAATGGCAAAGCGGGCATTCTTTCCTAACCGTAATGTGTCGCCATTGCCTTCTACCAAATCAACACAGGTTTTGGCATAAGCAACACCTGCTAATGGTGCTAAATAACGAATATTTCCCTCTGCTAAAACAATATCTGCCTGTTGTTGGTACTGCTGTAAGGCGAAATATACCCACCCCCAGCCGGTTAATGTCGCCAAAGTATAAATGCTGCCTGCAAACATAGTATTGTGTAAGTTTTTATTAAAACTTGGCTCACAATTCGTTATTAACTCTTGCCGATCAAAGTAACTGATATTGATATTCATCGCCTGACTTAGCGGAATCGTTTGATGCCAAATACTTTCCAGCGCAGATGCTTCTCCACGTATATGCTTACTGAGAGCCATAAGCTGCTTACTCATTTTAACGTGTGTAATTTGCTCATATAAAGTATGGGAAAAACCGTTATTTTGATAGCCTAAACATTCATAGAAGCCAATAGCATTTTCACGCGCATTTAAGATCAGCTCAGCAGTTCCTGTCATTTTAGCTAGTTGCTCAAATTCAGTTAGCAATAGTTTACCTAAACCCTGCCCTTGTGCTGATTCAGCAATGGCCATATAACGAATTTGAGCCGAATATTGCCCTGTTTTATGCATTCGACCAACACCAACAATATTATTCATATCGTCAACAATAATGCGATGATATGATTGCGCTTCCAACTCGTCTTTTTCACTTCCTAGCGGTTGTTGCCATGGCTTGCGAAGTATTTGCCAACGAAGTTGGTAGTAACTATCGAATTCGGCTTGATTTTGTGGCGGCCTACATTTGTACATTGTCTATTATTACTCTTATTACTTTTATTACTTTTATCACAGGATGTTAACAACACGTGAAACTTGCTCAACATGTTAATCAAGGTAAGTTAGTTTACCTTAGCAATGAACAAGACCAAATATCCATTTATCAAAATGCCTACTATCGTTGGCTGATGTTTGATGATGTTATTCAAAGTATCATGCACTTACGCCAGCCTGAAAAGTTAACGCTGCCACATCAATATGCGGCATTAATGCCATTATTACTCTTCAAGCCTGAGAATGTCGCAGAATTAGGCTTAGGCGGTGGTAATTTAAGCCGCTTTATCAAAAACATTGCGCCACATACTAGCGTAACAAGTATCGAACTCTCTAGTGAAGTAATTCATTGCTACAATAATTTTTTCAAAACCGCTAACAGTTCAATAGAACTGATAAATACCGATGCCATGAGTTGGCTGACAGATACTAAACAATTAAGAAATAATGCTATAGATTGGATGCTGTGTGATGTTTATCAACACCATACCGCCAGCTTTCAGCGCCGTGTTGAATTGTTAACCGCGTTGACAGACAATTTAACAAACAATGCCTGCTTAACCATCAATTTACCTGACTTAGATGATCATGAAATCAACCTTTGCTTAACCATACTTAAGCAATTACAAACGAGTCATAACATTATATATTTTCACATTCCACGTTATCTGAATATCGTTATCCACCTCATACCAAGTCATTGGCAAATTGCTAATTTGAAAAAACGGAATAAGCATTCCTACTTACCATTTTGGCAATACACTCGATGGCGAAAACTATTTTCTCAGCACGTTAATGCCTAACAATTAAAGTAGTTAACAGATATTTAGATTTGCAGATTAATTGTTACTGGACCATCGTTAAGAAGTCTTACTTTCATATCTGCCCCAAAAATACCCGTTGGCACTTTAAAACCTAAATCTCGCAGTTGGGCACAGAAATATTGGTATAAATCTATGCTCATTTCTGGGCTAGCGGCACTGGTAAAACTAGGCCTTAAACCTTTTGTGGTATCCGCCGCTAAGGTGAATTGAGAGACAACTAAAATATCTCCGCCGGCTTGCTTTACATTTAAGTTCATTTTACCGTTATCGTCTTCAAAAATACGATAACCTGCAACACGCTGAGCTAAACGCTTAGCTTTGGTTTCAGTGTCTTTAGGCTCAATGGCCAATAACACTAGTAAGCCTTGTTCGATATCACCAACCACTTCATTTTCAACACTAACACTAGCTTCAGATACTCTTTGCAATAATGCGATCATTTATTCGTTATTTCCCTGCTCAGTTATAAATTGAGCCATAGTATCTGCTGCTTTGCAAAATCCATCAATAGTTTGAGATTCAAAACCACCGTGCCCAGCCTGCGGTAATATTTGCAATTGAGCATTTGACCAATTCTGGACAAGTTTATAGGCATTATCTAACTGGCAAACCATGTCATAACGACCATGTAATACTATCGCAGGGATCTCTGAAACATCGGCTAAGTTTTCCAGTATAAATTCATCTTCAATAAAGCAATTGTTGGTAAAGTAGTGGCTTGATATTTTCGCCATACACAGAGCTTGATGAGCATCTTCAATATGACTCATTTCAACCTGATGATGTTCAATGCTAGACAATCGTAGTTCCCATAAGCACCAAGCTTTACTGGCAGCAATAACTGCCACTTCATTATTGCCCGTTAACACATCGTAATACTGCTGTACTAAACCCTTTTGCTGATTTGCGAAAACATGCTGAGAAAACTCTTGATAATATTCAGGGAAAAAACGGGCAGCACCATTATTATTATATAGCCACTGATATTCACGTTTAGTACCTAAGAATATTCCACGAAGAATAAAGCCTAAAATAGCTTGCGGGTATTTAATGCCATAAAGAATAGCTAAAGTTGTTCCCCATGAGCCGCCAGCAACTAACCAATTATTAATATTTAAGTGTTGACGAATAAATTCTATATCTGCAATCAAGTCCGCACTGGTATTATTTTTTAAGCTTGGAGAAGGTATAGAGCGACCGCAACCTCTTTGATCCATTAATATAATACGGTATTTTTCGGGGTCAAAATAGCGACGATGATTTGGGCAACTTCCGCCCCCAGGTCCACCATGTAAATAGATAACAGCTATACCATTTGGGTTACCTGACTGTTCAATATAAACCTTATGACCGCCAGTAACGTCTAACCATTCCTTTTGATATGGCGCTATATTTGGATAAAGCAGTCTAGACATATCTCCCCCTTTAAAGAGAACATACTCAGTTTAGTTTCTAACCCCTTAAATTGCGATATTAAGTTTTAGCACACAACTATGCATTTGTTAGAGAACGTCCTTTTGAGCAGATAAACGCTGAGACTCAAAATCTTCCAATGAAACAGTAAATAAAGCGCCAACCAAGACGACAAGCCAACTTAAATATACCCACAAAAATAGAATAGGAATACTCGACAATGCACCATATATGGCTTGATAAGATGGTAATTGCGTCACATAAATTGCAAATGACTTTTTGGCGATTTCAAATAATATAGCCGCAAGAGTCGCGCCAGCCAAAGCAAATTTTGCTGGTATTATCTTATTTGGTACCACCATATAAAGAATAAAAAATGCCGCAATAGAAGCGAACAAAGGTAACGCACGTACAAAAATATTGGTTAAACCGAGTAAATCATAATCGCCAATAGAAACTAGTGAGATAATATAAGAAGTCATTACCAAACTACTTCCCACAAGCACAGGCCCAAGTGTTAATACCATCCAGTACATAGAAAAAGACGTCATTACACGTCGTTTTTCATTAACTCGCCATAGTTTATTTAAACATTTATCAATGGCAGAAATCAGTAACATAGCAAAAACAAAAAGCGCGGTTATAGCAACCGCTGACATTTTAGAGGCATTACTGACAAAGCCAGTAATATGCTCTCGCACCACATCCCCTGAGGCCGGAACAAAGTTCTGGTAAACAAAATTTTCTATTATTTCACGAATATCTGAAAAAATTGGAAAAGCAGTCATCACAGATAACATAACAACCATCAGTGGCACTAATGACATTAATGTTACATATGATAAGTAGCCTGCCGTGACATGAATATGT
This sequence comes from Colwellia aquaemaris, assembly GCF_057548755.1. Lineage (NCBI taxonomy): Bacteria > Pseudomonadati > Pseudomonadota > Gammaproteobacteria > Alteromonadales > Colwelliaceae > Colwellia > Colwellia aquaemaris. The sequence goes on along the minus strand of NZ_BAAJLV010000008.1, from coordinate 8,987 downwards.
TCCTTTTTCAAGTTGTTGAAAAATAACATGGTAAAACTAAATGTGCGTTTCACATATTGATGTTGCTTAATTTCTTCAAGTTTTGAGAACATAGACACCATTATTCATTATTAACGAATTCAGCTATTTAAAGCTGTTTTAGTTATATAGTAAGGGAATGTTGAAAAAAACGGTAGTACATTGAGATGTTTACTGAGCAGAAAATTTGGAATTTTAAAAACATCCCAGTATAGAAGCGCTGAATGGCTTAATACTCGATAGAGTGGTAGCAAGGAAATAGTTAGGTATACAATCTTTCAAAGTCATCTTCTGGATTTTCAGACAATTGATTAATTTCAGATAGTAGCTCTGATAATTGCTTGATTTGTTTTGGCCCGGCTAATCCATCTTCAAATAATTGGCTTAGCTTCTGCAATGTATTTAATTGCTCAGGAGACATGGAAACATCCTTTTAATTATTATTATATTTTTATGTTTTACTTTTTTAACCCGCTGTTCTTCTTGAACCTATAGGAAACTGAACTGTATTACTTGCTTTAAAATCACGGCCATCATTAATAAATTCATTATATAATTCATTAAGTTCACGTTTTTCCAATAGCTTAGCATTATTCGCAACAGCTTTTTCAAACAAACAACTTAATCGTAATAATTTACTAGGTTCCATAGCTACTGCCTTCCTAAGCGATTAATTACACGGTGGTATTTTAGTGTATTAAATATAGCAGTCGCATCGAATTGTAAAAGGCACTTAAAAGAAAAATATCTAGAGGTTTAGCCTGCGGGCAGAAGAGATAAGATTGTAAGTCTTTAACAAGCTGTTTTTGTTGACAATAAATTCAATCAAAAAATTAGCTTTGACTATGGCCTATAGTATTTTGAGATATGTCTTACATTAACAGTGTCTAGTCTGCAGACAAAATAGCATAAAAAAACCACCTAAGTTTCCTTCGGTGGTTTTTATAAGCAGTGAAGCTAAAAACTATTTAGCTGTACGGCTTTCACGCTTACGATCAGATTCCTTCAAGAACTTCTTACGAATACGAATGCTATCAGGCGTCACTTCAACTAATTCATCATTATCAATAAATTCTAACGCTTGCTCCAAAGACATTAAAATAGGTGGCGTTAATGTTTGCGCTTCATCACTACCTGATGAACGAACGTTAGTTAACTGCTTACCTTTAAGCGCATTTACGGTTAAATCGTTATCACGTGAGTGAATACCGATAATTTGACCTTCATAGATATCAAGACCATGGCCAATCAACATACGACCACGAGATTGTAAATTGAAAAGTGCGTTAGTTAGTGCTTTACCTGTAGCGTTGGCGATCATTACACCATTTAGACGCTGACCAATATCGCCACCTTTATGAGGACCATATTGTAGGAAAGTATGATAAATCAAACCAGAGCCTGAAGTTAATGTCATAAATTCTGTTTGGAAACCAATTAAGCCACGACTTGGCATAATGAAGTCCATACGAATACGGCCTTTACCATCGGGCGCCATATCAGTAAGTTCCGCTTTACGAACACCCATTTTTTCCATAATTGGACCTTGGTGCTGTTCTTCAACATCAATTGTCACTGTTTCATATGGTTCTTCAATTTGGCCGTCAACTTCTCGCATAATAACTTCAGGGCGAGAAACCGCTAACTCGTACCCTTCACGACGCATGTTTTCAATTAGGATACCTAAGTGAAGTTCACCACGACCTGATACTTTAAACTTATCAGGATCATCAAGTTGTTGAACACGCAATGCTACGTTATGAACAAGCTCTTTATCTAAGCGATCTTTAATATTACGTGAAGTAACAAACTTGCCTTCCTGACCCGCAAACGGTGAAGTATTTACCTGGAAGGTCATGGTCACTGTTGGTTCATCGACCGATAATGGTGGCAAAGCAATAACTTCAGACGGACAACAAATCGTATCTGAAATTTTCAGCTCACCTAAACCAGTAATAGCAATAATATCGCCAGCTTCGGCCATATCTGTTTCATTACGCTCAAGTCCCAAGTAACCAAATACCTTACCTACTTTACCGTTATGAACTTTACCGTTAGCACACTCAATTGTTACTTGTTGATTTGGCTTAACGCTACCGCGCGTAATACGACCAACACCAATTACACCTAAATAAGAGCTGTAATCTAGTTGTGAGATTTGCATTTGAAATGGCGCGTCTGCATCGGCATCTGGGGCAGGCACTTGGTCAACAATAGTTTGGAACAATGGTGTCATATCCGTACCTTCAACACCTTCTTCCATAGAAGCCCAACCATTAATTGCTGAAGCATATACTACTTGGAAATCTAACTGGTCGTCAGTTGCACCTAGGTTGTCAAATAAGTCAAATACTTGATCCATAACCCATTCAGGACGAGCACCTGGTTTATCAATTTTGTTAATAACAACAATTGGTTTCAAACCTTGAGCAAATGCTTTTTTAGTTACGAAACGTGTTTGAGGCATAGGGCCTTCCTGTGCATCAACAATCAGTAGTACTGAGTCTACCATTGACATTACACGTTCAACTTCACCACCAAAGTCAGCATGGCCTGGGGTATCTACAATATTTACACGATATTCGCCCCAGTTAATTGCAGTGTTCTTTGCTAAAATTGTGATACCGCGTTCTTTTTCGATATCATTGGAATCCATAACACGTTCTTCTAGACCATTTCTTGCGTCAAGCGTACCTGACTGATCTAATAATTTATCAACCAAAGTTGTTTTACCATGGTCAACGTGGGCGATGATGGCAACATTACGTAATTTATCTAACACGGGCGTTTTGCTCATAGGGCTATAATTGGGCGCGTATTGTACAGGAGAAGTCTGTTTAAATACACCATATTAAAAAATATAAATTTATTACTATATAGATAGCACTTTTCAACTAACATACAGAAGAGAACCAATTTAGAGCATACGCACCAATATAAACCAAACAACGCACCAAAACAGTGCAATCGATATAACAATAAAAAACAAAACCCTTAAATATCAATAACTTTATCTTTGGCACAATACTCGCTTATGCTCTAGCAATACAAAATTAATTTTTTGAAATTTAAAGAACTAACGATACCGGAGACTATTCAATGTCAAACGCAGTTTTAGATTTAATTAAAGAACATGACGTCAAGTTTGTTGATTTACGCTTTACCGATTCAAAAGGTAAAGAGCAACACGTTTCAATTCCTCATCATCAAGTAAATGAAGACTTCTTCGAAGACGGAAAAATGTTTGACGGTTCGTCAATTGAAGGTTGGAAAGGTATTAATGAATCTGACATGGTGATGATGCCAGATGCTGCGTCAGCCGTACTTGACCCATTTACCGAAGCCGTAACATTAAACATTCGTTGTGACATTGTTGAACCAGCAACTATGCAAGGTTACAGCCGTGACCCACGTTCTGTAGCAAAACGCGCTGAAGATTACATGCGTAGCACAGGCATCGCTGATACTGTACTAATTGGTCCAGAGCCTGAGTTTTTCGTTTTTGATGACGTTAAATTTCACACAGATATGAGTGGTTCATTCTACAAAATTGATGATAAAGAAGCGAAGTGGAATTCTGGTACAAGCTACGAAGACGGTAACCACGGCCATCGTCCAGGCGTTAAAGGCGGTTACTTCCCAGTTGCTCCTGTTGATTCTTCACAAGACTTACGTTCTGCTATGTGTTTAGTAATGGAAGAAATGGGTTTAGTTGTTGAAGCACATCACCATGAAGTGGCAACGGCTGGTCAAAACGAAATTGCTTGTCGTTTTAATACTATGGTATTAAAAGCAGATGAAGTACAAATTTACAAATATGTTGTGCATAACGTAGCTCATGCATACGGTAAAACAGCGACGTTCATGCCTAAGCCTATTGTAGGTGACAACGGCACGGGTATGCATGTTCACCAATCTTTAGCGAAAGATGGTGTAAACTTATTCTCTGGTGATAAGTACGGCGGGTTATCTGAAACTGCACTTTACTACATTGGTGGTATCATTAAGCACGCTAAAGCGCTAAATGCCTTCACTAACGCATCTACTAACTCATACAAACGTCTTGTTCCGGGTTTTGAAGCACCGGTTATGCTTGCTTATTCAGCACGTAACCGTTCAGCTTCTATTCGTATACCAATTGTGCCATCACCAAAGGCAATGCGTATCGAAGTTCGTTTTCCTGATCCAACAGCAAACCCTTACTTAGCATTTTCTGCTATGTTAATGGCTGGCCTTGACGGTATTAAAAACAAAATCCATCCTGGCGATGCTATGGATAAAGACTTATACGACCTTCCAGCAGAAGAAGCATTGGCAATTCCACAAGTTGCTGCTTCATTAGAAGAAGCACTTGATGCTTTGGAAAATGACATGGACTTCTTAACAGAAGGTGGTGTTATGGATAAAGATATGATCAATGCCTACATTGGTTTAAAACGCGATGAAGTGGAATTATTAAACTCAACTACACACCCTGTTGAGTTCGATATGTATTACAGCGTGTAACTAATTCAACAAGTTAGTTAATAAAAAGCTCACCTCGGTGAGCTTTTTTTGTGGCGAAAAGTATAATATTTGGATAGATTAAGAGATAGACCTATGGAACAGGAACTTTGCTTTTGATTTATATCGCACGCATATGCATATTTTTTATGTTATTTACCTACGCTGCGCCGTTGTTTGCAGGCTCGGCCAAAATATATGTGTGGCGTAATGAGCAAGGAGTATTAGTTTTTTCAGATAGCCCAAAACCAGGTGCTGAAGAAGTCGAAGTAAAAGAACCCAATACTGTTAAGTCTTCAGTTGATACTTCAATATTAGATATCACCCCAAAAGTGATCCAAGAAGAATATCAAGTAAGTATCACCCAACCCGAGAATAACGCTACTGTACGCGACAATACCGGCTCAGTATATGTTTCAGGTCGCATCCAACCTATTTTTAAACGTGGTCTAAAAATTCAATTATATTTAGATGATAAGCCGTATGAAAAACCTCAAAGCCACTCTATGTTTGTTTTAAGAAATATCGACAGAGGTGAGCATCAAATAAAAATGGCCTTACTTGGCGATAAAGGCAAGGTTATTGCTACATCTTCTCCTGTAACGTTTTATATGCATAGGGTCTCAGTTAATAAGACTAACTAGCAAGATTTAAGTGCACATTGCACCATAATTATTTACACTCGTTACTTAACGCACCATTATGGTGCAAGGGATGATGATGTCGAATAATGCCATAAATTTAAAAAAGCTAAAATTGCACTATCAGCAAGCATTACCTAACCAAATGGTAACTGCCGTTGTCGTATTAGACCAGCAGCTTGCAGTTTGTTATGTCAATCCGGCCGCTGAAGCATTATTGGTAAAAAGCTTAAGTAAATTATATCAACAGCCTATTGAGCAAGTTTTTTACAATACACCAATTAATAATAAACGCTTACAGCAGTTGCTTATAACCGGGCAAGAATTTAGTGACAGTGATGTTACGTTAGAGTTTTTTGACCATAGGCAGATTACGGTTGAAATAACTGCCTCGTCGGTAACATTTGAAAACCTGCCGCATATATTGCTCGAGTTCAAACAAATTGATCAACAAAAGCAAATCAGTGCTGAGGCATTTCAACAGCAACAATGGGAGTCAGCCCGTGACTTAATACGTGGCTTAGCACATGAGATCAAAAATCCTCTAGGCGGTCTGCGTGGAGCCGCGCAATTGTTAGATTTAGAGCTAAATAGCGAGCAAAAAGAATACACTGCCATGATTATTGAACAGGCCGATAGACTAACCAATTTGGTTGATCGCTTACTAGGGCCTAACCAGTTACCGGTTATGAAACTGCAAAATATCCATGTAGTAATTGAAAAAGTATTCCAATTAATTCAGTTCGACAATCCAAAGAATATCGTTCTAAAACGTGATTATGATCCATCAATACCTGACTTAGTATTTGACCAAGACAAATTGCAGCAAACCGTTATCAACATAGTTAACAATGCGATACAAGTTTTAGACTCAGGTAAGCAAATCACTTTAAAAACTCGAGCAGCAAGTAACAAAACGATTAATGGCAAGCGTATAAAGTTATGCGCGCAAATTAGTATTATTGATAATGGCCCAGGTATTCCGGAAAACATCCAAAGTACCCTATTCTATCCCATGGTCTCTGGTAGAGCATCAGGTACCGGCTTAGGGTTATCTATTTGCCAAACCATCATTCATCAACATCACGGTAAATTATCCTGCAAAAGTAGGCCAGGCTATACCGAATTTACCATTTTATTACCATTTAGCAGCGAGATAAATCAATGATAACAGAACAAGTTTGGATAGTTGACGACGATAGTTCAATTCGCTGGGTGCTTGAAAAAGCACTGTCAAATGCAAATATTAGCGTTGGTACATTCCACAATCCAGAAGACTTACTTGTTGCACTTGATCACAGTCAGCCAGAAATTATTATCTCAGATATTCGTATGCCGAATATTGATGGTATGAGTTTGCTTAGCCAAATCAACGAAAAATATAGCGATATACCTGTCATCATCATGACTGCTCACTCTGACTTAGATAGTGCAGTAAACGCCTATCAAGGTGGTGCATTCGAATACTTACCTAAACCTTTTGATATAGAAGATGCTATCTCGCTTACTCATAGAGCTTTAACACATGCTCAGGAACTAAAATCAAAAAAACAACTTAATATTCCTTCTGTCGACAATGTTGGCATTATTGGCGCAGCACCTTCAATGCAAGAGGTTTTTAGAGCAATAGGCCGACTATCTCGTTCTAGTATCAGCGTATTAATTAACGGTGAGTCTGGTACAGGTAAAGAATTAGTTGCTCATGCATTACATATGCATAGTCCTCGTTCGAAAGCACCTTTTATTCCACTGAATATGGCCGCTATACCAAAAGATTTAATTGAATCGGAGTTATTTGGTCATGAAAAAGGTGCATTTACCGGCGCCAACGCTGTTAGACAAGGGCGGTTTGAACAAGCACATCAAGGCACACTTTTTCTAGATGAAATTGGCGACATGCCACTAGATATACAAACACGTCTGTTACGAGTGCTCGCTGACGGGCAGTTCTATCGTGTTGGCGGACACTCACCAATAAAAGTCGATGTACGAATCATTGCGGCTACCCATCAAAATTTGGAAGAAAGAGTAAATTCGGGCGAATTTCGAGAGGATCTATTCCATCGACTAAATGTCATCAGAATACACATTCCTAGTCTTCGCGAACGCAAAGAAGATATCGCACAACTAGCACTACATTTTTTAAAACAAGCGGCAAACGAGCTATCTGTAGAAAGTAAGTCCTTACACAAAACAACTTTAAAATATCTAGAGCAGTGTGACTGGCCTGGTAACGTTAGACAGCTCGAAAATATTTGCCGCTTTTTAACAGTTATGGCAAGTGGTAAAGAGATCATATTGGATGATTTACCTAGCGAATTAACAGAAAAAGCCGTAACCAGCGATAACTCACAGCAAACTTGGCAGGAAAGCCTTAAATTATGGGTGACGAATGAACTCAGTCAAGGACACAGCAATATTATTGAACGTGCCCTACCCGAATTCGAAAAAGTACTGCTAAATAGTGCGCTAAAACATACGCAAGGGCATAAACAAGAAGCAGCTAAGCGTCTTGGGTGGGGAAGAAACACCCTAACAAGAAAACTGAAAGAGCTCGATATGCCAGACTTATGACTTTTATGCACTTGCTATTGGAAAACTAAGAACCTGATCAATTGAGTCAATATTCATTGCTAACATAAGTAACCTATCGACTCCCAATGCAACGCCTGAGCACTCGGGTAAGCCATGATTTAGAGCGGCGATAAAATTGTAATCAATTGGTCGCTGCTCTTTACCCATTTTCATTCTGTTTTCATTATCTAATTGAAATCTTTGTAACTGTTGTTCGGAGTTTGTAAGCTCATTAAAGCCGTTCGCCAACTCTATTCCTTTAAAATAACATTCAAAACGCTGGGCAACCCTGTTATCGGTTGTAGATATCTTTGCTAATGACGCTTGACTAGCAGGGAAATTGTAAACAAAACATGGAATTTCTTTACCTATCCGTGGTTCGATTATTTCCGACATGACGAACTGCAATAAAGTGTCAATGTCATTTTCAGATACCAACCAATCACTCAACACCTCGTGGTCTGTAATTAGTGCCAGTAATTGCGTTCTCGTTACGGTTAAGGGATCAATATTAACTTCACGTAAAAACAAATCCTGATAACTAACACTTTCTACTTCCTTACAACCTAAAACAACCTCTAACAACTTAGCAACCTCGTCCATCAGTTGGAAATGGTCAAAACCAAGCCGATACCATTCAAGCATAGTAAACTCTGGATTATGATGGCGCCCGTGCTGTTCGTGGCGAAATGCTTTACATATTTGATAGCAACAGCCGTAGCCACTGGCTAAAAGTCGCTTCATCGCAAATTCAGGCGAAGTTTGTGCATAAAGTGCAACTGACTCTTCAATGCTGCTATCAGCGGAGTAATTGAAATGAGTAACAAAAGGGTCTAAATGTACATCTGTAACTGTCCCATTTGACAACAATGGTGTTTCAACTTCAATAACATCACGTGTGGTAAAGAATTCTCTTATAGTTGCCAGTAGTTTGGCACGTTGTTTAGCGTGCTGCCAACTTATACTCGGTTGCCATGACATGTATTTTATCGCTCAATAATAATTTGATTTGAATAATTAGCACTACTGTAAACGAAAAAAGCCCTTGTCAAAAGACAAGGGCTTGGAAAAGAAGCCTGATAATGTCCTACTCTCACATGGGAACTCCCACACTACCATCGGCGCTACTGCATTTCACTTCTGAGTTCGGCATGGGATCAGGTGGGTCTACAGCGCTATTGTCATCAGACAAAAAACGTTATGAATTAATTAACTTATAAATTAGCTAAGTCATAAAGTTTTGACAAAAAA
>NZ_BAAJLV010000007.1:0-151173 GCF_057548755.1 Colwellia aquaemaris | reverse complement strand
ACGTTACTTTACTCTCTATCAGAGATAGTAACCGTTAAACATCTCATTCGTGTTTAACGTGTCGCTCTAGGCCTTGCCCGAAGCGAGATGCGCATTCTACGCAACCGTGTTTTAAAGTCAACATTTTTTTGATTTATTTTTAAAGTTTTTCAACTTTCAAAACCAACCGTTTTAAAACGTTAAGTTACCTATTAAAGCCAAAACTTTATGAGATAACTCTTTAAAACCCGCTTCTTGGGTTGCCCCGAAGAAGTGGAGCGCATTTTAGGGATTTTTGCGGCGACGTCAACCGCTAATTTCATTTAATTTACAGAAAAAGGTTTGTTTGCTTTTTATTTGAACTATCAGGCGATTTTACAGACTAAATAGTAGGTCTATTATGTTAATTAATATCAATAGTTCTCTACAATTAGATTCTCATGTACAAAAACACAGGAGATAAAAGTTGTTTTTTACTCTATATTGTTTTGCACATAAGAATAATAAAGCATGAATATTAATAAGTTTATGCAAAGAGCATGGCAAATGAATAAATTAATCATATTGTTAATGCTTGCTGGCATTAATAGTGTAGCCATGGCGAAGGATGTTGCCGATTATAAACAAGAACGTTTAATTGCCAAAATATTAAACCAACAAGTTAAAAAACATAGAAGCATCAAAAGTAGTGTCCACTCCATTCTTTCTCGTTACCCTGAGAAAGTAGACGTAGTTATGAGCGTGGCTTTAGATCGATACCCTGAGAAATATCGCCAAATTATGCTCGGTGCGTTATCAGCTGAGCCGGTACTTGCTTGTGACGTTATTGAAAACGCAATAAAGGCTGATGTCGCCCCTAGTAGTGAGTTAGTTAAAATAGCAATAAAAGCTGAGCCTGCATATGCGCAAGAAATTGTGAATACGGCGCTACAATATAGTCCAACTGAGCTCGAAAGCATTGTTCGAGTAGCGATTAAAACTGAACCGTATGATATGAATAATATCGTCAATAATACCGCCTCCTCTTACCCATCAAAGATTTTAGATATATTAACAGCCGCTATCAGTGCTATTCCGGAACAAGCAACAAGTATCGTAAAAGGGATATTAACCTTGTTTCCTGATGAAGCAGAAACTGTTGTTACCACCGCTGTTATACAAAGTGATGACAGTCACAATAATGCCATTGTAAATGCTGCGATTGATTCTGGCTTTGATAAAGACTCTGCAATAGCTGCGGCAATTGCTGGTGGTGCTAAAAAAGAAACCTTAGCCAAGTTAAATAAATAAGCCTCATTTTTATATTGAAATAACTAGAAAGCCCAGCAAGTATGCTGGGCTTTTTTATAGATAAACTAAAATACTTATTCCCTGTTAACTTTGTTCTCGTTCAATTGCGCGATAGGCAATATCAGTTCTAAACTCTACTCCTGGCCACGATATCTCATTCAGTAATGCATAAGCCGATTTTTGAGCTTGAGTAACGTTTTCGCCCATCGCTGTCGCACAAAGCACTCGGCCGCCGGCAGTAACAATATTTCCATCTTTTTCTGCAGTACCTGCATGGAAGGTTTTGCGATCATCCGCTTTATTAGTTTCCAACCCTGTAATGATATCGCCCTTCGGATAACTTGCTGGGTAACCAGCAGCAGCTAAAACCACCCCAACTGCAGGACGCGGATCAAAATCGATAGTGGCTTGATCTAATTCACCACGACAAGCCATTAAACATAACTCAACAAGATCTGAATTCAAGCGCATCATAATAGGCTGAGTTTCAGGGTCACCAAAACGACAATTGTATTCGATCACTTTCGGTGTGCCTTCCGCATCTATCATTAAACCAGCGTATAAGAAGCCTGTATATGGGGCGCCTTCTTTTGCCATGCCTTCTACAGTTGGCATAATAACTTCATTCATGGCACGTTGATGAATTTCAGCTGTTACTACAGGTGCTGGTGAGTATGCTCCCATGCCGCCAGTATTTGGGCCTTGGTCACCATTGTATGCGCGCTTATGATCTTGGCTGGTGGCAAAAGCCAGAACATTTTTACCGTCAACCATAACGATAAAACTTGCTTCTTCGCCTTCTAGGAACTCTTCAATTACTACACGATGCCCTGCATCGCCAAAAGCATTACCTGCTAACATATCTTTGATAGCATCTTCTGCTTCTTCTAATGTCATCGCAACAATAACACCTTTACCTGCTGCCAGACCATCGGCTTTAACCACAATAGGCGCACCTTGTTCACGAACATAGGTAATTGCAGGCTCAATTTCAGTGAAGTTTTGATAAGCACCTGTTGGAATATTATTGCGTGCTAGGAAGTCTTTAGTAAATGATTTCGAACCTTCAAGTTGAGCAGCCTTTGCACTTGGACCAAAAATCATTAAACCTTCAGCTTGAAAAGCATCAACTACGCCATCAACCAGCGGTTGCTCTGGGCCAACTATAGTTAAAGCAACACTGTTATTTTTAGCAAATTCCACTAACGCTGGAATATCACCAACCGAAATCGCAACATTTTCCAGTTTTGCTTCTGTTGCCGTACCAGCATTTCCTGGAGCCACAAAAACCGTTGTTACTGCATCTGATTGTGCTGCTTTCCATGCAAGTGCATGTTCACGACCACCACTACCAATTACCAAAACATTCATTAACTTAGTTTCCTAATTTATACATGCTGCTATATAGGTACACTATATAGCAGCTAGGTTAGTTTATTTTACAAACTTTAAGGTCATGCGATCGCTTTCGCCAATCGCCATATATTTTGCTTTATCTTGCTCACCTAAACGTAACACTGGTGGTAACGTCCAAACACCTTTCGGATGAACAGCCGTATCTTTCGGGTTAGCATTTATTTCACTAGTTGCTGCCAATGTGAAACCCGCAGCTATCGCTTGTTCGATAGTTTTACTTTGCGAAACATAACCCATGGCTTTTTTCGCATCAACACCAGCCGGTAAACGGTGTTCAACAACACCTAACACACCACCCTTTTTCAATGCTTTGTAAGCATCTTTAAACGCTTGCTCTACACCAGCATCACGCCAGTTATGCAAGTTACGGAAAGTTAGCACTAAATCAGCACTTCCAGCAGGGGCAAGCTCACTAGCCTGACGAGGTACAAAGTTAGTCAACTCTACTTCACTGAAAACCTCATTGCTTGCCAGTTTTTTAACTAATTGCTTTCGTGACTTACTATAGTAATTATCTTCATTTGTATCTGGGTAGTGTGCGCCATACAACTTTCCTTTGCCTTTAACAGCAGGTGCTAAAATCTCGGTGTACCAACCGCCACCCGGCGTAATTTCAACAACCGTCATTGATGGTTCAAAACCAAAGAATTCTAGCGTTTCTTTCGGATGACGAAATTGATCACGCGCTTTATTTTTATCAGATCTATGATCACCGGCAATGGCTTGTTCAAGTTGCCCATGCTGATGTGCAGCTGCTATACCTGAACACAATAATGTTGCAGAGATGATAGAAGCGGTAAAAACTTTTTTGAGTGTTTGAGCTGTTGTATGCATTGTTATCTTCCATTAACTAGTTATTTTTTTAAACGCTAGTTATAGCAGATTTTCTCAAGATGTTCAGCGTTGATAGATTTATCTTATCGACAAAAATTAGCACTTGAACTGATCTGAACATTTCCAAATGTTACACGAGGATGAAACCCGAGTCGTTGCATTTAGGAGGCAAATAAAAGTGCCCGGTATCATTGGGCACTTTAAACCATCACTGTTAATTAGTGACGGAAATGACGCATGCCGGTAAATACCATAGCAATATTGTGCTCATCTGCTGCTGCAATCACTTCTTCATCACGCATAGAACCACCTGGCTGAATAACGGCAGTAATGCCCGCTTCGGCGGCAGCGTCTAAACCGTCACGGAATGGGAAGAAGGCATCAGATGCCATAACCGAACCTGCAACTTCTAAGTTTTCATCAGCGGCTTTGATACCTGCAACTTTCGCTGAATACACGCGACTCATTTGTCCCGCACCAACGCCAATAGTCATGCTATTTTTCACATAAACAATGGCATTTGATTTAACATACTTTGCAACTTTCCAGCAAAATTGTAAATCACGCATTTCTGCTTCTGTAGGTTGGCGCTTAGTAACCACTTTTAAATCGCTCGCGGCAACTTTACCTTGGTCTCTATCTTGTACTAATAAACCGCCATTAACGCGTTTATAGTCTAGACCTGTTGTTTGTGTTGACCATTGACCACATTCTAATAAACGAACGTTTGGCTTAGCGGCGACAATTTGTGCAGCTGCGTCAGAAATGCTTGGTGCGATAATCACTTCAACAAATTGGCGAGAAACAATGGCTTCAGCAGTATCGGCATCTAGTTCACGGTTAAAGGCAATAATGCCACCAAATGCTGATGTTGGGTCAGTTTTAAAAGCTTGCTCATAAGCAGATAAAATATTATCGCCAATTGCTACACCACATGGGTTAGCATGCTTAACAATAACACATGCGGCTTCATCAAATTCTTTTACACACTCTAAAGCGGCATCAGTATCAGCAATATTGTTATATGAAAGCGCTTTACCTTGAATTTGCGTCGCCGTTGAAACAGAAGCTTCTTCAGGGTTTTCTTCTACATAAAATGCTGCATCTTGATGTGAATTTTCACCATAACGTAAATCTTGCTTTTTGATAAATTGGCTATTTACTGTGCGTGGAAACTTATTTTTTACGTCAAAGTTTACTTCACTTGCTTCACTGCCATGGGCAGATAACATTTTTCCAAAGTAGTTAGCGATCATACCGTCGTAGCTTGCCGTATGCTCATAAGCAGCAATCGCAAGATCAAAACGAGTATTAAATGTTAGTGAGTCGCTATTAGCATCCATTTCAGCTAACACACGGCCGTAATCTTTAGCATTAACAACAATAGTCACATCTCTGTGGTTTTTTGCTGCTGCGCGCACCATAGTTGGACCACCAATATCGATGTTTTCTACCGCATCTTCTAAGCTACAGCCTTCCTTAGCAACAGTATTTGCAAATGGATATAGGTTGACAACCACCATATCAATCGCGCTGATATTGTTTTCGTTCATCACGGCTTCATCAACACCGCGACGCGCTAAGATACCGCCATGAATTTTTGGATGAAGTGTTTTTACACGCCCGTCCATAATTTCAGGATGACCTGTATATTCTGACGCTTCAATAACTTTAATACCGTTTTCAGCAAGTAATTTTGCGGTACCGCCAGTTGATAAAATTTCGACATTTTTCTCAGCTAAGCGTTGAGCAAACTCTACAATTCCAGTTTTATCTGAAACACTTAGTAGTGCACGTTTGATTGGGCGTGGTGTATCCATGGTTTTTCTAATTACCTATAATTAAAATGATTGTCTGGCCTATGACACATGTCCGTGGCGGTGAGCTATGCTCGATATCGCTTCCGTTATCTTTAAATATGCGACATTTCTATTAAGCTGAAAGTTGACTATTTGGATAACTTTTACAGTCCTAATAACAAAAAAGCACCCTAGGGTGCTTTTTAAATGACAGGTTAACCTGTCGTAAATCTTAGTTCATACCGTATTTTTTTAACTTTTTACGTAAAGTACCACGGTTGATGCCTAACAAGTTAGCTGCGCGGGTTTGGTTGCCACGAGTATATTGCATGACTTCTTCAAGCATTGGCGCTTCAATTTCTGAAAGCACAAGGTCGTACATATCATCAACGTCATTACCGTTTAACTGAGACAAGTAGTTTTTAATAGCTACTTTTGCTTGTGTGCGTAAAGGCGATGCCTTTGTCTGAGTTTGTAGGTCACCAGTAATAAATGGAGAGGAAATATTTTGTTCAAACATAAAGTTCAGACTCTTTCTAAAGTTAAATTATCAAAATACATAGTTAATGCGTCGAGTTGCTCTGAAACAGACTCTAGTGCATTAAAAATAGAACGAAACGATTTTCCTTGTTCATGCGTTTGCATATACCAAGAAACATGTTTACGGGCAAAACGTACACCCATAAAGTCACCGTAAAAATTGTGTAAATCCTTTACATGACCAATTAATATTGAACGCACTTCATCCATTGAAGGCGCAGGCAAATGCCTACCTGTTTTCAAGAAATGATTAATTTCCCGAAAAATCCAAGGTTTCCCTTGGGCACCACGGCCAACCATAATGGCATCTGCCCCAGTGTAATTTAGTACTTGTTCAGCTTTCTCTGCACAAGTGATATCGCCATTTGCAACAACCGGAATACTCACCGCTTTTTTAATGGCTTTAATAGTATCGTACTCTGCATCACCTTTATAAAAGTCATTGCGGGTACGCCCATGTACAGCCAAGGATTGAATACCGTTATATTGTGCTATTTGAGCAATTTCGACACCGTTGCGAGTGCTTTCACACCAGCCAGTTCGAATTTTCAACGTTACCGGAATATTCACGGCTTCAACAACAGATTTAACAATCTGTTCAACTAATGCCGGCTCTTTTAGTAACGCTGAACCTGCCAATTTCTTGTTTACCTTTTTCGCAGGACACCCCATATTAATATCAATAATTTGGGCACCATTATCTGCATTGAACTGAGCAGCAAAAGCTAATTCTTCAGGATCCGAACCAGCAATTTGTACTGACCGAATTCCCGCTTCCTCGCTATGCACCATACGTCGTTGAGATTTTCCTGTATTCCATACTTTCGGGTTTGAAGACATCATTTCTGATACTGCTAACCCTGCCCCCATTTGACAACATAATTGCCTAAATGGTTGATCGGTAATTCCCGCCATGGGCGCAAGCATAGTATTACTTGCTAATGTATATGGACCTATTCTCACGTTGGTGTTTTTTTGAGCTACCTGTCAAAAGGGCGCACAGTTTACGTGTTTTTTTTCAGATTGAAAAGGATATAAATTGAACAAAAAGCGCTTTTTTTCACGTTTTTTATATTGACATTTTATAAATGGTTAATGTGAGCAGTTTTCGTACAATCTAGTAACAAAAGCTGCTCATTTTTTGCGTGCTTAGCGACGAATACCAGATAGACGCACCCATTCATCTTTTACGGTTACTGGGTCCATAACACAATACTGACCATAAATTTCTTGTAATTGCTGTGCTTGCTCTTCTAAAACACCAGAAAGCGCCAACAAACCTTTATCGCCAACATACTCAAGAATCACCGGCGCAAGTTCGCGCAATGGCCCAGCTAAAATATTAGCGACAACGATATCTGCTTTAAACTCAGGTTGATCTTTAGGCAAAAATAATTCTAAACGATCTTCACAATGATTACGTTTGGCGTTTTCTAAACTTGCTTGTAAAGCTTGGGGGTCAATATCGATACCAATGACTTTCTTGGCCCCTAACTTTAAGGCGGCAAGAGATAAAATGCCGGAGCCGCAGCCAAAGTCGACCACAGTTTTACCTGTTAGATCTAGGCTATCAAGCCAAGTTAAGCATAATGCAGTTGTTGGGTGCGTTCCGGTACCAAACGCTAAACCTGGGTCTAACATCACATTTACCGCATCTGGCTCTGGCACTTCACGCCAGCTTGGGCAAATCCATAGGCGCTGGCCAAATTTCATTGGGTGAAAGTTATCCATCCATTCCCGTTCCCAATCTTTATCTTCAAGCTGTTCAAGCTTGTATGACATATTTTCTTTATCTGGATGAATGCTTTTTAAATAATTTAAAACTTTATCCATATCATGACTTGCATCATACAAGCCCATTACGACGGTGTTATGCCAGTAAATAACTTCATCACCCGGCAAAGGTTCATATATTGGCGTATCTTTAGCATCAATAAAGGTGACAGCTTGGGCACCACAAGCACTTAACCAATCACTATATTTTTCTGCTGTTTCTTCATCAGCACTTAATCTTAGCTGTATCCAAGGCATGACTTTTCTCGTTACAAATTTTTCGCATAGTTTAGCACCCAACGACGCGACAACATACCCTATTGGTCATATACTAAAATAAAAGGTGCCTTAGAATCCTAATAACAATAACCGAAAACCGTATGCTTTAATGCGACTTTATAAGGTTCTAATAATATGCTGAAAATAACCTTACTTTTTTTATGCTGCATATCAGCAACATGTTTGTCACAACAGTTCCAAATTGTTAGTGAAGAAATCCCACCTCTACAAATGCTCGATAACAATAATCAACCTAGTGGTGCTATGGTCGAAATAGTACAAGCTATGCTTAAAAAAGCGCAGCTTAGTTCTGAGATAAAATTTTACCCCTGGGCACGCAGTTATCAATTGGCGTTAAGTAAGAAAAACACCATTATATTTTCATTATTTAGAGATAAAAAAAGAGAAAAAAAATTTCAATGGATAGGTAAGCTTTATACGCTAAAGTCTTATTTAGCAACACTTAAGTCAAAGCCAGAAATTAATATCAATAGCTTAACTGATGCCAAAAAATATAGCATTGGCACAATTCGCAGCGACCTCGCAGAAAGTTATCTACGAGAGCATAGCTTTAAAAATAACGACAACTTAATTATCAGTAGCAAATACGACGTACTTTGGGAGCTTTTGTATAGTGGCCGTATTGATGCCGCTTTTACCAATGATAAAGTTTGGCGCTACGAAATAGCAGCCATAGGGCTTGACCCAAATGAAATCAAGCTCAACTATCAAGTACCAAATTTTGCTAACGACCTTTATATCGCAGCAAGTTTACAAACCGACGCCAGCATTGTTCACGCGTTAAAAAATGCCCTTAGAGAAATGAAAAAAGATGGCAGTTACCAAAAAATATTGAAGCAATGGCAAATGTAGGTCATCACCAACTATTATATTCAACATCATACCAATTGAGAAAAATAAGCTATTGATATTTGCTAAAGTGGTAACATCTTTAAATGTTCTAGGTAAAACACTAATGCTAGATTTACTTCCCGACCTATTTGACAGCCATAGGCAAAAGTTAACACTTGCCGCCCCTATTTTTAATGACTATGGCGGTAATCGTATTTTTTATGGTGAAATAGTTACAGTGCATTGTTGGAATGACAATTCAAAAGTCAAAGAACTAGTTACCCAAAATGGTGATGGCAAAGTGATGGTAGTTGATGGTAACGCAAGTATGACAAATGCCTTACTTGGCGACATGCTGGCAGAGCAAGCAGTAAAAAATGGTTGGCAAGGCATAGTTATTAATGGCTGTATTCGTGACGCGGGGACAATTGGCACACTACCTATTGGTGTAAAAGCTTTGGCTTGTTGCCCAATAAAAACTGAAAAGCTCGGACAAGGTGAAATTAACACCAGAGTAAACTTTGCAGCACTAAGTTTTAATCCAGGTCAATATATTTATGGCGATAGTAATGGCTTAGCGGTCAGTAAAGATCTATTATCCTTTTAATAACCTCAGCCTTTATACAATTAACTTTGCCAAAGTAATATAGTTTTATAAAGCAAAACTAACGTTAGAGAACAATAACATGAAGTATTTTCCTATTTATTTAGATGCCAAGCATATAAACGCCATGATAATTGGCGGTGGCGAAGTTGCGGCTCGGAAAATAGAGTTATTATTAAAATCTACGAATAACATCACAGTTATGTCAGAAACACTTAACAGTAGTGTTGAGCGCCTTGTTAATGTTCATCAACTTACATGGCTAAAGCACAATTACCAGCCAGGTCATTTAGAGCAAGTGAATATTGTTATTGCCGCCACTGACAGTAGCGACGTAAACAGTGCGGTTGCACAAGAAAGCGCACGCTTAAAACTATTGACTAATGTTGTAGATCAACCTGAATTATGTAGTTACATCACACCGGCCATTATTGACAGAAGCCCAATGATAATTGCTATGTCTAGCTCTGGCAGTGCGCCGATATTATTACGGATGTTACGAGAACAAATAGAAAAAACCTTACCTAATGGTTATGGAAAGTTAGCCGATTTTTCATTTAAATTTCGCGATCATGTAAAAGCAAGAGTTAAAAGTATGCGAGATCGTCGAACATTTTGGGAGCGCACGTTACGAGGCAGCATTGGTCAAGCTATTTTGGACGGCAATACAACACGCGCTGAACAGCAACTGATTAGCAGTTTACAAAATCAAACGACACCACCAAGTGGTGAAATTGTTTTTATTCACAGCGCAGATGGCAACCCTGACAATTTAACTTTAAAAGCTCACCGTGAAATGCAGTTTGCTGATGCTGTTTTTTATGATCAAAACATTAACCTTGACCTAATAGAGTATGTCCGTAGAGATGCCAGTAAATACCCTCAAGAAATAGCATCAAGTATATTAATTAATGTTCAGCATGCTTTAGAGTTAGCAGAGCAAGGAGAAAAAGTTATTTACTTACTCTCTGGAAATATTGAAATTCCCAGTAATGCCACACTCAACCAAAGCAATGTCATAAAAAAACATATATATAGTGGTTACTAAAACCACAAACAATTAAACGTAAAAAACACAGTATCATACTGTGTTTTTTTCATTTGCTTAACTTATATACAGTTAATGTTGATGTTCATCATCTGTGACATCTTGTGTTGGCATAAAACCTTGGTGGATCATTTTTGCTAAAAATGGATTTGACTCATTATCACCAATATCTGCATAGTCGGTACTACTATAATTCATATATTGTGCAAACAAATCCGCTGAGCGAGCACTATTTACTTCAAAAGACATTAACTTCCATTGTTTAGCTAGCTTACGCGTTTTTACTTCAAAGTGGCTCACAAGTGCAAGTTCTGGCATCCATGTTAATTGATATTCATTTTCGCCAGCATTTAATTGGTAATATTCTTTTAACTGACAACCATCACCAGCTTTTGAAATTAGCGTCATTTTCTTAATTTCAGGCGTGGGTAGTAATTGATTGATGCTTTGCCAACTTGGCTTTTGGCTTAGTTCATTTGGCTGATATTCGATAGCATGTTGGTATTGTTCAAAAACTCGCACCAGCGAAATACGCTTATTTGCCATTTTCGACCATATATGGCTAATACCCGTATTTTCAAAGCGCTGAAGTACGCTATTGCCTTTGCGATGAAGTTCAATCTTTATTGGCGTATCACTTTGTTTGAATGATGTTTTAATCAATTTATCGTTTTCTATTACCTGATACTGGGCACTGATCGAGTCAACGGCGAGTTGGCACTCTTGCGCAAAAATATTGAAGGAAAAAAGTGAAAACAAAACCATAACAACTTTCATAATTACTAACCTAACCATTATTCTCATTTAAGCTGTAACACCGATGACGATGTTACAGTTTTCATAAACATCAATGTCGCAATCATTACTGTTGCGACATTTCGTTTCCAGCAAACTACTTTAATACTGATTCTGCTTGATTAACTAAATCAGCAGCATAATTCATTACATGGAATATAATGCTTTGCTCATTAGTGCCAGTCACTAAATGAGAACCAGGCCCCATAGCATAAATGCCAACATCTTCACCGGCATGAGTTTCAGAGCTTCGTGGCACTAAAGCTTCCTGATGAAAACCTGCCGCAGTGGTATCAACGCTGGTTAAATCTACACGTCCCGTTACAGCATCACCGGTATAGCCTTCATCGGCATTAGTTTCAGTACCCAAATCACGGAAACCTTTACCATTGGTGTAGCCCAATGTGGTGTATGGCATGCCATCACTCGCTAAACTTGGCTCTGTTTTACCTACACGCACCACTTTCCCTAAAATAGGATTACCGCGCTTAGGATAGCCGGCCATGGTAAATACATGACTATGATCCGCTGTTACTATTATCAAGGTTTCTTCTGGATTAGTTGAATTTACCGCAGCTTGCACAGCATCGGCAAATGCAATAGCATCGGTCAACGCACCATGTGCACTGCCAGCGTGATGTCCGTGGTCAATACGGCCAGCTTCTACCATTAAGAAGTAACCTTTTTCATTATTGTCGAGGACATCAATCGCTTTACTGGTCATTTCACTTAATGACGGCTCACCTAAAATGTCATTTTCGCGATCAGCTTCATACTGCATATGCGATTCGTTAAATAAACCAAATACTCGCTCGGTAACATCAGCATCAATTGCATTAAAACCTGCTTGATCAATAACGTAATTACCCGCTGGGTATTGTGCTTTCCACTCTGCTGTTAAATCTCGACCATCGGTGCGATCACCTTCAACGGTACTAACGGCATCAGCTGAATTAAAGGCAGCATCTTTTGGTAAAAAGTGGCGGCGACCACCACCAAGCACCACTTCAATACCATCAACGTCTAGTCCGCTATAGCGGCTTTCTAAGTCACTTTCAAAGCTGATCAATTGTGACGCAATATCAACACAACCATTGGTTACTGCATCTGCGGGCATATCTGAAATATCTTCCCAATTTCGGTCTGCCGACTTTGCATAAGTAGCTGCCGGCGTTGCATGGGTAATTCTCGCCGTGGAAATAACCCCTGTAGACTTGCCGGCAATTTCTGCTAATTCGAGCGCCGTAACTAGTTCATTACCTGAAACCGTACTACAGTTACCACGTTCAATGGCTTGTGTAACACCTATAACGCCAACGTCAGTTTTCACACCAGACATCATTGCTGTCATAGTTCCCGCAGAGTCAGGTGTTTGAGCATCAACATTGTAGGTTTTCGCAAAACCAGAAAATGGAAATTTATCAAAGCTTAATTGATGTTCCTCTCCCATTTTACCTAACTGCTGACCAGCAAGAATTCTCGCTGCAGTGACGGTTGATAACCCCATACCATCTCCAACAAATAAAATAACGTTTTTTGCTTTACCTTGACTTGTGGCAATTGTCTGACGGTTCACTTTTGCCTGTGCTAATACTTGTTGCCCTTGCTCATACCAAGCATTATTAGTCGTTGCATCTAAGGCTGAGCCTTGCACTTGCGCAACCGCTGGCGAACAAACATATTCGGTTGCATCAATTTCACCGTTATCAAGAACACCAGAATTGTCATCGTCAATACCAGAGTCAATCTGTATGCCGCCGTTTAAACATTGCTCATGGCCAACCGTCAACATGGTTTGACTTATTAAACTATTTAAACCGTTTACACCATTTGTACCGTTACTACCATCTTTGCCATCATCACCATCACATCCAGCTAGTGCTGTCAAAACGGCTAAGGATAAAATTTTTAAAGTTTTCATTGTGAATTCCTAGAAAGTGACAAATTAATTAGCAATTAAGCCAAGAGATTGATTAATAATATGAAAAACTACACTTTGCTCGATAACACCTTGCGCCAAGTGAGCACCTGGCCCTGTTGCATGCAGGCTGATATCTTCACCAGCATGTGTTTCTGAACTTAATGGAACGGTAGCTTCTTGGTGAAAACCAGTTGCAGTAGTGTCAACAGCAGTTAAGTCTTGTCGACCAGCAACTGAGTCGTCACCATAGGTGGCATCTGCATTGGTTTCATTGGCAAGGTTTCTAAAACCTCGGCCGTTGGTATAGCCCACTGTTGTATAAGGCATGCCGTCAGCCGCCAAAGTTGGCTCAGTGTCACCAACGTTAACAACTTTTCCTAAAATTGGGTTACCACGTTTTGGGTAGCCGGCAATGGTAAATACATGGCTATGATCAGCTGTCACCAAAATCAATGTTTCTTCTGGATCAGTGTTTGCCACTGCCGCTTTTACGGCATTAGCAAATTCGATGGTATCGGTAAGTGCATTGTAAGCCGACCCGGCATGATGGCCATGATCAATGCGGCCAGACTCAACAACAAGTAAAAAACCTTTGTCGTTATTGTCAAGAATATCAATCGCTTTACTGGTTAACTCAGTTAATGACGGTTCGCCGGCAATATCATTTTCACGATCTGCTTCATATTGCATATGTGATTCATTGAATAAGCCAAAAACACGCTCAGTTGCGTTGGCATCGATGGCATCAAAACCTGCTTGGTCGATGATATATTGGCCATTTTCATATTGCTCTTGCCACTTTGCTGTTAGATCAACACCATCTGTGCGATCGCCTTCAATTTCACTTGCGGCATCAGCACTGTTAAAGCTGGCATCTTTTGGCAAAAAATGACGACGACCACCACCGAATGCAACTTCAATACCATCAACATCCACTCCGGGAAAACGCTGCTCTAAATTCTTTTCAAAATGCACAAGCTGACTGGCAATATCAACACAACCAGCGGTAACAGCAGCTTTTGGCATATCAGATACATCTTCCCAATTGCGGTCAGCAGATTTTGCATAAGTTGCAGCTGGCGTTGCATGGGTTATACGTGCAGTTGATATAATCCCTGTCGACAATCCTTTTATTTCCGCAGCTTCAATTGCAGTTACCAGCTCATTACCTGCAACCGTTGTACAGTCGCCACGCACAATATCTTCATCAACTCCAATAACACCAACATCCGTTTTTATTCCTGAGATCATTGCAGTCATAGTGCCAGCTGAATCGGGAGTTTGCGCATCAACATTGTAGGTTTTTACTTGTGCAGAATAAGCAAACTCTTCAAAACTTAAATAGCCTTCTTCGCCAGATTTACCTCGTGTTTGGCCATCAAGAATACGTGCAGCTGTTAAGGTCGAAATCCCCATGCCGTCACCAACAAATAAGATGACATTTTTTGCTTTATTACGTGTAACTAGTGACTTTTTCGCAGCAATTGCTTGTTCACCGTCAGTAAACCACGAATTCTCTTTTTGTACATTTGGTAATACCCCAGCAATCGCAACGCTAGAGAGTAAGAATGATGACAAAGCTGAAAGTGAAACCCATTTCGAGTTCATAATGCTTCCTTTGGTGTTATTTTTAAGTAAATGTGTGTATTGCTAATGCATCAGCATTAGCACCACCAGCAGACTAGTCAGTTAAGGTGACAGTAAGATAAAAGAAACATGACGGAAAAATGAAAACTTTATAACAAAAAGGTTACGTAAGACTATTCAGGGTAGTTGGTAGGAACTGTCATTTTCGATAGTATAAAGATTAAAATACTGAACAATAATAATAGTTAAGCGCTTACGGTATTAGAGGACGCATATAAGAATTTAGCTATACCTATGCCAACAAGCTCATAATCACTAGCAATAAAAAAACACTTACAATGTGTACTTGATGGGATATTAGACTTGCCGTCGATGTTTCGGTGTCGCTGTGCATAAAAGACTCCAAGCAAAAGTTAATGCGGTAATACAGCAATAGAGTCAGTAATTGCACAATAAGTTCAGTACTTTACGCATCTTTACACTAGAGCTCGCCTCTTTATAAATTGATATCAGCAACTTTTTCAAACAGATACCATAAAAATTATTTACTTAGCGATATATATCGCTAACATAAGTTTTTACTTATAACATAATCACTACGAGGCAAGGATGAGCCGATTCAGTTTCCTTATTACCACTTTATTATTTATACTTTCCTTTGATAGCTATGGCACAGCTACAGATGAGCAGCTACCTGTTGAAGCTTTCGGAAATTTACCTGAAGTAAGCCAAGTCACACTTTCCCCAGACGGTAACAAAATTGCCTTTATTCGCATTATTAAAGGCAGTACCTATATAGGTACAACTGATTTAATAACGCCAAAAACACGTTATATTGTTGGTACCGATAATCAGAAATTTAAAATTGGTTGGTATCTATGGGCGAATAATGAAACATTACTGGTAAGCGCTGACTATCCTGTTAGCCGATATGGAGTAAAATATACTGAAACACGATTGCTGAAAGTCAAAGCTGATGGTAGTGACTCAGCCACTTCAGTCATAAAACCGAAAAGTAATGAACGTTACGCTCAAATTCAAAACAATATTATTGATATTTTACCGGATGAGCCAAATCATATTCTGATGGCGATTGACTTAAAAGTCCCTAACCAACCCGATGTTTATAAAATTAATCTCGAGAGCGAACGTATAAGACATTTAGAATATCGAGGTAAAAGCCATATTTATGGTTGGATGACAGATCAACAGCACAGACTTAGGTTAGGTTTTGGTCGTGATGAAACAACAATTTTCTATCGTTTATACGATTTAGAAACTAAAAAATGGCGCAATATTTGGGAATATGAAATTTTTGATGCTCCTGATATTTCTCCGTTAGGTTTTGGTTTGAATCCCAACGAGTTATATATTCGCGCAGATCACAACGGCCGATATGCCATATTTAAAGTCGATGTAAGTAAGCAGGACTTACCCCGAGAATTAGTCTACGCAGATCCCAATTATGACATTGAAGGATCGCTAATTTATTCAAGAAAAACCAAAGACGTTATCGGTGTTTATCATGGTGAAGCCAATAATGCCAAAGTCTTCTTCGCAGATGAATACGCCCAATTTCAAAAAGCATTAAACAAAGCCATTCCTGACGCCTATAACAATATTTCTAGTTTTAGCGGCGATGAGCAAAAGTACATTTTATTTTCTAGTAACCCAACAACACCCGGAGCTTACTATTTAGGGGATCGACAAGCCGGTTCGCTAAGTTTTGTTCTAGAGCAATACCCATTACTTAACGAGCAACAATTATCTGGCAAAAATAAAATTAGCTATCAAGCAAGAGATAAAACCACAATAGAAGGTTATATAACTTTGCCACACCTTAGTGCTCCAAAACATCAAAAGGCATTAATCATTCCACATGGCGGGCCAATGGCCAGAAACTATGCCGGATTTGATTGGTTTACCGAGTTTTTCGCCAGCCGTGGCTACACCATTTTGGAGCCAAACTTTAGAGGTTCATCTGGTTATGGCTTTGATTTTGAAATGGCGTCAATTAAAAGTTGGGGTGGCGCTATGCAGGACGATCTTGCCGACGCTGCTACTTGGCTTTCAAAGACTCATAATATAAAACAAAACAATATTTGCATCATAGGCGCCAGTTACGGTGGTTATGCGGCTTTAATGGCCGCGGTAAAACAGCAACATATATTTCGCTGTGCTGGCAGTTTCGCTGGTGTATCCGACCTTGAATATTTAGTGAAAAAATCGCGAAAGTTCACCAGCTATAAAGTTGTGAAAAAACAAATAGGCGATGATTACGATAAATTAGAACAACAATCGCCTGTCAATTTCGCTGAAAAGATTAACATTCCTGTACTACTAATTCATGGCGATAAAGATCGCGTGGTTGATGTCAAGCATAGTCAAATGATGCGCGATGAATTACAAGACTATGATAAAGACGTAGAGTATGTTGAATTAAAAAATGGTAATCATCATTTAGAAATTGAGCAGAATAGAATTAAAACCTTAACCTCCTTTGAACAGTTTTTAGAAAAGCACCTAATATCATCTTCCGATTGACCTGCACAAATAGGTGAAGTCATGAACCTTAACGAATGATTTCACCAATATAGATAATGTGTGCTTAATTCATCATTGAATTTCCAATAGTGGGAACTCTTGATAAATGCCGTCACTGGTAATAATTGCTATACGATTAGTCGCAATAAATGCGACCTGTAAAACCGATGAACGGCCAACTTGTGCCGACTGCCACTGCCCTATTAACTCGCCATCACTAATGCGCCAAAGCATAATTTTTTGTTTAGGAGAGCCTGTTAAAAAATATTGTTTATCGCTAGAAAATGCTGAATGATTAATTTCAAGAAATTTAAGACTTGTTTGCAATTCACTCATTTGAGCGTCTTCATTACTATTTAATTGCCAAAACACGCGGTCATTAATTGAATCAATTGAAAAACCGAGCTGTGCATCATCGCTTATATCAACATGATTAACCCGAGTACGGTGCTCAAAGGTTTTAAGCTTTTCGCCAGTATCAGTGCGCCACAGTACGGCAGTTTTATCACTTGAGCCGGTAAACGCCAAACCACCATCTTTAGATAACGAAACAGCATTAATATCTAACCTATGTTGTTGAAACGCACTTTTATTGCCCGATTTAGTATCAACAATACTCACTTGACCATTTCGATAACCAAGCACTAACTTTGCACCTTTCGCTGATATGGCGATATCGTTAATAATATTATTATCGCTATACCACTCATTGACTTGTTGCAGTTTGTTTTGGTTAGTTAAACGATACAAGCGTACATTCATCTGATTTGACGTATAGAAGAACTGCTTATCTGCTGATATACCCAACAATTCTATATGCTCAGCTTCACTGCCTTTTAAACATCTTGCAAGTTTCTGATGCTGTAGGTTATCCCATAGGCAAATTTGTTGTGGCTCAGCAATAAATGCAAGTTGACCATCATCTGATATCGCAGCTGCTGTTATGGTGGTTGCTGAATAACGATGTGTTTTTAACGCTTTAGAGCTTTGCACCTGACTTGGTGAGCAAGCAAGCAAATTAACCAATAAAAAAGTCGCAAACGCTAACTGAATATAGCGACCAAATTTAGCTATATCATTAAAAATTTTCATTTGTTTCCTGCTTATTGTACGCCGGAGATTCAATTGCTATTTCAGCTTGTTTTAACTTTTTATGAACTAAGTAGCTCACCGGTAAAATCATATACAAGAATGACAATAAACCAATAGCAATAATAGGCCCTATTTCAGTGGCAACAAAATGATTACTGTTAATATGTAGCAGTGACCAAAAATACGGAAGAACGACTAAAGCGTATCCCCAACAAGCCATTTGAAGAGGACTAAAACTAGATTTTTTATCAAGGTAAACTAACAGTGAAAGACTAAAAATAGCAAGAATCAATGAAGGACTATCAAGCAAAAACCAAACGTCGTCAATCATACCGATATATTCCAGTACGCTAGCCCAAAAAGCACCATCAAACAATGCCATATGTGCTTGCCCAGTTAGCAAGGTTTGCCAAAAATCAGGCGCATAGTCTGCTAAGTTATCTGCGTAAGATAGCCAAGCAATAAGCATAAACGCTAAGACAAAGAACACCATAGCTAAAAGAATATTTAGTTTTTTAAACACGCTAGGTGAGTTAAATACGTGCTTAAAATAAATCCCACTGGTATGTAACGATTGCTGCCAAAACCAACGTTTTGCGGCTATATCACTATCTTTCACACGTTCGCTAAACTCTTCCAATAAATCACCTAGAATTGCGTCAACTATGTGTGCAGGTAAAAACCATGTCAGCAATAAAATCGCCAAACTTGGTGGTGATACTGCCTGACAATGTAAATCATCTTTAGTATTGGTATCCATGTTAAAATTCCCCGATGATATTAAGCTTTTCGTTGTGGCACAGCGCAATATCTTGCCATAGTCTGTCCATGGCACTTTTAGCGCGCATCAATGCACTTTTACCTTGCGATGTAACAGTGAAGAACCGCTTTGCTCGCCCTCCTCGTTCCGCAGTCGCCTCCCCTAAATGGCTACTTACCATGCCTTTCTTTTCTAGGCGCTCTAACGTCGAGTAAATAGCTCCTATGGCAACATTTCGATTAATTTCTGTTTGCAATAACTGCCTTATCTTGGCTCCGTATGCTTGTGCATCTAATTGCATAAGCGCTAGCATGGTCATTTGTTCGAATTCACCAAGAAACTTTTCTTTATCTGCCATAATCAAATCCATCCACCTTAATTAACTACATTGTAGATAATTGAATGTAAGTTGCAATTCTTATTTACTACAAAGTAGTTTAAATTAATTTAATTAAGCGTCAAAATTTTAAAAACTCCATAACCAATTGATTACTATCATTTAGTATAAAAAACCCATCTAACTAATTAGCATATCTTCAGCGACAAAAGCTGTTGATTGCAATTTTTCCCTCCTCTAGGTTGAAATTTGCTTGCAATTATCTAAATGACCCTTTACGATCGCAACCGATAATCATTCTCATTTAGATTAATATTAGCGTTGTAAGTAAAAATGAACATAAAAGCTAGCCTATCGGCCTTGGTTTTAACCTTACCAGTTTCTTCAATAGCTCAAGAAGTAGCAGAAAAAAACCCGGAAGAACATATAGTTGTCACAGGAACCCGAACAGCAAAATTATTAAGTAATTCACCTGTATTAGTGGAGGTTATTGACGGTGATGTTATTGCTAACGTCAGTCCTACTACCTTGGCTCAAGCATTAAACTACTTACCTGGCGTGGTAGTAAAACGTAGTGTGAAAGATGGCTACAACATTCAAATGCAGGGCTTTGATGGTGACCATGTTCTAGTTCTAATTGATGGCCAACCCGTTGTAAGCCCAACCGGATCATCAGCAGATTTAGACCAAATCCCTGCCGATAATATCGCGCAAATTGAGGTTATTCGTGGCGCAGCTTCGGTCATGTATGGCAGTTCCGCCATGGGTGGTGTTATAAACATTATTACCCGAAAAAGTGATGAAGCAGCATTAAAATTTGATTACGACATTAGCCAATACCAAGGTAATACAATTGAAAGTGGTGACCTAAACCACACGCTAAAAATATATGCCAATGAAAATTTTTCAGGGTGGCAAACACAATTGAATGCTTTAGTCATCGACGATCAAGGTTATGACTATGATAACAATACTGTCAGTCAAGACGCGGCAAGTGTTGATAAAACATTTATTACCTTAGCCACAAGTAAAGACCATAGCGACATTGCAACTACCGTTAAATATCAATGGCTAGACGAGAAAAAGCTACGAGACAGTTCCGCCATACCGGGGCAAAGTGAGATCATCTTTTATCAAACCGATTTAACTAAGCATCAACTCGACCTTAGCTTAAATAGCACTAAAGCGAAAAAAGAACCTTGGCAAATTAACCTCAGACATATCGACCATCAAGAAACCAGCGGTCAGTCAAATAGCTTACGTGACACTCATATCCTAATGTCTGAAATTAATGGTCAAACGGTTTTTCAATTGGAAAACATTGAGCTAGTTACTGGCGGTGTTATTCATGCCGACAAATTAGATCAAGATAAACCTGCTGATGGCATCATAGAAATTGACAATAAAAGCCGCGAAAGTGTGGAAATATTTGCCCAAGGTAACTGGCAAAAGAAAAATACACAACTATTAGCAGGTATGCGCAGCCAATACGACTCTGACTTTGGTTGGCATAATGCGGTGCGTTTAAGCACCATGAAAAGCCTTAGTATGAAAGATGTTTCCCTGCAATGGCGTGCTGGCGTAGGACAAAGTTACCGGGTGCCAAATTTAAAAGAACGCTTTTACGTTTTTGACCACAGCGCCTTAGGTTATATGGTGCTAGGTAATGAAAACCTTGAACCGGAAACTGCTGACTCATTCAATGCTAGTTTGAGCATTAACACCAGCTTGGCAGAAAACAGTATTGATTTTAGCAGTGATATTAGTCTTCATTACTCTAAAACAGAGGATCTTATTGACTCGGTAATCGACCCAAAGCAGTCAGAAGAAACTGGCTTATCTATCTATCAATATCAAAACATTCGCCAAGCAAAAATTCACGGTTTTGATGTCAGTACTGAATTCACCTTCAGCCAATGGCAAATGCAGTTAAATTATAGTTATTTAACCAGTGAAGATCAGGACCAAAAACGCTTACTGTCTCGTCCTCGCCACCAAGTAAAATTCAACATTAATTATGATTTTGATGCCTATGACATTGAATTAATAGCCTATGCCGTTTACCAAGCAGGTGAAGCAGTGCCAGATAGTTATCAAGGTGTAGAGAATAACGAATATACCACCTTCAATGCCGTAATGAAGCAAGCCATAAGCCCTAACCTAAGTTGGCGTTTAAGTGTCGACAATATTTTTGAAGAGCATAAAAGTCCATCAGCAAACAGCCAGAATTTATTTGATGCAAGACCTGTTAGCAGCCGCACCATTAGTGCCGGTATTAGCTACCAATTTTAAGAGAATCTCGGAGAAATCATGAAATCAACATTAGCAACCCCCTTTAAATTAAGCAGTTTAGCACTGTGTGTACTACTTACGGCTTGTGGGGGCGGAAGTAGCTCAAGCAAAGATAGCACACCAACGCCAGAACCAACACCTGCGCCAACAGCCCCAACACAAGGTTCAATAAGCGGCCCGCACAGCACTGGTAGCGTAAGTGAACCGGTATTTGTTTATTACGACTTAGATGATAAAGCCGTTATTGAACTAACGAGCGAGCAAGCAGAAACAAATACCGTATGGGATATTGCCTTTAAACGCAGTGGAGTTTACTTAAACCAGCACAGTGATAATGCTGTAACCGCTTATGCAACCGGCAATAATAGTGATTTTTTCGATGCCGATGGCAAAGCCATAGCCGCGAGCTTCATTGCTGCGACAGCTGAAACTGAGCTAGCTGACTATCTGGCAGTAAAAACGAGTGATATTCCAACTGATGAAACAAAATTTGTTGCTGATAAAACTTCAAATATCATTGAAGGTTTTTATAACTACAACATGACAACTCACGTAGTAACTGCCGCTGATAGCAATTACTTTATTGCCAACTCTGATAATGCCTTTACTAAATTTAGAGCAACAAGTATTACCACCGCCGGACGTGGTATCGGCCAAATAACATTACAAACAGCTTATCAAGGTAGTAGCGATGCTGCTTTTGCTGCTGAGCAAGAGCTTACCATAGACGCTGCATTAACCTGTTCAGGTGATGTAACACACGTATATGTTGATTTTGATACTAACCAAGAAGTAACAGCGGCAGACAATTGGGATATTAACTTCCCTTGTACCGCAGATAAAACAGGCGCCAATTTCACAATTAACATTGCTGATGACGCCCAAGCCTTACATGACTTTGATAACAAATATGACGCTGTTGACCCAACGGCCGTTGCTTATTATGGCTTTAAAAATAATATCTACAGCGTAAAAGCATTTGATAGCACACCTTGGTACCAATACGGTTTAAATGGCGGTCATTTATTGTGGTCACAATTTGATGTTTATTTAATCAAAACACCAACAAAAACCCATAAGCTGCAAATTACCAGTTATTACAATGCAGACGGCGTGTCAGGCAATATCAGCTTTAGAGCGGATGAAGTTGACGAGCTAGCTGGCGAAGCTGGTGTATAACCACCATAACTAAATTTCAAGCCTAAGATGCACACTCTCCCGCATCTTGGGTTTGATATTCCTTCATACTAGGTAACAACATTAGGACATTATTATGATCGCCCAGATCGAACAAATCATGTACCAACTATCAGACTTTTTTATGGCGCCGGTACTCTGCTTGATCGCATTACTCTTTATTTACTCACTATTTGCTAGCGGACAGTTTTTTAGTCAAAGCATGCAACGCCGTCGACATTACAAATCGTTTATACAATTACTCAATGGCAAACTTGGTAGTAATCGCCAACTTATGTTAAACGGCTACCCTATGGCAAATTTGGCAAATGAAATGCCAGAAATCAGCCAAGATCAATTAGATGTTGCAGCACTAAAAGAACTAGAAGGAGTGCGAAACGTTAGCCGATTAGCGCCCATGTTAGGTTTAATTGCCACTATGATCCCTATGGGGCCAGCACTGAAAAGCCTAGCCGACGGTAACATTCAAGGTATTAGTGAAAACTTAATTGTTGCCTTCTCCGCAGTAATTTTCGGTTTAATTATCGCTTCAATTACCTTTTGGATAGCATCGGTTAAAAAACGTTGGTTGGTTGAAGAACTGGTTGCCCTATCACCACTGTTAGTAAATCCCCCTCTAGCACAAAACCACCAAGAAGCAGCTGCACCTGTACAAGCCGTGGAGAAAGATTATGAGGCTGCTTGATGAAGATGAAGGTATTAACCCGGCATTATCCGTGGTGAACCTAGTTGATGTATTTTTAGTGTTAGTTGCCGCATTGCTAATTGCCATTGCACAAAACCCATTAAACCCCTTCCTCGCTGAAGACGTTACGGTGATTAAAAACGAAGGTAAAGATAATATGGAAATTATCGTTAAAAAAGGTAACACCATCGAAAGCTTTAAAAGTGATGGCAAAACTGGCTCTGGTACAGGTAAAAAAGCCGGTACTGCCTATGAAATGGCAGACGGTAGCATGATTTACGTAAAAGAATAGCGATAGCAACTCATGAATAACTTTTTAATTAAAATTTCCATATTATTTTTCTGCGCTGTTGCCTTTATCGGTAATACATTGGCAGAAACAAGCAAACAAGAAGCAGCCACTAAAACGCAAAACATACTCTTTGTGAGCACGGCACATACCAATACCGCAAAAATAACATTATTGAAAAAAGTCGCCGAGGAGCAAAAAAACACCCGCTGGCAGATAACGCAAAAATCAGCAAAGTCATTAACTAAATCAGCTAATAAAACTGGTGCCTTATCGGCATTATTTAACCAATATGATTTAGTTATTCTTGATGCTGTGTCGGTACGAGAAGCTAGCGCAGCCTTTGACAACTATGCCAGCGAAATTGCCACTGCAAATACTAACATTGTTGCATTTAGTTATTTGCAAAATCAAAACCTTAACAAAGGGCTAACGGCTGAGCGAGCGAGCACTTTACAAGACTATTGGATGAATGCCGGGCGTCGCAACCTCGACAATATGCTTAGCTTTATTTCAGTAAACATTGTCTCAAAAACTCCCAGCTCGTCATCAGTTACCAAAGTACCGGCTCCGATTATTTTTCCACAGCAAGGGATTTATCACCCAGAATTACCTAACTTGATCATTAATGATTTGCTGCAGTACAAAAAGCTACGCCCAGCTAAACCACAACAAGCTAAAATAGCAGTCCTGTTGCAGCGGGCATTAATAGAGTCAGAGCAAACCCAATTAATTGACGCCACAATTAAACAATTGGAGGCCAAAGGCGCTTATGTGGTGCCATTCTTTTTTGAACTTAGCCCCGTTAGTGGCGACTACAGCCAACTATTGCAAATTCCAAATACAGAGCAAAATACTGATGGCAAAACAGAACAAATGAAAACCGATGTTGATTTAATTATCAGCTTTCGAAATATTCATTGGGCAAACAAACGTAAGGTTGAATTTGAGAAGTTCCAAGTGCCGGTAATGCACGCGATGACTTATTACTCTGGTGATAAAGAAACCTGGGAAAAAGACATGCAAGGCGTTAATGCTAACATGATGTCATTTACCTTAGTGCTACCTGAGAACGCCGGCGTTGTTGACCCTATGATAGTGGCAGCCATGAACATGAGCGACCAAAACGTTGAAATTATTGACTACCAACTACAACACTTAGTTAACAAAGCCATCAATGTGGTAAAGCTAAAATACAAAGCCAACCAAGACAAAAAAATAACGGTTTTTGTCTGGGGTGATAAAGATGTTGGTGCGTCTTTTATGAATATTCCTGACAGTATCGAAGCTATCAGCCAACGCTTGGCCAGCGAGGGCTACCAAACCGCAGAGCGTGATGCAAAATACTTCGTAGACAATGCAAAAAAAATTCTCGACCCATTTTACCGTGATTATCAATTAACTGAGCTATTAGATAATGACTTAGCTGAACTAATGCCAATTGATGAATACTTAAGCTGGTTTAATGCCCTGCCAACAGAACTAACGCAAAAAATTAATGACCACTGGGGGCAACCACAAGACAATTTTATGGCTGTAGAGCAAAACGGTGAACACTATTTCATTTTACCACGTATCCGCAATGGCAATATGTTAATCATGCGCCAGCCACCACGCTCAGACAATAAAAATGATGAAAACATGATTTACCATCAAGGCCTTGTTCCCATTAACCACTTTTACCTTGCCGCCTATTTTTATGCTCGAGAATATTGGCAGTCAGACGCTATTGTGCATTTAGGAACTCACGGTTCACAAGAGTATTTGGGCGGTAAAGAACGCGGTTTATCAATTTACGACCAAGGTAATCTAGCAGTATGGGATACGCCTGTGGTCTATCCATTTATTGTTGATGATGTCGGCGAAGCAATGCAAACTAAACGCCGTGGCCGCGCAACCGTTATATCCCATATGACACCGCCTTTTGCAGCAGCTGGCTTGGAAGGTGAAATTCGTAATTTACACGAATTAATGCACCAGTATAAACAACTTGACCAAGGTGGCGTTAAACAAAAAACTGCCACGCAATTAACTAAGCTATGTTTCGATACCAACATATGTAAAGACCTAGGTTGGCAACAAGAACAAATAACTAGCGCATTTGAAGAGTTTATTGATGCATTGCATATTCACTTAGAAGACCTAGCAACAGCTAACCAGCCATTAGGCCTTCACACCTATGGCTATATACCCGAGCAAGCACTCACCATCTCAACCTTAGTGCAAATGCTAGGGGCTGACTTTACAGCCAAAGCCAGTGACTTTGAACATCAATACTACTCAGAAAATTTAGTTGGAGAGCATCATGACGACGACAATGATGAAGGCATAGTTCACAGTCATACGTATCATTCCAATGGTGAAGAAAATAATAACCAACCCAATACCGATAAAGGGGCGGAAACATCTGAAAATGCAAATGACATTACCCGCTTATCAGGCTATTTAACGGTTAAAAACTATATTGTTGCTGCCGACGACAAATCTGCCCAACGCCCACTCCCATTAACTGAACTTAGTGAAGAATTACAAGCAGATATTGCCCGCGGTAAAAAGCTCTATCAAAGTATGGCAAGTATCCACGAGCTAGACGCTATGGTCGACTTTCTAAATGCTAAATACATTCCGGTAAAGTCTGGCGGTGACCCAATACGCCACCCAGAATCATTAGCAACAGGCTATAATTTGTTTGGTTTTAATCCATCTCGAGTACCGACGCAGGCCGCTTTTGAACAAGGTAAAGAATTGGTTGAGCAGATGATTACCAATTACTACGACAAACACAAAACCTACCCCGACAAAATGGCATTTTCACTGTGGTCAATTGAAACTATGCGTCATTACGGTGTGCTTGAGTCTCAAGTACTATATGCCATGGGCGTAAAACCTAAATGGAGTAAAAGTGGCCGAGTAATTGGCACCGAAGTTATCCCGTACAGTGAGCTAAAACGCCCACGTATCGACGTGGTACTTTCTGCAACCGGGTTATACCGCGATGCATTTCCTAACGTGATGCAAATGTTAGCCAAAGCCGTGAATCAAGTGGCGGCGTTAAAAGAAGACAATAACTCTGTTTGGCAAAACAGCCAAAAAGTAAAAGCGAACTTACTAGCCGAAGGCGTTGATGAAAAAGAAGCACAATATTTGTCAACTATTCGTATTTTCTCAAATCAGTCTGGCGATTATGGTACCGGCGTAGATGATGCTGCATGGGCCAGTGATACTTGGGAAACCGATAAGAAAATATCAGACAACTACTTAGGCAAGATGGGTTACTTCTTTGGCGCTGACAATAGTCGTTGGGGCGAGAAAGGCGAAAATAACCAAGGAAAAGATATTCAACTTTATGCCAAACAATTATCAGGTACCGACATAGCCATGTTCGCTCGCTCTTCAAATTTATTTGGCATGCTAAGTACCGATGACCCATTTGAATACTTTGGCTCGTTAAGCTTAGCCGTTAGAAATATCGACGGAAAAAGCCCTGATATGGTGGTCGCTAACTTACGTGATGCCAAGAATGCAAAAGCAGAAGATGCCGGACTATTTCTTGCCAAAGAATTACGCACTCGTATGTTCCATCCGCGTTGGATAAAAGAGCTACAAAAGGAAGGTTATTCAGGCGCGGTATCTTTAGCATCTAAAATGGACAACTTTTTTGGCTGGCAAGTGGTTGACCCTAACCTAATTCGCAACGACCAATGGGACGAGTATTTAGATATTTACGTCAACGACAAATTAAACCTTGAGCTTGACCAGTGGTTTAAAGATATCAACCCTGCAGCGTTTGCGCGTATGATGGAACGCATGTTAGAAGCTGAGCGTAAAGATTATTGGCAAGCCGACCCAGAGCGTTTAAAGCAACTTGTTGAACAGTATATTGATGTGGTAAATAACAACGACTTAGTTATTTTAAACGACGCCGTCAAAGAACATGTTAACGAACTTGCTCAAGGCTTTGGCTTAGCACCATTAACCGCAAAAACCATGGCTGCAATGGCCGCAGCTGCCGACATGCAAAAAGCCATAAACAAGCAACAATTGGCAAAACGGCAGTCAAACAATGCTGAACAACAAATTGAAGGACAAAAGCTTGAAAAACAAACAACACAAGCGATAAAGCCAAACAACGTTATTTACTACAGCTTATTCGGTATTTTCTTACTAATTGCCTGTGGCGCCATTTGGCAATCACGGCGTAAGTATATCAAGCAGCAGCAAATTTACTTGCTAACAACAAAGAGCAACTTAGAAATAAATAAAGCAGCATAAAAAGCCGTTATAAGATTTATATTCCCTATAAATCTTATAACGGTACAACTTAACTAGAGACTTCGTTAGAGGAATTGTTCCTTTATATAACGAGGTCAACATGCCAAAAAATATTAACATCAAAATATAAACGTGAATGTACTGAATTAGTTATTGTTCACGTTTATAAACAGTAAGAAGCGGTGGCAGCTTAAAATTACAACGAGCTAATTACCGTCCCAATCAAACAGCATAACTAAGTTGATTTGATAACTAACCTTAGTTCGTTTTGAGGTTTTATGGTTTGCATCAATAAACATAGTGAGATTAAAAGCATACCTAGCCAACCAATAAATTTAAATCTTTCACCAATAATAAAAACAGCTAAAATAGTTGCAACTAATGGTTCAATTAGCGTAATTAGTGTCGCTTTACTTGCGTCAATATAATTCAAACCAAAACCAAATAGTAGGTATCCTAAGAACATTGGAATTATTGCCATATACAAAGATACCAACGCATTTGTGGAACTTGAAAATAAGTTATCACCCGTAAACCATAATGAAGGGAGTAACAATAGTGCGGCACAACCAAACAGTCCTGACATAGACGATTTTGAATGTACGCCACTTTCAATTAAATGCCTTGCTGCCCATGAATAACCAGCATAGGTTAATCCAGCAATACAACCCAAAAAAATACCCAAACCCTGTTGATTAATACCATAAGCAGTATTATTACTCTGGTCTCTACCTAAAGTTAACAGCGCAATACCTATAGCCCCAACGACAAAGCTCAATATCCATTGCAGTGATATGTTCTTTTTACTAATTAGACGCTCAAGGATTGCTGCAAAAAACGGAGCTGTAGCTATAGAGACGACAGTACCTATGGCAACCCCTGATAAATGCATTGAGGTATAAAATGCCAATGGATAAATTGCAACAGAAGCGGCACCTAATATCAATACCTTAGGTTGTTCGAGCAGGACCTTATAATCTATAAGTAGCTTTTTTCGAGCTGTGATCACAAGTAAAACTCCGCCTATTCCCATAGAAAACGCACCAATAGCCAAAGAGCTTATATTAGATGAATAGCTTGCCGCAGTACCTGTTGTTCCCCACAAAAAGCTAGCTACAATAATGGCAAACACGCCCATAAAATTTCTTTGATTATTTTCCATAACGAAACCTAAAAATAATAACTTCGATACTGAAAATTTTATGCTAAGTAAGAAAGGTACATTTAACAATTAAGACGCAATCGTTAACAATTCAGACTATGTTTACTTTTTGAATTGAGTAGGTGACAGACCAAAGTATTGTGAAAATTTTCGGCTAAAGGCTGAAGGTTCTCTATAACCTACTTTTTCACCAATAATAGGTAACGGATAATCTGTGTGCGTTAGTAAAGCTTGAGCTTTTTCCATCCGAAGTTTTGTTACGTATTTCATCACAGTCAACCCTGTTTGTAGTTTAAATAGTTTCTTAAACTGTGTATCACTTAAGAAGGCTGACTCAGCTATACGTTTAATTTGAAGTTGCTCTGCAATATTTTGTTCTATGAAGGATATTGCTCTACTAATTCGATGATCTACTTTTGGCAATAAAGGTTGTTCTGCAAGCAGTAAACTAAACATTTCAAACATCGCTTGCTCTAATTGAGCATTAACTTTGTTTTCTAGTTGGTTTTCTATAAATATTAAGTAACTTTTAAGGGCAGCATTAATTGCAAAAACAAGACAGTGTGAAGAAGAAATATTTAAGGGCAGGTTTTCCATATCCACGACAACAAATCTAGCTTCAGCATCAGCAGTAAACAAGTGCTCTTCGTAGGCTTTAACTACAACACATTCACTAGGTGCAACTTTACCATTGAAATTGCCAACGCATATGTTGATAACACCTCGTAAGGGTAAAACCAATTGATTAAAGGGATGTGAGTGACGAGTTGGTGTTGTACTATAAGAGCGAATGGATAATAGGTTTTTCATAAGAGAAAATGTATGGCCTTACTTCATCCTGATTCTGATTATATATACATAGTAGAGTAATAGTTAATAAAATGAAGTATTAGTTTTTCTGATACTTATTTTTAAAGTATCTATGCCATAGCAGCCTATCAAAAATATCTTAGTTATCTAATAATAATTTTAGACATTGTAAGAATTGTCAAACTGCATTGAATGCTAACAAACTACAGCTGTTTAGCATCATTAAAGCCCGATGAGGATAGATGCCTGCTCTTTCTTGGTCATTTTACCCACTACCAGCATATACGAATTATCCATCATGCGTTCAATTTCTCCCGGCGGGATTGAGCCATCGAGTATGACGGTATTCCACTGCGCTTTGTTCATATGATAGCCAGGGATAACAGCGCTAAAAATATCACGAAGCATAATAGCTTCATCAGGATCACATTTTAAGTTAATACAGTAGTGCCCGGCCATTTTGCCATCGGTATCTTTTTCATTACCTTTACCCAACGCCAAGGTCGCGAACATTTTATTTTTCACACGAAACACCTTCACGTCATCACCAAAAGGAAAATACATTGTTGTTTCGAGTTTATTCAGTAGATAACTTTCCACTTGTTCTTGGTTCATTTTTAGCTTCCAGCAACTTAAACTTTTAAAACAATAACCTAGTAAAAGTGCTTTTGCCAACTGCCCAAATGAATTTACTGAATTTTATGTCAAGGAAAGGAATCGCTACCTGTTTTCATTATCAGGTAGCGAAGTTTTATTAACGATAACTAACCAATGTTGGAATGGTTAAAATATTTTTTCCGAAGCGCTTCAGGCCAATGTATATGCTTAAAAACACAAATAAAATTACCGCTAAGCTAATAGAAGCCGAAAACGGCTCTGTGGTTAAAATAGCAATTTGATAACTCGCCGTTGCAGCTAAATAAGCCAAGCTAAAACTCCACAATGCCGCAAAAACAGCCCAACGCGTGCCTACTTCATTTTTTATAGCCCCCATTGCCGCAGCACATGGGGTATAAAGTAATATAAATAACAAATAACTAAACGCCCCTATTTTGCCAACAAAGGCCGCCTGCATAATAGTTATAGTGGTTTCTTCAACACCTTGCTCTTGTGCCGCAACTTCAATGCTTGAAACATCCCCAATATCTGTACCTAATGGGTCATCCGCGTCAATACCATGTAAATTATCTGAAATACTCGCTATCGCTTGTTGCCACAAATCTGCAAATGAATCGGGTTCACCAGACACTTCAGATGCTGGCGAATATAGGCTGTTAAATGTTGCCACTAAGGCTTCTTTCGCAAATAAACCGGTAATAATGCCAACACTTGCTTGCCAATTATCTTCTTTTACCCCCATTGGCGATAGCAACGGCGTAACCACTTGCGCACTTTTGCTTAACAATGAGTCTTGGCTATCGTGATGACCGAATTCACCATCTGTACCTAATGAATTAAAAAAGTTTAATATACAAACCACTACAACAATGGTTTTACCAGCACCTAGTACAAAAGAGCGGGTACGTTGCCAAACTCGTTGCAATAAGAACGAGAATTTTGGCCATTCATAAAGCGGCAATTCCATAATATTGATTGAATTACCCCCCATTAAAATAGTTTTCTTTAGCATTAAGCCAGTAAATAGCGCGGCAGCAATACCAATAAGGTACAGAAGAAAAACAATATTTTGCCCAGACTCAGGGAAAAATGCCGCGGCAAATAGAGCGTATACAGGCAAACGCGCACCACAAGACATAAATGGCGACATCATAACGGTCGTAATTCTTTCACGTTCATTATCTAAAATGCGCGCAGACATTACCGCCGGAACCGTACAGCCAAAGCCTACAATAAGCGGTACAAATGCTTTACCAGGCAAACCTATTTTTTGCATTGCTGTGTCGACAACAAATGCCGCTCTTGCCAAATAGCCACTACTTTCAAGTAGCGACAAACCAACAAATAAGCAAGCGATAACAGGAATAAACGTTGCGACAGTTTGTATTCCAAGACCAATGCCACCAATAATAGTAGTTAGCCATGCCGGTAAGTTAAGTGACTCTAGAAAATGCAGCGGATAATCAACAAATATTGCGCCAGCTAAAATGTCAAAAAAATCAATAAAGGCACTGCCTACATTGATAGCAAACATAAACAATAAGTACATCATGGCAAGAAAAATTGGAATACCAAATACTGGGTGCAACATCCAACGGTCAAGCTGATGGCTAAAACCTCTATCGGCTACTGGCGATACAGTAACAGCTGCCAAAGTCTGTTGAATAAACGCATAACGAGCCTGCATAACGGCCATTGCCTTGGCATCATTTGACTGACATACGCCAGTACTTGAGCACGCCTGTCGTTCAGCCGTTAATGGCATACAGTCAATTGCATCAAACTCATTAGGTAAATCCAGAACATGCTGTTTTGCTCTAGTATTAGCGACTGTTTTCAAAATTTTATTAAGCGCTTGTCCGGCAGTGTTGCTGGTACTATTTTCACATACAACAGCGCAACCTAAAGTGTTAGCAAGCTTTGCAATGTCAATATTTTCAGCTTCTTTTCGATCACTTTTATTGAGTACAACCACCATAGGTATACCCAATTCTAATAATTGTGTTGTTAAATAAAGTTGTCGTTTTAATTGCGTGACATCAACTACGTTGATCATTACATCAATTGGTTGTTGGTTAATAAAATTTTGCGTTATTGATAGATCTTTCCCTTGCTGGTTACGTTGAGCTAACGAGCTAACACCAGGCAAATCCGTGAGTAAGGTGGCTTTATCATTTAAATGGGTTTGCGTCTGTTTGGCGGCAACAGTTACCCCCGTCCAATTACCTGTTTTTTGTTTTGCCCCCGTTAGGGCATTAAATAATGTACTTTTACCTGAATTGGCAAAACCGACTAAAACAACATTCTGTTCTATCATTAGCTTAATAACTCAATTTTAATTTGTTTGGCAATTGCTCTTGGAATCGACATTTTTGTGCCATGTATATGAAAAGCTAACGGCCCATTAAACGGTGCTTTATGCGCAAGTGATACTTGTGCTTTTAAGGCAAAGCCTTGTTCAATAAGTTGCGCACTCAAGTCAAAGTTGTCAGGTAAGAAACAAATTCGTGCTTGCTGGTTTCCAGTTAATTCAGCTAAAGTCATAAGATCAGTTACAAACGATAATAATTATCATTTAATGATACTAAACTAGCAGAGATGCGACAACACAATATGTAATAGTATTTCACCTAACTTGATCTAACGCATTGTTATGAAATATCGCAATGAGCTTAGCAACTATTCATTGCTCGCTTCTTTATTGCAATATTGTTCAAGGTTTACTGTAAAGCATCGAATAAAACCATCATATTATCGGATAAAAGATGACAAACCTGATTTCAATGGCACAATGGTAAAGTAATAATAAAAAAGGATATTCAATGAAAGTAATTTTTGCCCTGCTATTAATGTGTATTAGTACACTAAGTTAT
Organism: Colwellia aquaemaris; assembly: GCF_057548755.1. NCBI lineage: Bacteria > Pseudomonadati > Pseudomonadota > Gammaproteobacteria > Alteromonadales > Colwelliaceae > Colwellia > Colwellia aquaemaris. The sequence continues at coordinate 117,525 of NZ_BAAJLV010000007.1, read as the reverse complement.
GCAGTTGAGCAGGCCGAAGAAATTTTTAAGCAGCTGGCCCCTTCGCTATATCAAATTCGCTTAATAGACAAAGCTAGCGGTGAGAAATCGTCAATTGGCTCAGGTTTTCAAATTAGCAGTGATGGCTTAATAGCCACAAATTATCACGTTATTTCAGGCTTCGCTCGCCATCCACATAAGTACAATATTGAATATTTAGACAACCAAGGTAACAAGGCAGCACTGTCATTAAAAAGTGTTGATGTTATTAATGACTTGGCGATAGTTCAGCGTGAAGTTAGCACTGAGATGCCATATTTTGAAATTGCTAAAGTAGCGCCCACTAAAGGTGAAGAGTTGTACTCTTTAGGTAATCCGCATGACTTAGGTATGATCGTTGTGCCGGGTACTTATAACGGCTTAAAAAATGAGTCATTTAATGACCGAATTCATTTTACTGGCTCTGTGAACTCAGGCATGAGTGGTGGCCCTGTGGTAAACAAAGAAACTCAAGTAGTTGGTATAAATGTCGCGACATCTGGTAACCAAATTGGCTTTCTGGTTCCGCACGACAAATTATTAGCACTTTTTCAAGAATATAAATCTAACCCGCCAACCAGCATAGAAGAGCAAGTGACTGCCCAGTTAATGCGCAACCAGAAAAAGCTTATTAGTACGGTTCTAAATAGCGATTGGCAGTTAAAAAAGTTAGGTCGAGGCCTCATTCCTACTATAGATGTTCCTTATATTCGCTGTTGGGGTGAGTCAAATTCCGACAAAGCTGACGCACAAATTATGGCAGCGGTAGCTAACTGTGATTTAGACGAATATACCTATATTTCTTCAGACTTCTTTACCGGCTCGTTAGAGATGGAATATCGCTATATGGAGTCAAACAAAATTGGTAGCACTAAGTTTTATCATATTTTTGAACGCCAGCTAAACCAAGTAGCTCCTGGTAATAAAGCAGGAAAAGATGATGTCACTGAATATCAATGTCATCACGATATTGTTATGCCTAAGCAAAGCAATATTAACAGCAAAGCGGTATTTTGCACCCGCGCTTATAAAGCATTCCCTAACCTCTACGATGTATTATATATTGGTATTTCTATTGACCACGAACAATATGCACTACTGAGCCATTTCACTATTTCAGGGGTCGCGCAGGAAACCTCGCTTGCCTTTTTGACTAAGTTTATGGAGTCGGTAAAATGGAACTAATTATTGAAGAAATTACTTACGGTCATAAGTTACTTGGACGACATAAGTTTTCATCAAACAACATCAGCATAGGCCGTGGCTACGATAACGATCTAATCATTAGCGACCCACATGTATGTGCTGAGCATCTGCAATTACATTTTGATGGCGAACACTGGTTTGTAAATGACCAAGGCTCAATAAACGGCAGCTTTTTAGAGCATAGCAAAGAAAATATTGTTCAACACAAAGTTCAATCTGGTGATATTGTCACCATAGGCAAAAGCCAAGTACGATTTTTATTTCCTAATCACCCTGTTACGAAAAGCATTGCTATAAGTCCATTTGAAAGCTTAATTAATTTAGCTAAGCATCCTGCGGTATTGACTTTAAGTGTGGCCTTATTTGCCTGTATTGCTTGTTGGATTATTGATTTAAATAACGCAAAAGAAGTGTCGTTAACACAAATGCTAGTGCCTACAATAGGGTTAACATTAGGTTTTGCCTTATGGCCAGGTTGTATCGCCCTTGTTTCACATTTAACGAAGCATGACGCACGATTTTGGACACAAATCGGTATTAGCTTTATTTTCTTCAACTTAATGTGGCTCAGCGATATTCTTGAAAACGTTATACAATTTAATACTTCAAGCAACTTTTCGATGCTTTGGCTGATCACCATCATTCCATTGGTATTGGCATTTGGACTGTTCTGGCTGAATTGCTACGTAGGCTTTCACATGACCCCTAGACGCAGAAATGTCGTTTCTGCTAGCTTAGTCATATTATTATTTGGCGGGAGTTTCATAGTACAAATGAGTAAAAAACCTGACTTTAACCCACGCCCACAGTTTAATACTACAATAATGTCACCAAACTTTTTGTTTACGCCAAGCAGTAACGTGGAAACTTTTGTTAGTGATAGCTCAGCGCTATTTGAACAAGCGACTAAAATAGCTGAGAAAGATAAGAAAGATTAAGATTTTCAACATGCAATTACCTCAATGGGCGAAAAGCCTATAAGAACATGGTATATGTATTGGAGCGAATACAAAAAAGCCTGAGTATACTCAGGCTTTTTTAATGACAAAATGTAGAACGAAATTAAGGCTTAGCGATAAACCCAATCGCTTGATAAACCTCTGCCAATAGCTTACTTGCTCGGGCAGAAGCCTTTTCAGCACCTTTACGCATAACTTCATCTAAGTATGCTTGGTTATTACGAATTTCATGATAACGCTGTTGAATTGGCGCTAATAAAGCCACAACGGCTTCAGCAACATCACCTTTTAAATGGCCATACATTTTATCTTCATATTCAGGGACTAATTCTTCAACGGTTTTACCTGTAGTACATGATAAAAGTGATAACAAATTAGAAACGCCTGGCTTTTCAGCAACATCGAAATAGATATTCGCTTGCTCGTCAGAGTCCGTTACCGCACGTTTAATTTTCTTAGTGATCTTTTTAGTATCTTCCAATAAACCAATAAAGTTGCCAGGGTTAGTATCAGATTTCGACATTTTTTTAGTCGGCTCTAATAAGCTCATAACACGGGCACCAAACTCGGGAATATAAGGCTCTGGTACCTTAAATGTTTCACCATGCAAGTTATTAAAGCGTGTTGCTATATCACGAGCTAATTCTAAGTGTTGCTTTTGATCATCGCCTACAGGCACTTGGTTAGCGCCGTATAATAAAATATCAGCTGCCATAAGTACTGGGTAAGTAAATAAACCAGAATTCATATTCGCTTCAGACTTAGATGACTTATCTTTGTACTGCGTCATACGGTTTAACTCACCCATTTGGGTATAACAGTTTAGCACCCAACTCAATTGAGCGTGCTCAGGCACGTGTGATTGAATAAAAATGGTACTTTTTTCAGGATCAACGCCACAAGCTAAATACAAAGCCAAACCGTCTAATGTTGCTTTACGTAACGCTTCCGGTTCAGGACGAACAGTAATAGCATGCTGATCAACCAACATGTAATAACATTCATGGCTGTCTTGCATGCTCACCCATTGCTTTAATGCGCCAAGGTAATTACCAATAGTTAACTCGCCCGACGGCTGACAGCCACTTAATACAATAGGTTTACTCATTTGTTATCCTTCAATTATGCTTATTTCAATTTTTCTAACTATTTATTTAACTTTCGCCAACTCGGCACGCATTTCATCAAGAGCGACTTTGTAATCTGGCTTTGAAAAAATAGCCGAGCCAGCCACAAACATATCAGCTCCTGCTTCAGCTATTTCAGCAATATTATCGGCCTTAACACCACCATCAACTTCTAAACGAATATCAAAACCACTGGCATCAATTTTTTCACGTACTAAGCGTAACTTATCAAGAGTGGTTGGAATAAATGATTGACCGCCAAAACCAGGGTTAACTGACATTAATAAAATAACGTCTAATTTATCCATAACAAAATCTAAAATATGTAGCGGTGTTGCCGGATTTAAAACTAAGCCTGCTTTACAACCATTGTCTTTAATTAATTGTAATGTTCTATCAATATGATCGCTGGCTTCGGGGTGAAAAGTTATAATATCAGCACCCGCTTTAGCAAAATCTGGAATAAGGCTATCAACGGGTTTCACCATCAAATGCACATCAATTGGCGCGGTAATACCGTAATCTCTTAACGACTTACACACCATAGAGCCAAAAGTAAGGTTTGGCACAAAGTGGTTATCCATAACATCAAAATGAACCACATCAGCACCCGCACTGAGAACGTTTGCGACATCGTCACCTAAGCGAGCAAAATCAGCAGATAAAATTGATGGAGCAATTAAAAAATCAGACATAGAAACACCCTCGATAAATTCTGCGCTACTTTAACTTAAATAGGTTGATTTTGCGACTCAGATCATCGACAAAATTGCTCGCTAGTTATCTTTTAATTTTATTTTTCTGCAATTTCTAAAATTTTGCATATCATTATATTTAAGCTTATGCACTTTTTTTGCACATAAGTGAATATTCCTTGCACCAAGACAGTTCATGCGAGGCACTAAGGACAAAGGAAAACCGCCCAGGATTACCACTTAACCATTTGATAATAAGAACATTTACAAAATTAAATTTACACAGGCATTGTCTTTGCAATGTTCGAGATAATTATAAAACTTAGTGGAACCAACATGAAAAAAACAATTACAGCTTTATCTGTTTCAACCATATTCACATCAACAATGCTTATAGCTTCTTCAGCGCACGCTGTTGAGGGCTTATCAGCTAATGCTGCCGCATCCAGTAACTATTTGTGGCGTGGAGTAACCCAAACCACCAACTCTGCCGCGGTTTCTGGCGGTATTGATTATGAGCATACATCAGGTTTCTCAGTTGGCACTTGGGCATCGAATGCTGATTGGGCTGAAAACATGACCTATGAACTCGACGTTTATGCTGCCTACTCTAATGAATTAGATAATGGTTTAGGCTACAGCGTCGGGTATATTTATTATGCTTATGATAGCGATGCTGACTCAGATTTCAGTGAAGTGAATTTTTCACTTTCATACGACGCGTTTTCAATTACCTACAACACTTTAGTTGATTCGGATGCTGATGGTGATTTTGGTGACGATACTTATATTTCAGCCGATGCGGCCTTTGAAATTTCAGAAGGCTTAGAGCTCGGCCTGCATGTTGGCAGTTATGACTTTGACGCTGGCGGCGATTATGTTGACTATGGTATTAGCCTAAGCAAAAACGGTTTTACTTTTGCTATTTCAGATACCGATATTGATGGTGCTGATGGTGATGTAAATTTTGTTGTTAGTTATAGCGTTGATTTAGACCTTTAACATAGCAAATCAATTATACCGCGCGTGTGCTTTGGCCATATTTAAGGGACACGCGCTATATTTCACCAATTCAAAAAACTACTCTCGAGCACATTAGTTTAAGCCTTTAATTTTAACTTGTTGCTGACGATGTGCCAATTGCTGACAAACCTTAACTAAATCAGCATGAATACCGCCTGCGGTAACATCTCGCCCGGCACCAGGGCCGCGAATAATCAAGGGGTTTTGCTGATACCAGTGACTTTTAATTTGGAAAACATTATCGCATGGCGTTAATTGAGTAAACGCGTGCTGAAAACTTAACTCTTCTAAACTCACTTTTGCCCGTAATCGGCCATCTTCCTTAACAAATTTAGCAACATAACGAATACCAGATGATTTTTCTTTTGCTTGGTTCAAACGTAGTAAGAATAAGTCATCAAGCTCTTCAGTTCGTTCAAGAAACTCCTGTAACGAAACATCTCGCAACGAGTCTGGCACTAGACTTTGGCAATCAATGTCTTCAAGTGAAAGCTCAAAGCCAGCGGCTCGCGCCAATATTAATAATTTACGCTGTACATCTCGGCCAGATAAATCTTCTCGCGGATCTGGCTCGGTAATACCTTGCGCTAGAGCATTGGCCAACAATTCTGAAAATGGTGTTACGCCATCATAATATTGAAATAGCCAAGATAAAGTCCCCGAGAAAATACCAGAAATTTCAGTGATCACATCACCGCTATTGATTAACTCTTCAATAGTTGAATTAATCGGTAAGCCTGCCCCTACTGTCGTGTTACCCAACCAATAGCTATTATGTTCTTTCGCTGTACTTAGCAATTGTTGATAATTTTCAGTCGGTGAAGAGGCCGCCCACTTATTAGCGCCAATAACATGGATACCTTGCGCGAAAAATTGTTGATATAACTGACTAAACGCCTCACTAGGTGTGATATCAACAACTACTAATTCATCATAAGGGTGATTGGTTAACCAATCTAATAACTGCTCACCTTCATAAGCTTTTGCTTGTTGTTGGTAATGCTCCAACGCGTTACTGACATCAATACCATCAGTATTAATTAGCGCTTTTTGTGAACCGACTAAACCAACCAAGTGAAGATTTTCCAATGCTGGTAAACCTGCTAACTGTTTTGGCAGTATTTCTAAAAATCGCTGACCGATATTACCTAAGCCAGCTACAACCAAGGCGATATTTCTGGCATCTTTAGTCATGTCGCCGTGGATATTATTCAGTAGCTCTCCAGTGCAAGCCTCCGGCAAAACCGCTATATAACTGTGTTGGTTTTCTGCATGGACAAAATGCAATGTTCGCTGATGCCTTAGCGCTCTTTTAAATCTTGCTCGCATACCACCTTGCTGTGCCACTTGATAACCTACAGTGGCAACAATAGCGACAGGTTTAAATGAGACCTCAGTATCATGACTTGCCAGCCATTGGCTTAACGCCTTTTGTTGCTCTTGAGTCACCACCAAGTAACCTTCATCTAGGTTATAGCACACAGGAGTAAACTCTTTCACCGCGCGAGCACCCGATTCTCCAAAAAAGCTAACTGACGTAGCAAGGATCAAATCATTTAAATAGGTCACGGAAAGCTCTTGTTTGGCAATTTGACCAAATTTACCAATTTCGCTGCCGCTAACCTCTGGCGCAAAACTACTGGCAACATGTAAATGGGTATTGTGATTTTTTAACGGCTGTAAAGTTTTTGCGTGTAATACCGGATTACCTAAACGCCCCAACTCATTTGCAACCGCATTGGGTAGACGATGTAATTTTCTTGCCAGCGGCACCACTCTTGGATCGGCACTATAAATACCATCAACATCTGTCCATAAAGTAACATTACGAGCACCAGACAGAGCTGCCATGATAGTTGCAGAATAGTCACTGCCATTACGACCTAATGTGCAAGCTTGTAATTGCTGGTTGCGAGCAATATAGCCAGTCACTATCACCAGCTGATTTGCTTGCTGCAACGGCGAAAGTTTCTCGGCGCTGGCAAGATAATCAATAGCACAAGTTTTTTCATTGCTTAGCAATAAAAAATCTCTAGCATCTAGCATATAGCTAGGACAAACGCTTTCGTTTAATACCGCTGATAATAACCGTGCTGACCAAACCTCACCTAATGCCAGCAAATCGTTTTGATGCTTGCTAGGATTGCTTAGTAAATGCGCTGAGATATTGGCAATATCGTCGTTCAGTAATGCTTTTAGCCTTGCCGCACTACTTGCATTGAGTAATTCTTCAATCAGTGCCACTTGCGAATCACGTAGTGCGACAATCGCATCAGCTAATGTTTCAGGTAGTAGTTCAACCACTAAATCGGTTTTATTTCCTACAGGCGCTGCTTGCTTAAGCTCATAATGTTCTAGTGCCAATTGGTAAATAGCAAATAATGCATCTGTTGTGTCGCCGTTAGCAGAAACGACAATAACGTCATTGAGTTGGCAATGCTGGCGAATAATATCAACGACACGCTCAATACAGGCCGAGGTTGCTAAACTACTGCCACCAAATTTATGTACATTACAAGCAGCTTTAGCCAACTGGTTTTTTGTGGAAGTAAGCTCCACAGCTGAATTTACGTCTGTCATTTTATTTCCAAGCACATGCGCATGTTTATCTAATTAAAAATTATCTTGAGACTATTTCGGTTATATTTGACTAGCGGTAAGTGCCTGCGCTAAATCTGCTAAAATGTCGTCTATGTCTTCAATCCCAACTGAAAGGCGCACTAAAGACTGAGTAATACCTGCGGCAAGTTGCGCTTCAATTTCCATGCCCGCATGAGTCATGGTTGATGGATGACTGATCAAACTTTCTACCCCACCTAATGATTGCGCTAAAGTAAAAAATTCAAGTTTATCAAACAGCACCTTTACTGCTTCAACACCGCCTTTAAGTTCAAAGCTCATCATGGCGCCAAAGTCATGCTGCTGCTTTTTCGCTAACTCATGCTGCGGATGGTTAACTAGCCCTGGGAAATACACTTTTTCCACCGCCGGATGTTGCTGTAAAAATTCGGCAACCGCATTGGCATTAAATTGGTGCTGCTTCATGCGTATCGGTAAAGTTTTCAAGCCCCGTAGCGCTAAAAAGCTGTCAAATGCCGAACCGGTAATACCGATACAGTTAGCCCACCAAGCAAGTTCTTCACCTAAGGCTTGCTCTTTGGTCACTAATACTCCACCAACAACATCACTATGACCATTGATATATTTAGTGGTTGAGTGAAAAACAATATCAGCACCTAATAACAAAGGTTGCTGCAATGCTGGCGATAAAAAGGTGTTATCAACAGCAACCAAAGCGCCAGCTTGATGAGCTTGTTGAGTAATATCTTCAATATCCACCAAACGCAGTAACGGGTTACTTGGCGTTTCAATTAGCACTAGTTTAGGTTTTGTTGCTAAGGCCTGTGTTAATGCCGCTTGATCATTTTGATCAACAACAATTAACTTAAACTGCCCACGCTTGGCAAGATGGGTAAACAGACGAAAACTGCCACCGTAACAATCATGAGGAATAACCACAGTATCATCGGTATTTAGCAACTGACAAACCAGATGTACGGCTGACATTCCCGTGCTAGTGACAATACCTAGCGCCCCTTGCTCTAAATCAGCAATGGCTTGAGCAAACGTAGCACGAGTTGGATTACCCGTACGTGAATAATCAAACTGACGCTTTTCATTAAAACCTTTCAGTGCATAGGTGCTAGAAAGGTGAATTGCAGGAATAACCGCACCATGATGTTGGTCACTATTAATACCTGCACGAACCGCAGTTGTGGCAATTTTTTTCTCGCTCATGTGTGCTCCAGTATAGACATTCTTCTATATAGATGTTTGGACGTCTATAAATCTAAACGGTTTAAAGTGTGCGGTCAAGTACTTTAGACATCTAACCTTCTACACATTCGTTATTGACTCACGCCTCACAACCAGTAAAATTAGCCGTCAAGAATAAACTTATAACTTACTGGTATACCAGATAAGCTAATTATAGGTTTTTCATAATCATTTAAGCATAGAGGAATATTCATGGCAGAGTGGAATGGCGAGTATATTAACCCTTACGCCGAACACGGGAAAAAAAGTGAACAAGTAAAAAAGATCACCGTGTCTATCCCTTTACGTGTGTTGAAAGTGCTAACCGATGAAAGAACACGTCGTCAGGTAAATAACTTACGTCATGCAACCAACAGCGAACTATTATGTGAAGCATTTTTACATGCTTTTACTGGCCAACCATTGCCAGACGATGCTGACTTAGCAAAAGACAATACACAGAAGCTACCGGCCAGTGTTCGTAAAGCGTTAGAAGCACAAGGTGTGACTGACTTTAGCGAATACGAAACAGAAGTAGAAGATTAAAGCGAAACGAGTATCCAAGAGATTAATAAAGGCGCTTTAAGCGCCTTTTTATTTTTGAGCTAAGACTATCTACCAATTATTAACCTGCTTGATTCAACTGTAATAAATCCCATTTAGTGCCATATAAATCTTTAAAAACAACGACTGTACCGTACTCTTCTATTCGTGGCTCCTCGGTAAATTCAACGCCATGAGTTTTCATGTGCTCGTAGTCGCGCCAAAAGTCATTGGTTTGTAGAAAGAGAAAGACTCGTCCACCGGCTTGGTTGCCAACAGATTTTTTTTGCTGATCATCACTGGCTTGCGCTAGCAACAAATTTGTCCCGTTTGAATTTGGTGGGGCGATTTGTACCCAGCGCTTGCCAGCACCTAAATCGCTATCTTCAATAAGCTGAAAGTTTAGTTTTGTGGTATAGAATTCAATAGCGTCATCATAGTTTTCAACAACTAAGGCGATATTCGATATTCTTTGCTCAATGGGGTTTGTCATGATCACTCTATTCGCTAGGTAAAAAGTTATTTTACCGTATTTTAACACTAACAATAAGTAAGGATAACTGAATTATCGAGGTGATTGATACTGTGCACGCCAATGTGATTTACTGCAGCTGTCTTGCAGGCCTTAGCTTTTTCCAAAAAAAAAGGCGCCCCATCGACGCCTTGGTTAAATAACCCAATCTACACACCAAATTAGTTTGAGAAAAATTTCGTCTCCGTTACTGCTTTTACTTCCGGCTTATCGCTAACACTGACTTCCAGCGACACTTCACTAACTCGGCCTTTAATATCGTCAGCAGCCATAGTTAAATGCACTGGCACATTGGCAATTTCTCCTGCTTTAATCAATATGTCTTTATCTGCACTTAAGCTCACTTTGTTATCTAATACATTGACGTTAAAGTGGCGATCTATTTGTGACTTATTAGTAATTTTCAATAAATAGCTATTCGTAACATTATCTTCAAAATCTAGCTGATAAAGTGCCGCTCTGTCTCTAAGCACTGAAAATTCAATTGGCACCCGCACCTGAATGGTATACACCATAAAAGCCATAGCTAGTATTGATAAAACCCCGTAACCGATAATTTTCGATCGCAACAATTTAGCTTTTTTGCCAAGTAATGCATTTTCACTGGTGTAACTAATTAACCCTTTAGCATAGTTAAACTGGCTCATGGCTTGATCACAGGCATCGGCACAAGCACCACAATTTATGCACTCATATTGCAGGCCATTACGAATATCAATACCAACTGGGCAAACTTCCACACAAAGATTACAGTCAACACAGTCTCCTAGCCCTAGCTCTTTAGGATCTTGCTTGCGCTTACGGCGACCACGATTTTCTCCACGTAGTTTGTCATAGGCAACCAATAAGGTATTTTTATCGAACATAGCAGATTGAAAGCGTGAGTATGGACACATATATATGCACATTTTTTCACGGAGCCAACCGGCGTTTCCGTAAGTACAGACAGCAAAAAACAGTACCCAAAACGTTGTTAAACTATCCCAATTAAATTGTATTAAATCGAGATACAGTTCGCGTGTCGGCAAGAAGTAGCTCATAAAGGTGGTGGCGGTTAAAAAAGCCATTAAGCCCCAAAGCAAATGCTTAGCTGATTTTCTCGCGACTGTGTCTAGCGTTTTAGGTTGCTTATCGCGCTTAATTCGTTGATTACGACTCCCTTCAAGTAACTCTTCAACCCAAATAAAACTGAAGGTCCAAACAGTTTGTGGACAAACGTAGCCACACCAGATTCTTCCTAGCCAAGTGGTAACAAAAAATAGTAAGTAACAACTCACTATCAACAGACCCGCTAACAAGGTGAAGTCTTGTGGAAAAAAGGTTTGTGAAAAAATATGAAATTGCTGTTTACCAATATCGAGCAGCACAGCTTGATTACCTTGATAATTAATCCAAGGCAACAAAATAAATATCATGACAAATATAATGCCGGTAAGTTTTCTAATTTTTTGATAGCGCCCTTTTTGCTTACGAACATAAACGGGGGATTCAGACTTGTACGGCTTAATGATCAAATCTTCGGCTTTATAATCAAACTTCATGGTTTACTAATAATACGAACAACAGGATACTCGCTATTAGCAAAATAAAAGCCAACTACAAAATAAAACTTAACGTATTGTTTTAATTAATTAAAAGCATAAGTCACTTATAATCTCAAGCCTCAAAAGCCGCGATATAACGCGAATCCACGATATATCGTGCAATCAATAATAATTAACTGTATATTACCGGGTTTAAGTTGGTCTAATGATTTTTAACTTTTTCATCCGAGACCGTAACGTGCTTTCAGGTAAAGCGAGTAGTTTTGCTGCCCCCATTTCTCCACCGATACGCCATTTGCAAGCTTTAAGTACAGTGCTAATATGCTTTTTCTCTGCTTGTGCCAAGGTGTCAAATTCAACTAATTCCGGTGCTTTTACTGAGCTTTTAAAATTAAAATTTAGAATGTCTGATTTTGCTAAGATCATTTCTCGTTCTAATAAATTCTGCAGCTCTCGTATATTACCCGGCCATTGATACTGCATTAATTTAGCTAAACTGCGATTACTTATCGCCGTAATACTCTTTCCTAGTTTTTTATTCAACGAGCTTATTATGGCTTGTGACAGCAATGGAATATCTTCTTGTCGATCTCTTAACGGCGGCACAGTAACGGGGAAAACATTCAGCCGATAGAATAAATCAATTCTAAAATCTCCATTAGCCACCATAGCAGACAAATCTCGATTGGTTGCCGCAATAACACGAATATCAATGGCCAGTGTTTCACTGCCACCTACACGCTCAAATTCTTGTTCTTGCAGTACCCGTAATAATTTCCCCTGTGCTTCCATAGATAACTCGCCGATTTCATCGAGAAAAAGCGTGCCGCCGTTTGCTAGTTCAAAGCGGCCTTTACGACGCTCTGTTGCGCCGGTAAAAGCGCCTTTTTCATGGCCAAATAATTCTGACTCTAATAAGCTTGGCGTAAAGGCAGCACAATTCACTTTCACCAATGTGGAGTTTTTCCGTTGACTTAAGGCATGAATATTACGTGCCACCAGCTCTTTACCTGTACCATTCTCACCAAGAATTAATACCGTACTATCAGTTTGTGCCACCAGTTCAACTTGCGAGAGCATTTTCGTAACAACCGGGCTCTTGCCTACCAAACCTGCTGAGGACCACTCTTGTGCGAGTTCATTTTGCAAATAGGTATTTTCAGCTTTCAATTGCTCGGTGAGTGATTGCACATTTTCTAAGGCACTACGCAATGCCAGTTCAATTTGTCGCTGCTGACTAACATCACGAAATACCGCAACCGCGCCAATGATTTCTTTATTCTTAAAAACCGCCTGTGTAGTGTATTCTACAGGGAAACTACTGCCGTCCTTGCGCCAAAAAACCTCACCGCTAACTTGTCGAGAAATGCCGTCAAGTGCGGTATTGAATATTTTGCAATCACAGGCCGGGTAAGGTTCGCCATTGCTATAACTGTGATGATGAAACTGATGAATGTTTTGACCGAGTAATTCAGCGGATGACCAACCTGTCATTGCTTCCGCCGCTGGGTTAATAAAAATAGCTCGTCCTTGCGCATCTACACCGTAAATACCTTCACCGACAGCGTTAAGCAATAATTCTGAATCTGCAAGATAGGCTTTAATTTCTTTATTCATTTTATCTCCAAAATCATGCGTAAATGGCTATAGAAAACTTACGTAATAGGCAAACCAGCATAAACCACGATATATCGAGGACATTATGAATGAGACTAACTGAATAGGAAAGGTTACTTTTAGCAGATAAATTAAATAATTATCAGCTTTTTTGATTTGTTCGACTATTACCTTACTTTCGATATTCCTATTCTTTACATTTGGCACTAAGCTAGTTTTGATTATCAACATATAGTGGAATGGAAACCATGAAAGAAAACTTTAACGCACTATTTAGCGCCATGCGTTTACCATTTTTATTACTCACCTTTTCGGTTATTTTCTTGGCACTGTCTATAACCATACATAGTGGTGCCGAAATATCAGTTATTGACAGCACATTAGTATTTATTGGCGCTTTATCGGCGCATATTAGTGTTAATTTATTAAACGAATATCAAGACTTTCATAGTGGCCTTGATTTTTTAACAGTCAAAACACCGTTTAGTGGTGGTAGTGGTGCATTAATAACAACACCTTCAGCAGCGAGTTTTGTCGCCAAAATGAGCATTTTATTTTTATTCATTACTAGCGTCATTGGTGTCTACTTTGCGTTGACGACAAGCTTAAAAATCATTGCAATTGGCCTTTTCGGCATAGCCATAATTGTTTTCTACACTAAATGGATAAACAAATTGCCGATTATCTGCTTGATTTGCAGCGGCCTAGCCTTTGGCCCTTTAATGGTTCTAGGGACATCAATTGTTTTAATGGGGAATATAAGTTGGAATGTTGTACTAATTTCTCTTGTGCCATTTTTTTTAACCAATAACCTATTACTAATAAATCAGTTTCCTGATATTAATGCAGATAAACAAGTAGGGAGAAACCATTTTTCCATTAAGTATGGTATGCAAAAAAGCATATACGTCTATGTAATTTTTTTACTTTTGGCTTTGGTAAATATTGTTTTCGTGATATTTGTCTGTAATTTACCAGCATTTGCCTATTTAGCTATTGCACCAACATTAATTGCATTTTGCTTAATATCTCTACTCAACAAAAAAGGCACAGTTATAACAAATATCATTAGTGCGATGCGTATGTCGGTTATCAATGCTGTTGTTACTCCGAGTACTTTAGCTATCGCACTCTGTTTAGCTTAGGATTGTTGTTATGTTAACTAGCACTAAATACAAGGCATAAAAAAGGGAAGCATTATGCTTCCCTTTCCAATAATTAAGCAACATAGAAGTCACTTAAAACAAAATACTAACCGTTGTAGTTTTCTGGTAATTCTATGCCCGCAACCCCTGAATCAACAGCTGCTTGAGCTACCGCTTTAGCTACGGCAGAACGTAAACGTGAGTCCATTGGTTTTGGAATAATATAGTCTTTACCGAACTCTAGTTGACTATCGCCACTTGCGGCAAGTACTTCAGCTGGCACTTCCTCTTTGGCCAAAGCACGAATGGCATGTACTGCAGCAATTTTCATTTCATCATTAATAGTACGTGCGCGCACATCTAACGCACCACGGAAAATAAACGGGAAACACAACACGTTATTAACTTGGTTAGGGTAGTCTGAACGCCCTGTTGCAATAATTAAATCATCACGTGTTGCTAACGCAAGCTCTGGCTTTATTTCTGGATCAGGGTTAGAACAAGCAAAAATTACTGGCTTATTTGCCATAAGTTTTACATGCTCTGGAGATAATACATTTGGCCCTGAGACCCCAACAAAAACATCAGCACCGTCTATGGCTTCTTCTAAAGTGCGCTTATCCGTGTTGTTAGCGAAAAGTTTTTTGTATTCGTTCAAGTCATCACGACGAGTATGAATAATGCCTTTGGTATCTAGCATATAGATCTTTTCACGCTGAGCGCCACATTTAATTAATAGCTCCATACAAGCAATTGCTGCCGCACCTGCGCCCATACAAACAATATTTGCATGGCGTAATGCTTTACCTTGAATTTCTAACGCATTAATCATACCAGCGGCAGTAACAATAGCTGTACCGTGTTGATCATCGTGAAATACCGGCACTTTACAACGCTCTATTAAAGCTTTTTCGATAGCAAAACATTCAGGTGCTTTAATATCTTCAAGATTAATACCACCAAAACTATCAGCAATATTCGCCACGGTATTAACAAAGTCTTCAACTGTTTTATGCTTTACTTCAATATCAAACGAATTAATACCGGCAAAACGTTTAAACAATAATGCTTTACCTTCCATAACGGGCTTAGAAGCCATTGGCCCTAAATTACCTAACCCTAAAATAGCGGTACCATTCGTAATAACAGCAACCGTATTGCCTTTACCTGTATATTTATAAACGTCATCAGGATTTTCAGCAATGGCACGAACAGGCTCAGCAACACCTGGACTATAGGCGAGAGAGAGATCTTGGCTCGTTTCAGCGGCTGTTGTTAATTCAACGCTAATCTTCCCTGGTGTTGGGTATGCGTGATAATCAAGTGCTTGTTGGCGAAGATCTGTCATATGTATTCCTAATTAATGCGGCTACTGTGTGAGTATGGTTCAATTTTATTTTCATTGAATTAATAATTCATGAAATCTATATTCGTTATTATTGATATCTATGTTATTGCATAGTAGTTACTCATTTCAAGCACTTTTCTATATATTAATTCGCTACAAGCTATAAATAATATAGCCTGAGCAAATTCGCATTTCACATTATTTAGCTGAATATTCAGCATAATTCGTTAACTATTCATACATAAATAGCTGTTAGATTACTTTTTTTGGCAATAAATGAGTTAAATGTAAAACTTAGGTTTAAAACGGCTGTTTTATATGGGAGATGACGAACTTTTGAATCATTTCATACCAGATAACAGAATTTAGCAACAATTCATTAAACTTAGCGTGAAACTGGTATACCACTAAATCAAAAAAATTTCCGGCAAACTGCAATTTTTCTAGTTAAATTTATGTGCTATATACAGGCTGAAAAATTGGATAATTAAACAATTTCAGGCATAAAAAAACCACCTAATAGGTGGTTTTTAAATTAGCTTATTTATTAGTTACTCATCAAATGGGTTAACTAAAATCATAGTCTCATTACGGTCTGGGCCTGTTGAGATAATATCAACCGGTACGCCTGTAACTTCTTCAATTCGCTTAATGTATGCTATGGCATTGGCTGGTAATGCATCACGAGAAGTTGCGCCTACCGTCGATTCACTCCAACCTGGCATTTCTTCGTATACAGGTGTGATTTTCTCATAACCTTCAGCGGCTGTTGGTGGCACAGTGATAACATCACCTTCTTCGGTTTTATAACCAACACAGATTTTTAATGTTTCTAAACCATCTAAAACATCAAGTTTAGTTAAACAAAAACCGCTAATGCTGTTGACTTGCACAGCACGGTGCATTGCTACAGCATCGAACCAACCACAACGGCGTTCACGACCGGTTGTCGCACCAAATTCATGACCAACAGTACCTAAATGATTTCCAACTTCATCATCCAATTCCGTTGGGAAAGGGCCTGAGCCAACACGTGTAGTGTAAGCTTTAGTAATACCTAAAACATAATCTAAGTAACGTGGACCAAAACCGCTACCAGTAGCAACACCACCAACTGTTGTATTTGAAGACGTTACATATGGGTATGTACCGTGGTCGATATCAAGCAATGTACCTTGCGCACCTTCAAACATGATAGAGTCACCCGCTTTGCGCGCTTGATCTAACATTTCTGAAATATCTGCAACCATGCTCTTAATTGTATCTGCTACTGCCATTGCATCAGCTAGTACTTCTTCATAGCTTACAGGTTCAGCTTTATAGTATGTTGTTAATACGAAGTTATGGTATTCCATAATTTCTTTTAATTTCGCCGCAAAAGATTCTGCGCAAAATAGGTCACCAACACGTAAACCACGACGAGCAGCTTTATCTTCGTACGCTGGACCAATACCACGACCAGTAGTACCGATAGCTTTGCTACCGCGGGCTTTTTCGCGTGCTGCGTCTAAAGCATTGTGGTATGGAAGAATTAACGGACATGCATCGCTAATTAAAAGACGTTCGCGTACGGGTACGCCACGTTCTTCTAACATTGCCATTTCTGTCATAAGTGCTTTAGGACAAAGAACTACACCATTGCCAATTAAACATTTTACGTTTTCACGTAACACGCCAGATGGAATAAGGTGTAATACGGTTTTTTCACCGTTAATGACTAGTGTATGACCTGCGTTGTGGCCACCTTGATAGCGCACTACATATTTGGCTTTATCAGTAAGTAAGTCGACGACTTTACCTTTACCTTCGTCACCCCATTGGGTGCCTAGAACTACGACGTTTTTACCCATGTTCACATATTGGTAAGAAAATTAGGCGGGGATTCTATCAAATATAAATATTGAGTCCAAGCAATAATTGTTGATTTTTAATTCAATTTAAAAAAATTCAATTGGCAAGGTAAGTTAGCGATAAATTAATTTATCAACCCTAGCATGGCTAGACCAATTACAACCAAAAAAATTCCAATTTGACGAATAGCACTAATCGGTTCATTTGCTAATTTAAGTACGTATGCACGCCACTTGTTTGGAAATAAGGCTGGAATAAGTCCCTCAATGATCAAAGCAATAGCAATGGCCATAAGTATGGTAGATGTCATATCAAGTCCTTAATAAACCGTAATTCATACGTATATGCCTCAGTAGATATATGCATACGTTTATACATTACTTTCTATATATAAAAAAGCCATGGCAAGTGCCATGGCTTTTATAATGATTTTTAAAAGATATTACTTTTCTTTTTTACCGTCTTTTAAGTAGTTAAAGAAATCGCTGTCGGGCTTAACAACTAAAATATCATTCTTAGAACTAAAGCTTTTTTCGTATGCTTCTAAACTACGAAAGAAGTTAAAGAACTCTGCATCTTTGCCATAAGAGTCAGCATAAACTTTTGCCGCTAATGCATCACCTTCACCACGTATTTCTCGCGCGTTCTTTTGTGCTTCCGCTAACATTACCGTTACTTTTGCATCAATAGTTGCGCGAATAATTTCTGCTTGTTCTTGACCTTGTGAGCGATGCTCTTTGGCCACAGCAGTTCGCTCAGCACGCATACGCTCATAAATTGAATTACTTACTTCAGTAGGTAAGTTAATTGCTTTAATACGTACGTCGATAACTTCAATACCAAGATCTTCACGGCTACTTGCAGCACTTTCAAGCGCTTCAGCCATAATAGCATCGCGGTCGCCAGAAACAATTTCTTTAATGGTACGGGTACCAAATTCAGTACGTAAGCCATTATTTACTTTCTGCTTTAATAACGCACGAGCATTATCGATAGAGCCGGAAGTACGTAAGTAATATGTTGAGAAGTTAACAATTCGCCACTTAACAAATGAGTCAACCATTAAGTCTTTCTTCTCAGATGTTACAAAACGATCTGGCGCTTCATCTAAGGTTTGGATACGCGCATCAAGTTTACGAACCGTGTTAATAAATGGAAATTTAAAGTGTAAGCCTGGCTCGTACACTTTCATATCGCCACTATCACCGTCACGTTTAATTTTTGAGAACTGAAACACGATACCGCGTTGGCCTTCAAAAACTATAAAAACTGATGAAACTGTTAAAACAAATAGTAGGGCAACAATTGCCAATAAAAAGTTTTTCATGGCTTAGTTTCTCCCACTATTGAATCGATCGTTGCGACCCGACAATGCTGGAGCACTGTTCGTTGATGTTGGCAATTGATTTACACTAGGTAGCGATTGCTGAATAACACGTTGACCAGTTGATTGTTGCTGCATAATTTTATCTAGTGGCAAGTACATCATGTTATTACCGCCATCAACATCAACCATAACTTTACTGGTGTTACTGTAAACTTTTTCCATTGTCGTTAAATACATACGTTGGCGTGTTACTTCAGGAGCCGCTTGGTATTCAGGCAAAAGTTTATTAAAACGAGCCACTTCACCTTCTGCATCTAACACTGTTTGCGATTTATAGGCTAATGCTTCTTGCTCTAAACGTTTAACACGACCACGAGCACGCGGTTCAATGCCTTTAGCGTATGCTTCAGCTTCACGTAAGAATCTTACTTCATCTTCCTGTGCTGCAATGGCATCATCAAAAGCATCTTTTACCTCTTCTGGAGGACGAGCATCTTTAAAGTTAACATCGACAATGATCAAACCTAAGTTGTAAGGCTCGATTATTTTATCTAACTCTCTCCAAACCGCTTGACGAACTTCTTCACGACCGCTAGTTAAAATATCATCCATTGATGAATGACCAATAACATAGCGTAAAGCACTATCAAGTGACTGGCTCAAACTGTCATCAGCATTGGTAACACTGAAAATATAATTACGAGCATCAACAACACGATATTGAATTTGCATTTCTACACGAACAACGTTTTCGTCTTGCGTTAACATAAAACCAGCTGACGGAAGGTCACGGGTTGTTTGCATATCAACAGGGATAATGCGCTCGACAAATGTCCACTTCCACCTAAGACCTGGTTCTACTGTGCCGGCATACTGGCCAAAGCGTAAAACAATACCTTTTTCAGCTTCTTTAATGGTATAGAAACCTGTGAAAGCGTAAACTAGAATAGCAGCAATTAATAGCACCATAATACCAACACTAGAAAGGCTTTTTCCAGAGCCGCCACCTGATTTATTACCACCGAAAATACCGCCAAACTTATTGCCGATATCTTTTAACAAATCGTCTAAATCTGGTGGACCTTGATTTTTGCCACCTTTATTTTTCCAGGGATCTTTATCATTATTCCCCGGTTCATTCCACGCCATGGTACTCTCCGCTATAAAAAATTAATGCCTAAACTGCTATATACGCATAAAACATCAGGTTTGGGCCTAATATATCAGTCTGTTAAGTTTGAATAAAGTGCTCTATTTCAGCTTTATCTTGTTTTACTAATCGGTTCCACTCTCGCAGTGGTAATTTTACATCTACCAAGCAATTGCCTTGTTCGTCATAGTGCTCTTTGGCAATACAGTTTAATTGGTAAAGTTGGCCTCGAAGTTTACCGGCACTTGGTGGTAAACACAGCAGGTGTTTGACTATCTGCTTGCCCAAGCGTTCCGCTAAGGCTTCAAATAATAACTCAATGCCCAAACCTTGTTGAGCCGATAACCATACGCGAATTGGCAAGCCATGCTCATCTCGGTCAATTCTAGGCTCAACATCATCTAAACAATCTATTTTGTTACAAATTAATAATTGAGGTACTTCACCTGCCTCAATTTCTTGTAAAACTTCTTCAACTTGTTCAATATTTTCACTACGACGTTCATCGGAAATATCGATAACATGTAATAGCAGTTCTGCTTCCCGGGTTTCAGTTAATGTTGCCTTAAATGCCGCAACTAGGTCATGTGGTAAATGACGAATAAAACCTACCGTGTCAGCTAGAATAACACGCCCCACATCTTCAACATCAATTTTACGTAGTGTAGGATCTAAAGTTGCAAATAACTGATCAGCGGCATAAACATCAGCCCGCGTAATATGATTAAATAATGTTGACTTACCTGCGTTGGTATAACCCACCAAAGACACAGTCGGGATTTCCGCTCTATTCCTTGCCCTACGCCCTTGTTGCCTTTGTTTTTCAACTTTTTCTAAACGTCGACGAATATTAACCATGCGCTCATGAAGTAAACGTCTATCAGTTTCGAGCTGTGTTTCACCAGGGCCTCTTAAACCTATACCACCTTTTTGGCGTTCCAAATGCGTCCAGCCACGTATTAATCGTGTACTAATATGACGCAGTTGCGCAAGCTCTACTTGTAATTTGCCTTCATGAGTTCTGGCACGTTGGGCAAAAATATCAAGTATTAAAGTGGTACGGTCTACCACTCGACATTCACACAATGCTTCAACATTTTTTTCTTGTGATGGCGATAAACTATGATTAAACAACACCACATTGGCATTATACATCCTCACAGCTTCTGCAACTTCTTGGGCTTTACCTGTGCCAACAAAGTATTTCGGGTGTGGGGTATTGCGTTTACCTGTTACTGTATTTAACGCAGTCACTCCCGCCGAACTAACAAGCATTTCAAATTCTTGTAGATCTTCTCGAGTGTTATCATCTGGGAAATCTAAATGAACAAGTATCGCCTGCTCACCTGCCTGATACCTATCAAACAAATGAGCGACTCCATACAATACATGTTTTATTCATTAATTTTCAGAATCCTGACCAAAACCAGATTGATTGGCTTGAGGTGAAGGCATAGTAGACACTGCTCGTGCAGGTACTACCGTAGAAATTGCATGCTTATATACCATTTGACTTACTGTATTTTTCAACAAAATTACAAACTGATCAAATGACTCTACTTGCCCTTGTAGTTTAATGCCATTAACTAAGTAAATTGCTACAGGAATACGATCACGACGTAACGCATTCAAAAATGGGTCTTGTAAAGATTGCCCCTTTGCCATTATTTGGCCCCTTTTGTTATTTTTAGTAAAAGTTAAATGTTCTTTGCAATTATTTTATTAAAATTATTCAATAAAACTAGCTGGTTAATGCACAACTAAGTTAATTATACATCAATGTTTAAAGTTTGCTTACTGCCGATAAAATAACTTGTAAATTATTTTCATCTTCCATATGCAACCAGTGTAAATTTTGCCAACTTCGCAGCCACGTTAATTGACGTTTTGCTAATTGTCGAGTGGCGCAAATACCTTTAAAAATCATTTCATCATGATCACACTCACCTTGCAAATGTTGCCACATTTGACGATATCCTACACAACGTATCGCCGGCAAGTCATGATGTAAATCATCTCGTGCTTTTAAAGCCACAACTTCTTGCTTAAAGTTTTGTTCAATCATTTGCTTAAAACGCAGCTCTATACGCGCGTGTAAGTCACTTCGCTCTTTTGGTGCTATAGCAAACTGTAAAACATTTCCGCTGACTTTATCACCTTTTATTTCGGTCAATTGTGTCAAAGTATGACCGGTTTTACGGTAAACCTCGATTGCACGCGCTATCCGTTGCGGATCATTTTTATGAATACGCTCTGCAGATACCGGGTCAAAACTTGCCAACTGCTCATGCATTGCCGCCCAACCTTTTTGCTGAGCTTCGGTTTCAATTGCGGTACGTATTTCTACATCCGCTTCCGGCAAAGGCGAAATACCATCAATTAGGCTTTTAAAATACATCATAGTGCCGCCAACCAACAACGGAATTCGACCATTTGCCCGACTTTTTGCTATCGCTTTTAATGCGTCTTGACAAAAATCTGCTGCAGAATAACTTTCTGCCGGATCTCGAATATCAATGAGTTGATGCGGATATTGTGCTAATTCAGCTTTCGTTGGCTTCGCCGTGCCAATATCCATACCTTTAAAAACTAATGCTGAATCGACACTGATAATATCGCAAGGCAGAGCATCATAAAGCGCCATTGCCAATGCTGTTTTACCCGATGCCGTTGGTCCCATTAAACAAATAACAGGCGGTTCATTGATAGCAACATCTTTTGACTTTGCAATATCTTTCATTAATTTTATTAGTTACTCAAATTGGCTTATAGACGATGTAAGGTCAATAGCAACAGAATTCAAGCGTAGTTGCTGTTCAAATTGACAATTAAACTGACTTTCTGCATTTCGCCATATTTGCAGCGCACTTTCCTCTGTCATTTCTTCTGTTATCATCAAATGGGCTAGTGCCATTTGCCAATCAATTTCGGAATGAACATCGCTTTGGGTTTCTACCTGTAACTGGCTCATTAATAAATCAAAACTGCTAGCAACATTTTTATTGCGCAGCAATGCGGGAAATTGTCGAATTTGCAATGTTGTTTTGTTAACTTGCCTAATTTCCATGCCAATATATTGAAATTGCGCAATGTTCAAAGCAGCAAAATTGGCAACTTTTTCACTGACGCTAACTTTAACTGGTAACAATAACGGCTGAGACACAAACTTTTCATGCCAACGTTGCTTAACAAGCTGCAACTTAAGGTAACGCTCAAGTTTTTGCAGCGACAATAAGCGTAATTCTTGTTGTTGCTCAAACACTAAATAATGTGGTGGCTGCCAGTACAACACCTTTGCTTTGCCATCAGTTGTAATTAGCTTTTCAGTTGTTGAAATGACAGCAGAATGCTCTACTGCTTGCTCACTACTAGTATGTTCAACAAGCGGAGTCATCAGGTCGCTATATGCCTTACTCACCTGAGGGTTTATTTTCGCGCTATAGGCTGGCGCACTCGCTTGGCTATATTGCCTGTTTGTATTTTGGTGAGGCCGATACGCAGGTGTTGCTTCTGACACTTTACTACTAGTGCCTGTTGAGCGTAATGGTGTGACAAAGCTGGTATCTATACCACTTACCGTTTCTTGCCTTGCGACTATGTCTGTTAACACTTCACCTGTACTGTCATCAACAGTAAGCTCTGGCGCACGATTAGCAATCAATGCTTGATGGCACACTGAATAAATAAAGTCATGTACATAACGACCCTGATGAAATCTAACCTCATGTTTTGCAGGGTGTACATTGACATCAACTTCACGAAAGTCGAGATTAAAAAACAGCACAAATGCAGGGTAACTATCATTAGGCAACAATTCAGCATAGGCTTGGCGAATGGCATGATTAATTAGCTTGTCACGCATCATACGACCATTGACATAACTGTAACAAAGATCATTCTGGCTGCGATAAAAGCTTGACTGTGCTATCCAGCCGTGTAAATGAAAACCGTCGTGCTGACAATCTACCTCTAGGGCATTATCAATAAATTTTTGTCCACAAATTTGTGCTACACGTTTACTTCGTTGCATAGCAGAATTAGCAAGACGAAACTGTTTAATGGTTTTATGGTTATGCGTTAAGGTAAAAGCAACATCAAACCTAGCGAGTGCGATGCGTTTAATCACCTCTTCGATATGACCAAATTCGGTTTTTTCCGTTCGTAAAAATTTGCGTCTTGCTGGCGTGTTAAAAAATAAGTCGCAGACATCAATTGTTGTACCGTTTGGGTGCGCAGCTGGGTTTACGGTAACTTCCATATCACGCCCATGAGCATTTGCTTGCCATGCAGTGTCTTGCTCATTCGGTTTAGAAGTTAATGTGAGACGGGCAACTGAGCTTATACTGGCCAAGGCTTCACCACGAAACCCTAAACTGCTGATGGATTCGAGATCATTCAAGTCTTTAATTTTGCTGGTGGCATGGCGGCTCAGTGCTAAGCCTAACTCATCTTTTGCAATCCCCTTGCCATTGTCGATGATACGAATGCGTTTAGCACCACCCTTTTCAATATCCACTCGAATATTGGTTGCGCCAGCATCTAAACTATTTTCAATGAGCTCTTTTACTACGGATGCTGGACGTTCAACCACCTCTCCTGCAGCAATTTGGTTAGCAAGGCGAGCGGGAAGTATTGCAATTGTCATATCTAACTTAATCTGCCTGTGGAATTTTTAATGTTTGACCAATTCGAACCACATTGGATTTCAAGTTATTGGCGGATTTTAATTGTCGAACCGAGACTTTATAGCGTTGTGCAACAACAGATAAAGATTCGCCACGACTAACCTTGTGCTCTCGAACACGATTTGCAGCATATAAACTGCCATCTGGTGGATTTCGTGAAAAGTAATGATCAACAGCGGTATAAATGGCTTTGGCCAGTTTCTGTTGATGATTGGCATTATTCAAGCGTTTTTCTTCTTGCGGGTTTGAAATAAAGCCTGTTTCGATTAATACAGAAGGAATATCAGAAGACTTTAAAACGGCTAAACTTAAGCGCTCGGGTTTTTTCTTATGTAATTTTGTTACTTTCTTTAATTGCTTTATCACGTGTTCGGCAAAATTGTAGCTACTGGCCATAGTGTATTCTTTTTTCATATCGGCCAGTGCAATTGCTAAATTGTCATCTTTGGTTTTCTTAATCGTTTCCCCTGCACCGCCTAGCAGTTCAGAGTTTTTTTCTCTATTTTGGATCCAACGGGCAAATTCTGAATCAGCCCGACGCGTAGATTGCACGAGCACTGATGCACCACTAGGTTTAGGAGACGTAAACGCATCGGCATGAATGGAAATTAACAAATCAGCTTTATTTTTACGTGCTAATTTGGGCTTGCGATCATGGCTAACATAATAGTCACCACTGCGTATCATCACAGCTTTCAAACCCTTTTTGCGATCAATTAGTTTAGCTAGCTTCTTAGCAATATTTAAAGTAACACGCTTTTCATAAGTACCAGCGGCACCTATTGAGCCGGGATCATCACCACCATGGCCAGCAACAATGGCAATAACAATATCACGCTTACCTTTACTGTTATCATGTTTAGCAACAACTTTGCTTTGCTTATCATAAAGATCAATAACTAAACGATGGCCATATTGTCCTGCGGGAGCAAGAGGAAATGCTGATACACGATAATTTTCAGCAAGCTCTAAAACTAGTCGAGTACTGGTTTTATTTTTCGCGGTACTTGAGCGAATTTTCTTGACACGTTTATCAGCTTTAATTGCTGACATTAACGCTGCTACGTTTTTACTGTTTTTAAAGTCAATGACTAATCGATTAGGTGAATTTAGCGAAAAATATTTAAAATCAGGCTTTTTACTAAGATCAAAAACCACACGCGTACTATCGGGTGCAGGCCATACTCGAACATTTTTAATCTTGTTAGTGGCGCTTGCTGTCGCTACTGTACCAAGCCATAACATGGAAATAGTAATTACATACAGCGCTATTTTATAAAAACGCATTTAAATTCTGTCCCCTTTAACCAGCACTTAGTAAGCTATTTTTATTATTCTTCTTTATCATAACATTTCACTACTGTATCAAGATAAATCATTCATTGCAGATAATGCTAATAAAAGCTGTTGCCCAAGCGCTGTCTCCGATTGCAACGTAATTTCGCGTTGCTCTTCAAGATAAACTAAATCAATCACTAAATCTGCGCTAGCAATCATACCTTTGCCTTTTTCAGGCCACTCAATAAAACTACAGCTTCGGTTATTAAAATAATCTCTAATGCCCATATATTCTAATTCTTCTGGATCAGCTAAACGGTATAAATCAAAATGATAAACTTGCCAATCTAGTAAATCATAAGGTTCAACTAAGGTATAGGTTGGGCTCTTAACATTGCCATCATGCCCCATACCTTGAACAAAACCACGCGTTAATGTTGTTTTACCAGCACCAAGGTCACCATTTAGATATACGGTAATCCCATGGTTTAAATTGGCTTTTACTATATCGGCTATACGTTTACCCATTGCAATAGTGGCGGTTTCATCCGCTAAAATAAAGCTTTGATTTGTCACAAAATTATTCATTTTTCATTTTCTTTTGATTTACTTATGGCACTTTTATCATTTATTTAACCTAGAAAGTTACTTTCACTGTTAATCAAGTGTTGTACTTCAGGATAAAGATCACTTGCTAGTATACCAATTTGCCCATGCTTTTTGGCAATAATATCAGCAGCGAGCCCATGAATATACACACTAAGGCGAGCTGCTTGAAATAACCCTGGTGTTTGCAAAATTAGTGCTCCAATTAATCCCGTAAGAACATCGCCCATGCCACCACTAGCCATTCCCGCATTTCCCGTAGAATTAATCCACGTTGTTTCACCATCTGAAATTAAAGTTCCTGCTCCCTTTAACACACAAATACCGCCGTATTGACGAGCAATTGCTTTGACGGCCGCAAATCTATCAAGTTCAATTTCATCAATACTGCAGCTTAATAATGTCGCAGCTTCACCTGGATGTGGAGTTAGTATCCAATGACTAGATTTACGTTTATTTTGGGCGAGAAAATATAAACCATCGGCGTCTATTACTTTTTCACTTTCAATATTAATTGCCGCTTCAAAGAGACTTTCAGACCAAGCATTACGCCCTAAACCTGGTCCAATAATCACTGACTTAACTTTATTCAGTAAAGTTGACGAGGCAAGTGTTTGGGCACAATTTGCCACTATCATCAGCTCAGGTTGGCGCTGTAATAAAATGGCTCGCGATTGCTCATGACAGCAAACACTAACCAGAGCGGCCCCAGCACGTAATGCCATTTCTGACGCTAGACATATAGCGCCAGTAAAAGTACGGTCGCCCCCCACCGCAAGCATCATACCTATACTACCTTTGTGGCTAGTAGGTTGCCTCGATGTTAGCTGCGGCAGATTTGCTTTATCTTGATACAAACAATGCGAAGATGTTAACCCTGCAAAGCTAGCATTTATTGACAAGGTTGCAAGTACTAGTTTACCGACGTAGTTTGCGGCTTGCCCAGACAGTAGTCCACGTTTGTATGCAATTAAAGTAACCGTTAAATCAGCATGTACAGCCGTTTCAGCGACAATACCTAAATCAGCATTTAAGCCTGATGGCACATCAACAGCTACCCGAACACAGTTTTGTTTGTTAATTGCTTCTACTAAGTCTATAAATTCACTCGACAAAGCACCGTTAAAGCCAATTCCAAACAAACAATCTAAAATAAGCTCACCTTGAAAGCTTTCAATAACGGCAATACTAGCGGTAGTTGTGGCTGAGAAATATATAGGTACAGCGCAATTTTCTAGCAACTCAAGTGCGGTTAACGCATCTCCTTTTATATGGTGACGCTCGGTAACCACAACAACCATGACATTCAGTCCAGCTTTATGTGCCAACCTAGCAACAATATAGCCATCACCGCCATTATTGCCTTTTCCAGCAATAATTAGCACACGATGTGCCGCCGGATAGAATTGACGAATATTATTAAAAACAGCCTGACCTGCGCACTCCATTAATTGAAATAAATTCAAACCAATAGCTTGCGCTGCATCAGCTTCAAACTGCTGTAGTTGATTAACCTTATAGGCATGATGTGTTAAACTCACTGGCATAGTACGATCACCTTATCACTCTAACTTCTGTAAACATGACTACTCCTGCTATTAACTATCAAGAATTAACAGAAAAAATCAAGCTTTGGGGCCAAGAACTTGGATTCTCACAAGTCGGTATTTGTGATGTTGACTTGTCGGCCCATGAAGCCGCATTAACCCGTTGGTTAGAAAATAACTATCATGGCAATATGGATTATATGGCTCGCCACGGACTAATGAGAGCACGAGCAAAAGAGTTAGTGGAAGGTACACTTAATGTTATTAGCGTTAGAATGGATTATTTGCCAACTGATGCAAAGTTTGCGCGCATTTTAAAAAATCGCGATCACGCTTATATTAGCCGTTATGCTTTAGGTCGTGATTATCATAAATTAATGCGCAAGCGTTTAAAGCAGCTTGGTGAAAAAATTAAAACTCATTGTGAAGGTTTTAATTATCGACCCTTTGTTGATTCTGCTCCTATCCTTGAGCGGCCACTAGCAGAGAAAGCAGGACTTGGCTGGGTTGGTAAGCACTCGCTACTTATTAACAAGCAAGCTGGTTCATGGTTCTTTTTAGGAGAGCTATTAGTTGATCTTCCTTTGGTTGTCGATAATAAACCAGAAAATGATTGCGGCAGTTGTGTTGCATGCATCAAAATTTGCCCAACACAGGCTATTGTTGAACCTTATGTGGTTGATGCTAGGCGCTGTATTTCTTATCTTACCATTGAGCTTAGAGACGCTATTCCCATTGAATTTAGGCCGCTAATTGGTAATCGTATTTATGGTTGTGACGATTGTCAGCTTATTTGCCCTTGGAATAAGTTTGCCAAACTTGGCAGTGAAGATGACTTTAAACCACGCCAAAACCTCGACAATATAGCATTATTAGAATTATTTGCTTGGGATGAACAAGCTTTTCTCAGTAAAACTGAGGGCTCACCAATACGCCGCATTGGCTTTTCATGCTGGCAACGTAATATCGCAATCGCCTTAGGTAATGCCAATTACTCTAGCGCCAATGTAGATGCATTAACTGAAAAACTTGATAGTGCCGATGATATGGTCGCCGAGCATATTCATTGGGCGTTAGAGCAACAAGCATTAAAATTACAAAAGTTAACGTATGATAAAAATCAACGTTTGACCGCACGCCTTATTCGTTCCGTGGAAAAAGGCATGCCGCGCGATGCATAAATACCCCAAAGAAGAAACACTATGCAATAAGCTTTTGCCACTTTACATTTAAGTCATCGAAAACACTACGTGTCTTCTCTTCTAGCGCTCGGTCTGCCAATTGACTGAATACATGCTCAGCTAACGCTATGTGCTCTGCACTCGCTTCACCTTGTTGCTTAATGGTGATCAGAATTTTCAATTCACTGATCAGTAACTTGATATTGTCTGGGCTTAACTGCAAAGCTTGTATTATTGCCTCTAATGCTGGTAGTAAACGATTTTTCTGAAAATGCTCTACCGCCATACTATTTAATTGCTTCGCAGTAAAATGTATTTCTTCGCGTTCTTGCGTTTCTTGTTCAATATAGTGCTTAACTACTTGGCAATTTAGTGAGTCACCGGCAATTTGATTATTGATGGCTTTTAGTAAATGAATTGCATCTTCACGCATACCTAGTTCATGCAACACTTTAACTTTATCTAAATTATCTTCAACAATTGCCGACGGCTTCAACGACATATGATTTTCAACTAGCTTAGTTGCTTTTTCTTCTTCATCTCGAACATTATGTAAACGCGCCTTCACCACTAATAATTGCTGCTTAAACAATTGAATATCATCATAGTCATTTTCAAACTGTTCAATATAACGGTCCATTTGTTTAAGCACTGGTTGCGCACTGTCATCTGGAGTTGCACAAGCCAAATCTATCCCGGCGCGAATAACATTTAATATAAGCTCTGGTGAGTCATGTATTGAATTTTTAGCTTGCTGGGCAATATTTCGTGTAGCTATATATTGTCCTTTGTAATCATGCGTTAAGCGGGCAAGGTCCCAAGATTTTTTATTACGTTCTATATTTCTAGGGGCTAATGCCGTTGCCAGTTTAATTTCATCATATGCCAGCTGGTATTGCTCTTGCTCAATATAATATTGTGCCATCATATCGTGAGCACCAAAGCGAGTTTCTGGCTTATCGATCAAGCTTTTTAACATTTCACGAATTTCTTCAATACGCCCTTGCTTTAATAATGCTTTAGCATAACCTAAGTAAACCCATGAATATTGATATTGGCTGAAAAGTTTTTTATAGAAAGCTTCTGCTTCTTGAAATTCTAACAACTGCAAAAGTGCATCACCTTTCATACGGTTTATATTCGGATGAAATGACGCTAACTTATCATTTAATAAATGCCGATCGGCAAAATAAATCGCTTTAGCATAAGCCTTTTTATCGATGGCGCTATAAATATTAAATAATACCTGTTTAACTTTTAATGTTGCCGTTAATCGAGTTTGAACTTTCTTAATTGCCAGTGGTTTAGTCCAAAAATCATCAGGCTGTAATTCAATAATTGAGTTAACCAAAGATTCATCTGTTTCCGAGCTAAGAAAAATTAAAACTGTTGTTTTTGTAACATGCCCCTTAAATTTAAGCTCTTCTAATAAGTGAAAGCCATCTTTGTCACTTTTAACATTAAACGCACATATAACAACATGAAAGTGCATTTCATCACACAACCTTAGGCCATAATAAGCGTTTTCGGCACAACGTATTTCTTTTATCCCCAGCGCATACAAACTTTCTTTTAGGGTATTGTGCACCAGCAAATTGTCATCAATAATCAAGACATTAAGCTTGTCTAATTGAGCTAAAGTGTTTTTTTCAAGCTCCGTCATTGTTAGCCCTAACTGTTTCATCTCTAATCATTTATTGCTCTCGTTCCTGCTCGCGCTTTTGACACTGCTGTAATACCTTAGCTTTTTCCTCGTTATCTAGTGTCCGCCACGCCATGATCTCATCAATATGGCGATTGCAACCTAAGCAAATATCTTCTGCATCGAGACAACAATTACGTACGCAAGGGCTAGCGACGTCGGTTATAACATTTTTTAACGGCTCTATTTTCATATTGACTCGGCGAAACCAACTAAATGTGAAAAACTTTGCTGTAATTGCTCTGCTTGCTGCTGAAAAAGAGCAATATCTTGTTGCGATAACTTTTCACTAACCTGAGCAAGTTGTGCTTTTACTGCTTTGCTAAGCTGTAAAAGTGGCTGAGCAGCAATAACTTCACAAAGCTGTATAGTATGTTCTATGCATATCAGCGCCTGTACTACGTCTTGCTTGTGAATACTTACCTCAAACTCTAATAAAAATTGTTCAATATCAGACAAGTAATCATCAAGCATAATTGCTGCTAATTCTGCTGAACCTTGATTTTGTGCATATGCTGCCAAGTCAAAATGCCACGGTTCACTGGCGCTTTGTTGGTCGTTTTCAGCGATATGTTTTGTATTACTTTGTAAATCTGCTAACTCATCTATTTCGCTGTTTGTTGGCTTAGCTATTGCCTTATTTAACTTTTTCTTATTTGACATAGATGGAGGCGATGTCTCCTCAGTTGTAACCTCGCTTATATCGGTAGTTTCTATCGAAACATCCATAGCTTCAAATGCAGGTTTTAACCAAGGCATTAATAGCTTAATTATGGCTTGAATATCTAATGCCGGTGGCATTAAGTCGACTTGCCATTTTTGCTCGATTTTTTGGCTATTTATATACTCTTTTACCGTCTGTTGCTCGCCAAAACAGAAAATACCTCTTGGAGATTTTTCTGTATCAGTCAACGTCAAGTCAGCTGAAAGAAATTCAGAAATCAACAGCAAATAACGACCTGTTTGCCAATGGCTCTCTAACTGTCGAACATTTGAAACTAAGGTAACTTGAAAGCCCAACCAATGTAGCAACTGTAACAGTAGTTGATTTTCAACCGGCTTAGCAACAGCTAACAACAGCTCAACGTGATTTACTAAGAATCGCTGTTGAGCAAAAATTTCCTGAGCAATTAGTAAATTACTTTTTTCGGTACCAGCCAACAATACGGCCAGCTGCCTTTGCAGTTCGACTTCATACCAAGGAGCTAAACAAGCAGAGTAAACGCCGGTTGTAGCCAAGCCTAGCTCAGTTAATCCTTGAGTTACTAACAATTTAGGCTGTAACTTTTCAGGCAATGAAGCAATATGCTGAGCGATCAACTTGTAGTCTGTTTGATATACTTCCAGCGACATAATTAAAACATCAATACTATTAGCAGTTAAATGCTTAATGCTTAATTGACGTTGAAATAGCGTTAAATCGCGCATGGTTTCAACATTTAACTTTGTACTGTTTAGTCCTTGGCAGATACGCTCACGCATACTGGCGTCGGTTGCTACAACCAAAATATTGGCTTTACTCAGTATTGCCTTATTTTTATTGGCTGACACTGATGTTTTACCTGATGTATCAGCACTTGCAAGCGGTATATCAAAAGTAAATTTGCCTGAATTATTAATAACTATACTTTCATTATTGCTTGCATTAAAAACTAACAATAAGTCACGCAGGTAGCTTTCTAGTGTCGTAAAATTGCCCTGTTTAGAGTCAGTATCAAGCCCTAACAACTTGATAGATTTCACCAACGCTTCTTGGCATGAAGGCGTGCTAAGCAACAAACTAAAACGAATAATTTGTTGAGCACTATTTACATCAATAACCTGTAGCTTAATGTCTAAAGTCGTATGGTTTTGCTTTGCTAATAATAATGAAGCTAGTTCATAAACCATCGATTGGAACAGCTCACTTTCCAGCGTCACACTAGGGTTTAGGTTAGCATCGGTATTAACGTAAACTACATTATGACAATGAGCATGAGCCAACATTACGTTGGCTGCTACTGCATGTAGTTCATCAATAATGTTAACGTCAGATAAAGTGAGCAAATAGTCATCACGACGCAATTGGGCACTAACCTTTTGCCTTTGACTCCATGTCAATAACTGGTTCAATGACAAACTTTGCTCACCGGAACTCTCATATTTACCTAACTCAACAAGTTGATTTTTTAATGCAGTTCGTTGAATAGTCTTACTAACCTGCTCACTAGCCTTTATTATATTTAGCTTTTCATCTTGGCTTTGTTGCTGAAGTTGCTGCTGTAATTGGCTGTTATCACTTATTAGCTGTTGCAGTTTTTTAGCAGAACAAATACTGCCGCGCCAGCTATTGTTAGCAAACTCGATCGACAGTGATATTTCATTTTCATGCAATGTTATTAATGATAACCGTTGAATTGACTGCGTTTGTTTGGCTTTACGAGCACTGGCAATAATGCAATTTACATCGTGTCGGCTAAACAAATGACGCCAATGCCCTACATGTGTTTCACCACCGAAAAGTTTTGCTAATATTTGAGCATTCATCGGCGCAGAATCAGAAAACGGCCAAAACAAATGTTCACTATGCTCACTCATAAATGAGCTTAACAATTGCTGATTTTTTGCTAAGTTTAGGTAGTCAGCTTCACTATGTTTAGGTTGCTTAATTTGTTTAATAGCATCAATGACTTGCTGAGTTTCTTCACAATCAGTTTCACCTGTACATGTTCCGGTTTCAACATATGCAGTGGTCAGTTTTTTGTTTATTGTATTAAAGCGTTTCAACTTGCTACGAATACTACCTAGTAGCAATAAAAAAATGACCATGAACAAACTATATATAGCAGCAACGAACCAAATATAATTCTGTTCAGAAATATCAAGGCCAATTGCAGCAAGCCAATGTTCTAACTGTTGATTTAACATCACTTCGTTAGGTGAATTAACAGTAGTTACTTTTGCTAATAAGGGACTTAGCTCGACTTTTTGTGATAATAACTCTGTTTTATAAGCAAGTGCTCTGCGAAGCTGTCCACGCCATTTAGCAAATGTATTTTGCTCAACAAATAGCAAATTATTTAACACAATCACTTGCTCTTGTAGTGCTGTTTCGGCGGCACTTTTACTACCCAGTTGTTGTGCTTTCAGCAGCCACTTTTCAAAACCTGAACTTGCTTGTTTTTGTAAGTAGTCAAACTCAATTAAATCATACTGCAAATCAAGGCGGCCAAACATAACTAAACTATCAACCAATAGCCTATGTAGCTCTTTGTTTCTATTTAAGTTTGTTACAATGTTACTTAGAGCTACAGCACGGTTTGCAGTAACACGGTCGCTTAAACGGTCAGAGTTTACCTGTAAATAAAGATCATTTTGCTGCTGAGATTGATTTGCAATAAGCACAGACAAACTATCGGCAACTAATGTAAGTTGAATAATAACACTATCTTTTAATTGAATATTGCGGCGAGCACTGTCATTTAGGCGTATCACATTTTCTACTTGTAATTGCAGCTGCTGTGATAATTGATTCAGTAGCAATCTATTTTTTCTTGATAATTTAGTTAGCTGCTTTAAATTTTCCGTTAACGTTTTGTATGACTTACGATACTCAAGCGCATTTTTACTGGTAATAATTGAATTGAGCAAACGCTCATGACTCACCAGCAGTGCTTGGCGAGTATTTTGTTGCTGAAATTCGGGGATTTGCTGATTACTTAATGTTAGTAACTGCTGTGATTGAAAAAAATATAACCCTACACTCGCAAAACTTACAAACAAAAAGCACAATACGAGTAAGAAAAATCGGCCAAATAACTGGCGATAAAGCGGTAAAGTTAAATCCATGAACGTAGCCGTATCCTAACAAGCCTAAAACTATTGTTAGTGTATGGATTTAACGTTAATTAGCAACGATTAATCAAAGGGAAGTTTATTTTGCTTTTGAATTTTTTGTTATCCATGCCCAAGTCATAATACATTCAATAGGCTGCTGACCTGACTCATCCGTAATTTCAACAACTATATCCATATTGCCTTTTTCTTCTGTCAGCTGTGCAATTTGCTGATCTGATATTTTCGCAATAGCAGTAAGTGAGCCTTGCATACGACGCTGGTAATGAATAGTCATCGACTTTAGCAATGGCAAAGCACTATCAGGCAAATTCATACCAAAAACAATACCTGTGGCTGACTCTGCCAATAGCGCTGCGGCGACGGCGTGCACCCCACCGATATGGTTCTGCACTTTTTTTCTATTTACTAGTGATAAGTGAACTTGCTGTGGCTTAATATCGACAATGGTGACTTTTGCGGTGTTAGCAAACTTAACTTGTGAACAAAATAGTTTGGTCATTAGGTATGAGTGTGTTGCTTTAGGAAACTTTTTAATCAATGCAACGGCTTTACTAAAGCGGTTCGCCATAGATATATCCTTATTTGTTGTTATATGTGATTAATAGTAGCTTGCAATAAACTGGTCAGACCTGCAAGATAATTTATAAAAAAAAGACGCTACTGCGTCTCTTTATTTTGTGTATAACCAGGTTCAGCGAGGGCTAAATTTTAAAAAAGTGCTCTTGATAAACTTTTAATTCCGCGATGGACTCTCGAATATCATCTAATGCTAAGTGCGCCCCTGTTTTAACTACTTTATCCAGTACCTCTGGTTTCCAGCGCCGCGCTAGCTCTTTCACTGTACTAACATCTAGGTTTCGATAATGAAAATAATCTTCAAATTCAGGCATATATTTATTAATAAAACGTCGATCTTGACCAATACTATTGCCACACATTGGAGACTTCCCTTTGCTAACGTATTGAGCAAAAAATGCTAAAGACGCGGCACTTGCCTGTGCTAATGTTGTTGAACTTTCGCGACAGCGCTGGGTTAGTCCTGAATCGCCATGATGCTCAATACACCATTGGCTCATGTTGTCTAAAACATCATCACTTTGGTGGATAGCAAAAACGGGCCCTTCCGCAATAATATTTAGCTGACTGTCTGTTACAATTGTGGCGATTTCTAAGATAACATCAGTACTTGGCTCAAGGCCGGTCATTTCTAAATCTAGCCAAATTAAATTGCTATCATTAACGCTCATTGTCATTCCTACATCAATTAATCTTCAACAAGTGCCTAAATTAGCCAAACACTCTGGTTATGGCATGAATCTAAAAGGCGCGATTGCACATGCATTTAAGCCGTGCTTAAGTATATAATACGTTAGAATAACCCGTGTTAAAATTAATTTGTGCGCATGGCGTAGTAATCACTAAACAAATCGAGAATAAACGAAAATGAGAATAGCTTGTGGCTAAAGCCAAAAAATTAACTAAAGGTCAGGCTCGTCGGATCAAAGCAAACCAAAGCAAAAAGTTACGTAAATCTTCTGAGAAAGTGCAATGGCAAGATGATCAGTTAGGTGATGCAGAAACGGGCACGGTTATTAGTCGCTTTGGCCAACACGCAGATGTCGAAGATAACAATGGAGAGATATCTCGTTGTAATATGCGCAGAAGTATTGATTCATTAGTGTGTGGTGACAAAGTACTTTGGCGTAAAAGTAAGGAAACACAGCATAGTATTTCTGGTGTAATTGAAGCGGTGCATGAACGTAATTCAGTACTTAGCCGACCGGATGTTTACGATGGCGTAAAACCCATTGCCGCAAACATCTCTCAAATTTTAATTGTTTCTTCAGTTTTACCAGCCTTTAATGCCGATATTATTGATCGCTATTTAGTTGCTGCCGAAGAAACCGGCATAACACCAGTTATTTTATTGAATAAAGTTGATTTACTCGAAGATAGCAACCGTGAAGAAATAGAAAAACAACTGAGTATTTATCGCGCAATTGGTTATCAAGTGACTTATGTCAGTAACGAGACCGGCGAAGGTATTACTGAGCTTAAACAACAATTAAGCCAACATACCAGTGTCTTTGTTGGCCAATCAGGTGTCGGTAAGTCAACACTCACTAACACATTAATGCCTGAGTTAGGTGTTGTCACACAAGAGGTTTCGGAAAACTCTGGCTTAGGTCAGCATACAACAACTGTTGCACGGCTTTATCATTTTGAAGATGGTGGTGATCTTATTGATTCACCTGGTATTCGTGAGTTTGGCTTATGGCACATGTCTCCAGAACAAGTCAGTAACGGTTTTATTGAATTTTCTGACTATCTTGGTACTTGTAAATTCAGAGACTGTAAACACCAAACCGACCCTGGCTGCGCACTAGTTGCAGCAAAGGATGAAGGAAAAATCTTTGCAGAAAGACTAGCAAGCTTTCAACGCATATTGGCAAGTTTAGGTGATAACACCTTAACTACCCGCTTTAACGATTAAAACAAAAGAAAATTAAGGAACTGTAGTGTTACTCAACAAAATTAAAATTGCTTTGCAATATCTAATGCCTAAACATGGAATTTCACGCTTAGTGGGTAAATTTGCCGCAGCAGAAGCTGGCTGGTTTACCACAAAAGCTATTAGTTATTTCATTAAAGCGTATGACATTAATATGGCTGAAGCTAAGCTAAAAAATGCCAGTGATTTTAAAACCTTCAACGACTTCTTTACACGTGAATTAGAAGATGGTGCTCGCCAGATTAATAGTGACCCAACAACCATCTGTTATCCTGTTGACGGTGCCATTAGCCAACAAGGTGCCATTAAGGACGGACAACTTATTCAAGCTAAAGGTTTTGACTACAGTTTAGTGACTTTACTCGGTGGTGATGACGCAACAGCAGCACCGTTTCAAGGTGGCGAGTTTTCATGCATATATTTGGCACCGAAAGACTATCACCGTATTCATATGCCAATAACAGGCACCTTACGTGAAATGATATACGTGCCTGGCGATTTATTTTCAGTAAACCCATTAACGGCCAATAATGTTCCCAACCTATTTGCTCGCAATGAACGTGTTGTCGCAATTTTTGATACCGAACAAGGTGCAATGGCCATGGTGCTTGTTGGTGCAACAATAGTTGCTAGTATTGAAACCGTTTGGGCAGGCACAGTTACACCGCCTGCAGGAAAAGATGTATTTCGCTGGAAATACCCTGCGACAGGTGTTGATGCTATTACCCTTGAAAAAGGCGCTGAAATGGGGCGTTTCAAATTAGGCTCTACTGTTGTTAGCACGTTCGCACCAAATATGGTGAAGTTCAATGAACAGGCAGGACCAACGACAATTACTCGCTTAGGTGAGCATTACGCGGATTTAGTCGCATTAAAGCAACAAGAACAAAGCAACAGCTAGTATGATATTACAGCTATTCACCACGAAGGAATCAATATTATGAAAATAATTGCCCATCGTGGTGCCAGTGGAGAGTTTCCTGAAAACTCTCTCGTAGCTTTTCAACAAGCAATGAAGCAAGGGTGTGATGGTATTGAGCTTGACGTGCAATACCACCAGCCTAGCGGCGAATTTATTTTAATTCATGATCAGCATCTCGTCGTTAATGGCCAACGCTTTCATATCAATCAACTATCACTCCAGCAGCTACTAGAATTTAAGCCTGATTTTCAACGAAGTATTTGCACGCTACCTTCAGCGCTGCAAATCATATCAAAACAGTGCCTCATTAATATAGAGTTTAAATCGTCAGTACAAGGTTCAGAGCTTGATCAGCAAATAACGCAACTTAACAATATACTAGCGCAAGCAATTACAGATAATATTGTTAACGCAAAGCAACTGATTTTATCTTCATTTAACCATTACGCTATTGAAAGCGCATCACAGTTACTGCCCAGATATGCAACCGCAGCACTTATAGCAAGTTGCCCTATTCACTATGCGGAGTTTTGCCAAGCGCTAAAAGTGAGTGGTTTAAATTTATCAATCGACTGTCTTAATCAAGAAATAGTAACCGATGCACATCAAAGAGGACTTGAAGTTTGGGTTTATACGGTTGATGAGCCAGATGATATTAAACGATGTTTGTCATACAATGTAGATGGTATTTTCACTAATTTTCCAAAGCGTTCACGAAAATATCTACTCAGTCTTTAAGTCGTTATATTTTACGCGACGAGTCAAGAAAATATTACAATATTTCAGTAATTTAAATTGGTAAATAACAACAATTTAATAAAGGGTATTGCTCATTTATTCTACTCAAGCTAGGATAGGAGTAATAAGATACGAGCTTATTCGTATAAAAATAATGCAAGCAATTATAAACAATTTTGCCTTAAGGAATCTCAATGTTACGAGATAAATCAGATATCAAGCCAACTGAAGCTGAGTTAACGTTGCTTAATATCCTCTGGAAAATGGGTCCAGCAACAGTTCGACAAATTCATGAATCAGTTAGTCAAACACAAAAAACAGGCTATACTACCGTATTGAAAATATTACAAATAATGCATGAAAAGGCGTTAGTTATACGTGATGAAAGTAATCGCGCACATGTTTATGCGGCTGCAAATAGCGAAGTGGTAACACAATCCTCTTTATTAAAAGATTTAGTATCAAAGGCATTTGGTGGCTCAACATCAAAATTAGTAATGCGAGCTTTAGATGACTCTACCAGTAAAGAAGAAATAGAAGATATTAGACAATTACTCAACGAACTTGAGCAGCAACCATAACATTAACGGTTAGATATTTAACGGTAAACTATATATTCAATGATGCAGGAAAGCTTAGTAAATAGTCCTTTTTTAGCTGGTATAGCAATAACTCTTATCCATTTTCTATGGCAAGGAGTTTTAGTTGCGCTGGTATTAAAAGTATTACTTTCATTGATTTCTCATCAAAAATCTCAAACTCGGTATGGCTTAGCGTCTCTTGCCATGGTTGCCAATCTTGCGCTGCCACTAATTACTTTTTTTATTGTATACGATATTGAATATCGCCAAGCGACTAACTTCGCCCAAACATTACCTTTGCTTGACCAAAGCTTATTTTTAGAGCAAAGACAAGCTAACACATGGTATTTTGAATGGTTTGAATACTTACCTAGCATTTCAATTATCTGGCTAAGTATTGTTACCTTATTAGCAACGAAAGTACTTATTGAACTTTACAATGTTAACAAACTGCCACAACAGGGCACTGTTAAAGCTGATATCGCCTTGCAAGCTAGGTTTGATAACTTAGTCGCCAAAGTAGGTGTAACACGAAAAGTAACGTTATTACTATCTACAAAAGCCAATATTCCTATGGCGATAGGCTGGTTAAAGCCCATCGTACTTATTCCATTTAGTATGGTTTCGGGGTTAACACCACAGCAATTAGATATGCTACTTTTGCACGAGCTAGCGCATATTCGTCGTCATGACTATTTCGTGAATTTTTTACAGACATTAGTTGAAACACTGCTATTTTTTCACCCTGCGGTGCGTTGGGTTTCAAAGCAAATGCGCAATGAAAGAGAATATTGTAGTGACGATATTGCAGTAGAACATAGTGGCAACGCCCTAGCTTATGCTCACACTTTGGCGGATACGGCATCACTATGCCAAAAGCACAGGCATCATGCTATTCCCAATATGGCAATGGCAGCCTCCGGTGGCGATTTAAAGCAACGGGTTGTAAGGTTACTTGATAATCAACCAAACTGCACTCAAGCGACAGAATCAGGAAAGTGGTTAGCTTCATTTACGATTTTATTTGCCATTATTTTTGGTTTTTCTAAGTATTCATTAACGCTACCTGTGATTGATTTGCAGTCGGGAAGCATCTCACTTGCTCATTCTCCGGTAGAGTTAAAAAGCAGTGCAGCCGCTTTCGCGCCAATAGCACTAGAACAAGTTAGTAGTAACTCTTCTCTTGCACGCCAGCTTATTGCTATCAACAGCTCTGAAACGCCACAAGAACCAAACGCAGCAAAAGCAAGTAACAATATTAAAAATGACATAAAAGTTAAAAATACTCCGGAAAAAAGCACAACAAAGCAAGCTAAATTAGCGCAAAATTCAACGACTAAATATCAACGCAACACAAGCTTGAATGAATTACCTATTGTTTTAGGCTCAAGTGAAGCAGTAACTAAAGCAAGTGCGAGCAAACCTTTGACGGTAAGTAAAGAAACGCAAAAATCTAAATCTATCTCAGAACTAGCCTTTGAGCGTACCGACTCAAAAAGCAATCAAGCTACGCTTGATAACCCATATTCAGAGCAAGTCGCGTCATTACTCAATGAACCTAAACCTAGTGAAAACGCATTAAATTCAGCTTCTTTAAATAAAACAATCGCGCTAGAGCCAACGACTCTGAGTAATAAAACTTATGGTGAATTTGAGCATAATGTAAGTGATAATTTAAAAAGAAATTACCGCAATAACCTAGCTGAAAACACCGTAATTAACCCTAAACATAAACAAGCGAAACTGATTGCCTCTACCGAGCCTAGATACCCTTCTTCGGCAAAACGAAAAGGTATTGAAATAGAAATTATGGTTGAATTTAATATCGATAAAAACGGCTTAGTAAAAGATATTCAATTTGAATCAAAAAGCAAGGTAAGCTATTTTCGAAACGCCATTCGCAATGCCATGGAAAAATGGCGCTTTCTACCTGCCGAAAAAAACGGCGTAGCAGTAGAAAGCAAAATGTCTAAAATATTTTCGTTCAGTTTACTTAAATAAATCAAATTATAAGAACTGACCTCGCCCGCCCTTCATTGAGTTAAATTTCTCTTTTTGCTCAGGGGTTAATATTTGATATATAGCATGTCGAACTTTTGCTTTTTCCATGGCAATATTTTCAAGCACAGGTTGAAACTCAGCATAAATCGCTTTAAATTTTTCTTCATCAAAGACACTTTCTTGTGCTAATAATTTAAGTTGTGCTTTAAAACCAGAAAGCTCTTCACGACGCTCTTTTTTTTCTGCCTTGGTATTAGAAAATATTTCTCGAACTTGTATACGTTGTTCTTTACTTAACTCAAGTTCCATTGCCATCATTTTAAAGCGCTGCTTCATTCTTTTTATATGATGTCCATGACCACTTTTTTTAAACGCGTGCTGCTCTGCTCTTTCACTAAATTGAATATTGTCATAACCATTGGCTCCAGCAGTATATGAAGCCAAGCTAAGTACTGTTATCGTTGCTATTAAATAGGGCTTTAGTGTTAATACTGAATTTGATATTTTCATAACTTTAACTCCTCAATTAATTCAACGTCAGTATAAAAGTTGCAACGAAAAGAAACGCAAACCAACGTAAATGTTATGTAAATATTCTCAGTTCAAGTAAATTTATACGTTATTATACTGGTATGTACATAAAACTTGGCCGTAATGATGAAGAAACATAAGCTATTACTCATCGATGATGATAAAGAACTGGCAGAGCTACTATCTGACTATTTAGCGACCGAAGGTTTTGAGCTCGTCTGCTGTTACGATAGTGTTTCTGGGTTAGAACAAGCATTCGACGCAAGTATTTCAATGATATTATTAGATGTAATGATGCCCGGTTTAACAGGCTTTGAAGTGTTAAAAGCACTCGGCGGCAATCATAAAACACCAATACTCATGTTGACTGCAAAAGGTGATAACGCTGATCGTATTTTAGGGTTAGAATTAGGCGCTGATGACTATTTACCGAAACCTTTTCAACATCGAGAACTGCTTGCCAGAATTAATGCCATACTTCGTCGTATTGATATTGTGCAAACAAGCAAAGAGCAAAACCCAGTTCTTGAAGTTAATGGTGTTATCTTAAATCATGCAACACGCCAAGTAACTTGTCACAATGAAATCATTGAATTAACAGGTACTGAATATCAAATAATTGAACACCTGATGTCTAAACCCGGTGAAATTGTTAGTAAAAATGAAATTTCTGAACGCGTACTTAAGCGTAAACTAAGCGCCTTTGATCGCAGCATCGATATGCATGTTAGTAATATTAGGCGCAAACTATTACCTTTTAGTCCAACGGACAAGTTTAAAACTATACGTGGTGCCGGCT
Organism: Colwellia aquaemaris; assembly: GCF_057548755.1. Classification (NCBI taxonomy): domain Bacteria; kingdom Pseudomonadati; phylum Pseudomonadota; class Gammaproteobacteria; order Alteromonadales; family Colwelliaceae; genus Colwellia; species Colwellia aquaemaris. Next base: position 74,704 of record NZ_BAAJLV010000007.1, on the reverse strand, counting down.
ATATTTTTTTAGCAGGTGAATTTAGCTAATGTTAAAGTTTACGAGTCGCTTTACCTCTATTGGCGCAAAATTATTTATTTGTTTCTGGTTGATTATAATATTAACCATAGGTATTACTCGTCTAGTATCAGAGCAATTTCGACCTAAAAGCTTTATTGCTCCCAGTCACCATATGGACATTGCAAAGCTTAAGCGTGTTGAAAACATAATTTCTCAGTCAAACATTGTCAATCCGCAGCAGATATTAACCTTATTGCCGAAACGTAAAAATAAAGAGTTATTAGTTAAAAACATGCAGACCAATGACGTTATCTCAAGTGGCAATTGGCATGTTTCAAATTTAAAGAGTTTCCTGCAAGAAAATAACCTAGAGAGCCTAACCACCATCAAGTTTGAATTTTTCCGTATGACTGGCCCTGTCACCATTAATATTGGCGATACCCCTTTTCAAGTATTTTTAGCTGACAGAGAAAGAAAGTTACGCTTTGGCAGTTTTATGCTTCGACTACCCATATGGATCCGAATCGGCATTCCTATCATTATTAGTTCAGTTTTCCTTTGGCTATTAGCTCGCTCATTAACAAAACCACTAATTGCGATGCAAAAAACGGCGGCTCGTTTTGGCGATGGAGAGCTAACAGCTCGAGTTCCCCTTGCAGCACAAAGGAATGACGAAATTGGCGCTTGTGCCGCCAGTTTCAATTTAATGGCAGAAAAATTAGAGCAAAACATAGGCTCACATCAGCGTTTAATGGCCGATGTATCTCATGAATTACGTTCGCCAATGACTCGGCTGCAAATTGCTTTAGGGCTAGCACAGCAAGAAAGTATTAACCCGGAGTTGCTACAAAAACACTTGCAGCGATGTGAGTTAGAAGTAGCACGACTTGATGAAATGATCTCCAATGTTTTATCGCTTTCCAGAATGGAAAACACTATTAGCCAAATGGAACTAATGTCGGTAGATTTAAAACAATTATTGCAGCTATGTATTGAAGACGCTCAATATATTGCCAACGAAAAATCAATCAATATCAATTTTCAAAACAATGGCGTTAGTTTAACTCAAGCTGATCCTAACTTACTTGCAAGCGCGTTTAATAATATTTTGATCAACGCCGTTAAATATAGTCATCATAATGATCAACTCAATGTAAGCTTAGTGAAAAAAGAGAGTCATTTTGTTATCAATATCATTGATAGTGGAATAGGCGTACCTCCAGCTGATTTAAGCCGACTATTTGAACCATTTTACCGCGTAACGCAAGCGCGCGACCGAGCAACAGGCGGAACTGGTTTAGGCATGGCGATAGCAAAACAAGCCGTTATTGCACACGGCGGTAAAATATTTGCTAAGAATAATGATAACAAAGGGCTAACTGTCACTATTGAAATACCCATTGTAATAGATAAAAATAACCATCATGGAATTAGCTAAAATAAAACTAATAACAACAATTTTCCTTCTTCTCACAGGATTCTCATTAATGGCCGATGCTGCAACTATGGTAGAAAACCGAGCGCTTACTTCAGATAAAGTTGCGGCAATTAAGTCTTTCTGGCAAGAAGTGAGCGAAGCAAGGTTTATAAGCCAAGACCAAATCACTATTGCTTATGTTACTAATTTCAAGCGGCATAATAAACCCTATATTGTTATTATACCGGGGCGTTCAGAGAGCTATTTAAAATATCAGGAACTCGCCTATGATCTTGATTTGGCAGGTTATGATAGTGTTATTATTGACCACCGTGGCCAAGGTTTATCGCAACGCTTAGTTGAGAATCAATGGCAAGGTTATGTTGAAAAATTTGATGATTATGCCAAGGATATCAACCAGCTTCTCAATAAAGAATTACCACGTTTACATCCAAAAAAGCTGCATAAGCAACTTATATTAGCTCATTCCATGGGTGGAGCCATAGCGCTCAGGTATTTACAACACTATCAAAACAATGTGCAGTCAGTAGCACTAAGCTCCCCGATGATCGCTATTTCTAGTGGCGGTATACCAAACTGGCTCGCTCAAACCATTGTAAAATCTGGTACAAAATTAAACCATTGGTTATCTGACAATCCATGGTACTTTTTTGGCCAAAACGACAGCAATATAACGCCATTTGCTGAAAATAAACTTATGCATTCAAAAATTAGATACCAGCGCTTTCAGGAATTATATCAACAACGTCCTGAGCTTCAGCTAGGTGGCGTAACATTTAATTGGCTTGCCCAAGCGCTAAAAGCCAATGTTGATATTTTTCATAATGTATCAAGCATTACGGCACCTGTATTATTGATGCAAGCAAGTGAAGAGCATATTGTAGATAACAGCGCTCAAGATGACTTTTGCCAACAGTTAAACCAAGCGCATCCAAAGTCTTGCCCAGGTGGAAAACCCAAACAAATCTTAGGCGCGTATCATGAGCTATTTTTCGAAATCGACGAGCATCGTAATACCGCTATAAATGCGGCACTTAATTGGTTTGAGAAAAAACATTAATATCATTCGTTAGTGTATGGCTCAACAGCCTTTTCATTATTTGCCAATTCCTCACCAACAACGGAAGACGGATCATGATGAATAAAAACTTCACATGGCGCCAGAGCCTTAATAATCTCCTGCTCTATAGCTTCACCAATGCTGTGGGCCTCTAGCAGAGAAAGGTTGTCATCTAGCTCTAAATGAAATTGTATAAACTTGTTCTGCCCGGCTTGGCGCGTTCTTAATTCATGCAAGCCCAGCGCACCTTCATGTTGAAGAACAATTTGCTTTATACGCTCCAACTCTTGCTCAGTAAGCTCATGATCCATTAATTGATGAACGCTTATCCAAATAATTCTACTGGCACCAACGATCAGGAATCCCCCCACTGCAACGGTAAAAACACCATCAGCTTGCAACCAATACCCTTGGCTTAAAAATAATGCTAATAAAACACCTAAATTTAAGAGCAAGTCAGACTGATAATGAAGTGCATCAGCACTAATTGCCACCGATTTAGTTTTTGCAATAACGTACCTTTGAATTACAACCAATAATAGTGTCATCACAATTGCGATTACAGAGACCCAAATACCCACTTCAGTTCTGACAACTTGTTGCGGATTAATTACCCTGTCAACACCATTAAATACTAACAACAAGGCGGAGCCAAGTACGAATGCGGCCTGCACTAAACCTGCAAGACTTTCAGCTTTACCATGACCAAATTTGTGTTCGTCATCGGCCGGAGCCAAAGCATAGCGTAAGATTATGACATTCATTACCGAGGCAAATAAGTCCAGAATGGAATCGGTTGCGGAAGCTAACATAGCACTGGCATCAGTAACAAACCAAGCATATAGTTTCAAGACAACAAGCAGTAAGGCTGTGGTAGTTGCGGCAAAGGCTGCCAACTTAACAAGAAACGTATACCGTTCTGGCTTTACGCTATTTTCATCCATAGTTTACTCCTGTGAATTAGCCCCAATCCTAGATAAATACTGTAGCTAATGGCTACAGTACAAAATGTATAATATTTTCTTAGTACAGCTATTAAGCTCGACAATAAGCAGGGTATAATAATATTCATTATAGAATTAAATTAAGCGCGAACTATGCTAGATGTCGTTTTATTCCAACCACAAATTCCACCTAATACAGGCAATATTATTCGCTTATGCGCCAATACGGGCTTTAGGTTACACCTTATTGAACCATTAGGCTTTGATCTAGAAGATAAAAAATTAAGAAGAGCCGGGTTAGACTATCATGAATTTGCTGCACTTAAACGCCATGCAAATTATCAAAGTTTCATTGAAAGTGAACAACCGAAACGTGTACTAGCGGTAACAACTAAATCAACTAGTTATTACGGTGATATCGAATTTCAATCTGGCGATTATTTATTGTTTGGCTCGGAAACTGGTGGCTTACCAGAAGATGTTAGGCAGCAAATACCTGATCAAGATAAAATTCGTATTCCAATGATAAAAGACAGTCGTAGCATGAACTTATCTAATGCAACAGCTGTTATTATTTATGAAGCGTGGCGACAGCTTGGTTTCGCCAACTCCGTCTAAAAACTAAAAAACGGCGGGTTATCACAAGATAAAACGCCGTTTTATATAGACAAAATGAACCCGGTCTATCGCTATTCGAATTTACGTTCACGCGACAATAAATCGGCTGCCGCAAGTCGAGCATCTTTGCCACAATAAAGTACTTGATACACTTGTTCAACTATCGGCATTTCTACACCAACTCGCTCTGCAAGCATATAAACTTCTTTAGTATTGCGATAACCTTCAACAACTTGGCCAATACCTGCCATAGCTTTTTCCACAGTATCGCCATGACCAAGCGCTAACCCAAAGCGACGATTACGCGATTGATTGTCGGTACAAGTCAATACTAAATCGCCTAAGCCAGCCATCCCCATAAAGGTAGACGGCTCCGCATTTAAAGCACACCCTAAGCGCGTCATTTCAGCTAAACCTCGGGTGATCAAAGCTGTACGCGCATTAGCACCAAAACCTATACCATCAGCCATACCTGCACCAATTGCGACAACATTCTTTACCGCACCACCGAGTTGAACACCAATAAAGTCATTATTACTGTACACTCTAAAAGTGCGTTCACAATGCAGTAAATTAGAAATATCGCTAACTAAGCTGTCATCACTTGAAGATAAAGAAATAGCAGTCGGTAAACCTGCGGCCATTTCCTTTGCAAACGTTGGCCCTGAAAGCACGGCTAATGAAACCTTTTCTCCGAGAATTTCTCGTGCCACATCTTGCAACAAACGACCCGATTCATGCTCTAAACCTTTAGTTGCCCATATTAAACGAGCGTCATTACGCATATGCGGCTTAATTTGCTTCAGCACTTCACCAAAGGCATGACTGGGTACAACCAAAAGAATATTTGTGCTACTACTGGTAACCGCAGCTAAATCATCACTGACAGCTAACGACTCTGGAAATTGGCTGCCCGGCAAATACTTTTCATTTGCACGAGTTCTGGCCATTTCAGCAACATGCGCTGAACCTCGCCCCCAAAGTAGGGTTTTATGACCATTACGCGCTAAGCAAATTGCCAGTGCAGTGCCGTAAGACCCTGCACCTATAACTGCGATAGCGGCCGAATGACTAGTCATATATTAGTGAGTTTCAGCACTTGTTGGAGCTTGCTCAGCGTTTGCTTGTGCTGCTCTTTGTTGTACATAATTGGCAAATAATGCTTCAAAGTTAACTGGCGCTAAATTGATTTGTGGGAATGAACCACGGCTAACTAAGTTAGCAACAGATTCACGTGCATAAGGGAATAACGTTGTTGGACAGAACGCACCAATAGTGTGCGCTAATTGCGCTTCTGGTAAATTACCAATAGTGAAAATACCTGCTTGTTGTACTTCAGCTAAAAATGCAGTTTGCTCTTCAACTTTCGCTGTTACCGTTAATGAAAGTGTTACTTCAAAGGTATCATCAGCTAATTTAGTAGATTTTGTGTCAATATCTAATTGAATTTCTGGCTTCCATTCTTTTTGAAAAATAGCCGGAGAATTTGGCGTTTCAAAAGAAATATCTTTTGTGTAAACTCGTTGGATTGCAAATTGTGGTGCTTGTTCGCTTGTTGCTTCTGCGCCGTTTTGGTTTTCGTCAGCCATTTTCTTACTTCCTATATTTTTCGCCAGTTTCGGCGAATTAATTCTAAAATTATTTTTACTTATTCAGGTAACTAATATTAGCCTGCGATAAGTGTTGTTAGTTTACCTTGAGCGTGCAATGCAAATAGATCATCGCAACCACCTATATGTTGGTTATTGATAAATATTTGCGGCACAGTTGAAGCGCCATGACTACGTGTGATCATTTTTTCACGTAAAGCCGCATCACCATCAATTTTTATTTCGTTATACGCAACTTGCAAATCATCCAATAAGGCTTTTGCTCGCATGCAATAAAAACACGTTACCTTAGTATAAATTTCAACTGCCATTATATTATCTCGTTAGCTCATTACTTTTTGGCAAGCGGTAAACCAGCATTTTGCCACGCATTCATACCGCCTTTAAGCAAGTTAACACGTTTAAAGCCAGCTTTTGCCATTTGGCTTGCCACTTTACTCGCACTAATGCCAGCTGTACATACAATAATGATGGGATCATCTTTATGCTTTTCAAGACTAGTGAAATCATTTTTGTTAACTTTTTCACTATTTAAATGGATTGCATCAACAATATGACCGGCTTTAAAGTCTTTCTCGCTTCGGGTATCTACAACAACACCTGACTCTCTATTCACTAAAAAGGTCAATTGTTGAGTGCTCAATTGCTTGATTGGTGACATTTGAATTTTAATTGTCAGCACAATTATCATTAGTACTAGGGCAAGCCACACTGCACTCAATAAAGGTTGGCTCATTGCAAACGTAATTAGTTGGTCCATAAATTCTACATTCTAATAAACTAAAATTGGCCACAGTATACAGGCTAAAATTACAAACCCAAACTGAACTTTTCATTGTTGCTGGCATTTAATGCAACTAAGGTTATTTTGATCGACCTAGTAATAGTTCTTCAAAGCAAAATGCTACCATTACTGAAACATTTTCTCATTAGTGACAGAAGATATTCTGAGCAGCTCTTGATATACTGCCGCTGAAAATATATTTTTATCCGTTAGCTGATATTTATCGCGCTTTTATTAATTCAAGGAAATCGTAATGCCAAACAAGAAGTCGACAGTTCTTATTATTTTAGATGGTTGGGGATACAGAGAAAACACTGAATCTAATGCCATTTTTCATGCAAAGACTCCAGTACTCGATGACTTAATGGCGAACAAGCCAAATATGCTTATACAGACGTCAGGCATGGCAGTCGGCCTTCCTGATGGGCAAATGGGTAACTCAGAAGTTGGTCATGTGAATTTAGGCGCTGGACGTATTGTTTATCAAGACTTCACTCGCATAACAAAGGCAATTAATGACCAAGAATTTCAAGTTAACCCAGCATTGTGCAAAGCGGTTGATACGGCAGTAGCAAGTAACAACGCCGTGCACGTTTTCGGTTTGTTATCTCCTGGTGGCGTACACAGCCACGAAGATCATATTTTTGCTATGCTAGAGACAGCGGTAAAACGCGGCGCGACCCAAGTATATTTGCATGCTTTTCTAGATGGGCGAGATACGCCGCCGCGCAGCGCTGAAGCATCATTAATAAAAGCTCAAGAAAAGTTTAATGAACTTGGTTATGGCCAAATCGCGTCAATTATAGGTCGATATTACGCAATGGACAGAGATCAGCGTTGGGAGCGTGTTGAGCAAGCCTATAATTTGATGGTTTCGGGTGAAGCTCAATACCAATATTCATCGGCCACTCAAGCATTAGCTGCTGCTTACGCTCGTGATGAAAATGACGAATTTGTTAAAGCGTCTGCAATTACCAATCAAGATGGTGAAACAATCAAAGTCAATGATGGCGACGCCCTGATATTTATGAATTTCCGTGCAGATAGAGCCCGTCAATTTAGCCGTTGCTTTACGCAGGCTGATTTCTCTGGCTTTACTAAGAAGCAGCAACCGAAAATTAGTGATTTTGTTATGTTAACTCAATATGCTGCCGATATTGATGCATCTTGTGCTTTTCCGACCATGCAACTCGACAATGTACTAGGTGAATGGCTAGAGAAGCATAATAAAACCCAACTGCGTATCTCTGAAACTGAAAAATATGCTCATGTCACTTTTTTCTTTAGCGGTGGCAAAGAAGATACCTTCAAAGGTGAAGAACGAGTATTGATCCCATCACCACAGGTTGCCACCTATGATTTGCAGCCAGAAATGAATTCAACATTATTAACTGACAAACTTGTTTCTGCTATTGAAAGTGGCGAACACGACTTTATCGTCTGTAACTATCCTAATGGTGATATGGTAGGTCATACAGGCGATTTTGATGCCGCAGTTAAAGCCTGTGAAGCAGTCGATATCAGTATCGCGAGAGTATTAAAAGCATTAGATAAAACAGGCAGCGAATGTTTGATTACCGCTGATCACGGTAATGCAGAACAAATGCTAGATAGCGTGTCAGGACAAGCTCATACAGCACACACTTGTGAACCTGTACCGTTAATTTATGTAGGTAGAAATGCACAAGCTGCAAAAACTGGCGCATTAAGTGATATTGCCCCAACAGTGTTAAATTTAATGGGGTTGCCTCAACCAACAGAAATGACCGGCAGCAATTTAATGAAGCTTGCATAGGCCATTCTGGTGTTTTTAACAAAGAATTTAAAAGTAAAAAGGTCATTCGCCAGCAATATTTGTATTGTTGGCGTTATAATTTTTTGCAGCTCTGCTGTTGCTTTTGCACAAAGTGACAGTACTGAAAGCACCAATAAAAAACTCGATGAAATACAAAGGGCAATAAGCCAACAAAAGCATAATTTAGCAAGTACCAACGTAAAAATAAGTGATTTAGAACAACAATTAAAAGTTGATGATATTGCAATAGGCAAAATAGCTAAAGCACTGCGAGCAACTAATAGTCAGCTTATCACGAGTCAAAAAAAACTAGCGCAACTTGCATTAGAAAAAAAACAACTAGACCTAGAAAAAAAGCAGCAAGAGCAAATATTAGCAAAGCAACTTCGGGCAGCATACTCTGCTGGTCATCATGACTATTTGAAACTGATATTGAACCAAGAAAACCCGGCGAGTGTGCAACGCACCATCACCCATTATCAGTACTTAAATAAAGCTAGAATCAATGAAATAGAAGCATTTAAAAACACTATCGCCAAGCTAAATGATGTAGTGCAACAGCAACAAGTTCAAAGCAAACAATTAGAAAAACTAACTCACGAGCAACGTCAACAAAAGCAAATACTTGAACTGTCTAAAGCCAAACAAAAACAAACGCTACAAGCACTCAACTCCAAAAAGCTGACAGAGCAAGGAGAATTGGCAAAACTTGAACAGCAAGAAGCGTCAATTGTAGCCTTACTAAAGCAAATGGCTGAAGCTGCACGTACAGCAGAAAACTTAAAAGGATTAAGCAAACTAAAGCACAAGCTGTCTTGGCCAGTAAAAGGCAAAATTCAACATAGCTTTGGTACAAGAAAGCAAGGCTATTTAAAATGGAAAGGCGTATTTTTGTCAGCGCCTATTGGTAGGCAAGTAAAAACAATTCATAGCGGTACCATATTATTTTCTGATTGGCTAAAAGGTTACGGATTGGTAACTGTAGTTGATCATGGCGATGGTTATATGAGTTTATATGGTCATAACCAAGCGTTGCTTAAGTCTGTTGGCGAGCATGTTGAAGCCGGAGAGCCAATTGCCTTAACCGGTCAAAGTGGCGGCCAATCACAATCCGGTTTGTATTTTGAAATAAGGCATGCCGGAATTGCAAAAAACCCAAAACTCTGGTGCAAATAATAATTACCTACACTATTTACATCGATTTCATCACAGTTAACTGTTAGGCTTAGCCTTAAAATAATAAGACAAAAAAAGACTATACGTGCTGCGACTACCTTTCATGCTTTGTATACTAGTAAGTACACTCAGCTCATTTTCCTTTTTATCTAATGCCGCACAGGTTGCTATCATTATTGATGATATCGGCTACCGAAAAAGCGATATTCAAGCATTGTATCTCCCTGGTAGTATTAGTTATGCAATATTACCGCATACGCCGTACGGAAAAGCCTTAGCGTTACAAGCCAAAGCCAAAAATAACGACGTCATTCTTCATATTCCAATGGAAGCAAAAAATGGTAAAAAATTAGGGCCAGGCGCACTCACCAGCGACATGACTGAACTGAGTATTCGACAAGAATTGTCAGATGCTTTTGCAGAGGTTCCATTCGCCCTGGGTATCAATAATCACATGGGCAGCAAGCTTACCGAGTTATACAAACCTATGGCTTGGACTATGCAATTTCTCAAAGAGCGAAACTTAATTTTTATTGATAGTAAGACCAGCCGCGCCAGCCAAGCAGAAAAAATTGCTCAAAATTTTGGCGTACCTAGTTTGCATCGACATATTTTTCTTGATAATCAATTAGAGCATTCATATATCAGTAACCAATTCAACAAACTCATCCGTGCAGCGAAAGCATATAAAACCGTTGTTGCCATTGCTCATCCTCATCCTGAAACTGTCCGTTCATTGACCAAACTTTTGCCTCAACTGAAAAAGAATAATATTGAACTGGTTTCAATATCAACCTTGTTAAATAAGCAAGTCAGTCAAATAACACCACAAGTTCAAGCTGACGATTAATACCGCCTAATAGCTGAAACTAGTTTAAATCAATACTGTGCTTTTTTAATAACTGATGTAAATATTTCACCGGAATGGCATAAGTAATACCACTGGGCTTACTGATCACTGTTTCCTTACTTTGCTGGACAAATACTTTATTAATAATACCAACAACCTCACCTGTTTCAACGTCATACATAGCACTTCCGCTGTTGCCAGGATATGCTGTTGCATCTAATTGATAAACCAAATACGGGTCACGTAACCGTTTTAACATGGCAATACTAATTTGTCGCGAATCATCAACCGGGGTTATAGTTGGAGTAACTGCGGCAATAATACCTTTATGTGTAACTGGGTATAAGCCTAACACCGCTCCGATAGGAAACCCCGTAAAGGCGATATCACGGCCTTCATCAAGAAAATCATACTTAGCTAATTTCAATGCGGGTAATGCCTTGCCTTCAATTTTAAGTATGGCAATATCATGCTCTTTATCGTGTGCGACTAAATTGGCAAAAATAACCTTAGCCGCTTGCCCTTTACCGCTAAATACCGCCAGCTTTTGCAATAGGCTGGCATCTAGTTCTCGCTCAATAACATGGTGATTAGTAACGACATAAGTTCCATCTCCAATAATAAAACCACTGCCAAACAGCTGATTTTTTGGCCGTCCGGTAGGCGTATGCACACCAATTCCAACCACAGATGGCTTGATCAGACGAACGGTATCAACTAAATCACCATAAGCTTTTAGGCTATTTATTATTAAGGCCGCCAACACTAAGTTAATTATTAATTTCATAAACTCGCTTGAGGATAGATAAAGGTAAATTCTACTTAAATTTAGCATATTTAAGTTAGCGAATTAAAAATTTTTGTACATAATTACATTACTTAATGTAGGAGGACGCTACGTGGCGAAAATTGTACCTATTTTGGCAGGAGGCGGAACTCGTCTGCCAGCTCATATTGGTGTATTACAAGCTTTAAAAGAATTAGATATCAATTTTTCTCATATTGTCGGCGTATCAGGTGGCAGTATCATCGCGAGCTTATACGCATCGGGACTATCGATTGATGAAATTAAGCATATAGCTATAACCACCAATTACAATCAGTTTAGAGGTTTTTCGTTACTTAATTTAATTAGAAATGGCGGCTTAAGCTCTGGTGATGTATTTGAAAATTGGGTCGACAAGCACCTAAAAGGCAAAACATTTGCCGAAATAGACGCTAATTTACATATTGTTGCCACCGACGTTAAAACCGGTCGCCCTGTTATTTTTAATCGTGATAGAACACCGGGCATGAAAATTTCACAAGCTGTGCGATTTTCAATGTCCATTCCACTGGTTTTTAGCTTTAAAAACTTTGGCAAACACTTAATGGTAGACGGCAGTATTCTATCAGAAGATGCCTTACACAGAGACTGGGCAATGGATGGCACGCCAGTATTGTGTTTTCGACTTCGCGGTGAACATGAATATGACGAACTGAAAACGAACGGGCTATTTCCAATTATTAATTATGTTACTTTATTAATTCGCACCTTTATGACGACAATATCTCGAGAATATATCAATGATGCATTTTGGCACAATACTATCATCATCAATACAGGTTTATCTTCTGCCGTCGACTTTGGTATGTGCGAAGAAAAAAAAGTAAGTTTATTTAATATTGGTTATCAAACCGCAATAGAGATAGTGCCAATAAAAACAAATTATAAGAAGTGATTAAATTTACAACTAATTCATCAATAATTAACTAATTTATTCTATAATCAACTCATAAATAGCTAATTTAATTATACAACTAGCATTAAATAAAGTAATAATAGTAAACGCACTTAACGATAAGCCTTTAATAAGCTGAGGGAATAATGAGCTGGAGCAAGAAATTGCTAAATGCGCCTGTCATAGGGAACATCACTAAGCGTATTGCATCAATGAAAGTTAATCATGATGCAATGAATATTGCTGAGCATTTCACTCAATTTTTAAAGCCAGAAGTTGCCATTAACGACAGCTTACGCGATGAAGTATTTCGCATTCGACACAATGTTTATTGTGAAGAACTTGCTTTTGAGAAAATAAAAGACGAAGGCAAGGAACAAGACGAGTTTGATGCACAATCTATTTTTTCAATGATCAAGCACAAGCCAACCAACACATACACTAGCTGTGTACGTGTGGTAAAATCCGCAAACGAAACAGAATTACTCCCAATAGAAAAATACTGCTTAGAAGCGATACAAAATGCCGAGCTACACCCCAGTAATTTTCCTCGAAACGAAATCGCCGAAATTTCGAGGCTGGCAGTAAAAGCAGACTTTAGGCGACGTAAAACCGATAAATTTAAAGGCTCAGCTGTAGGTGCCATTAGTGAGTCTAGCTACTCTGAAACAGAGTTACGCTGCTTTCCATTTATTGCCATTGGCTTATATATGGCAGCTGCCACTATGAGTATAGAAACAGGTGTTAAACATGTTTATGTCATGATGGAGCCTAGATTAGCTCGTAGTATGAAATTTGTTGGCATTAACTTTATTCAACTTGGTGAAGCTATTGATTACCATGGTTTACGTGCTCCTTATTATATTAATCCAACAATTTTTATGGAAAATTTAACGCCAGGGTTTAAATGTTTATACGACGCCATAGCTAAAGACATCTGTAAGCATTTATCACTAGTTAAATAACTGTATAAAGTTTAACCGGCAATTCAACATGAAAGGAAACAGGATATAAGATGTTTAATTACCAAGATGCATTTTCCAGAAATATTGGTTGGGTTACTGAAGATGAACAATTGCAGTTACAAAATAAAAGAGTCGCTATAGCTGGCGCAGGCGGTGTTGGAGGAATACATTTGGTTACGCTTGCCCGCTTAGGTATAGCTAACTTTAATATTTCTGACTTTGATGACTTTGAAGTACATAATTTTAATCGCCAATCAGGTGCATTTATGTCAACCCTCGGCCAGCAAAAGGTCGATGTTATGGAAAATATTGCCAAAGATATAAATCCTGAGGCAGACATAAAATCATTTCCAGAGGGCATTTTTTCACATAACGTAGATGAATTCTTAGAGGATGTTGATATTTACGTTGATGCGCTTGATTTTTTTGCGCTAGAAGCACGCAAAACAGTTTTTCAAAAATGCTATGAAAAAAATATTCCCGTGATCACTGCTGCACCGCTTGGTATGGGCTGTGCTTTTCTTTGTTTTATGCCTGGAGAAATGTCCTATGAAGAGTATTTTCGTTTTTCAGGTAAATCAGAGCAAGATCAGTTAATTCAGTTTCTTATTGGTTTATCACCAGCCATGCTACAACGCCCCTATTTGGTTGATAAATCTCGTGTCAGCTTTACTGAAAAACGTGGTCCTTCTACACCAATGGCTGTTAATTTATGTGCCGGAATTGCAGGAACCTACACACTAAAAATTTTACTAAATAGAGGTGACATTATTTCAGCCCCTCATGGTTTACATTTTGATGCTTACCGCAATAAGTTTACCAAAACATGGCGACCGTTTGGTAACGCCGGCATCATCCCTCGTATCATGTTTCATATCGCACGACGAATAGTTTGTAAATAACCCTAAATACAACTGTTGTATTACCACAAAAGCTCAGTATACTTTCTAGCTTAAGTTTGTGCCTCCTAGTAAAGGGATTTTAAATGAATAAATATTTTGCTAAATTGCTTCCATCAGCACTAGCCATAGCGTTAGTAGCCTGTTCAGCACCTAAAGACAACGCAACACTGCTTTCTCAAGCTAAAGCATCAATGCAAAATGGAAATAGTGGCGAAGCTGTTATTAACCTTAAAAATATTTTACAAAATGATCCAAATCATAAAGATGCACGCTTTTTACTTGGCAAAATTTACTTAGATGCCGACAATTTTGTAGGTGCTGAAAAAGAATTTAACAGAGCACTACAAGGAAACGTACAAAATCAGCAAGCAGCATTATTGCTTGCAAAAACACAGTTACTTCTAAGTAAATTTGAAGAAATCAAAAGCACACTGGCTGATATACAGTTTTCTAATGTAGATGACCAAATTTACGCCTTACTTTTACAGGGACAAGCTAATTTAAGTTTAGATAAGCTAAATGAAGCAAAAGAAAATATTCAAGAAGCGAATGATCTAAGTAGCAGCTCTCAGCACAGTGTATTAGGAAGAGCTTTTGTTGCAGTATATGAAAACAGTAACACTGAGGCTCTTACTCTTGTAGAAGAGCTTTTAAATAATGATGCTAAATTTCAAGAAGCATGGTTATTAAAAGGAAGTATTTTAAGCAATACTGGACAATACTTGGCAGCAGCTCAAGCGTATAGTGAATACTATAAACTTAAGCCCAATAATATGGGCATAAAAACTATCATTGCTCACAATTATGTTCGTGCTGGCGAGCTAGATAAAGCTAAACAGCACATCAATGAATTACGAAAGATTAATGAAAACCACCCTACTGTTAACACGTTAGCAGCCCAAATTGAATATGCTGAAGGAAATTACGAATCAGCTAAAGAGCTTGCAGAAAGTGTGGTTAGTGCCACAAACAATGGTTTAGCTCAAATGATCTCGGGGCTGAGTAACTTTCAGTTAAACAATGATGAACAAGCATACTCCTCTCTTAATGCCATTAGTAGTCATTTACCAAAAGACCATAAGGTGCACAAAGTACTTGCAATATTACAAGTTAAACTTGGTTATAGTGAGCAACTAGAGGAGTCATTAGCCGGCTTCTCAGATACTTCTAATGATTCAGGAATTTATGCCAATTTAGGTATGGAATTCCTTCAACAAGGCAATAAAAATTCAGCTATTGAAATGTTTGAGAAGGCAAGCAAACTCTCACCTAAAGATACAAAAGTGAAAGCTCAACTTGGTATTTTGAAACTTAAAAAAACAGAAAGTGAAGCAATTAGTGAACTTACTGAAGTTTTAGAACTTGATCCGGATTTTAAAGCAGCCAATATTGCTTTAGCAATGACGCATTTAAAAAACGGTGATACAGAAAAAGCTATTCAAATAGCAGATCGTTGGATAGCTGAAAATCCTAAAAATAATGCTGCCATTATTTTACGCGGAAATATAGCCTTAAAATCAGGGCAACAAGATGATGCAACTAAGTACTTTATTCAAGCAAATGAAAATGATCCTACTGACGTATTACCTCTTTTCAATTTAGCCGTTATCTCCGCAGAGAAAAAAGAGTTTAATCAATCGAATAAACTACTCGATAAAATATTTGCCTTGGATTTAGAGTATCCATTTGCGTACCGATTAGCGATAAGCAATTCATTACAATTAAAAACAGAGCAAGAATTAAAAAATAAGCTAATAGCAATTATTACTCAAAATCCAACATCTGTTTGGCCAAAAGTTATTCTCGCTCGGAAATTTGCAATTGAGAAAAACTTTGAAAAAGCATTATCTATCTTAGAAAAAGACGCTGATTATACAAAAATGCCCAATGTTTACTTTCGATCGTTATCGGCAATTCTACTTGAGAGTAAGCAAACTAAAAGGCTTAACGAGCTATACGAAAACTGGCAATTAGCACAACCCAATAATGAGTCTGCTTATTTGCATCAGGCCGCATTTCAAGATCAGCTAAAAAACTATTCGGCGGCATTAGAATCGATCCAAAATGGCCTTGTTAAAGAGCAATTGAAATCAAATTTTAAGCTTCAGTCACTAGAAGCATACTATTTATTGGCGACTAAACAGAACGAACTAGCAAAACAAAAAATTAATATTTTGGCCAATAAAAATTCAAACGACCCATTAGTATTAAGAATGCAAGGACAAATTGCTTTAATTAACAATAATTACGACTCTGCCGTTGATTTTCTTCAGCGTTCGTATAGCAGCAACAAGAAAGAAGCGGTAGGTCTAATGTTAGTAGCTGCATATAAAGCCGCTAACAGAGCTACGGATGCAATTAAATTTTTAGATACGGAACAAGCAACATTCACTAATAGTAACGCCTACAAAAAAATACTAGCTGAGTTGTATATTAAGGATAAACCCCAAAAAGCAATTGCTAACTACTTATCTATATTAGAGCAGTCCCCTAATGACGTAGTAACGTTAAACAATTTGGCTTGGACATATTACGAGCAAAAACAATACGATAATGCCTTAGTTTACGCTGAGAAAGCGAAATCGCTTGCACCAAAGCACCCTCAAGTACTTGACACTTTAGGTATCATTTTAATTAAAAAAAATAAAATACAGCAAGCTATAAGTATATTGGAATTAGCTCAGTCTATTGACAAAAATGATAGCTCTATCAAAGAGCACCTCGCACAAGCAAGGTTAGCAATGCAAACTAACGAAACAAAATAATAGTTAAATATGCCGTGGTATGCGCTTATTTTATTTGCCTGCCACGTATAAAATGGTGACACTTGAATTTTTTAAAGCGCTACAATTCATTACTTCTCTTAGCAGTAGTTTATATAGCTATTGCGTTAACTCAGCTACCTATTATTGAGAATTTTTGGCGTTATAGTTTTGATGATGGTACCTATTCGCACGCTTTTTTAATTCCATTTATTTGCATCTACCTATATTGGTTACTATTCCAGTCGGGCGAACTCATTTTTAATAAAAAAATTCATCTTGGCGCCTTAATTTCAGTTATTTTGACAAGCTATATATTGTGGGTTTCTATAAATGCACAATTCCCTACAGGCTATCGTATTAGCTTTATATTATTTATAGCCGCGATTACCACACTAATATTTAAACCATCGATAAAAGTGCTATTTCCAGCGCTATTTTTAATTTTTCTCACCCCTATTTGGGGCGCGGCAACGGTAATATTACAAAATATATCGACCTACGCTGTAACATACTTAATGAACCTCTCCGGAATTCCAATTTTTGTTGAAGGCAATACCATTGCAATACCATCTGGCGTATTTGAAATTGCTGGAGGGTGCAGTGGTTTACGCTATTTAATTGTTTCATTGGCAATTTCAAGCTTATTTATCTTCTTAAACATTCGAAAATATAGTCACGCCGTTCTATTTATATCTATAGCTATTATTGGAGCATTGATCACCAACTGGATCAGAATAACTGCACTCATAGTAATTGGACACGTCACAGAAATGCAAAGTGATTTAATGCAAGATCACAATAGTTTTGGCTGGTATATATATATGCCTTTTATGGCTTGGCTTTTTTATTTTGGACAACGCTATGTAATTGCGGAGGATAAAAAAGTAACTGAAATTTCTCAAACAACTATTGAGTATAAAAATGTGATGCTTTGCCTAACTGCTATAATTCTTATATCTAACCCTTTAAGAAATTTGCTTCTAACATCAAGTAGCGAAGGTAATCAATGCCTAGAAATTAACTCAATTCACCCCACCCCAGACCTATTTTTACCTGCAGCTCAATGCAATATAACAGCCAATACCCAAGATAAGTTCACTATTACCTATATCTACAACGATGCAAAGCTTGAAGGTGCTGTTGATTATTATCTTAATGAGTTTACTCCTCAACATTGGCTTATAGAGAGTATGTTGCAAACTGATGAAAGTAATAATTTAGTCGTATCGAAAAATGGGCAGTATTATCAAATCTCCTATCTATTTGAAAGCCATGGTATTGCTACGAGTAGCCTAAAAACGTTAAAAAAATTGAAGTTGTTACAAGCATTAACAAAACCAAGTGTTACCAAATTGAAGTGGCAAGCAACTCGTTGTGAAAATAAATGTCGACAACTTTAAACATTGCTGCAATTTGCAAAAAAATATTGTCAATTAATTTTACAGACTGTTACACACTTGCCAGCAACGAAACATTAAAGCATTGAAACAAAACGATTTTTAATACATGGCACACCTTCTGCATTAACTAAGGAAATTATGAATTAAATCTGTATTATTTCTAAGGAAGATGAAGCATGAACACTAAATTGAAATTACTATCAGGTTTGCTTATCGCTGGTCTAGCAAATACAGCGAATGCCAACCTTATTACAAACTGGGCTTACACTAACCAAGCTGGTTTTGAAGCTGGTTATACTGATACGTCAAACACAGCAATCACTAGCGACAATGTTGTTGCAACTGGTAACTCAGCTGGGGGGGATGTTAATGATCTTTCTGATAATGCAGGTAATATTTTAAATACTGATGGTAACTGGGCAAATGGCGTAGCAGGCGATGACGCTTTATCTACTGCATTAACATGGGGTACTCCAGCCGCGGGTGCTGGCAACCCACAAAGCTCTCTAAGCATTGATAGTCCAATTAACGATACTATGGTTACAGATGGTGCATGGGCACAAGGTACGGCAATTACACATGAAAACTGGGTAATTGTAGGTGACTCTCTTACGAGTGCATCAGTATTAGATGGCTTAGCACTAATTCCTACTGATTGGGAAGGTAAAGGCGATGACGCTGCATATGATGCATTATTAACTAACAGTCAACCATACTTCGCACCACAACTAGAATTTGGTATTAACTTTTTCGAAACTCCTAATGGCGGCGTAAGCTGTCCAAATGGTGAAGCTAATTTCCAAGGTGATAATGCGAATGGTTGTGGTGATATCTTTGAAATTACTGGTTTAGAGAATTTACCTTTAGTCCCTGTAGTTGGTCCTGATTTCATTCAATTCACAGTTCCATTTGTATTACAAGATATTAATGGTCCAATTCCTGGTTGGAACGATGTTGAGTACTTCGTAACTACTCGTTTATCTGGTTTAACTACATTGCCTGCTGACTATGAATGTTCAAATGGTCAACCTGCATGTTTTGGTTTTGTAACCGTTGAAGAGAGAACCAACGTACTTGACGCACAATTTAGAGTTAGTACTGTTCCAGAACCTACAACTATTGCATTATTTGGTCTAGGCTTACTTGCTACAGGTTTTGCAGGTCGCAAAAAGCGCAACGTATAAACCATAAGTATATCCCACTAAAATCCGGCTTTTAAGCCGGATTTTTTTATTCAGCTTTTTGAGTAATAAAATAACTCGGCAATATAGTCTATAGATAGATGACTTAAAATAGGAATAGAAATATGCCAATTACAAGCGATATGGTTTACTAATATACAAGTAGTTACACTGGCTAGCTTAGATTCGGGAATAATCAAAGCTAGAATTAATTATTTAGCCTTCATCATTAATTCTAGCTTTAAGGCGTAAAAGTCTTTAATTTGGGTTAACATCAAAACATGAAATATTTAAACGCGCTAATCTCAACGTATTTTTTTCTTATATTTTGTTCATCAGCTTACGCCTCAGGTATCGAAGCAGAATTATGTGCCTCCAGTGATAACACCGAAAATATATATTATGTTTCAACAACTGGAAATGATTACGGTGGAACAGGCAGCCGCTTAAAACCATGGAGAAACATAGAGTTTGCTATTTCCCAGGCCAAAGAATCTAGCACTATTATTGTCAAACCTGGTATTTATACTGGCTCTACAAGAATTAAAAAAGAGTTTAATAAAAAACTTCTCATTAAATCTCAGCTTCCTTATTTAGCAAAGCTCACCCATAGCTCAAGAGTATTGGCTATTGTTGGTAGTGCAAAAAACATTACTATTGAGGGTTTTGAAATTACTCACAACGCTAAGAAGGTTAGCCCTGTTTTAGTGCATATAGATGGCTATGGAAGTTATGGCACAAAAAAAACGGTTTCAAATATCACATTAAGAAATAACATAATTCACGATAGTTACAATAACGACTTGCTTAAAATTAATAATGGTGCAAAAGATATTAAGGTTCAATGCAACATCTTTTATAATCAAGGAGATTCTGACGAGCATATTGATGTAAACAGTGTTAAAGATATTTCTATTTCTGACAATATCTTCCTCAATGACTTTCTCGTAAGTAATCGAGAAATTTCTAAAAAATCCTCTAGTTTTATTGTAGTTAAGGATAGTAATGCCCATGAAGACGATTTAATTGGCTCTTTAAATGTTAATATTCATCGGAACATATTTCTTAATTGGCAAGGTTCCCATGGGCAAGGCTTTATCCTCATAGGTGAGGATGGAAAACCGTATTTTGAAGCACAAAATATCAATATCTACAATAATCTAATGCTAGGTAATAGCCCTTTATCTATGCGATCTCCATTGATGATCAAAGGAGCTAAAGATATTAATTTTTATAACAATACTATTACTGGAGATTTACCAAGCAATGCGTACGTAATTAGGATCACAAAAGAAAGGCAAAACCTAAAACCTACGAATATTAATTTATATAATAATATTTGGTCTGACAATACTGGGACTATGGGGCAAGGTGAATTCGAGCCAAATTCTGATTTTTCAGATACTCTTATTTATAACCTTAACCACTTTACTTTAGATAACAATTTGTATTGGAATGGCAGCAAAAAAATTCCCAGCTCAATATTTGATAAAATCAATTATCAGGATGACCCTAACAGAAGTGTCATAAATCCACTCCTAAACGATCACGAAACACTTAAGATTCCAACTTGGAATACAAATAAGCAGGTATTTTCAGATGGCTCTCTTAGCATCCGTGAAGCATTCAAGAAACTAGTCTATTTTTACGCAATTCCAAGGCAAAGAAACCATATTATAAATAAACAAGAAAAAATAAATTCATTCCCACAAAAAGACATACTCAATAAGCAAAGAACCCCTCCTCATTCGTTAGGAGCTTTCTCTGTAAAATAGCTTTTTATTCGGACAGTTATATTACAGCCTATAACAAAAAATATAGACTAATAAATAACTTACAAACAACCCGTTCATAATGAGAATAAAAATTTGTATTCATTGTTCGATTTATCACTATATTCAAAAACACTAAATTGTTACTATATTCCCCACTTATTCTAATAACTTTCAAAGCAGGGAAAGCAGTAATGAAGCAGTATATATACCATCTCGATATTTCCTTATATTCTCCAGAAATAAAACTAGAAAGAGCTGACAATGCTAAATTTGAGGTTATTAACTCTTTTTCAGGCACATGTAAAAATCTTTTTTGTTTGCTCAAACGCTATGGTTTAACTAGTGATTTTATAAAAATGTTTATTAAGTTGATCACAAAACGAAATAGCTTATATTTTGTAAAATACAATGATGTAATCGCATCTGACGGACTGATTTCATTTGGTCTATGTTCGCATTACACGGTAGATAAAAGTGATTGTATTATAGGCCCGGTCAATACCGATGGTACATATACAGGTAAGGGTTTAGCCACTTTCGGCTTGGTCAGTTGTTTATCTTACCTCAAACAAAAATCTGCATACTCAAAGGTATATATAGATACCCGAGAAGATAACTTTGCTATGCAAAAAGTAATAAAAAAGTCAGGATTCGGCGAAGTAAAATCGAGTTATGAACGATAAACAACGCTCAGTAAAAGTTATGCGACAAGATCAGCTATGTATTATAGCTCCACGGAATTTATAGGCGTTGCAGCATAGAAGATTATCTATACTTATTAATGATATAAACAGGCTAGCATTGAATGACGAACAAAGTGTCAACGATTAAAAAAACTAGAGACATATACTTAGATGCTGTTAAAGGCTTCCTAATTTTATGTATTGTGCTAGAACACAACCACCTATTGACAGCACAGTTTGATTGGATTCGCCCATTTTCCGACGCTTTTGCAGCGGGTTGCTTCCTAATTCTGACGTTTACATGGCCGTTAAAGCAAGAAGGTTTGAGTAAGTTTGTAGATAAGAATTTTTCCTACTGGTGGCCGTTTATTGTTTTTGTAACCTTGACGACGATATTAAATTGGGTTCTATACCGCCCATACGCAGTCCCAGAGACAATGAAACATTATATTCAAGCAATAGTTCTTTCGTCTCCGGAGCAAATTAAAACATCTTCGGGGTTTATGTATTTTTGGTTTTTACCCTGCTTATGTTTTTTATATTTAACACGAAGATTTCTCGATAATTTAGGCTACATCGCTTTCCTGCTCGGGCTTGTCGCTTGGCTACTTGTAGGTGAACTCGATAGTGATTTACTCGTTAAAACCCCTTTTTCCTTACATGTCATTGCATTTATCCTAATCATTGGTCTTTGTTACCAGAAGGTACATAAAAAACTAATGGCACCATCTCCTATAATAAGAGGAATCACCATTACCCTCTTTATATCAGGTTGTTTTTTAAGTTACAGCGTAGGTTGGAAGCTTTTTTTAGCCGGGGGAATTATCCCCTCTTTTAAAGAGCCATTATTGTTACTTTACTATTCAGTTTTTATGCTTATAGCAATTCCAGGCATCTACAATTTGTTCTATTGCCTCCCTAAGTTTCTCGCTCAGGGTTTCGCATTTATCGGTAAACACAGCTTAAAGGTATATATATTTCATCCACTTATATATATAGGAATTACTCAGGTCGTCCCGCTCGTTAGCAACCCGCTTCTTTCATTTATTTGGACAATAATTTTTAGTTTGTTAGTCTCTCACATAATACACAAGATGCTGTTCTTAGAGCGTTTTCTATTCCCAAGCACTGTTAGCTCGTTAATGCTTAAAAGGAAAAACTAATTCATGGGATATTTTGTACTTATACTAACCATTGTTGTGTATTTAATTAGACCAGCGGAGTGGATACCCGCCCTTTACTTTAACTGGAATATGGTTTTGAACTTGCTTGGTTTACTTGTCATGGCAGGATTTGCGATAAACCAAAATAGAAAGTTTACCTATGATCGAAGTACTATATTTTTACTTTGGTTTTTTACATCTATGCTCCTTTCAAACATCTTTAATGGCCAATTCAACACAATCTCCAGTTATGTATCTCAGCTTGTATCTACAATCGTTGTATTTGTATTAACGCAAACAGCTATAACAAAAGAAAAGCAAATTGACAATTTCATACTTGTGATTATCGGACTGATTTTATTTATTTGTTATCAATGTCATTTACAAGTTACCGTTGGAGCAAACTGGGGAGGGTTAGAGCCGTATTCTCGTGGTATAATATCCAGTGTAGATCCTGATACGGGAGAGACCCAGAGAGAATTACAAGTAATTTGGTATGGCATATTACAAGACCCTAATGATTTAGGCATGCTGCTTATCGCATTCATGCCTTATATTATGAATCGAATTTTTTACCAAGGTCTAACCTTACCTCGTAAGCTTTTTTGGGCCGTTGCGATGTTAATAATTGGCTACACAATAATATTGACTAATTCACGCGGTTCTATGCTTTCACTCATTGGTGGCCTGGCATGCTTTTATATTATTAAAAAGCGCTCAATGACAGGTTATGTAACAGCAGGATTAATAGCATTGGCGTTATTAGCTGTTGCGCCTTCTCGTATGGCTGAATTAGGCTCTGGTGATCACAGTGCAATGGGTCGTGTTTACGCTTGGATTTTAGCTCTTGAGCTTTTAGCCATGAACCCAGTTTTTGGTATTGGCGCTAACCATTTCTTAGATTTTCACTATTTAACAACTCATAATAGCTATGTATTGGCAATGGTTGAGAACGGAATTGTCGGCTTTATAGGTTATTTTGGCTTAGTAGCGCTATCAGTTTACACCATGGTTAAAGTTGCATACTCAGTAACAGATGCCAAAAGAAGTACTGAGATTATTGCATTAGTGAGCGGAATGTTAGGGATACTTATCTCTATATTCTTTATTTCAAGAACTTATGCTTTATTACCCTATTTATATATCGCAATTATGATGACTTATATTCGGGTGTATTGCCCGGAATTACACGCTAAACATATAAATGCAATTCCATTTATAAAACTTGCAGGCATTAGTTTTGGTTTTATTATATTCTTGTACTTCTTTAATCGCTTAGCCACATTACTGTTAAGCTAGCGTCTACTTTAATCGATTGATAGCCCAAGACATGTAATTTTCTACTAACTTGGGCATTTTAGGCGCAAATTTCTCTAGTAAAAAAGTAACAGAGTGATCATAGCCTTTTACAACAAATAATAGATTAGCGTATATTAAAACAAAAAGCGCACTACCAATAGCAGCAGACAATAAACCAGAGATATATTGATTAAGAAGCATGCTTGGCATTGACGCTAACGCGGCGGCACCAATTATCGAAAAGAACACTTTCGTTGGCATTAAACAATAGCCATCGCCTTTAGCAATTCGATTGTAGAATATGACTAACAAGAAGATTAAAATGCCATAAACGACTAATGCACCTTCAACGCCATATTGCGGTGTAATTAAATAACTCAATACAGCGGCAATTAAGAATAGAAAAAAGTTTACTTTCGCCATAATTCTTTGACGGTCATGGCTAATTAAAGTTAGGTTTGCCCCATCATTGATAACAACTACTACCCTAAGTATTATTAGCACTTGCAAAGCAAAAACAGCTTCTTGGTATCTTTCACCATATAAAATATCAATGACAACATCAGCATACATTAGTACAGGTACTAAAACTAATAGGCATAAAATAGTTAAATAGCGCTGAGCTTGCAGTACATTACTTCTTAGCCCATTATTACCAACCGCTTGAGTTATTTTAGGTAACAAAACCTCTTGGTAGATACCTGGAATTAAAGTAACTGCTGATGTTGCTAAAATGTAAGCTATATTAAAATATCCTGCTTCAGAGAACAGGCCACTACCTTCCAATACCAAAATTTGGCTTTGTCTAAAAATTAAAGCGCCAAAAAAAATAATGACAGATGCAGCATATATTTGCCCTATGACGCGCTGTTTATCTTCGTCAATTAAAAGAGCATCAGTGCAACCTTGAGGCATTTGTTTTTTAAACGATAAAATGCTCAATGCGAATGCTAAACATGCAATACAATAAGCAACTAAAAAACCTTCAATTGATGGCGAAAAGTAGGCGAATAAAGCAACACTCAATAGATTGATTGGGTTAGCTATCATGCTAGTTTTAGCCAGCACATCAAAGCGCTGTAAGCCCTTAAATATAGATATTTGATAAATATATGTGGCCTTAAATACCGCACACACTAATAACGCCAATATGAGCCAAACAGGCACAGTAACCGCACTAACATCAAAAAATATTAGCAAAAGAAAGACAGCTACAACAAAAATAATGCGTTTAACCAAGACCTTTCGAATAAAGGCAAGTAAATTACTTAGCTGTTGCTGGTTGTTTTTTTTAAATTCGGCAACAAACTTGGTCACCGTAATAGATAAACCGGCATTAATTGCTATTGTTACTAAGCCAGCTAACCATATGGCACTTGAGTATATGCCGTATTCTTCTGTAGAAAGATTTCTAGCGATAATAATAGAGACTAATAAACCGAGAAAATACTCACTATACAAATTAATTGCAGCGAGCGAGGCTTGAAAAATTGTTCTCATAAATTACTGATAGCTCTTTAAATATTCTAAGGCACATATTTCCATAGAAAATTCATCAAAATAGCGCTGACGAGATTTCTCAGAGAATACCTTATAAGTTGTCTCATCCATTAGCTTCTCAATGGCTTTTGCAAGTGCTTTGGCATCCGCGTATTCGTATAAAAAGCCATTCTCTTTATCTTTAACTAATTCAGGGTTGCCACCAACATTTGAAGCAATAACAGGAGTGCCGCTTGCAAATGCCTCTAATATTGCTAACGACAATCCTTCAGTTTCAGATGTTACTATTAAGGCATCAAATGACTGATAAATAACATCGCGATTAGTTTCAAATCCATGAAATATAGTTTTTGTATTAGGAATAAGTGACTTTGCCATAGCTTGATTTTTCCCCATTAACTCTCCCGTACCGAAAAAAGAAATTTCGATATTGGGTTGAATTTCAATAGGTAACTCAGCAACCGCTTTAATTAATACATGCTGTGACTTTAGTGGCACAAAACGGCCAACATGACCGAGCCTAAATACCGACGTTCGCTCTATATTTTTTTCAATGGGTAGCACACCATTTAAGATAGTTTGAGCTTTAGACTTGTATTGAGGATATTTATTTAAATAATTGCTTTTAGCTTTTTCTGCAACAAAAAGCATTTTATTGAGTAACAAATTGGCAAGAAAATATATTCCTTGCCATTTAAGACCTTGATGTACCACTTCATTGTGGCGCGTGTAAACCAGTTTAATCGGCAAACCTAAGGAGGCCAACATAACTCTAAGTAAACAATGACTACTTTGAATATGGATCACGTCGTAGTGCTTAATGACTTTACGAATATCTCTAATGCTTATAGCAAAAAATAGTGAGATATTTGCAGTCTTGATTTCATTTTCTAAAGGCTCACCAGCTTTCCCCATAGATATCACTCCAACATCTAATGACAGGGCTTTTTTCTGTTGTCGCGCTAAGTCAATAACAAAACGCTCAGCACCACCTACATTTAAACTGCTTACTACATGTAATACACGCACATGGCTTCCCTATTATCTGCTGGCTAACTTCCAAGTGACTTTATGTGGCAAGAATTTAAACTTTTTCTTAAAGCGCTTCATCGTATCACTCGCCCCTAAAAATGTGCCGTAGCCATAGCATTTTATCTGTGGAAACTCTGTAATGGCATAACCAGCAATGGAAATATACAACATAGGCACAATACCATCCGTTTGAAACTCACTATGACCATAAATATGTTCTACTTCGATTAACTCGCCAGCGACAATACAACCAGCATATGCGACTAATTTATTATCACTATTAAAAATTCCGAAATAAGGGTAATCATGCGTTTTAGAGTTACTTTGCGGAACACAAACTTCCACAGGGCGTTTAGTGACAAAATCTTCTGGCATCTCACCTTGACGAACTTTTGCTGAACGTCTTATATCCCAGATATCATCCAGGTGCTCATTAAAATTTATACGTCGAAACGTGTAACCATTGCGCACTGCCTTTTTAAAATTTCGTCGTGCCGAACTCTCAACAGCTTTTAAGTAATTGTCAGCTTCTTTGCCAAGCTGGTACAACGCAACGCCATAAACTTTTTTGCGAATAATAGGCAGCTTAGGATGGCGTCCATTAACCTCGCGATACAATTCATCTGTGATACGTTCATAGAATGGGTCATTTCCCTCACAGGCTTCCCTCATTAAATTAATCTCAACCCTTGGCATCGTGCGTATCATTTGCCAAATTTGTTTTATCTTCGCTAATTTATCTTTCATTCTAAACTGATCGAATCCTTTGATTTTGTCACAATATTGTACCTAATTACTTAACAATTTTATAATGTTAATTAGACGTTTACTTTATTTAAAAAACTTGAAAATACGCTGACATTTCGACTGAACTTTCCAAATATATGGTAGCCAAGTGTAATATCGTTTAAAAGCCACTAAGTTCGTTACTGGGTGATCAGAGCGTGTTAATCGCTTTTTATAGCTATTACCACCCCCTTTCATAAGATCATACATTGCCAGCTGATGAGTTCTCGCAATTCTTAAAGCCTCTACATGCATAGCCACCCCTACTGAAGGTATTTGCTGGCAATTTGCAATTCCACTTTGGTAATACTGCAATACTTTACGATCTTTCGCGCCATAGAAAATTGCAATCACTTCTTCTTGATGCTCAATACTAAATAGGACAAGTTGCTTTAGTTTGAACAAATCTAACGCTATTTTGTGGTGAAACTCACTAAACTTATCATTTTCAAACGCTCCAGTTTTACCTCGACTTTGCCAATGCTTATTGTGCAATTTGCTAAGCATTTTTAAATGTTCAACGACTTGTTGTTCATTTTCTGGCTGACGAACTTTACATTCTGTATTCGAGATATATTTTCTAGCTTGGCGCTGACTGCTCTTACTCTTCAAAGCCAGTGCTTGGTGACTATCATCCGATAATACTGGAATAATAAACCTGTTTCCTAGCGACACTTTTGTTATTTGCCACTTATTACAAAAAGCCTTGTTATTTAAACATTGATACCATTTCGCAACTAGGCTAGTTGATAAAACATTTTCAAAAGCTAGTGATACCAGATCTGGCATGGCATCCACTTTCTCTAAAAACAAGCTAAATAAGTAATCTTTATATTGAGGGACTAAAATAAAGTCTTGAAATTCGCTACAAATTTCTTCTGCTTCTTTTTCGCCTCCGCCAAGAAAACGTAACTGGTAACCTGCCAATATTTTTTTCTTATAGACGGGAAAGATACCAACTAAAGTTTGATCTTTAAAATAACAATAAATGGAGAGTTGATCTTGAGCTGTTAAATAGAGTTCACACCATGTTAGTAACCAAGCATGACTTAAACATATATTACCTTCGGTGTATTGTTGACGAAACGCTTCCCAATCAGCAGAAAATGCCGCGAAGTGCTCAGTACTTGTGATTTCAACAACATCAAAATCTTTCATAAAAATCTATTTCATCTAAGCTCGATACCGCATTTTTCACAACTAAACATCCATGCTCACTGACAAGCCCCAAATTTATTGTCACTAAAAGATTGATTAACAATTAAAACTTATTCTCTAACGTATGCTGTTTAGCAAATATGTAGCGAAGCAATTGCCAGTTTATCGCTAACCAAATCACTTCATAATTATCTTCAACAATTAGGTTTTGGAATACTCTGCCGTCAAAAAAACTATCTTCGGTTTCGACACTCGTTACTAAATGAGCTAATGGACCTTTAAGCCATGAAACAAATGGGACGGGAAATCCATGTTTCTGTTGGTATATTAAATCTCGATTAAAGAACTCACACGCTAGCTCCCGTAAAATCGGCTTAACATAATCACTGCCAAAGTATTGTTGTGGGGATAAAGTTATTGCTACGTCGACAACTTCTGGCGTTAGAAATGGAGAAATAATATGCTTGTCGTAAATTTGTGCTATCAGCTCAGCTTCTTGAAAATGAGTCCCTGCATCACAAGATAATATTCGATCTTGTGTAGCATATCTTAATTCTGTGCTTGAAATACTTTGAGTTTTGAAGTCCCACATAACATCTGAATCTAGTGGTTGCCCTAACAGCTCATCTAAAAGCTCTTGCTGCTTTGATGTATATTTAATTTTCATCGACGCAAGCACAAGTTCCTTCATTGACAAGCGCTTTAGTTTTAACAAAACATTAGCACGCCCTGGTGCAATGTATTTGAGCAGTGACAAAACAATTTTCGGTAAGAACTTTACTTGCTTTTTCCATTTTGCATGAGTCAAGACGCGTTTAATGCCATTAGAACCAAAAAGAGTATCTGCGGCCTCGCCATAGACTATTGCTTGATATTCCTTTGGAATTGCCGCCACCATGGCCATCATAGCAAGCGAACTATAATGCCTTAACGGTTCACGCTTTAGCTCAATTAAAGTTTTTAGGTCTTTTTCTAGCTTTAAAGGGTCAACTTCCACTAGGTGAAGAGGTAAATTAAGTGTCTTAGCAAATGCTTTTGCATTATCAAGTTCGGGATTCTCCTCCCCTTTAAATACTGGTGTTACTAAATAGCAATCCTCAAAAATATCTTTACTTAATGCAGCTAAAATTGACGAGTCAACACCTCCACTTAAAAACACCGCTACTTTGCTATAACGCTTTCTTGCTTCTTTTAAACAATTTACTAAACCATTTTTGGTTGCCGTTATTTTTTCAATATCAGCAACATTATCCATCTTAATTTTGGGAAGCGACCAATAGTTCTTTTGTTTAACTTTATGGTTGTCATAAAAATGAGCAAGATGGTGTGTTTTTAATTGCTGTATATTACTAAGCAGCGTTCTGTCATTTGAGGTCCAACGATACTCTACAAGTTCTGATGCACTTTTAGAGCAAACATCAAGCTCATAAAGCGGCATAAGGTGACTTCGAGAACATAAAATTAATTGTTTCTGGTAGTTTTGCCAATATATGGTTTTTCCGCCAAAACGGTCATTAAACGCCAGCACCCCTTTTTCAGAAATGTATACGCCTGAAAAGTGCCCTTCTAGCCTGTCTAAAATCGTAAAATCTCCCAATGCTACAGCATTGGAAAGGCTTTCCAAACTTTCAGGAAAAATATAGCCGTCAAAAATAAATAAGCTACCATCAGCCAAAGTGCGTGTGTAGCAGTCACCTGAATTTAACTGATAGTTATAGTTGCCAATAATAGTATTATCATTAGAACTTTCTGGTTCCGCGACTAAAGGTTGTTGAATTACTTTGAATCCATTCATATTATTTCGACTTCTTGGAAAATTTATTAATGATTGACCTTAAGGTACGTTTCCATTGACGAAAACCAATGACAAATGCAGGCCAAGGATCTCGCCATGCAAAATACATAAAAGTATGATATTTAAATGCATTACTTAAATATGTTGAGAAAATTTGTGGCGTTTTCTGACCGTCCCGATAACGAGAATATAGATCTTCGTAGAAACTTAAAAACATTCGAGCCGTTTTTTGCTTCTGCTCTATAAATGGCTTTCCAGTAGCGACACAATAAGTTGCATAAACATTATTTTTATCGCAACTTGTATCAAAGTAGTTACATAAACCTAGCCTTGGGTTTACTTCAATATATTTATATTTCCCATCTCGATCATCAACTTTAAATTCGACCATAGCTGGACCTACATAGCCTAGACCTAACCCCAAGCGTTCTACCTGTGCCAATACCTCTGAGTTCTCTTTACTCTCAGCATAACAAGTAACACCAAAATGAGGAGGAGTTAACTGTAGTCTTTGAAAAGTAAAAGCATTAACCAATTTTCCTTTAAGGTCAAAAACACAATTACAAACCCATAAATTATCATCATTTCCAGCAATCACTTCTTGGGCAATGCAGTAATCTACTATACTACCGAACTGTCGATAAAAATCGGCCAATTGTTCAATGGTATAAATAAGAATGTTTTTCTGACCAATACGATTCATTTCATTTGACCGAGGTTTAATTATGATTGGTAGCGCAATCATATCTAATAACTCTTCTGCTGAATCTGGTAATTGAGTAATAGAGCTAGGTAGATCCACGAACTCTTTAACTAATTCAACTTCTGCTCGTTTATCAATAAATTGACTCGACAATTCACCTTTAGGCAAAACAAACTTAAATTTTTCTCGCAATGTATCTTGATTTGCAACAAGGAAATCTACATACCAATCGGAAGTTGGAATTAATACTTGTTGCGAAATTGGCCATGAAAGAAGCAAAGATAAAAGCTCATTCTCATCAAACGCTTTTTCTAATACTACTTTTTTACGTGGTAACCTTGAGCTCATCACTGGCTCTTGGCTACTAGCCGTAATAATATCTACTACAACTCTTTCTTTTGTTAAGCTTCTAACTGCCCCTAAACCGTTTGGGCCTGCGGATAGCACAATAACGGATGGCGAAGACTCTCTCATTTAAAACAGCACTCAAATTTAAGGTAATTTAGATCATTTCTAGCGACGCAATAGCGATTAATATCAAATGGGTTATGAATAGAGCGATGCGAGCCTGGTTCATTATTAAAACCAATTAAATAGTTTGCAGCTTTAACTTGCTCAAAGGAAGTTTGGTTATAACAGTGATACCGGCCAACAGGATAGGCGATGGAAATGACTTCTCTAGAAAGCACTTTCTCTATTAATACTTTTGAATTGTAAATTTCTTGCTTTTGCTCTTCTTTACTCAACTGAGATAAAATACGATGGCTGAGCGTATGAGAGCCAATTTCCATACCGGAAGTGGCCATTTCATTAATTTGCGACCAATCCATAAATAGCTGGGGCTCAGATAGCTGTAATTTCTCTACCGCTTTAGGGAACGTAGCTCTGATATCTTCGAGCACCTCCAAAATACTATAATTGCGCAATAACTTTGCAGCATTCATGATTTTTCGTATTGTTTGATTAATGCTTTTTTTATCAAGCACGAAAGTAGAGTTCGATGATGGCAACTGATATGTTTGACCGCATGAATTTCTTAAAATGAAAGCAATTTCGTCCCACCAGGGAATATGGTTTGAATCAACAAAATCTGTAGCAATATAAAAACTGCCTGAAACATTATGCTTTTTTAAAATCGGGAAAGCATTCGTGTAGTTGTCAATATAGCCGTCATCAAAAGTAATGATAGCGTATCGCTTATTAGTTAATGTACCTAATTCAAGCAATGTAGCTAACTCGGCACAATTAATAATTGTAAAATTTTTCTTTAACTGGGATACATGCTCATCAAATGCTTCGCTAGTACAAGAGAAAATGGCATGGTCATAGTCGCTCGCTTCTGCAACACCGACTCTATGATAGTTAAAAACATATAGCCCGCCCGGTAATCGTTTCCAAAGTTGCTCTGTTACCTTGGTATACAATAACAATTTGCTTAATAGTTCTTGGAAACGATGATACATAGTTTATAGTCTCATAAACTCTGGCTTAGCAAGTATATAATCTCGATATTGATTGGGATCACCAATTTCATTATTTTCTGCAGCCTTTACAATATTATACATTTCACGCGCTGAAACATAATGTAATATGTAGTTTTCACCAT
Source organism: Colwellia aquaemaris (assembly GCF_057548755.1). Taxonomy (NCBI): domain Bacteria; kingdom Pseudomonadati; phylum Pseudomonadota; class Gammaproteobacteria; order Alteromonadales; family Colwelliaceae; genus Colwellia; species Colwellia aquaemaris. Next base: position 41,995 of record NZ_BAAJLV010000007.1, on the reverse strand, counting down.
CATTATATTTAGTTTCTAAGTAACTGTGCATGTCATGCCTAGGTTGCCCGAGCAGTGTTTCCATGTCACCTTCTTGCGTGCCATGGGTATGAATTTTAATAAAAATCCATTCAGGTTTTCCTTTTACATGGATATGAGAATTCACCCACTGATCTATACGAGTTTTCATCGGTGGCATCGCCTTTCTTACATCCGAATTCTCAATATGTGGCAAACCCTTAGCAGTTCTCCATTTTAAATTAATACCAAGTGGTCCTTGTATTAACATTAAATCGCCAGACGCTTTTTTCCCAACTTCTACGTCTATGCCAGTATCATGACTTTTGCATTTACCATCAACACCGGTGGCATAATAGATAGAATTTACTTTACGTGTTTGCGCAGGGCTTGGTGCTGAAGGTAAAGTCATATCAACATAACAACCTGTTTTTTTCAGCAATGCCAGCTCATTATCAATACCACACATGTGCCCATTTGGCAGAGAGTTATCGAGTGCCCAATTACCATGAATAAATGCATACATTATTTGCCCTGTTTCCGGATGCTTTGGTAAAGCACCATGTTCATAATGCAGTTTATGCGCGAAATCAGTCATAACTGTACTGAAGTTTTCAGCAGTGTCATTATCGTGGTGTAGGTGGATTTCTATCTCGCCATATCCGTGGTAGCACAAATCGGATAACTTAGCTAAGTGTTCATGGCGATATTCTTCTTCAGGATAAAAAAAGCAGTGTTTTGGCATGTGCCCATCGGCATCCTTATGTTGACTGGCCATTAAGGGGTAATCTTTACACCAGCGATCTACACGCGCTCTTTCGACCTCAATATCATCATTTCTCCATTGCGGCTCATAGTGATCAACAAAACAAAACATTACATGAACAGGGCCATTCACTTTAGGTCGGCTAAAAATTTGTTTAATGTAAGAGAAAAACCAAACATCCATGTTTTTAAATTTGAGAACTTGCCAAAACAAACCTATAAATACAATGGCCAATACTATGAAAAATGTCATCATTACTTCGCTTCTCCTCCGCGAGCCGTGCGTTTCCATCCACCGCTTTTGTGACCTTTACAAAAACGAACAAACCCTTGCCCTAAAGCAACGTTCATAGATACAAAAAAACTTACAATGGCAACAATGCCTCGTACTTTTTGTCCTTTATGAATTTTTTTCTGACCATGCCATGCAATGGCATAAAATAGAACTTGTGCAATAAAAGTTAACCTAAAAAAACCTATATCTAATAACATTGCATTACTTATTAAAGCTAAAAGTAGCAGGTGTGGTGCAAACCAACGTAATACTTTATGTGACCAAAAGCACCAACTCAACAATCCTTGGCTAGGTGATAATGCCCATAGGTTAGCAAAAAACGCTTTATAATTTCCTACACCTATCCGTATACGTCGTCCTACTTCATCTTCAAGTGACGGAGCTACTTCTTCTTTAGCAATCGCTTGGTCATTATAAAGCACGTCAAAACCTTGCTTTTTCACATTCATCACGATACAAAAATCATCGACAATAGTATCTGTAGGTAATGGCAAATATAGTTCTCGCTTTAATGCATAAATAGCCCCATTAGCGCCTAATAAACTACCTAGTTCTGACTCGCATTTTTTCAAAAATTGTTCATATCGCCAGTAAAGCCCATCTAGATTCTGATTACCATCTTCCGTTTCTAAGATTAACTCCCCTGAAACCGCCCCTACATTGCCACTGAAACTTTCCACAAGTATGGTTACAGCATCAGAGTTAAAGTCTGTATTAGCATCAGTAAAAACCAATAAATCTGCCGTAGATTTAGCTACTAGATCGTTTAATACAGATATTTTTCCCCGATTGACTTCAAAATTAAATGCTTTAACTCGAATATCTTCAAAGGAGTCTATGATCTGGCCTGTGCTATCTTGGCTGCCATCTGAAGCAACGAGAATTTGCAATTCACCTGCATAGTCTTGTGATAAAGCATTTTCAATTCTTGCCTTTATACAAGCCTCTTCATTATATGCGGCAATTATGATATCAACCGAAGGAAGATTTTCAGGCTGTACTCTTGATACAGGCTTTGGTGTAACAAAGATTCGTAAAATTAGCGGAAATATAAAATAAGAATACAGCAGTGCCACAACAGATAGCCAAAATAGTAACAGCATTATTGCGCACCTCTTTTAATAATTTTCGCTGGGATACCTACCACAGTAACATCACTTGGTACGTCTTTTACTACCACCGCATTCGCCCCTATTTTCACCCTGTCACCTATTGTAATACCACCAATAATTTTTGCGCCAGCACCAATAAATATATCATTACCTAATATTGGCGCATGGCCTTTTTCATCGCCAATTACGACACCACTTTCAACAACGATATTTCTACCGCCAGTTACTTTCGAATTAACCACAACCCCTACAGGATGCATAATTACTAAGCCTTCGCCAAATTTAGCACTCGCACCTATCATGCAGCCGTTGATTAATCGGTTTAACCAAATAGTTACTATGGCTAAAGGCGCTAATCGATATTTCATAAACCAACTGGTGACACGATATAGCATATTAGCTGAAGTTCCATCGCTCAATAAAGTGCGCATCATTGACACTTGATAACCTTCAGAGTTAAAGACACGCCGCTTTTGCTTCACGTCACTTATCAAGAATTTCATTCATCACCTAATTCTTTTAGTACAAAACTAACATTCTTTTGCCAGTCAAATTGGCTTGCATGAGTTAGTATTTCTTCTGTCGACCACACTTTCGCAAGTGCGCTTTCCATGGCAGAAGTCAATGCTTGCTCATTTTTCACAGGAATCGTAAGCCCTACGTCGCTATTAATAACTTCAGGTATGCCACCAACCTCTGTCGCGATGACCGGGGTGCCACTTGCAAACGATTCCAGTAAAACATTTGGTACGCCTTCTCGGTAACTTGGTAGCACTAAAACATTTGCTTCTCTAATGGCAGCTGCCACTTCAACTAGAGGTAATGACCCCAATAATCGCACGCTTTTATTAACATTATTTTTGCCAATTTCTTCTTCAAGCAGCTGTTTTAATGGACCTTCGCCTATAATGTCTAGTTTACATTCTGGCTGTGTTTTTAGTAATGCAATAAAAGCCGCTAATAACTCGTTACAGCCTTTTGTTTTAATAAGGCTACCAACGAAAACAAAGTACTTACTTTGACACGACTTTTTAACTGGATAAAAAATACTAGGATTTACACCATTGTAATTAACTTTCAAACGTTTTTTTTCAACGCCAACTTTAGCTAAACTTTCAGCTAAAGCCTGGCTTGCACAAAAAATCGTAGCGGCTTTATTCAGCCATTTTTTCATTAACTTACCTCGTGCATGATACCTGCTATTTTCATTTACATCCGTACCATGAACTTTGACAAAGAAAGGTAATTTCAGAATTGAATTAAGCATTGCAACCGCAACTGCATCAGGAAAGCCCCAAGAAGCAAGCACCGCCCTTGGCTGTTTTTTTCTAATCCATGGCAGACAAAAAAATAAAGAAATAAACTGAAAAATTGGCACTAACCTTCGTGCAAATTTAGGTAAATAAAAATAAGGGCAATACTTTATTTTTTCAGTAGACTTACAATCTACGCGATTACTCAGCCACTCCTTCCAAGCAACTAAAACAATGATGTTAACCGGCATAGATTCTGCAATTAAGTCAAACTGTTGCTTATTAAAACTCGCTCTATTAGGTGCCCAAGGCACAGGATAGAGGTTTGTAATAACCAACAAGCTTTTAGACTTATTCATTAAGCTACCTACTTAATCGCTGATAAACAGGCAGATATTGTTTTGCAGTATTTAACCAGTTGCGTTCTTCACGTACAAAATTCAGCCCTGCCTCACTTACTTGTTGAAGTAACTCATCATCATCAATAATAGTCAAAATTTTATCAGCCATAGCATCGGCACTATCAGCAGCAAACAAAAAGCCAGTACTATTGTCATTAATGAGCTCTCGATGGCCGCCTATATCCGAGGCAAGTACGGGCTTAAATTGGGCCATAGATTCTAACGGTTTTAGTGGTGTAACTAACTCTGTTAGCCTAATACTTTCACGTGGAAAAACCATCAAATCTGCTAAACTATAATACCGACTAACCTCTTCAAATGGCACGCGGCCCACAAAAGTCACCACACTTTCCAAACCAGATTGAACGACCTGCGTCTTTAAATTCTCAAGCTCATTCCCAGCACCAACCAATAACAAATGAATATCGCTACGTTGTTTAGCAATTTTTTGCATTGCCGAAATGGCATAAGCTAAGCCTTCGTATTTGAAGAACGTTCCAACAAATGCCAAAACTTTCTTCCCAGCTAAGTTCAATGATTGTTCAAGCTCTGTATCTCGCGAAGTTGAAGGTTGAAAATTAGCTATATCAACCGCATTAGGTGTCACATATAATTTATTTTCTGGAATGCCACGCTTAATCAAATCATTTTTTAGCCCTTGGCAAATACAACTTACCGCATCTGCTTTTTCAAATGCGCTTTGCTCAATAGCTTTAATTATTCGGTATTTAATACTGCCTTCTTTTGTTTTACCAGTATCAACCGCCGCATCTTCCCATAGGGCTCGAACCTCATAACACACGGGAATATTGTATTTCCTGCCAACTTTAATGGCGGCTAACGCATTGAACATGGGAGAATGAGTTTGGATGATGTTTGGAGTATCGGCTATAACAGCTTTTTCTATGCGCTTAGCTAAATGGTTAATATGTTCAAAATAGCCGATAACAGGTATTCGGCTCAAAAATGAATTAGAGCGCTCGGTTCGCTGATAGAGAACACCGTCAACATCTTCCTCTAGATTTTTAAATTCTTGGTAACGTTGACTTGTCAATTGTGCAGTTTCAAGCCCAATTTCACGTTGATGACGAATAATTGCATCAGATCGCAATGAATAACCGCTAATATTTGGTCTTGAGTACTCTAATACATGTAAAACTTTCAAAGCATGTCCTTTTCTTGCTTGGTCAATTAAAACGTTCGGTTATCTACCTTTACCAAACAATACAATTTCCACAGTACGAATTAAGATCAGTAAATCCAACATAAAACTACGATGCTTAATGTAGTACAAATCATATTTTAATTTTTCTAATGAATCTTCTTGAGTTGCGCCATATGGGTATTTAAGCTGAGCCCAACCGGTCAGCCCAGGTTTAACATTATGCCTTTCATTATAATAAGGAATGTTTTTTATAAGTTGCTGAACAAATTCAGGACGCTCAGGGCGAGGACCTACAAAGCCCATATCACCGCGCATAACATTATATATTTGAGGCAATTCATCGACACGGTATTTACGAATGAATTTACCAATTTTTGTGGTTCTATCATCATTTTCAGAGGCCATTTGTGCACCATTTTTCTCTGCATCTATGCGCATGCTTCTAAATTTAATGATATTAAAAGCCTGCCCATCTAAACCGACACGCTCCTGAAAATAAAAAATTGGTGCTTTCATTCCTTCATCAAGCTTAATTAAAATTGCTGTAATCAGCATAACAGGCCAAGTAAGAAGTAATAAAACAAATGCCATACTGGCATTAAAAATCCAATCTAGTGTATTGCGAAGATGATTCGCAGAAGCAAAGCCATTTGAATATATAACCCAACTTGGATAAATTAAGTTAACAGCTATTTGTCCTGTCTCACGCTCAATAAAGTCTAATATTTCTGTAACTTCTACACCGCGAATTTTACATGCAAAAAGCTCATCTACAGGCAAATTATCTCGGCGTTCATCATTTGCTACAACAATTTCATCAATTTCATGTTCTAAGGCATAATTAACCAATGAACCGTCAAGAGTAATTCTATTCTCATTGATAATACCGTTTTCTGCATCGCCATTCATGATGACAAAGCCATGCATGAAAAAACCTTGTCGATCAACATCTCGTCGCATTCGCTTCTCGATAATTGAAGCACGCTCACCTGCTCCTAATACAAGTACATTACGCTTATTAAAACCAAAGAAGTCAATTTGTAATGTTAAGTATCTAACCCCACTAGCAAAAATTAAACTCATTAATGATGATATTGCTAGTAACTCTATTGCTAATGCCCCCTGTCCATAAAAAGGGTTAATTAAAGACGCTATAAAAAAGCCAATAGCGACAGAAACCAATAAGCGCCTTACAACACCACGAAAACTTTCCCTTAATTTAGAGTTATAAAGCCCCATAGCTAATGACGACAACTGGACAACCAGAGCAAAAACAATAGCATGTATAAAAACAACATTAATTGCTATTTGCGACACTTGGTGCGAAACCAACTGAAAAATACTATTTAGATAAACACTAAGTAATAGTGCTCCCGCAAAGCAAATAAACTCGATTAAAACCAGAGACTTACTTCCGGCAGACAAGTCACGAAATTTAGGGCTAGACATAAGGTCAAGAAATTCCTTTCGATGAGAAAATAAACCAGCGACATATAGTTTTTATAAATAAGTTGTATATTAGAATTGATTCACGGATAAATGTAAACAAGAGGTTATTTAAAATAGCCTAATAACAAACTATTTACAGAAATTAAATAATGTGCATCATTAGTAAAAATCAAATACAATCTGATAGCTTACACCAAAAACAGTTGTAAATAAGAAGGTTGATACCATGGAAAAACGTATGACTAATACAATAAAAGCAATTTTATTTTTCACACTAAGTTACATAATAACAGGTTGTAGTTCACCTACATTACCTCCTGCTACATTGCATCAATCTAATACGGTTGATGTTTCATCGTATAAGTACCTTATTGGTGCCGGTGATGTTGTTAATATTTTTGTTTGGCGTAATCCTGAAGTTTCGGGCACCTTTATTGTGCGACCAGATGGTATGATCACAACTTCATTAGTTGAAGACATTCCTGTTTCAGGAAAAACACCAACTGAACTGGCACGTTCAATAGAAGGAATACTAGCAACTTATTTGCGTGATCCTGTGGTAACGGTAACTGTTAACAGTTTTGTAGGTCCTTTTAGCGAACAAATACGTGTTATTGGAGAGGCAACTGAGCCACAAGCAATAAACTATACCCAACACATGACATTATTAGACGTGATGATTCGTGTCGGCGGTTTAACAGAGTTTGCTAATGGCAATGGTGCCGTATTGGTTCGTGTCGAAAACGGACAACAAAAGCAATATGATATTTTTATTGAAGATTTAATTAAGAATGGCGAAATCTCGGCAAATGTCGATGTATTGCCCGGCGATATTATCGTTATACCTGAAACATGGTTTTAAGTTTAGTTAAGTTTAGTTACCTGTTTTAGAGGTCGGGAATGCAAGAAATTATTGAAGAAGTTTTAGATTACCTTAAGGGCATATGGATAAAGCGACGCTTTATCATAGTATCAACCTGGTTAATTTGTCCTTTAGCTTGGGTGTTTGTTTCACAATTAGATAATGTTTATGAATCAGAGGCACGTGTTTATGCTGACACACAGTCGATTCTTGGGCCCCTTCTAAAAGGTTTAACCGTCGAAACAAACCCGGAGGTACAAATTCGTTTAATGATTAAAACGCTTTTGAGCCGACCAAATCTAGAACGTATTACCCGTATGACCGATCTTGATGTCCAAGCAGCAACACCTGAAGATTATGAAGAACTCATAGAAGATCTACGAACCGATATCATTATTAGAAAAACAGGTGGGCGTAAAGAAAACATTTTTACAATAACCTATAAGAATAAAGATCCGGAAACTGCAAAAAATGTTGTAAATTCGGCCTTAACTGTATTCATTGAAAACACTTTAGGTGAAAATCGTAGCGACTCTGATTCTGCTCAAAAATTTCTAGATACTCAAATCAAAGATTATGAAAATCGCTTATTGGCCGCGGAATCACGTCTTACCGATTTCAAACAAAAATACAGTGATGTTCTACCAGATCAATACGGTGGTTACTATCAAAAACTTAACGTTGTCAAAGAGCAGCTTAAGGTTGTTGAATTAAGCCTGCGTGAGCAAGAAACGCAATTAAAGTCAGCGCGAGCCCAATTAAATGCGTCACCTGCAACGATTAATAATCCACAAAACAAGATTAAAAACTCTAATAGCATTCAAACAACATATGACGAACGCATTGCTGAATTGGAAGCAACTTTAGACTCATTACAATTAAGGTATACCGAAAAACATCCTGATGTAAAAGAAGTGCAGCGTCGACTAGCCCATTTAAATACTCAAAGAACAAAGGAAATCGATGAGTATTTAAATGCAACAAGTAATGGAGATAGTAATAGTCTATCTACCAGTCAAAACCCTGTTATTCAGCAATTACAAATTCAAGTTAACCAACTTGAAAACCAAGTAGCCTCAACCAATGTTCGGGCAGAAGATTACCGAGAGCAGGTAAAAGAATTAGAAAGTAAAATTCACATTTTACCTGAAATAGAAGCAGAGTTAACATCATTAAATCGTGGCTATGACATCACCAAAGACAAATATGAAGAACTCCTAAACCGAAAAGAAACGGCACAATTAGCTCAGCAAGCAGATGAGTCAACAAATCCTATTCAATTTAGAGTTATAGATCCTCCTCGCGCGCCAACAGAACCAGCGGGCCCGAAGAGAATTCTGTTTTTATTGGCCGCCACTGTCGTGGGGTTTGGAGTCGGTATTGGTTTATCGTTACTATTTAGTCAGATCAATCCTGTTGTCACCTCAAGTAGTCAAGTTTCTAAAGCTACAGGTATTCCAGTATTTGGTATTGTTTCGGCATCGGAAAACTTAGGGTTACAGCAATGGCATAAACGTAAAACGTTGATTTTCATCGCCTCTAATATTGTTTTAATGTTGTTACTGGTATTGTTTATTGTCTATGCAATTTCTCCAGAGACAATAAAAGCGCCGATCAGAGGAGTTTTATAAGTTATGAGCATTATTGAAAAAGCGCTGGCGAAGCAACAAGCTAAGGAAAGTAAACCTGATTCAGCGAAAGTAGAGATAGAGCAAAAACTTCCAGCAGTGGAAACACCAAATATCGCTAGCAATACCGATAAAAAGGCTTGTTTAACACTTGATAAAGATAGTTTAGAAGAGCGTGGCTATCTAATTGACAATGGTACGCGAAAGAGTATCAAAGATGAATTTCGCCAAATAAAGCGCAAGTTACTAAAGAATGCCTTTGGTAGTGGAGCTAAAACGCTAGATAACAGCAATTTAATCATGGTTAGTAGTGCTAAACCAAATGAAGGCAAAACCTTTGTAGCAATAAATTTGGCACTTAGCATCGCGTTAGAGCAAGATAAAACAGTATTATTAATTGACGCCGATGTTTTAAGGCCTAGTGTAATACGTGAATTGGGTGTAGAGGAATCTCCAGGTCTCATAGAATATTTATTAGGTAAGTCAGAAAGCGTTGCTGATATTATTTACAATACCGACATAGATAAATTAAAGCTAATTCCTGCTGGCACACCGCATCATTTATCTAACGAATTACTCGCCAGTGAAAAAATGGCCGCGTTAGCAAATGAATTAGCTAACCGTTACCCTGATCGAATCGTTATATTTGACTGCCCACCATTAATAGGTGTTACTGAAACATTAGTCTTAGCGAACTTGATGGGACAAGCAATAATCGTTGTTGAAGAATCAAAGACTGCAATTGCTGACATTAAATCAGCAACAGAGCACCTTAACGAAGACTTAGCAATAGGACTAGTACTAAACAAAGCAATTAGATCTCATAAGGATTTGTATGGCTATTACGGCTACGGATACGGCGCAGCAAATTAGCGTTAGTGTATTCTGTCTTACATTATTATGCTCTAAACTCTCAATTGCTGGAGATTGGAATTTTGATCCCAGCTTAAAAATTGATGAAACTTACACCGATAATGTAGGTTTAGTGCGCGATAATGAACAATCGAGTTTAGTTAGCCAAACCGGCGTTTTAATAGACTCATCCTACAAAGCACAACAAATAGATTTTAATTTTGCATCTGAGAGCACTTATGCATTTTATAGTCATGATCACGAGCTTGATAATGACTATCACACCGTTAGTAGCGATATTCGATACCAATTATGGCCAAATGGCATCACCTTAATTGGTGATGTCAATATTAGCAACCAATCTCGAAATGGCAGTAGAAATACGTTAGCAGATATAGTTTCAGCGGATACCGTACAGGTAGAAACATACAATGGCGGCCTTGAATACTTAGTTAATAATAGCGATTTCATTATTAACTCACTTGCCACTTATCAAGAAACAAATACAGAAGATAATATCGGCAACCGTAATAGTGTTACTAGCAACTTAAGTACACGCAATGGTCGTGCTGCTCGAACGGTTTTTTGGGATATTCAGCACAACTATCGTAAGCTCAAAAATAACGGCAATGAAGGTGAAATAGTTGAAACAGAAGCCGTTATAGGCTTCATTACTAATTATAGAGTTAATCCATTTATTCGTTATTATGATGAAGATAATTCAGGTAATGTCAACAATGGAAATCGCTCATTAGAGTCAAACTCTTATGGCGCAGGTATTCGCTGGCTAATTTCACCACGCCTCTATATCGATGCTTCATACAATAAACCTATAGGGAACAAATTAAACCTCGATGGCAAGACACAAGAAGAATATATAAATGCGCGGGTTAATTGGGAGCCCTCAGCTCGTACTCAACTTGAAGTAAGCTATTCCGAGCGATTTTATGGTGATAGTTATGGTTTAAATCTACAACATAAAAATAAACGATTAACCAACACTATTACTTATAATGAAAGCGTACAAACATTAACTCGTAATAACTTTATCCCTATTTCTTTAGGAAGTTTCTGGTGTCCAGCCAATACAAATGTCAATAGCGTATCTGACTGTATCGTTCAGGACGGAACTTCAATTGCCCCAGACAATTATCAACTTGTAACACTTTCGGATTTTGAACTGGCAGAAGATAACTTTTTCTCCCTAAATAAAAACCTAAGCTGGAATACGACATTGGTTTTACCAAGAACGACTTTCACATTAATTGCTCGTAACGAAAATAGGGAAAACTTAGACACAAGAATAGAAGATGAAAATAACTTCTTAAGCTTTAGTGTAAAACGCAAAGTTAGTGGTCGTTCGAATATCAATCTGCAGTTATCGTATACAGATACAAATTTACAAATAAGCACCGTTCAAGAAAGACTCGATAGATACCGTCGTTATCAAATAGGTTACGAGAAATCACTAAACTCGTCTTTATCTTTTAATATCGACTTAAGCTATTTAGATAGAAGTTCGAGCGATTATACTCTCAATTATGAAGAAGGCCGATTAAGCGCCAAAATAACCAAAGGTTTCTAGCAGTATGTACGAAAATTATTATGGCTTTAAAGAAAGGCCATTTCAGCTTAGCCCCGATCCACGGTTCTTTTTTGCTTCAAGCCATCACCAACGTGCTCTATCTTATTTACAATATGGCTTAGACCAAGGCGAAGGCTTTATTGTGGTCACTGGACCAATAGGTACAGGAAAAACCACTATTGCTCGTAATCTACTTAACAACATTGCTGATGCCAGCATTGTTGCTGCACAGCTAGTAACGACAAAGCTAAACCCTCAAGAATTACTGGAATTAGTGGTATCGGAATTTAATATTACCGTCAACGGAGATAGTAAGGCTGACTTACTACAAGGTATTGAAAAATTTCTAGTGCAATTACACCAGCAAGGTAAACGAGCACTATTAATTGTTGATGAAGCGCAAAACTTACCCTCAGAAACGGTTGAAGAGTTACGTATGTTGTCTAATTTTCAATTGGACAATAAGCCGCTTATTCAAAGCTTTTTACTTGGGCAAGAAGAGTTAAAGGGTATTATCCAGGCCCCCAATATGGAGCAGTTTCGCCAGCGAATTATCGCCTCTGCCCACTTAAAGCCATTATCGAATGAAGAAGTAAAAGAATATATTAATCATCGCTTGCATCAGGCCGGCTGTAATAAAGAGCATGTGTTCTCAGATGCAGCGTTTGATCTTATTCACGAAAAAACCTTAGGCGTGCCAAGAAAAATAAACATTTTTGTTGATAGATTACTGCTTTTTGGCTTCTTAGAAGAACTTGAAAACATAAATACTGAAGCCATCAATGAAGTGGCTCAAGAAATGGAAGTTGAGCTTACGGGCTCACTCAATGGCGAGCACTTAGAAAGTAATGAACCTAGCCAAGTAGTGGTTCATTCTGCAGAAAAAGTCGAAAGTATTAAAGATGTGCTTCGTGAAGTTGAAGATATACTAGAAACAAGCATTAAAGAAAAAATAAAAATGGCGCGTTATGTCGACAAAATGTTAAAGCATAAAAGCCGAGTCTATACAGACACTTTACCAACAGATAATGAATAACAAATTCATTAACATAAAAAAACCGCTGTATAGCGGTTTTTTTAGTTACTCTACACGACTAGCCTAAACTAATCGTTATTAATAGTTAGCTCATATTTCTCAATTAATGAGTAAAGAGTTGGCCGGGTAACACCTAACAATTCCGATGTTTTTGACATATTACCATCAGTTAGCGCATACGCTTTTTGAATAGCAATAGACTCAGCCTTCTCTCTAACAGTACGTAAATTCAGCGATAATTCAAAACTCTTATCTTGGTGATCAAAAAAGCCAAGATCAATCGCCGTGACTTGTCTGCCTGTAGTCATTATCACTGAGCTTTTAACTTTATTCTGCAGCTCGCGTATATTCCCAGGCCAACGATGCTCTTTAATAGCACTTAACGCATCCTCTGAGAAGCTTTTAACATTCCGTTTATATTCGGTAGCATAGTGCTGTAAAAAGTACTGCGCTAGAATAATAACGTCTTCGTCACGATCTCGTAATGGTGGAATGTTTAAAGTTATTTCGCTAACCCGATAAAATAAATCTTCCCTAAACGTTTTCTCAGCGACCATTTCTTCAAGATTTTGATTTGTTGCACAAACCACGCGAACATCAACCGCAATTTCTTGCCGACCACCTAAACGCTCAATGCGCTTCTCTTGTAGAAAACGTAAAAGTTTTGCCTGCAAGCTATAGGGCATATCACCAATTTCATCAAGAAATAAGGTACCACCTTCTGCACACTCTATTTTCCCTTTCGTCGTACGATGTGCTCCAGTAAAAGCGCCCTTCTCAAAGCCAAATAGCTCACTCTCTAATAAAGTTTCCGGAATTGACGCACAGTTTATGGCAATAAAAGGCTTCTTTTTGCGATCACTCGCTAAATGTACTGCTTTCGCTGTGACTTCTTTACCTGTGCCGCTCTCTCCTAATAAGAGTGCGGTAATTTCCGTTGGTGCGATGCGCTTAACCATCATACGTAATCGGTCAATACTTTCGCTATTGCCAATAATACCTATATCACTACCGGCAACTGCGCGCATTTTACGGTTTTCTTCTTCAATAGCTGCGACGCTAAAAGCGCGAGACACAATGACGTTAATGACTTCTGTATCAACGGGCTTTTGATAAAAATCATAAGCGCCTGCTGCAATTGCTGTTAAAGCGTTGGTTCTATCGTCATTACCGGTAATAACAATAACTTTGGTATGTGGCGCTATTGCTAATATCTCTTGTAATGCCGCTAAACCTTCAGATGCATTGGTTTCATCTGGTGGCAATCCAAGATCTAAAGTTATAACTTTGGGCTCATGTCTACGTACTGCTGCTACCGCGCTTTCACGATCACCAGCTAAAATAGTATCGTAATCAGACAGGCTCCATTTTAATTGCTTTTGAATGCCTTTATCGTCATCAACGATTAACAGCTTTTCCATATTGGGAAATCCTTATTATAGAGTTCAGAAACAATCTGAGCCCTTTACTTCTGTCGGTAAATTAATGGTAAATTTTGTTCCTTGACCTAGTATGCTTTCAACTTTTATAACGCCGGCCATGCTTTCAAAAAATTGCTTTGCTTCAAATACACCTATCCCCATACCAGCATTACCTTTCGTGGTATCAAATGGCTTAAACAGTCGAGTATTCATAAATTCTTCGCTCATTCCACAACCATTGTCCTCAATAGTAATGCTAATGGTACGTTTTTTTTCAGCTAAAATCACCTTCACCCAGCCATCTTTCTCTGTTGCTTCTTGAGCGTTTTGAATAAGGTGATGAATGACTGAATGAAAAGATTCGTGATCAATTAAAGTACTGCAATTACCATGATGTTCAAAACTAACAGCAGGCTTTTTAATATTACATTGCAAAACCACTTTTTCAATAATTGTAGATAACTCGACTTGCCGATTAGTTGACTGCTCCACATGCTTTTTACGTAATTGAGATAATACTTTGCCTAACCGCTCAGTTGCCGATTCAACAGTTTCGAAAACATCGTCAACAAATTCTGGATTATTTCTATGCTTTTCTGCATTGGTCGTAATTAATGCTAACTGTGCCTGAACATTTTTTAAATCATGCACTAAAAAAGCTGACATACGATTAAAAGCATCAAACTGTTTTGATTCACTTAATTTATCAGTGGCTTCATACAGTGAAATAAAGTTACCTAACTGCTTGGAAACAGCAAATAACAAATCTCTATCCTCCCAGTTTAACTGCTTTATTTTGCTTTCATTTGCCAAAACAAATAAGCCATAAAAAGCCTTACCAATAAATACCGGCACTATTATTTGTATATTTTGTTGTCGGCAACAAGCAACATCTAATAAAAGCTCAGGATAAATATTGGGTGATTGCTCATATTCATTTACGTCAACTATCCAACCTTGTTTCTGGCAAAAAATCCCTACTTTAATCAATTGTTCTTCTATATTTTCATTGATATCAATACCATGACTGTATTGTTGTTGATAGTTTTGGTTAGTAACTCGCTTAATAATGGCACCGCCTAATGCGTCAACCTTTGACATCATAATTTGCGTTGCCATTTGATAGTGATTTTCACCGCTAGTAGTTTCAATTTTTTCTATTAAATTTAGCCACTCATCTCGATATTCATATTTGTTAGCAAAAAAGTTCTTAGCTATGAATACTTTCACCCGCCTGCGTAGCGACTCAGTAATAAGTAGAGCAAAGAGTACTATGCCACTTAACATCAAAAAACCGATACTAACTAAACTTCCCCATTCTCCACCAACATAATTAATAACATAACCAGCAAAGGCCATTAACAGTAAGTAAACACCTGCTATCATCAACATTGAGCTGTAAAACACAACATGACGAGAGACAAAAATGCGCACTTCACCATTTTTTACTCGGCGCGTACTAATCAATAACAAAGGCACAACAAACAGCGCTAAAAAACCTCGACTAAACCAGAAATCAAAATCAATACCGCCTACCATAGTAGCCTGAGCATAAAGTACAAAGTCAAAAACAGAGATACTCGCCAATGCAATTACTAAAGGCCAAATAGCCCACCTTACTTGCAAATCCGCGTTGCGATACAATTGCTCTAGTAGCACCAGCATCCATAAATTTAGAACAATGAACAGTAGGAAGATATATTCATAAGCATAATCAAGCCAATAGCTTGTTAACCAACTACCTACGACGAGCAGTAGCCATACACCTAAATATTGGCGGACGTAAAAGTTTTTTATTAACGCTCCAATGTTTCTATCCTGAGTGTTGAATAAAATAATCAGTAAAGACCAACATGCAATTTTCAGACAATCAGCAAACATAGCCCATTGAAGGCTATAACCAATTTCAATTTGAAATGTTGCAACTAAACAGCTGCCAAATGTCACCAAAGTGCACAAAAACACCCAGCGAGCTAATAAGCTACTATTGCGCGCTGCCAAAATTAATAGCGAAAAAAGTGCATACGCAGCGCTCGCTAAAGAAAAACCAATTATGCCAATAAATTCCATATTCTATGCTTTTATTTATTATCAGATTCAGTTTTAGTAAATAGCTCAGTTAATATTGGTACAATCAAAAAGCTCGCAATTGCCGATACACATAAGCCAGAAATAATAACAACGCCCAAAGGTTGCCATAGGCTGCCACCAAGTAATGTTAATGGTAATAATCCACCAATGGTAGTTATCGTCGTTAGTAGAATTGGCGTAAAGCGGGTAGCACTAGCTAATAAAATAGCCTGCTTTTTATCAGCGGTACTAAGTAAGTTCCTATTAGTTGTATCAATCAAAATAATCGCATTGTTTACTACAATACCAAATAAACTAATTAAGCCTATAAATGCCATCATCGAAAATGAAAGGCCTGTTAAATATAAACCTAAAACAGAGCCAGTAATAGCAAACGGAATAGAGGTAAAAATCACCAAAGGTTGCAAAAATGATTTAAATTGTAAAACTAAGATAGCAAAGATACCAATTGCCGTTATAAGCATGATTTGTGATAAACCTGCAAAAGATTCTTGTCGAGACTCTTCCTCACCACCAAGAATATAATACATACCAGCAGGCAATTGATAATTATCTAAGTAATCAACAACTTTCGTTGTTAATTCCGCTACAGATTGCCCTTGTGCTGCATCAGCAGACACTCGTGCCATTCTCAATTTTTGATAATGAAAAAAGTCCGTTCGCCCTTTACGTAATTTAGTTTCAACAAATTGACCTAATGGTATACTTTGGCCTTGTTGATTAATAATAGTAATATCATCCAAGCCATTTAAATCATTCTTAGGGCGGCGAACAAGGATAGGATAGTTTTCACCATTACTATCATTAAATTGACCGACAAAAGTTCCTGCTAGTGCCGTTTGAATGGTATTGTCCAGGTCATTAATACCAATACCAGAAAGAGCAGCCTTATCATAATCTATTGTTAACGCTAATTCAGTATTTGCAACACCGATAGGGTTATCCAAATTTATAATTCCAGGAGTTGCCGCCATATGAGCCTGCAAATCAGCAGCTACGCGCTCCAAGTCAGACAATGATTCACTTATTAATCGGACGGTAATAGGTTGATCTGTTACTGGCCCTTGAGTAAATTCTTTCACTGTTATTTTAGCTTGTTGCCAATTTGAAAATTCATTGCGTAATTGAGCGACTAAAGTATTTATTTTTGATTCATCATACTGCTTTAGTACGACTAAAACCTGTCCGTACGTAACCACGCCTCGCTTAGGAATTTCATTGTAGTAAATTCTCGGGTTTGAGTTACCAACGTTTAATGCAATTTTATCAACGTATGCTTGTTCTTGAATAAACTTTGTCATTGAATGCATTACGGAATTGGTATGATCTAATGAAGAGTTTGGTGGCGTTTCAACATCAATAAGCAACATCGACTTTTCAGCTTTAGGAAACAAGCTCAAGCCAACTTGACTAAAAAGAGAAGCCATAGCAAATAAAGCAACAAAAGCAGTGATTAGCATTACGAGTTTTGCATTCATTAGTTTGCTTAGCCAACGCACATAATATCGTTCTGCAAACTTATTGGCGAAGTATTGTAACGTTCTAACTTTACTTGTTTTTTGAGTAAAAAATTTACTTGCTAATAACGGCGTTAGAGTCAAAGCTATTAACAATGACGCTAAAAGTACCAAGACCACTGTAACCGGCATAGACCGAATAAAATCCCCAGTGTCACTAGCCAACATAAGCATAGGTAAAAACGCCAACATGGTTGTTAACGTGCCACTACTAATGGCCCAACCGACCTTGCTGGTTCCTGATGCTGCAGCTTCACTTAACGTGGAATGATTAGCTTTTTCACGATGAATACTTTCTGTCACAACAATCGCATTATCAACTAATAGTCCTAGCGCTATTATTAAGCCCACAATTGACATTTGCTGCAAGCCAAAACCAGCAAAGTCGAGCCAACCAATTGCAATTAAAAATGACAATGGTATTGCAACTATGACCACAACAGCTTCGCGCATACCTAAAAAGATAAGCGACATTAAACCAACAAGGACCAACCCCTGCCAAAGGTTGGCAAAAAACCCGTTTACTCGATTTTCAACACCATCTGACTGTTTAAACAGCGTCTCAATTTTAATGCTATCCGGTAAGGTTTTTTGAAAATCTGCAATCTCATTATCTATCGCTTGTGTAAGAGCAAATATATTCGTATTTGCCCTTTGTTCTGCGGTTAGAAATACCACAGGCTTGCCATCATAATAGGCCAAATAACTAGGGTCACGACTTGAAAATCCGACCCGAGCAATATCTTTTAAACGTATGACTGAAGTGGCATCCGAATATACAACGGTTTCATCTAACTCCGCTAACAGTTGAAAGTTACCACTGGCTTTCACATTAAATCGTCGAGTATTAGCACCTACAAAGCCAGGCGTTACATTTACTGCCCGCCCTTTCAATAAGTTATTAACCGCAGTAATACTCAAACCATAGTGCTTTAGCATTGCTAAGTTTAAGTCAACTGCGACAACTTGCGTAGGATATCCCCAGATATCTGCTTTTTTAACTGCTTCTATTGCTTCTAAACGTTTTTCAAGTTGCTTGGCGTAAAATTCCATCGCCTTGTAGTCTGTAGTTTCGCTCCATAATGCCAATTGAACTATGGCAACACTTGTTGGTGTTGCCTTAAGAACTAGCACATCCTGCACACCTGCAGGTAACGTTGGCTTTACTGTAGAAACCGCTTGTTTAACTTCGTTATAAGCCTCATTAGGATTACTTCCGTATAAAAATGTAACTTCAATACGTGCCCCACCATTTTTTATTTGCGACTCTATCTTTTTAATGCCGTCAATATCAGCAAACTCTTCTTCCAATGGGTCTACAACTAAAGTTTCAATGTCGGTTGGTGACGCCCCAGGGTAAATAATTTCAAGTAATGTTATTGGAATATCAAACTGAGGATCTTCAGAGCGTGGCATCTGAAAATAAGAAACAATACCAACTAAAACCAGAAGAACAACAATCGTTAAAGTAAATTGAGCGTTTTTAATTGCGGCGCGAGGTAAATGCATAAGTTTACAGCCCACCTTCAGAAAAATTCTGCCAGCCTTTAGTCATAATCTTTAACGCAGTGTCGCTTCGTTTGGCTTTAAGGTATACGTAGTCATTGTCTAATTGCGAAATTTCAAAACGTTGTTGTGTAAATTTACTGCTATCTAGCGACTGAGCAACAACTATAGCCTTTCCTTCAGCATCAACAGCAACCAATGCTTCAATGGGTAGTCGATAAACAAACTTATCACTTTCAAATGCTATAACAACGCCTGCAAGTTGCCCGGATATCATGCCTGCAGTATTTTTTAAACTAGGAAGTAAGACTTCGATAACAAATAAATTACTCTCAGCACTTGCAATTGCGGGAATTTTACTAACTATTCCTTCAACAATACCTTGATTATTTAAAGTAACATTAACTTTTTGATTAAGCTTTACTTGACTGACCTCTTGACCTGTAAGCGCAACCTTGACCACCCATTCTAACTTCGCCACTTTGAGGGCTTCTTGGCCAGGACTTTGTAGTTCACCTAAATCAGTATTTCTCGCAAGTACCACGCCTGAAAAAGGCGCATAAATGCGTGCTTTTTCTAAGTTATAGTATGATACTTGGTAGGCCGCTCGACTTGTTTCAACTAACGTAATGGCGTTGTCCAAATCGCGCTCTGAAGCCATTTTGTCATCCATTAGGCGGCTTATTCGCTTGACCTCTCGTTTTGCTTGTAATAGCTGAGCATAGTTGGCATTTTTTTCTTCTTTTAACTCAGTAATGTCAAGCGAAGCCAACAGCTGGCCTTGGTTGAACTTTTCTCCTTCATCCACATTCAGTAATGTTAAATAACCTGCACTTTTAAAAGACAAACTTAACGTTCTTTTATAATCAAGCTTACCTGTTCGTTTTATCGTATCAGTGTATAATTCAGCAACAACAAGCTCAGTATCATATGATTGTGCCACGACTTGGCTAGTGCTTACGGTAAAGATCAAAATAAATGCAGTAAATAATTGTTTCATGGTGAAATGTTTACTTTTAGAGTTTTGAGTTTAATGATTTATTATAGCCTTTACTTTAGGCATCTTCCCGATGAAAGTACATCTTTTTCCCCATTTAGACACACATTAAATTCCCCTGTTCGACTATAAAAATTAACACTATATGAAAGCCAATATACTCAATTGCACAATAACCCTATGGTTGATTTATATTGGAATAAAGTAAGATTTACTAATAATTAAATTTTTCGCCATTCTTTATGGACATAAAGTAAGATAATCTATACTATTTGCCGCGCTTGGCCCTTTTCAATACGCACCCATAGCTCAGCTGGATAGAGCGCTGCCCTCCGGAGGCAGAGGTCGCAGGTTCGACTCCTGCTGGGTGCGCCATTTTAGTTCTTTCTTTGATGTTTACATCCACTTTAGTAGCACTAGTTACTTATATAAGCACTAGCTAATATAAAATTAATTCCATACAATACGGCTTATTATCAGTTAGCGGAAATATATCATGAAAGCAGAAGTAAAATGGATTGGTGAAGAACTCTTTATGGGTACTTCAGAAAGCGGCCATACAATTGTATTAGATGCAAACGCCGGTGCCTTAGCGCCTAGCCCACTAGAGAATGTACTAATTTCGTTAGGAGCTTGTTCTTCGGTAGACGTGGTTAGCATACTTGAAAAGGCACGCCAAGATGTCACGGGTTGTAAAGTTGAAATACAAGCAACTCGCGTAGATAGTGTCCCTAAATTATTTTCTGATATTCACCTACACTTTGTTATCGAAGGCAATGAGGTTAATGAGAAGCATGTTGAACGTGCCGTTAATCTATCTGCTGATAAATATTGTTCAGTGGCGTTAATGTTAAACAAAGCAGTTAACATTACTCACGATTTTGAAATTAAGTCAGTTTAGTTTTTAAGTTCTTAGCATTGGTAGTAACTCTTTAATGATGCCCTACCAATGTTTGAAAACGCTGAGAGAAAGTTTTAGATAGTCCGTAAGATGTTTCAGCCAGTTCAAGCAGCATACTGGTTTCTACTTTCCCAATTTGCTTCGAATGCTTAATGTAATTTAACCATAAAGCTTCGGTCGTATTTTTGCGCTCCGTATCATGTTCCTCAATAGTATTAAAAATATAGAGCCCGCAATGATATAGTGAACGATAGTTTCCTTGTTCAACCTGCTCTGACAATGTTGAACTAGCGATGATTTTCTGACACTCAGCCCTAGCCTTGTTAATTTTAGCGTCAATAAAGTCTCGATTCTCCGGCACTAGATTTAACATTATTTTCTTTGCCATCATTTCGGCATGACCTTCATGCAACCAATTATCAACAGCCGCCATAGCTTTGCCTTGCAGTGCTTGGTACATGTGCGCGGCTTCATGTGCAAAAAACCACAAAGTAGCCGAAACATCTTGCTTATTGTAGATATGATTACCATACCAATGCATAAACACTTGCTTTGGTAGCGTGCCACCTTGGTGACCAAAGCTTCCGTCATCGGTTTTGCCAAATGAAGCAAATAACATAGGCTTATCAACTAACCGACCATAAGATGTTTCCAATAAAGCCATCATCTTAGGTAACATCTCAGTTAACTGTTGCCCAACACTAGCATGTAATTTGGGATCAATAATGCCTATATAGCTACCGTTATCTATAAACTGTTGCTGGCCAATATAGATTTTCTGTCCATCATTTTTGTCCCACCATGATGTTTTGCCATTATAAGCAATACCGTCTGCAATAATTGTATCGCCAACAGGTGCCTTAGCGGCCAGTGCCCACAGGTTTTCATTGCCCGAACAAATATTGCTACACGCAAAGAACCGGCCGCTATGGAATAACATTGCACCATTTGAAAACGGCGAAAATGGAGCATAATTCTTGGGTAAATGTATATAACTCGGTGTTAATTGGAAACTAACTTTAGTAAATGTTCGACCATCTTTACGTGTCGCTATCTCGCGACCATTAACATAGTTAAGTGCAAAGTCTGCTGAAGTTGGTTGCCACCTTTGTGTGCGGCTATTATCGGGTGAAATCGAAAACATAACCGCCTTAATAGGCTTAGCGCTTTGATAGCTTACTTGCCAACTATTATCGGCTAGCTTTTCAATTTCGGTATAAAGAATATTATTAGCAAAAACGAAAACAGGTGATAAAACAAGTAAGTAAAATAGCAATACTCTAACTAGATTACATAGCATGCCTATAAATCACTCATCCAATCTAATTGCTTATTTGCTTCCTGCTTCTTGTGCATTAAATCCTTAATTAAAGGCGTTAATATTAGCTCCATAGCCAAGCCCATTTTTCCACCTGGCACAACTAACGTATTCATTCTCGACATAAAAGCGCCATCGATCATGCTCAAATAGTAAGGGAAGTCTAAATGACTAGACTCGCGGCAGCGAATTACCACAAAGCTTTCATCTAAGGTCGGAATAGCTTTTGCACTAAATGGATTTGAGGTGTCAACAGTTGGTACTCGTTGAAAGTTGATATGAGTGCGAGAAAACTGAGGAGTAATAAAAGAGATATAATCTTCCATACTTCGCACAATACTTGCCGTAACTGCTTCACGACTATGACCACGCTGATTGGTATCACGAATGATCTTTTGTATCCACTCTAAATTGACAATCGGCACCATGCCTATAAGCAGATCGACATGTTTAGCTACATCGTTCTTCTCTGTAACTACCCCCCCGTGTAAGCCCTCATAGAAGAGCAAATCAGTTCCTTCACCTAACTCTTCCCAAGGTGTAAACGTACCAGGCATTTGGTTATATGGCACTGCTTCATCAAAAGTGTGCAGGTATCTACGCATCTTGCCTTTGCCCGTTTCCGAATAATCTTTAAAAAGCTTTTCTAAGGCATCAAAATCATTTGCTGCATCCCCAAAATAACTGACATTACGTTGCTCTTCACGAGCTTTACGTTTTTCTAGGTCCATTTCTTGGCGCGAGAAACGATGAAAACTATCTCCCTCTACTGTCGCAGACGAAATACCAAGCGAGCGAAAGATATGTTCAAATGACTCAATAGTCGTGGATGTGCCTGCACCAGATGAACCTGTAACAGCAATGATTGGATTACGTGATGACATTCTATAGCAGCCTTTTTATAGGTGGACAATTGTTATACGAGGATTTAGTTAGTGGGTCAAGTTTTTAGGAAATGTTCTTAAATTACAGGCATAAAAAAACGGAGCCTAAGCCCCGCTTTCAATTCCGTCAGAATTAATTTAGTACAAGACTAAATTATGCTTCTGCGCTAGCTTCTTCAACTACTTCAGCAGCTTCTTCAACTACTGGGCGGTCTACAAGCTCAACGTAAGCCATAGGCGCTTTATCACCAGTACGGTAACCGCATTTTAAAATGCGAGTGTAACCACCTGGACGTTCTTGGTAACGAGCACCAAGTTCGCTAAATAAAATACCTACAACTTCTTTATCTTGTGTACGAGCAAACGCTAAACGACGATTTGCTACACTGTCGGTTTTGGCCAATGTAATTAATGGCTCAACAACGCGACGTAATTCTTTAGCTTTAGCAACAGTCGTTTTGATAACGCCGTGTTTTACTAAAGAACTTGCCATATTGCGGAACATCGCCTGGCGATGACTGCTATTACGGTTTAACTGGCGACCGCTTTTACGATGGCGCATAAGTTAATCCTTATCTCAACTATTAAAAAACGATGATCGACTTAGTCGTTATCAGCTATGCTTTCTGGTGGCCAATTTTCAAGGCGCATTCCCAGAGATAAACCACGAGACGCTAAAACGTCTTTGATTTCCGTTAAAGACTTCTTACCTAAGTTAGGTGTTTTAAGAAGTTCAACTTCAGCACGCTGTACTAAATCGCCGATATATTGAATTGCTTCTGCTTTTAAGCAGTTCGCTGAACGAACAGTAAGTTCAAGGTCATCAACAGGACGAAGCAAAATAGGATCAAACAGTGGTTTTTCCTCTTTTGGCTCTACTTCAGTCACATCACGAAGCTCAACAAACGCATCTAGCTGTTCAGCTAAGATGGTTGAAGCGCGACGAATTGCTTCTTCAGGGTCTAACGTTCCGTTAGTTTCCATGTCTAATACTAACTTGTCCAAATCTGTACGTTGTTCAACACGTGCAGAATCAACATCATAGGCAATTCTTACAACAGGACTGAATGAAGCATCAACCAATAAACGTCCGATTGCGCGATCTTCTTCCTCGGCATCGCGTCGGGCAGAAGCTGGAACATAACCACGTCCCATTTCAACCTTTATACGCATGCTGATAGAGCCATCACCTGTCAAATGACAGATTACATGTTCTGGATTTGCAATTTCTACATCACCATCATGTTGGATATCGGCTGCCGTTACAGGGCCTTCACCGGACTTAGTTAAGGTAAGAACAGCTTCATCTTTGCCTTCTAAACTTATAGCTAGTCCCTTAAGGTTTAACAGTATTTCGATGATGTCTTCTTGTACACCTTCTTTACTGCTGTACTCATGAAGTACACCGTCAATTTCAACTTCAGTTACAGCACAACCTGGCATTGAAGATAAAAGAATGCGGCGTAACGCATTACCTAAAGTGTGACCAAAACCACGTTCTAATGGCTCTAAAGTTACTTTAGCACGCGTAGTACTAACAGTTTCGATATCAACCAATCGTGGTCTAAGGAATTCGGTTACAGAACCCTGCATGTTTGTCCTCTCTTAAAGTGCAACTTTACTTAGAGTAAAGTTCAACAATCAACTGTTCATTAATTTCGGCAGATAGGTCAGAACGATCAGGAACACGTTTGAAAACGCCTTCAAGTTTCTTGTTATCTACTTCAACCCAAACTGGCTTCTCACGTTGCTCAGCTAATTCTAAAGCAGCGATAATACGCGCTTGAGTTTTAGACTTTTCACGTACAGAAACAACATCTTCGGCTTTAACAGTGAAAGATGGAATATTAACAACAACACCGTTAACTACGATAGCTTTATGGCTAACAAGTTGGCGAGCTTCAGCACGAGTGCTTGCATAGCCCATACGGTATACTACGTTATCAAGACGTTTCTCTAAAAGTTGTAACAAGTTTTCACCTGTGTTGCCTTTTAGACGAGCCGCTTCTTTATAGTAGTTGCGGAATTGTTTTTCTAGAACGCCATAAATACGACGAACTTTTTGTTTTTCACGAAGCTGAATACCGTAGTCAGATAAACGACCGCGACGGGCGCCATGCTGACCTGGAATAGTTTCGATTTTACATTTAGTGTCAATTGCTCGTACACCGCTTTTAAGGAACAAATCTGTACCTTCGCGACGACTAAGCTTTAACTTAGGACCTAAATATCTAGCCATGTTCTTTCTCCAACTTTCCTATTAAACGCGACGTTTCTTAGGAGGACGACAACCATTATGAGGAATAGGTGTAACGTCAGTAATGTTGGTGATTTTAAAACCAGCAGCATTTAAGGCACGGATTGCAGATTCACGACCTGGACCTGGACCTTTAACGAACACTTCAATATTCTTCAAGCCAAACTCTTGTGCTGTTTTACCAGCACGATCAGCAGCAACCTGTGCAGCGAATGGAGTAGATTTACGTGAACCACGGAAACCTGAACCACCTGCAGTTGCCCAAGATAAAGCATTACCTTGACGATCTGTAAGAGTCACGATTGTGTTGTTGAAAGATGCATGGATATGAGCCATGCCATCAGCAACTTGTTTTTTTACGCGTTTACGCGTTTTAACTGGTGTTTTAGCCATTGTCTAATCCCTCGTTACTTTTTAATTGGCTTACGAGGACCTTTACGAGTGCGCGCATTAGTTTTAGTGCGTTGCCCACGTAGAGGAAGACTGCGACGATGGCGGATGCCACGAAAACAGCCAAGGTCCATAAGACGCTTGATGTTCATTGAAACTTCACGGCGTAAATCACCTTCTACGGTGTATTTATCCACTTCAGCACGAAGCAAATCAATTTGAGCTTCGTCCAATTCACTGATCTTAGTTGACTCTGCGATACCAGTAGCTGCACAAATTGCTTTCGCACGTGTAGCTCCGATGCCGTAGATCGCAGTAATGGCGATTACTGCATGCTTACGATCAGGGATGTTAATGCCAGCGATACGGGCCACTAACACATCTCCTATTCTAAATTTAAAATTTGCCGGTTGAAAAGCCCGTTAGGATACTCAACCAGCCGCTTTTTTTGCAAATCGAAGCGGCATTATACAGAGTTATCTACATAATGCCACTTCTAAAAGATTTAGCTTTCGCTTAGGTTACAATTAACCTTGACGTTGCTTATGCTTTGGCTCTTCGCAGATTACACGAACAACACCAGCACGTTTCACAACTTTACAGTTACGACAAATCTTTTTTACGGATGCACGTACTTTCATTTTATACTCCGTTACCTAATGGCAGGGTCTAACGACCGTAGCCCTTAAGGTTTGCTTTTTTAAGTACATTGTCATATTGATGAGACATCAAATGCGTTTGTACTTGTGCCATAAAGTCCATTATTACAACTACTATAATTAGTAGCGATGTTCCGCCAAAGTAAAAATTAACGTCCCATGCCATGATAATGAACTGAGGTACTAAACAGATAAAGGTAATATACATCGCACCAGCTAAGGTTAAACGAGTCATTACTTTATCGATATATTTTGACGTTTGCTCACCAGGACGGATCCCAGGAATAAACGCACCAGATTTTTTCAGGTTATCTGCTGTTTCACGCGGGTTAAAAACAAGAGCCGTGTAAAAGAAGCAGAAAAATATTATCGCTGCTGCAAGTAACATTACGTATAGAGGCTGTCCTGGAGAAATAGCAATTGATACTTCTTGTAGGAAATCAGCAACCATACCTTCACCTTGACCAAACCAGCTCGCAAGCGTGCCTGGGAATAAGATGATACTTGAGGCGAAAATTGGTGGAATAACACCTGCCATATTTACTTTCAGTGGTAAATGTGTGCTTTGCGCTGCAAAAACCTTACGGCCTTGTTGGCGCTTAGCGTAGTTAACAACAATACGTCGTTGACCACGTTCCACAAATACTACAAAGAAAGTTGTAGCAAATATAATTACGCCAATTAGCAATAATACTAATAAGTGCAATTCACCTTGACGCGCCATCTCTGCAGTTTGACCAACAGCTGATGGCATACCAGCAACAATACCAGCAAATATCAAAATAGAAATACCGTTACCAATACCACGTTCAGTAATTTGTTCACCTAACCACATTAAAAACATGGTACCAGTAACTAAACTTACTACCGCAGCAAAGTAGAATCCGAAACCTGCGTCCATCACTAGACCTGGCATCATTCCCGGTAAACTTCTTGCTATTGCAATTGATTGTACTGTTGCTAGAACTAAAGTGCCGTAGCGGGTGTATTGGCTGATTTTACGACGTCCAGCTTCACCTTCTTTCTTAAGCTCTGCCATTGCGGGGTGAACCACAGTAAGCAACTGCATAATAATTGAAGCTGAGATGTACGGCATAATACCAAGTGCCAATACAGAGGCTCGCTCAAGTGCACCACCAGAGAACATGTTAAACATTTCTACAATGGTGCCCTTTTGTTGTTCAAACAACTGAGCTAATACAGCGGCGTCAATACCAGGGATTGGCACAAATGATCCCAAACGAAACACAATAAGTGCACCGAATACAAACCACAATCTTTGTTTAAGCTCAGACAATCCGCCCTGTGCTTTATTATCCATTCCTGGTGTAGCCATAACCTGTACTATTCCTCGATTTTTCCGCCTGCCGCTTCAATAGCTGCACGAGCGCCTTTAGTAACACCTAAACCACGTACAGTAATTGGACGAGTGATTTCACCAGAAAGCATGATTTTCACTGACTCAATGTTACGTGTAATTAGGTTTGCATCTTTAAGGGCAAAGATATCGACAACATCACCTGTGATGTTGTTTAGTTCATGTAAACGTACTTCAGCGCGAACTAAAGATTTACGTGACGTGAAACCAAACTTAGGTAAACGTTGTTTCAATGGCATTTGACCACCTTCGAAACCAGGACGTACACTACCGCCAGAACGAGACTTCTGACCTTTGTGACCACGACCACCTGTTTTACCTATGCCAGAACCAATACCACGACCACAGCGTTTCTTGGCTTTCTTAGCACCTGGTGCAGGAGATAAAGTATTTAAATGCATTATTAATCCTCCACCTTAATCATATAAGATACTTGATTGATCATACCACGTACAGAAGGAGTATCTTCTAACTCAACTGTATGATTGATACGACGTAAACCAAGACCTTTTAATGTAGCTCTATGCTTCGGTAAACGACCAATAGAACTTTTGAACTGAGTTACTTTAACTGTTTTAGCCATGCTCAATTACCCCAAAATGTCTGAAACGCTTTTGCCACGTTTAGCTGCAACAGCTTCAGGCGAATGCATATTCGCTAGAGCAGAAACAGTAGCGCGAACTACGTTAATTGGGTTAGTAGAACCGTATGCTTTTGACAATACGTTCTGAACGCCTGCAACTTCAAGTACTGCACGCATCGCGCCACCGGCGATGATACCTGTACCTTCAGAAGCTGGTTGCATGTAAACTTTAGAACCAGAATGACGACCCTTGATAGGGTGTTGAAGAGTTGTACCCTTCAAGTCAACTGTTACTAAGTTACGACGCGCTTTTTCCATTGCTTTTTGGATTGCAGCAGGCACTTCACGTGCTTTACCGTAACCAAAACCAACACGACCAGCGCCATCACCAACTACGGTTAATGCTGTGAAACTGAATATACGACCACCTTTAACCACTTTTGATACACGGTTAACGGCGATTAGCTTTTCAGCCATATCACTTTGTTGTGAGTTTTCTTGATTATGATTAGCCATTATCAACCCCTAAAACTGAAGACCAGCTTCACGAGCTGCATCTGCTAACGCTTTCACGCGACCATGGTAACGGAAACCTGAGCGATCAAATGCTACAGACTCAATGCCTTTAGCTTTTGCACGTTCAGCAATTGCTTTACCTACTGCAGCTGCAGCGGCAACGTTACCTGTTTTCTCTAACTGAGCACTAACTTCTTTGTCCAAAGTAGACGCTGCTGCGATTACTTCAGAACCAGTTGGAGCGATCAATTGCGCGTAAATGTGGCGAGGAGTACGGTGAACGACTAAACGATTCGCACCCAGCTCGCTAATTTTTGCACGGGCGCGTTTAGCGCGGCGCAAACGAGATGTTTTCTTATCCATCGTATTACCCTACTTCTTCTTAGCTTCTTTACGACGTACATGCTCATCGCTATAACGAATACCTTTACCTTTATAAGGCTCTGGTTTACGGTAAGCGCGGATGTTCGCTGCTGTTTGACCAACTAACTGCTTGTCAGCGCCTTTCAGCGTGATTTCAGTTTGGCTAGGAGTTTCAACGGTAATTCCTTCAGGAATAGCGTGATCTACCGGATGTGAAAAGCCTAAAGATAAGTTTAAGTTCTTACCTGCAGCTTTAGCACGGTAACCAACACCGTTTAAAACTAATTTCTTTTCAAAACCTTTACTTACACCTTCAACCATATTATTGATTAAAGCACGTGCAGTACCGGCTTGTGCCCAAGCTTCTTTGCTTTCAGTAGCTACGTTAGTTACAAGTGAATTCTCTTCTTGAGAAACTGCAACTAGACCGTGAAGTACGTGAGAAAGCTCGCCTACTGGACCTTTAACTTTAATGTCTTGACCTGATAACGTAACAGTAACGCCAGCAGGGATTGTGACAGGTGCTTTAGCAACACGAGACATAATTCTGCTCCTTTACTCTACGAAACCAATAACTTCACCGCCAAGACCCGCATTGCGAGCGGCGCGATCAGTCATTAGACCTTTAGAAGTAGAAATAATAGCGATACCCATGCCCGCTAATACTTTAGGTAACTCTTGAGCACCTTTGTATACGCGAAGACCTGGACGAGAAACACGTTTAATTGTTTCGATTACTTCTTTACCTTCAAAATATTTCAATTCTACAGTTAGCTCTGGCTTAACACCTTCAGCAACTGAAAATTCTGAAATGTAACCTTCTTCTTTAAGCAAGTTAGCAATTGCAACTTTAACCTTTGAAGATGGCATTGTAACTGCAGTTTTAGCTGCAGATTGACCGTTGCGGATGCGTGTAAACATGTCCGCGATAGGATCAGTCATCATAACCATTTACTCCCGTGAATTACCAACTAGCTTTCTTAAGACCTGGAACTTCACCGCGCATAGTTGCTTCACGCAACTTGATTCGGCTTAAACCGAATTTACGCAAGTAACCATGTGGACGGCCAGTCACATTACAACGGTTACGTTGACGTGACGAACTTGAGTCGCGTGGTAAACTTTGAAGTTTCAATACAGCATCCCAGCGCTCTTCTTCAGAAGAATCAACACCAGAGATGATTGCTTTTAACGCAGCGCGCTTTTCAGCGTACTGTGCAACTAGTTTAGCTCTTTTTGCTTCACGAGCTTTCATTGACGATTTAGCCATAACTCTACACCTTCTTCTTAAATGGGAAGTTGAAAGCAGTCAATAATGCATGACCTTCTTCGTTGTTCTTCGCACTTGTAGTGATAGTGATATCCATACCACGGATTTTATCGATTTTATCGTAATCAATTTCCGGGAAGATGATTTGCTCACGTACGCCCATGCTGTAGTTACCACGACCATCGAATGACTTAGGGTTCAAGCCACGGAAATCGCGGATACGAGGAATTGAAATAGAGATTAAACGCTCTAAGAATTCCCACATACGTTCGCCACGTAGAGTTACTTTTGTACCAATAGGGTAGCCTTCACGAATTTTGAAGCCCGCAACTGACTTGCGTGCTACTGTCGTGACCGGCTTTTGACCTGAGATTGCAGTAAGATCATTTGTGGCGTGCTCTAATACCTTTTTATCGGCAATTGCTTCACCAACACCCATATTAAGGGTGATCTTTTCAATCCGAGGGACTTGCATGACACTTTTATAGTCAAACTTCTTTTGAAGTTCAGCTACAACTGTATCTTTGTAAAAATCATGCAGTTTCGCCATCGTTTACTCCAATTAAATTAATTCGTTATTAGATTTGAAGAAACGAACTTTTTTGCCGTCTTCAACTCTAAAACCAACACGATCTGCTTTCCCAGTAGCTGGGTTAACAATCGCAACGTTGGAAACATGTAAAGGTGCTTCTTTCTCAACAATGCCACCAGGCTGCTGTAACTGAGGTACAGGTTTTTGGTGTTTCTTGATTAAGTTGATACCTTCAACAAATACTTTGCTGTCTTCAACAAGAACTTTAGTAACTTTACCAGTTTTGCCCTTGTCTTTGCCTGCAAGTACGATTACTTCATCATCACGACGAATCTTAGATGCCATTATCGTGACTCCTTATAGTACTTCTGGTGCTAATGATACGATCTTCATAAATTTCTCATTACGAAGTTCACGTGTCACAGGCCCGAAAATACGAGTACCAATTGGTTGTAAGTTAGCATTTAACATTACAGCCGCGTTTTCGTCAAAACGGATAGTTGAACCATCTGTACGACGAACACCTTTCTTTGTGCGCACCACTACCGCAGTTAAAACATCACCTTTTTTTACCTTGCCGCGAGGATTTGCTTCCTTCACTGCAATTTTGATGATATCGCCAATGCGTGCGTAGCGACGGTGCGAGCCACCAAGAACCTTTATACATTGTACACGACGAGCGCCACTGTTATCAGCCACGTTCAATTGTGATTGCATTTGGATCATTTAATATTGCTCCGCTAATTATCTTTTACACATATAAAAAGATAGAAATTTAAGGCCAAAAATTCGACCCGTCACTGCCTTTTTCCACCCGCTCACAACGAACGGGCGCGAGATTATAACACCAGTTATCTAAAAGTGGTACTTTATTTAGCTAAAAAATAACCACTGGCGTATTTCAGTGTCTTTATCCTTCAATAAAGAGGTAACAAAAGTACACTTTCAGTAAGTGGAATAATATAGATAAGGATAAAATTTAGAAATTCAATAGCTGTAGAATTTATGATTTGCAGTATTAGAATAAATATAGGGAAGTAGCATTATGGCAAAAGTTTAACTGTGCGCTAGCTTTATATCTTAAACAAAAAGGCCCTGCCATAGCAGAGCCTTTTCAAAGTACTTATTGTGAAATAGAGTCAGCGATTAAGCTTTTTCTACAACGTCAACTAAAGTCCAAGATTTGCTCTTAGAAATAGGTGCACATTCACGAATAGTTACTAAATCACCCGCTGTACATTGGTTTGTTTCATCATGCGCTTTCAACTTAGTTGAGCGCGTCATGAACTTACCGTAGATTGGGTGCTTAACACGACGTTCGATCAGGACAGTGATAGACTTATCCATTTTGTCACTGATAACGCGACCTTGTAGTGTACGAATTTTTGCTTCGCTCATTACTTACCTGCCTTTTCAGTTATGATAGTCTTAACACGCGCGATATTACGGCGTACTTGTTTTAGCAAATGAGTTTGTGCTAATTGGCCAGTGCTTGCTTGCATGCGATAGTTAAACTGTTCGCGTAGCAATTCAAGCAATTCAGCGTTTAGCTCTTCAATGCTTTTTTCTTTCAATTCGCTTGCTTTCATTACATCACCGTTCTAGTTACGAAAGTTGTTTTGAAAGGAAGTTTAGCTGCTGCTAAAGCAAATGCTTCGCGTGCTAATTCTTCCGAAACACCTTCCATTTCATAAAGAACACGACCAGGAAGAATTTGGCATACCCAATATTCCACTGAACCTTTACCTTTACCCATACGAACCTCAAGAGGCTTCTTAGTAATTGGCTTATCAGGGAATACACGGATCCAGATTTTACCTTGACGCTTCACGTGACGAGTCATTGCTCGACGAGCCGCTTCAATTTGACGCGCAGTCATACGACCACGTTCCATTGATTTTAACCCGAAAGTACCGAAGCTAACTGAGCTACCAGTGTGTGCAAGACCACGGTTACGCAGTTTAAATTGCT
The DNA here is from genome assembly GCF_057548755.1 of Colwellia aquaemaris. Classification (NCBI taxonomy): domain Bacteria; kingdom Pseudomonadati; phylum Pseudomonadota; class Gammaproteobacteria; order Alteromonadales; family Colwelliaceae; genus Colwellia; species Colwellia aquaemaris. The sequence goes on along the minus strand of NZ_BAAJLV010000007.1, from coordinate 9,041 downwards.
TACGGAATTTAGTACGTTTTGGTTGTAACATTACTTATTCCTCTACTTACTGGTCTTACGGTTAGATTTTCTTTTAGGCTTAGCTGCTGGTTGCTCAGCTTGCAATGGCATTTTACCAATTACTTCACCTTTAAAGATCCATACTTTGATACCGATAACACCGTAAGTGGTATCAGCACGTGCGATTGAGTAATCAATGTCAGCACGTAAAGTGTGTAATGGAACACGACCTTCACGGTACCATTCAGAACGTGCAATATCTGCACCGCCTAAACGACCACTAACTTCAACTTTGATACCCTTAGCACCTAAACGCATTGCGTTTTGTACTGCACGTTTCATTGCACGACGGAACATTACACGACGTTCTAATTGACTAGCGATGCTGTCAGCAACAAGCTGCGAATCCATTTCTGGCTTACGAACTTCAGCGATGTTGATTTGAGCAGGAACACCAGCAATTTTAGAAACCGCTAAACGTAATTTTTCTACGTCTTCGCCTTTCTTACCGATTACAACACCTGGACGAGCCGTGTGAATTGTAACGCGGATAGATTTAGCTGGACGCTCAATTACGATTTTTGATAATGATGCACGCTTAAGCTTTTCAGATAAGTATTCACGAACCAAATGGTCACCGTGTAAGTTATCTGCGAAATCTTTGCTACTTGCAAACCAAGTAGACGCGAAAGGTTTCGTGATACCTAAGCGAATACCATTTGGATGGACTTTTTGACCCATTCTAATATCTCCTAGCTATCAGATACAATCACAGTAATGTGACTTGTACGCTTAAGGATACGATCCGCGCGACCTTTCGCACGAGGCTTAATACGTTTCATTGTTGGACCATCGTCAACCATAATAGTTTTAACGAATAACTCATCAATGTCTGCACCTTCATTATGTTCTGCGTTAGCAATAGCTGAATCAAGTACTTTTTTAACTAAAACAGCAGCAGATTTGTTGCTGAAAGTTAAAATTTCAAGTGCTTTTTCAACGTGCTCGCCACGGATTTGATCCGCAACTAAACGTGCTTTTTGCGCTGAACCGCGGGCAAATTTATGTTTAGCAATAGCTTCCATCTAATTTCCCCTATCTCTTCGCTTTCTTATCCGCGACATGGCCACGGTAAGTGCGAGTTGGTGCAAATTCACCTAATTTGTGACCGATCATTTCATCAGTTACAAATACAGGTACGTGTTGACGGCCATTATGGACGGCAATGGTCAATCCGATCATATTAGGTATGATCATTGAACGACGGGACCAAGTTTTAATTGGCTTTTTATTCCCGCTTTCCACCGCTGTCTCTACCTTCGTCAACAAGTGTAGGTCAATAAATGGACCTTTCTTGAGAGAACGTGGCATGGTGATTCCTCTTTAATTAAAAGTACTATTTAGTACGACGACGTACGATAAACTTATCGGTACGCTTGTTCTTACGAGTCTTGTAACCCTTAGTTGGTACACCCCAAGGTGATACCGGGTGACGACCGCCTGATGTTTTACCTTCACCACCACCGTGTGGGTGATCAACTGGGTTCATGGCAACACCACGAACAGTTGGGCGAACACCGCGCCAGCGTGAAGCACCTGCTTTACCTAAAGAGCGAAGCATGTGTTCAGCATTGCCGATTTCACCTAAAGTAGCACGACAATCTGACTCAATTTTACGCATCTCGCCGCTGCGAAGACGTAAAGTGACATAAGCACCGTCTTTCGCTACTAACTGAGCATAAGTACCAGCGGCACGTGCAATTTGAGCACCTTTACCTGGCTTAAGTTCGATTGCGTGAACAACACTACCTAATGGTGTGTTGCGAAGTGGTAAAGTGTTACCCGCTTTAATAGGAGCATCTACACCAGACTGGATTGAATCACCAGCTTTTAAGCCTTTAGGGGCTAAGATGTAACGACGTTCACCATCTGCGTAAAGTACAAGTGCAATGTTTGCACTACGGTTTGGATCATATTCCAAACGCTCAACTTTTGCAGGGATACCATCTTTAGTGCGCTTAAAGTCGATCATGCGGTAATGGTGCTTGTGACCACCACCAACGTGACGAACTGTAATACGACCTGTATTGTTACGACCACCAGACTTAGACTTAGTGTCTAATAATGGTGCGTAAGGCTTACCTTTATGCAACTCCGCGTTAACCACCTTAACAACGTGGCGACGACCCGGAGAAGTAGGTTTACATTTAACAATAGCCATTTTCGTAAACTCCTATGATTCCGCGCCGACGAAGTCGATGTCGCTGCCTTCAGCAAGAGTAACGTATGCTTTTTTCCAATCGCTTCTGCGACCAAAACGAGCACCAGTACGTTTTGTCTTACCTTTAACATTTAATGTGCGAACACCTTCAACTGAAACTTCGAAAAGTTTCTCAACAGCTGCTTTGATTTCAGCTTTAGTAGCAGTAGTAGCAACTTTGAAAACAACTGTGTTGTTTGCTTCAGCAGCCATAGTGCTTTTCTCAGAAATGTTCGGTGCTAAAAGCACTTTTAACAAACGTTCTTCGCTTATCATCCTAACATCTCCTCAAGTTGTTTAACTGCAGTAGCAGTCATCAAAACTTTTTCGAAACCAACCAAGCTAACTGGGTCAATACCGTCTACGTCACGAACGTCAACTTTGTATAAGTTACGTGCTGATAAGAACAAGTTCTCATCAACTTCTGGAGTAACGATTAATACGTCTTTTAACTCCAAACCGTTTAGTTTAGCTACTAACTCTTTAGTTTTTGGTGTTTCAACTGCAAAATTTTCTACCACAACCAAGCGTTCTTGACGAACTAACTCAGAAAGGATGCTTTTAATCGCACCACGGTACATTTTACGGTTAACTTTTTGGCTGTGATCTTGTGGCTTAGCAGCGAATGTTACGCCACCAGTACGCCAGATTGGACCACGAGTAGTACCAGCACGAGCACGGCCAGTACCTTTTTGACGCCATGGTTTTGCGCCACCGCCGCTAACTTCTGAACGAGTCTTTTGAGCACGAGTACCAGCACGAGCACCAGCTGCATAAGCAACTACTACTTGGTGTACAAGAGCTTCATTAAACTCAAGTCCAAAAGTTGTTTCAGAAACTTCAAGAGCGCCTGAAGCGTCTTTTAATGCTAATTCCATCACAAATCTCCTGGACTAGGCTTTAACAGCTGGTTTGATGATTACGTTGCCGTTGATAGCACCTGGAACCGCACCTTTAATAAGGAGCAAGTTACGCTCTGCGTCAACACGAACCAATTCAAGGTTTTGCGTAGTAACTTTCGCAGCACCCATATGACCAGACATTTTTTTGCCTTTGAAAACACGACCTGGTGTTTGACACTGGCCGATTGAACCGTTTGAACGGTGAGAGATAGAGTTACCGTGAGTAGCATCTTGCATGCTGAAATTCCAGCGCTTAATACCACCTTGGAAACCTTTACCTTTCGAAGTACCGGTTACGTCTACTAATTTAGTGTCGTTGAATAACTCAACAGTGATTTCACTGCCAGTTTCAAGACCTTCACCTTCGTTTTCGTTTAAGCGGAATTCCCACAGGCCACGACCTGCTTCGATACCAGCCTTAGCGAAATGTCCGGCAGTTGGCTTGTTTATACGATTAGCTTTCTTGCTACCCGTAGTAACTTGAAGCGCTGAATAACCATCATTGTCAACAGTTTTAACCTGAGCAATACGGTTCGCTTCAACTTCTAGGACGGTTACAGGAGTAGATACACCATCTTCAGAGAAGATGCGAGTCATACCCACTTTACGTCCAACTAGACCTATAGTCATGTTAAAACTCCTATTAACCCAAGCTGATTTGAACGTCAACACCAGCTGCTAAGTCTAAACGCATTAATGCATCTACAGTCTTTTCAGTTGGTTCTACGATATCAATCATGCGTTTGTGCGTACGAATTTCGTACTGATCACGTGCATCTTTGTTAACGTGTGGAGAAATCAGAACTGTGAAACGTTCCTTGCGAGTAGGAAGTGGAATTGGACCACGAACCTGTGCGCCAGTACGTTTAGCAGTATCAACGATTTCAGCTGTTGATTGATCAATCAAACGATGATCGAACGCTTTCAAACGAATGCGAATTCTTTGATTTGTCATGAAACAAATCCCCATTTTAAAGAACAACAAAATACTGCCCATCACCTTTTTTATGTAAAAGGGGGGAGTATCGCTATAACATTCAACTCCAAATCGGAGCTGCTGTGTGTTAACTACTACTTAAAAAAGTAATACATTAACTAATAAAACACGAAGAGCCGAGCTCGACGTGGAGGCGTATTATACAGAGACAGATGATAATTTCAACCATTATCTGTTCTTCGCTTTAATTGAGGCTTTACTTTCATAATACTAGGCTTTATCACAACCAATAATCTTTGCAGTTGTTCTGCTTATTATATAGGAAAAAGAGCAAGCGTAAATTTGCTGATGTAAAATTCAACATCAAGTTGACTATATTGTTCAATTTTCTCTCGCTATCTTAGGATATTTTGTAAACTTCAATAATTTTTATGTCGATTTGATAAAAGTAATGGTATACTCCCGCGCAAATTTTCATCAATTCCGCGCTATTTGCGGGGTTTAGTCACACATTATATAGAGTAAAGTAATGGCAGATTTATCAAAATACAGAAATATTGGTATTTTCGCTCACGTTGATGCGGGTAAAACCACAACAACTGAACGTATCCTTAAATTAACTGGTATGATCCATAAGATTGGTGAAGTACATGACGGTGAGTCAACAACTGACTTCATGGAACAAGAAGCTGAGCGTGGTATTACTATCCAGTCTGCTGCTGTTACTTGTGAGTGGAAAAAACACCGTTTTAACGTAATTGACACTCCTGGTCACGTTGACTTCACAGTTGAAGTTTACCGTTCATTAAAAGTACTTGATGGCGGCATCGGTGTATTCTGTGGTTCTGGTGGTGTTGAGCCACAGTCAGAAACTAACTGGCGCTATGCTAACGAATCTAAAGTAGCTCGTTTAATTTTTGTAAACAAGCTTGACCGTTTAGGTGCTAACTTCTTCCGCGTTAAAGACCAAGTTCAAAACGTACTAGGTGCTAACCCACTTGTTATGACTTTACCAATTGGTGAAGAAGATGATTTCGTTGGTGTTGTAGACGTATTATCTCAAAAAGCATATATCTGGGATGATTCAGGTCAACCTGAGAACTACAAAGTTGAAGATATTCCAGCTGACATGGTTGAGCAAGCAGCTGAATACCGTGAGCAACTAATTGAAACTGCATTAGAAGCTGACGAAGATCTATTAATGGAATACCTTGAAGGTGAACTTGACCCAACAGAAGAGCAAATCAAAGCGTGTATCCGTAAAGGTACTAACGAATTGTTATTCTTCCCAACTTACTGTGGTTCAGCGTTCAAGAACAAAGGTATGCAACTTCTTCTTGATGCTGTTGTTGACTACTTACCTTCTCCAACTGAAGTACCTCCTCAGCCGTTAACTGACGAAGAAGGTGAGCCTACTGGTGAATTCGCTATCGTTAATGCAGAAGAACCTTTCCGCGCCTTAGCATTCAAAATTATGGATGACCGTTTCGGTGCCCTTACATTCGTGCGTGTATACTCAGGTACTTTGAACAAAGGTGATACTGTACTTAACTCATTCACAGGTAAAACTGAACGTATCGGCCGTATGGTTGAGATGCAAGCTGAAGACCGTACTGAACTTACTTCAGCACAAGCGGGTGATATTCTTGCAATCGTTGGTATGAAGAATGTTCAAACAGGTCATACTTTATGTTCTGTTAAAGAACCATGTACGCTTGAAGCTATGGTATTCCCTGAGCCGGTAATCTCGATTGCTGTTGCACCTAAAGATAAAGGTGGCTCTGAGAAAATGGGTATCGCAATCGGTAAAATGGTTGCTGAAGATCCAACGTTTAAAGTTGAAACTGACCAAGACTCAGGTGAAACCATCCTTAAAGGTATGGGTGAGCTTCACTTAGATATCAAAGTAGATATCCTTAAGCGTACTTACGGTGTTGACCTAGTAGTTGGTAAACCACAAGTGGCATACCGTGAAACAATCACGCAAGAGATCGAAGATAGCTATACACACAAGAAACAATCTGGTGGTTCTGGTCAATTCGGTAAGATTGATTACCGCATCAAGCCAGGCGAGCAAAACTCAGGCTTTACTTTCACATCATCAGTTGTTGGTGGTAACGTACCTAAAGAATTCTTCCCAGCAATCGAGAAGGGTTTCAAGAGTATGATGGAAGAAGGTCCTGTTGCTGGCTTCCCTGTACTAGATGTTGAAGTTGAATTATTCGATGGTGGTTTCCACGCAGTCGATTCATCGGCAGTAGCTTTCGAAATTGCAGCAAAAGGTGCATTCCGTCAATCTATGCCTAAGGCTGGTGCACAATTACTTGAACCAGTAATGAAAGTAGACGTATTTACTCCTGAAGATCACGTTGGTGATGTTATCGGTGACCTTAACCGTCGTCGTGGTATGATTAAAGACCAAGAAGCTGGCACTACCGGTGTTCGCATCAAGGCTGACGTTCCACTTTCAGAAATGTTTGGCTACATTGGTCACTTACGTACAATGACTTCAGGTCGTGGTCAATTCTCTATGGAATTCAGCCACTACGCTGCAGCACCTCAAAACGTTGCTGAAACAGTAATTGCTGAAGTTAAAGAGCGTAACGAGAAAAAATAATAATTCTTGCTAATTATTATTAAAAGGATGCTTCGGCATCCTTTTTTTTGCCTAAAATACAGTCAACATCAACCGTACATTTTCTAGCCATAAAACAATTCACGTGGTAGAGTTTCTAAGCACAATTTAAATCAGTAATATAAATTGTGACCCATATATAATAATTATAATAATAGGCTCTAATCAAGATGTTCAAATTTATACACCGCTCTATTATGCGTCAGCTGGTCATTACAATTTCAAGTACCGTAGCTGTTTTGCTGATAGTGACCTCATATTTCATATTATCAAATATTAGTGATAGCACCCGTAAAGAGCTAATTAGCGATATTGAGAACATTGTCACCTTACAATCGACAAAAGTGAAAGAGTTTTTCGTCGCCAAAGGGCAAATTAATCACAGTGTCTTTTCAAGCCCACAGGTAATTGATTGGTTTAGCCAATATCAAAATAGGCTTAGTGATATTAGTAGCAATCAATCATATCAAGATGTAACTCGTTATTTTAAATACTTTTCAACTCAAGATCCGGCAATAAAAAGTGTTTTTTTTGGTAGTGCGAATACCTATGAGTACTTTGATTTAAATGGTCGTTACGATGATGCAACTTATTTTACGAATAAACGCCCTTGGTGGGAAAATGGTATAAGCAAAGGAAAAATGTATGTTACAGAGCCTGCTGTCGATAATAATGACGGTTCAGTATCTGCAACGATCACCTCGCCTTATTATCTGCCTAATGGCAAATTACTCGGCATCGGCGGTATGGATATTCTGATCAGCACCATTGGTGAAGATTTATTATCAAATATCAAATACAAAGGTGAAGGTGACGCTTTCTTGATCACTGATACTGGCAAATTAGTATTTTTCCCAGGTTTTAATAATACCTTTAAGCCCGGCAGTTCGATGCAAAGTATAGAAAATGAATTTACCGATACGAGTGGCTTCGACAAATTGCAAATGACCCTTGCACAACAAGCAAATGGCAGTGCTATGGTCACTTGGCAGGGAGAAAAGTATCAAGTTATTTTTAATGAAGTTAAAAGTGATTACCCTATGATGAACTGGAAACTTGGTTTTCTAGTTCCCGAGCGCCTCATTACCGAACCTGTACGGAACGCATTCTGGTCGTCTAGCATTATCGTTATCGCCATAATCATCATGATATCTTTAGTGGTATGGTTAACAGTCCTGCCTTTTGTAAAACGCATAACCCGTTTACAGAATGCAATGAAAGATATTGCTGAAGGGGATGGAGACCTTACCCAAAGAATAGCCCCTTTGAAAAACGACGAAATAGGCCAGCTCGTTGATGAATTCAATATATTTGTCGACTCTATTCAAGAGTTAGTACAAAAGACTGTTGCTATTACGAAAGATGTTACTTCTTCGTCCGAAGCAACAGAAGTGATCAGTCGCAATACGGCCAGCATTGTAGAGTCACAAAAACGTGAAATAGATTTAGTAGCGGCTGCTGCGACTCAATTGGCACAAACCAGCGTAGAAATATCAAGTAATACCAATCAATCAAAAGAGCTAGTTTCTAGCGCCGAAGAAAAAGTGTCATTGGGTTCTAATGTGGTTGAGCAAGCAACATCAGGTATGCAAAAACTATCTGATAATGTCGATAATGCCTCGAATGTCGTCCAGCAACTAAAAGCTGGCACACAAAGTATCGGCGATGTAGTTACTGTGATCCGTAGTATTGCAGAACAAACTAACCTACTGGCCTTGAACGCAGCGATAGAGGCAGCTCGAGCTGGTGAACAAGGACGAGGTTTTGCTGTCGTTGCCGATGAAGTACGTACTTTGGCATCTCGTACACAAGAGTCTACAGCTAATATTGAGGGAATTATAGATGAACTACAAACAACAGCAGCCAATGCAGTGCAAGTGATGGAGGCGAGTTGTACTGAGGCGGAAAACAGCGTTCAACTAACGGAACAGGTTCAACAGGTGCTATCTGATATCGCCGAAGTTATTAATCAGTTTCAAAGTCAAACATTCGAGATTGCTAATGCGGTAGAACAGCAAGCGACGGTTGCCGACGATGTTTCAAAAAACATTGAAAATGTCAGGTCTCTTACTGACGACACCGTTGCAGCATCTAGTACCATGCGCAACAGTCTTGCTGGCTTATCTAATCAGTCAAATTCTCTCTCTACGGTTGTCAATCAATTTAGTGTTTAGGAATGGCAGCTAAGCAATAGTTTCAACGTCTAAAGGTCACTTCTTCGTGGCCTTTTTTCTACTATACGTGTTTAAAAAAACGCCCTTCGAAATGACATTGTTCAAGTATCTGAAAAACAAAAAAGGCCGCTTG
>NZ_BAAJLV010000006.1:0-193120 GCF_057548755.1 Colwellia aquaemaris | reverse complement strand
TTGAGATAACTCTTTAAAACCCGCTTCTCAGGTCTCCCTGAAGAAGTGGAGCGCATTTTAGGGATTTTTGCGGCGACGTCAACCGCTAATTTCATTTAATTTAAAGAAAAAGGGTTGTTTGCTTTTTATTTGTACAGACTGCGTTTTTATTGCGCTTATGATGGCTGATAAAGGCGCAACGGCTTTAATTGGCAATAAAGAATGTTGAATAATGTGAATAGTTAAAACTTCATCTTTTATTATCCGACGGTAAAATACGGGCTTGCTTACATCAGATATAAAAAAAGCCCGATAGTGAAATTCATTTATCAGGCTTTTAATTATTATTTAAAACTTAATAATAACTAAATTTTAAAAATACTCGCTTCGTCGTGTAGCTCGCTTGCTAAGGCTGCAACATCATCACTAGCTCGAGAGTTTTCTTGAGAGTCACTTGCAACCTGTTCACCAATATCACGAATGCGGATAATATTTTCATCAACATCTTTTACAACAATCGCTTGTTGTTCAACGGCTGTTGCCACAAGTACTGTCATTTCGGCAATTGAGTTTACATCCGTTATGATCTCATTAAGCACTTCTTCTGTGTCTTGTGCCTGGTTAACACTATTTAAACCCTGCTCTTTGCAGACGTTAACTGTGTTGACAATTTCCGATGTTGTTACTTGAAGCTCGTTAATAATAGCGGTAATTTCTGCTGTAGAATCTTGGGTTCTGACCGCTAAAGTTCTCACTTCATCAGCAACCACGGCAAAACCACGCCCCTGCTCGCCAGCCCGAGCCGCTTCAATCGCAGCGTTAAGCGCGAGTAAGTTAGTTTGCTCAGCAATCCCCTTGATAACCTCAAGTACTGAAGTAATGCCATTACTTTTTTCTTGTAGTTGTACTATTTCTTCACCAGCACCTATTAGCTGTTCTGAGAGCTGATTAATATTTACCACGGTGCTATCAAGCTTTTCCTTACCTTCAATAGCTTTAACAGATGCTTCGTCGGTACGCTCTTTAGTCAATCGAGCATTATCTGCTATTTCTCCGGCAACAATACCCATTTCAGTGACCGCAGTAGCCACCATATCACTTTGCTGTGATTGATTTATAATCCCTTCCGTAGTTTTAGAAACGCTACCCGAAACAATATTTGATGACTCACTAAGAGAGTCAACAGTTTGGTTAATGCTTTTAATGAGCTCCTGAAAATGCTCCATAAAGATATTAAACTCTTTAGAAATCATACCAATTTCATCATGGCGAGCTTCGGTTCTTTGTGTAAGGTCGTTACCTTTTCTGATTTCAGAAATTCTAACTGAGAAACTATTTAATGGATTAATAATTTGCCTAGCAACAATAATAATTACCCCTGTGATCAGTACAGAAACAACTAAAGTAACAATAAAATGCAGCATATTCGCTTGAGCTATGCCGGAATTAATATAACCATTGAGTAATTCAATTTCTTTATTAAGTTCGCTTTCTACTTTATGAACCGCTTCGCGCATTTCACCACGAATACCTGACTTACTATCTAAACCAATTTGCTTTGAAATTTCGACGAATTGATTAAATTCATTGGTGTACTCTGCTAATAGGTTACGGGTATTGGCATTTGGAAGTCGGTTTTCTAAAGTTTCAGCGACATTGATTAAACGAGCCAAGTATTTTTCATCGCTTCGCAAAATAAAATCTTTTTCGTGACGTCTAAGCGTTAGCAGCAAAGATAGCGATTCAAAGTCATTCATAGCTTCAACACTTTCTTCAAGCGCATGAGTTGCCGCTCGCAACTTACCATAGCTGCCCGAATCTTTATCAAGACCTTTAACAACCGAATTATCTAGAAGTTTTTCAAATGATAATCGGTAACTTTGTAAGCTTTGCTTAATAACCAGTAATTCTTGGGTAGAAATTCCCGCTGTTATTAAACGTTGTTCCATATCAGAAAAAAGATATGACGCTCGTTTATAACTATCGTCAAACTTCTTCCGATATTTAATATCTTTACGTAGTAAAAAATCTTTCTCGCTGCGGCGCAATTGCAACATTTGAACTTGTAAATCTTTAAGTTCAGTTTTTATTTCAATTAAATTCGCCGTTTTCTTCTGATTAACATCATTTTCAAGGTAAAGTCCAAGCATGCCAAGAACTACCAAAGATACAATGACATAGAGCTTTTGCTTAATGCTTAATTTCATATTACGTCTCTATAACAGCAATGAGGAGGGAATAATATTATAATTTCAATTATTCAAATAAACCATCTTTGACTGCAAAAATCTTGCTTAAAATCAAATAGAAACAATTATTCCCCCACTGTATAGTGGTTTCGAAACTGGTAAAACCTGTTGCCGTTATTTAAGATAAGCGTTCATTATTAAAGCGACTCTATTGATAGTTTACGTCTATGATAAAAATTCGAGATTTAGAATACCTTTTGGCCATCGCTGAACATAAGCATTTTGGTCATGCCGCACAAGCTTGTTTTGTTAGTCAGCCAACGTTAAGTGGACAAATTCAAAAGCTCGAGCAGAAATTAAAGTTAACATTAGTTGAGCGACAAACTCGCAATGTTATGTTGACGCCTGCCGGTGAGAAGCTGATTAAAGAAGCAAGACACGTACTTACCGCCGCAACAAATTTTGAAGAAGCAGCAAAAGCATTGCTTGATCCGCTGTCCGGCGATTTACATATAGGCTTGATCCCAACGTTAGCGCCATATTTACTGCCACACATAATGCCAGCGTTAAATACCGAGTTACCAAAAATTAACTTTTATTTACATGAAAATAGAACCCAAGATCTATTACGACAATTAGAAGAAGGTAAACTTGATATTCTAGTGTTACCTTGGCTACCTGAAATGGAGCGATTTGAACGTTATAATTTATTTGAAGAGCCGCTGCTTATGGCAACGTCATCACAACACTACTTTACAGAACAATCACAGGTGAGTTTTGATGATTTGCAAAATCAAAAAATTCTAACCCTTGAAGACGGGCATTGCTTAAGAGATCAAGCTATGGGTTATTGCTTTAGTGCTGGTGCAGAAGAGGACCACAGTTTTAGAGCTACCAGTCTTGAAACATTACGCTATATGGTGGCTAGCAATATGGGCATTACCTTACTACCAAAACTGGCGACACTGAACCCTCTTTCTAATCAAGACATAAATTATATTCCCTTTATTAAGCCACAACCAACACGAGAAATATCACTGCTTTGTAGAACAGGTTATCCAAGAATGGATTGTGTCAGAACAGTTGCCACTACCGTTAGAAACTCTGTAACCCCTTTATTAAGCCCTTAAGTTTGCTTGCTTTATATAATAATTTCTGTAATGAACAAAAAACGCACCTCAATAAGGTGCGTTTTTTAAGTGTTACACATTCAGTTAATAACTTAAGCGGCAATCTCTTCTTTTTCCGCCGAACTGCTAGCTGGATTTGGCGTTCGAATTAAATAATCAAATGCGCCAAGTGCTGCCGTTGCGCCGCTTCCCATAGCAATAATTATTTGTTTGTAAGGTGAATCTGTCACGTCTCCTGCTGCATAGACGCCCGCTACATTAGTTTCACCTTTTTGATTTGCAATAACTTCACCTCGTTGGGTTAAATCAACCGTCCCTTGCAAAAACTGTGAATTTGGTACTAACCCGATTTGTACAAATATACCCGCCAGTTCAATATTTTCTTGCTCATTGGTGGCACGGTTTATGTAATTCAAGCTTGTCACGTGTTTACCATTCCCTAGCACTTCTGTAGTTTGAGCATTAACAATAATATCGATATTGTTGAGCGAACGAGCTTTATTTTGCAATACCGCATCGGCGCGCAATGTTGAATCAAACTCTAAGACAGTAACATGTTCAACAATGCCAGCTAAATCAATCGCCGCTTCAATACCTGAATTACCGCCACCAATAACAGCCACAGATTTGCCTTTAAATAATGGTCCATCACAATGTGGACAATATGCGACACCTTTGCCGCGATATTCTTGCTCGCCCGGTACATTCATTTCTCTCCAGCGTGCTCCCGTTGCTATGATAGTTGAACGAGTTTGCAAACTAGCACCGTTTTCTAACTCAACAGTTATCAAGCCACCTGTAACATCACTTTCAATAATATTTTTTACCCGTTGATTATTCATGATGTCAACGTCGTAATCTTTCACATGCGCTTCGAGGCTAGCCACTAATTTAGGGCCTTCTGTAGCACTCACTGAAATAAAATTCTCTATCGCCATGGTGTCTTGCACTTGACCACCAAATCTGTCGGCAACTATGCCAGTACGAATGCCTTTACGCGCACTATATATTGCTGACGCTGCACCTGCTGGACCGCCACCAATGACAAGCAAGTCAAACGCCTCTTTTTGGTTAATACTTGCTGCTTGTCGAGCGCCTGCATTGCTATCAACTTTATTCAAAATTTCAGTAATGGTCATTCGACCTTGGCCAAACGCTTTACCATTTAAATAAACAGCAGGAACCGACAAAATATCGCGTTGATAAACTTCTTCTTGGAAAAGTGCGCCATCAATCATCACATGTTTAATTTGTGGATTAATCGCTGACATCATATTTAGCGCCTGTACTACATCAGGACAATTTTGACAGCTCAATGAGATATAGGTTTCAAAACTATATTCGCCCTCTAATGCGCCGACTTGTTTAATAACTTCCTCATCAAGTTTAATTGGATGGCCACCACTATGCAGCAATGCAAGCACCAGTGAGGTAAATTCATGCCCCATAGGCACACCAGCAAAACGCATTTCGCTGCCGGTTTTTACTGATCTTACTAACATTGAAGGGACACGTTCATTCTGCGCATCGCTTTCTACAATCGAAACTAATGGTGACATTTGTGCAATTTCAGACACAAGAGTGCTTAATTCTTGAGATTTTACGTCATTATCTAAAAACACCGACAACTCAACAGCCGAGGTCAAATTCTGCAAGTAAGTCTTTAGTTGTTGCTTTAAGTTCGTATCTAACATGGTTTATTCCTTGGTATGAGTAAGTTGTTTTCGAGCAAGGGAAAAGATCAGCCGCAACGACTATTCATAAGTTGCGGCGTGATTTAAGTTGGTATTTAGATTTTGCCAACTAAATCTAATGAAGGCGCCAATGTTTCTGCACCTGGTTGCCATGCAGCTGGACATACTTCACCGTCATGATCCGCAACATATTGTGCCGCTTGAATCTTACGAACTAGTTCTTTTGCCGAACGCCCAATACCTAAGTCATGTACTTCAGCTACTTTAATTTCACCTTCTGGGTTTACTAAGAAAGTACCGCGAAGTGCTAAACCATCTTCTTCTATCATAACGCCGAAATTACGCGTAATAGTACCTGTAGGGTCGCCAATCATCGGATATTGAATTTTGCCGATAGTGTCTGAACTGTCGTGCCACGCTTTATGTGTAAAGTGTGTATCAGTTGATACTGAATAAACTTCAACACCCATTTCTTGAAGTTGCTGATAATGGTCTGCCATATCACCTAACTCAGTAGGACATACAAAAGTAAAATCTGCAGGGTAGAAAAAGAATACTGACCATTTCCCAGCAACATCAGCTTCTGAAACTTCGATGAATTCGCCATTGCTAAACGCCGTTGCTTTAAAAGGTTTAATTGTTGAATTAATAATTGATTGATACATGCTTATCTCCACTTGTTTGTAAAAGCTTGTGCTATTTAAGTTGAGATAATATTAAGCCCTAGGAAAAAATAGATACAATCGTTTGATTTGATAATTATAATAGAAAAAACCTATCACAATAAAGTAAACAAACGCCAGCTCATAACTTTTTGCTATAGGGCACAAAAGCTTTAACACTGTTAAAAATACTCAAGGCAAGTAAATATAGTGTTTAGAGCTTAGCCAAAGGAAAAATCATGAACATTAGTCACACTCAAGAAAGCATGCAGCAACAAGAAGATGAATTTAATTACATCACCCGTAAAATTATTGCCAAACAAACACAGCAAGCAACGAAAGGCAATGAAGCTATTATGCATAAAATATTAGAATTGTTAGAAGATGGCACATCTAGCCATGTGCTGGGTTACAACTAATTGAACGCCCGTTGCAAGCTATAAGCTAAAAATGTTAGTTACCGCGGTAACGCGGCATTATTATTGGCGTGAATATCAGCATAATGGTTGAGACGTATGTTAAGTAGGTCATTATTCTTAACGGCTCTTTCAACAATTGATTTTAATTCCTCTTTGCGGGCAGCAAGCTTTGAATGACTAGAAATAGCAAGATAATGCCGTGTTTCAAACGCGGGTTGATAAAGAGATTTAGCAATTTTATTTTTCTCACCCAGCCTAGCAAGCAATGGCAAGGTACTTTCTTCGTAATGCATAAAAGCATCTATACGTCCTCGCAGCAATAGTTCAATATTTTGCACGACACCTGATGCCCTAAATTTATTGATTTTCTCATCACCGTCAAATGGTTGAAAATATTTAGCATAACGATTAACACCAATATACTTTCCTGCCAAATCACGGTAACTTTTGATGTTGAGATGGTTTTCTTTGAGTGTAAAAATGCGATGTGAGAGCGACTCATAATGCGGCAAAATATAAATAAACTCATCTTGACGCTGTTCTGTTTTTTGAATACCTACAATTAAATCTAATTGACCATTTTCAATTTGCAATAAACGCCGAGCAAATGGCATGGTTGTTAATTCTAATTGTACATTTAATTTATCGGCAAAATACTGCAAGTATTTACTGTGTAGGCCATGTCTAAACTCTTCTGCAACGGCAGCCTTAATAACAGGTTTTCTTCCTTGGTTTCCATAAGGTTGCTCACAGAAAAATAAAGCTATAACGAAAATAAAACATTTCATAAGCTTAAAAACTTCTCTTGGTACCTTAATACTTTAACTATGAACGAAAATACCTAATTCACCAGTTTTAATCAATGCACAAACTTGCCTGCAAGTCGCTGTTGATACTTACCATCTTTAATAACGTATTGACCATTAAGCCAAACTTGTTCAATACCCGCTGAATATTTATTCCAAGTTGAAAAATCTGCATTTGCAGAAAAATTATCGGCATCAAAAATGATAATATCGGCTTTATAGCCTTCGGTTAGTTGTCCACGATTCTTCAAGCCCAATAGACTTGCGGTTTGCCCTGAGCTTTTCTTGATAAACTCACCCAAAGTTAGAAGGCCTTTTTCAATAACATATTGCTGATATTTTTGTGGAAAACTAGCAAATTTACGCGGATGACCATTGGTACCGTCTGAAGAGGTTACTACCCAAGGCTGCACCATAAAGGTTTCAACATCAGTTGCTGACATATTAAATGACGCCACACGTACTTCACCTTCTTGTACCAGCTCAATGGCGGAAGTTACGGCATCTTGTTGGCGCATCTTAGCCACGTCTGCCAAGGTTTTCCCAACCAATTCTGATCTTTTAAATGCTGTGATCAGCAGTGATGTAGGCCCACCACGACGTCGAATATTTTCTTGAATCTCCGTTCTTAGCTTATCAGCCAAGTTAGCATCATTTAAGCGTTGATGAAATGCTTGTTTAGAATCTGCCATTACCCATTTGGGCATTACCGCACTGCGTAACTTAGTGCCGGAGGCAAGCCACGGATATTGATCAGCAGAAATGCTAATACCCCTCGCCTGCGCTTGAGTTATTTTTTCAATCGCTTGATTACTTTGCCCCCAAACATCAACACCAAGTGCTTTAATATGCGCAAGATGTAAGTGAATATCAGCAGCATCAGCGATATGAATTGCTTCATCTAAAGCAGCCAAAAAACCAATATTAAAAGTGCTTTCATCACGCAAATGGGTGTCGTAGATGCCATTATATTTACTGACAATTTTTGCCAAAGTAACAACTTCCTCGGTATTAGCAAAACTACCTGGAACATAATACAAACCACTTGATAAACCTAACGCTCCCGCTTCCATGGCTTGTGTTAGTAATTGTGACATTTCCATTAGTTCTTCAGCATTAGCATAGCGCTGTGCTCGCCCCATTACTTGTTCACGAACACTGCCATGACCAACCAACAAGGCGACATTAGTACCTATGCCATTTGCTTCAAGCTCTTGTGCTGTTTTCGCAATATCGACCGGCCCTTCTCCGTCATTACCATTGACAACGGTAGTCACTCCTTGCGTTAAATAATTAAGATTATGATTTTTGTCGTTACTGTATAATTCTTCTAATGTGTGAGTATGAGGGTCGATAAATCCTGGGCTGACAATTTTACCGCTGGCATCAATTATATTTTTCGCTTGCACGCTGTGCTGGCCTTGTTGATAAATACCACATATATCGCTACCACATATAGCTACATCGATTGCCTGAGCCTCGAGAGCAATACCGTTATAAACAGTGCCATTAATTATTAGCGTATCAACTAGTACTGGCTTTTTTGTTACCGCTGTAGGCTTATGCTCAGAACAAGCACTCAACACTGATAAGCCCAACATTGTTAGGCTTATAACGACAACCCGATTTAAATAACTCATCGACAAGTTTACTCTTTGTTATGATCTGCGCCAGACATCAATGTTTGCATTAACGTTACCGCGGCATTATTAGCAATAACTTTAATACTATCACGATTTGTTTCATCACCCACTTCATAGGTAATAGCGTGAACTTTGTAGTTGTCTGCAAAGTATTGCTTAGATACACCATTGTTCGGTCGATTACCTGGCTTTTGAATTACCTCAAAACTAGGTAATGATTGATTTAATGCGCCTAGCCAATGTTTAACAAAAAAGCGATCTTCAACGCCGTAATCAACCGGCATGGTGTAAAAAACATCATGTTGGGTAGAGTGAAAATCAACGGCAAACTTTATCTTTTGGCCTTGGGCAACTAAATGCTGTAAATATTGATGAACTTGCGTGGTTTCCGGTTGCTTAAAAGTAATCCAATCACGGTTTAAATCAACGCCATTAGCGTTATGACGCCAATTTCCCATGGCAACACCGTCTGGATTTAAATTAGGAATAATTAACACATTAAATTTTTTGCGAAAGTTTTCAGCGAATTTGTTATCTGCGAGCAAGGTTTCCACAAACGGAAATAGTGCTAACGCGCCGGTAATCTCTGGTGGATGCAACCGACCAAGAACCACCAACCACTCATCACTATTACCTTTACTTTCAAGTTTGTAAATTGGCCGCCCCTGTAAAGACTCACCAAGTCTACTTTGCTTCACTTGAGTTGTAGTTTCTAAATGCTTTGCCCAATCAAGGTAATACTGATTGTTAATCACTTCTTGAGCGGCAATATATTTAGGCTGAGCAGAGGCATCAACATTTAAAGTAAGGGTTTTCCCACGATACCGATAATCAAGCACCCGCCAAGTTTTCATATCATCGCTAATTTTTGGCAAATAGCGATTCTCTCTTTTACCAGCAACTTTTATAGAAATGTTTACTGTTGTCGGTTGCTCTGCCACAACTTTAAAAGCATACCAAGGGCTTGGGTTTATCGGCGTGTTTTCAGGCTTTAACGTAATTTGAAAGTTATTGCTTCCTAAATGCTTACATTCATCCATTCGGCTCGTTTCAAAATCTGCCAGCACGCGAACGGCGCCGACATCACATGCTTGCTCATTGTTACTTTTATTGGCGACAACCGTTTTCGCACACGAAGTAAGAAATAAAGTTGTAAATAACCATGAGCAAAATAGTCGTGTCATTTTCATAATAATATCTTAGAGGTTTCGAATAATTTGAGGAAAGATGGCTCGGTCGTTATATACGAGCCGAGCCATCATTAAATCACGCTAAATCTTAAAACTTCTTGTTAAAATTAACGTAGAAGTAACGACCTAAGCTAGAGTGTACACTGCTGTTATAACCAAAAGTTTCATCAGCAATAGGTGGTTTTTTATCACCTATATTTTTAACACCGAAAGTGATTTTAGTTTTATCCATCACGTTCTTTGGTAAGCGATAATTAACGTAAGCATCTACTCGAGAAAAGCTTTCAACTTGGTATTTAAAGTCTTCTTCACCAATGCTGTAATCTAAGCTAGTATCTTCAAAGCCACTAACATAACGGTATCTAACCCCAGCACCCCATGCTTCTTTTCTCCAATCAATAGATGAAGTAACACGCCATTCAGGACGACCGTTTTGGCCAATCAAATCACCACTACCTGTTATTGTGACTTCATCGCCTCTATATTTTAAAGCATCAACTAAACCTTGGTCAGTCGAATTTTGTGCAGCAATAACTTGCGACGTTACATCATCAGCTAATTGATAAAACTTCATTAGTTTCGCGGCATTGGCTTTAAACTTAAATTTACCAAAATCGGTTTCTAAGTCGTAAACAACACCTAAATCAACTCCTGATGATTCTCTGTCTTGTAAATTAATATAGTCATTTTGTACTGCAATTACTTCATTATCATCGCCGCCACGGGTTATGACTGGGTTGCCATTACCGGTAGGATCTTGGTAGCGCAGCATGGCATCGTATAGTAATTGCGTTTGTGAATGTATTAATCCAACCGTATCGGTTTGATCAAGTTGCCACCAGTCAGCCGTAAAAGTTAAGTTTTTCGTTGGCTGAATTACAAAGCCCCAACTTAAACTTTCACTTTCTTCTGGTTTTAAAGTATCACTACCACTACGCACTTCTAGTACGCCATAGCGAGAATCAGTTATAGGGTCACTACGTGTATTTACACGAGAAATATCAACAGCAACTACCTGTGGTAAACCTGGCGCTTTAAAGCCTTCTGAATATGATGCTCTAAATTGTACATAGTCATTCATAATCCAAGAAAGTGCAGCTTTAGGTTTTAAAATATCACCAACATCAGAGAAACGTTCGTACCGTGCAGCTAACTGCATATCTAAACGTTCAATCATTGGTAAGCCTTCAAGTAAAGGAATAGCAAATTCACCATAGGCGGAAAACACATTGCGACTACCTGCTGCGTCAGGTGTTGGACTACTACCTAAAACAACACTGGCATATTGGTCAACATCTTTTGCACCACCAACAATATCTAAAAACTGTTGGCTTGTATTTAGCTCGTTAGAGCGAATATCAAAGAAACTTTCATAACGATATTCAACACCAGCAGCAAAACCGACATCGCCAGCAGGTAATTCAAAAAGATCACCTTTTGATACTTTAAAATCAAATAGCGCTAATTCTGTTTCACTTTCGCGGACAACTTCTATCATAAAATTGTCGATAACCGCTTGCTCGTTACCGGTAGGATCACCAACGTTGGTGTTATTAACATCGGCACCATTAAACACATCATATGCAGTTGCTTGATCTGTACTGTTTATTGCTTCTTGAAAACGCTGAGTATGTATACGGTTGGCTTTATCTTTAGTATTAGCTTTTGAGTAAAGAATTGCACTATCCCAGTCCCAGTCATTGTAGTAACCACGTAAACCCGTTAATAGACGGTAGCTTTTGTCAGTTACTTCAATATTACGTGGGCCAGTATCTACTGGACGGTATTTACGTAAATCAACTTCTTCACCGAATGGGTTGTAAAAAGCATCTGCAGCAATAGTGAAGCGTTGTGATGTTAAGTTAGAGGTTTGCTCACGAATACGGTCAGCTTTGGCATAATAATAAAGCGCTTCACCGTATAGCTCGATGTCATCATTAATTTCGTGAGTCAATAAACCATAGAAATTTGCGCGCTCAACACCTGAACTTAATGAACGTTCACTGTTGCGATCATAACCATCACTTGAAGGTTGGCTACCACGGTCAACACAGACGCCTTCAACATCTAAAGCAGTTGTTGGATTACCACGAGAGTCTGAATCTTCACAACCTGAAAGCGTATCTGGTTGTAAGTGGAATGTGCCTAAAGTACTGGTTCTAAACTCGCCCCAAGGTGTTGATGAGTTTAAGTTATGTAAATCACTGTTATTATAAATAGGGTTACCGTCGTCGTCAGTACCAGTCACAATAACTTCATCTGGAAAACGCGTGTTCTCACGCAAATCAGAGCTTTTCGCGTAAGGTTTTTCACTGGCCATGATAATTTCACGTTTGTAAAAACCCGCCGACATTGAAACATGTGTTTTTTCATCATTAAGATAGAAGCCAGTTGCACCACTTAGATTAAGTGCATCGCGCTCAGTACCTTCTTCATTACCATAATTAAAATTGAGCTCTGAGCCTTCGTAATTTTCTTTCAAGGCATAGTTAACTACACCTGCAACCGCGTCTGAGCCATAAATAGCAGCAGCACCATCTCGTAAAACTTCAACACGCTTTAAACCACGTACTGGCAAGGTATTTGAGTTTGCGGTAGTTACTGGTACAAAGTTCTCTGACTGCGTACCTGGGTGTAACACTAAACGACGACCATTCAATAATACAAGTGTATTACCTGTACCTAAACCTCTTAGGTTATATGATGAAACATCACCACGGGCGTCATTAACACCGCCAACAGAACGAGAACTATTAAATGCAACATCACCTTGTTGTGGAATTTCTGCAAGTAATTCAGCACCCGATAACGCACCACTATTTTCTATATCTTCAGCAGAGATAGCTGTTACTGGCAAAGCACCAGTATCATGATTTACTTTAATATGTGAACCAATAACACTAATACGCTCAACATCTTTTTCTGATGCCGTAGCTTCTTCAGCATTGGCGTGCTGAATAATAGTTGATTGGGCTGTTAAGGCGGCTAATACACATAGACTTAGGCGCTTTAACTTATGCTTATACATCGCTTGTTGTTTCATCACTCTCACCATCATAAGTTGCATTTATATTGTTTTATTTATTGAATATTTTTATATTCATTTTTTGTTGTTAGGTTCACCATGCCGAATTAACAAACGCAATACCATTGACTCTTCGTTTACAACCCATAACCTAAAGTTATAGCAAAGTTACAAATTCAGCCAATTTTTGATGGTAATCAGCCAATACTCGATATTTCTATGCTAAGCTCCCGCGCAATTTTGCTCGGTACAAAGGCAATACGCCCAACGCGCATGTAAAACTTTTGGTTATGACTCTCTTAAATTTTTGAACTGCTGATCGAATGATTATCTCTTTACAATCGAATTTCGATGCATTGTCCATATAAGAATCATGCGATAACGAAAAAACGCCAAATAGAAAAAGGTTAAATGCTCATATGAATATTGAAATATCTACCGCTGAAACTCTGCTAGTTTCACTTGTCATTCTTTTTGCTGGTTATTACTTAAATAGCAAAATTGCTTTTCTACAAAACAACAACATTCCAGAACCTGTGGTTGGTGGCATAGCTTTTTCTATACTTTCTGCCATTGCACATGTCTATTTCGATGTGAACTTTCAATTTGATATGGCGTTTAAAACCCCATTAATGACAGTGTTTTTTACCACTGTCGGTTTAGGGGCAAGTTTTACCTTATTACTTAAAGGTGGCCCGAAAGTAGCTCTCTTTTTAGGTGTTGCTACCTTGTACTTGCTTGTACAAAATGCCGTAGGTGTTTCCATTGCCGCAGCGACTGGCATGGAACCCTTGATGGGGCTCATTGGCGGTTCAGTGACACTTTCTGGTGGGCACGGCAATGGCGCAACTTATGCCGACCTATTTATTAATGAATACGGTATGCACAGCAGCGTTTTTGAGTTAGCCATGGCAGCAGCAACTTTAGGGCTAATTTTAGGTGGCTTAGCGGGTGGACCTGTCAGTAAAAAATTGATCAAGAAATATAACCTCAAAGCAGATACTTCATACCATGAAGAATTAGATGACACCATTACCTTTGACCCAGAAGATCACGACTTAGTTACGCCAAAGAAAATGATGGAAACCTTGTTTGTTATCCTGCTATGTATGTATTTAGGACGTATGGGTTATGAAGCCTTAAAAGCCATTGACGTGGTGCTACCTGCTTTTTTAATTCCATTATTATTTGGTGTGGTTATCACCAACCTAACCGAGTTTACTAAAATTTATAAGGTCAGCCGTGCGTGTATCGATTTATGGGGTACTATGGCGCTATCAATATTCCTTGCTATGGCATTAATGTCACTGAAAGTGTGGGAATTAGTTAGCCTTGCTGGCCCGATGATTTTTATGATTTTAATACAAGCAGTCACGCTGATGTTATTTGCTTACTTCATTACCTTCAGAATTATGGGCAAAAATTACAATGCTGCAATTATGGCAGGTGGCCACTGTGGCTTCGGTTTAGGCGCGACACCAACAGCCGTTGCTAATATGGAATCTTTAGTTTCTCGTCATGGCCCGTCGCCGCAAGCATTTTTGGTTGTGCCCTTAGTCGGTGCATTTTTTATTGATATCACCAATGCTTTGATTATACAGTTATATTTAAGCTTGCCATTTGTTAGTGGCTAAACAAGTAAACCGACATACTTTACTGAGGACGTTAAATGCGCTTACGACACATAGAGATTTTTCACGCCATTTACACGACAGGCTCTATTACCAATGCCGCGAAAATATTGCATGTATCTCAACCTTCGGTCAGTAAAGTATTGTCACACGCCGAGTTACAACTCGGCTTCAACCTATTTGAACGTGTAAAAGGTCGATTAATTCCAACCGAAGAAGCTGAAATGTTATTCGACGAAGTCGATAAAATTTATCAGCAAATGCGCTCGATAAAAAATACCGCACAGAATATTAAAAAGTCAGAATTTGGCAGCATAGCACTTGGGGTGACACCCGCATTAGGTTTCGATGCCATTCCCAATGTTATCGCTAATTACCACCAAGATTACCCCAATGTCACCTTTGATATTCAAACTATTCACAACGATGCAGTAATGCAATCATTGCTCGAACATAAATGCGACTTAGCGATATTATTTTCACCCCATAGCATGCCTGGCATTACCTCTATTCCACTGACCGAGTCAGAACTGGTGATAGTGTATCCAAAGGATAAATTTCCTAATGCACCTAAGCAGTTAACCTTAAGCCAAGTCAGCGATTCTGAGTTTATCGATATTAGTGACAGTGGGCCGCTAGCCGATATGCTTTGGGCAAGAGCAATGGAAGAAGACATTACTTTTAAGTCTTCAATTAAGGTACAAACTTATTTTATTGCCGCGCGTTTAGTTGCTCAAGGATTAGGGGTTTGTGTTGTTGACCGCTACACCGCAGAGGGCAACTTATCTGACAATGTCGCCATTGCTTCTTTTGAACCGGCCTTAACCTTTAACATTAATGCCGTACATTTAGAAAATCGAACAAAATCAAAAGTTATTGACGAATTCATACCGTATTTAAAGAACGGAATTTCAACAAGTTAAACTAAATCATAACCCTAGGTTATGACTAATGGAAGCCTTCGTACTTTTAATGTTTGGCCACTAAGTTAAGCTCGGAATAAGAAAAATTCAGCTATTCCAGCGTTTAAATTTAGGGACTTCATTATGCAAATTGCTTCTCCTTACCTATTATTTATTGGTGATGCCACTGATCAACTTTCGATAAAAATGGCACGTGGCGCAGCAGATTGGCGTCCAGAGCTTTGTGTTGGCGAATACAGTGTTGATGGTTGTACCGTAAGCACCGGCATTGAAAAAATGGATATTGCACAAGCCGCTAGCCAAGGCGCTAAGTCGTTTATTCTAGGCTTTGCCAATAGCGGCGGTGTATTAGATAGAAAATGGCTGCCATACATTTTAGAGGCACTCGACAATGGCATGGACATTGTTTCTGGTTTACACGATAAACTGAGTGATTTTCCAGAAATTGTAGAAAAAGCGACACAAAAACAACGACAATTATTCGATATTCGCCACCCAAAGGCAGAGTTCGTTACCGGCACAGGTGTAAAGCGCTCGGGTAAACGCTTGCTTACCGTAGGCACTGATTGCTCAGTAGGTAAAATGTACACCTCATTAAGCCTTGAAAAGTCGATGAAAAAACTAGGTTTTGATGTCGACTTTCGCGCAACTGGCCAGTGTGGAATTTTAATCGCGGGTCAAGGTGTTGCCATTGATTGCGTAATTTCTGACTTTTTATCTGGCGCCACGGAATCACTTTCACCAAATAATAATAGCGAGCATTGGGATATTATTGAAGGCCAAGGTTCATTGTCTCACCCGGCGTTTGCTGGCGTAAGTTTAGGGCTATTACATGGCTCGCAGCCCGATGCCTTGGTGGTTTGTCATGACCTAAATCGTAGCCATATGCGTGGTCTGCCAGATAGCCAGTTCCCTAGCATTGAAACAACCATAGCGCTAAATTTACAAGCGGCAAAATTGACCAACCCAAACGCCAAAGTGGTGGGTATAACCGTTAATACCTCAAGTGTTAGCGTTGAAGAGGGCCAACGTATTTGTGCGCAACTAAGCGAACAATTCTCATTGCCTTGCGTTGACCCATTGCGTGACGGTACTGACAGTATCGTAAAAACTTTAGCATAGGCAAAATTACCATGAATCTAAGCATTCAAGTTACTCATCTGCAACTGCCGTTAAAAAATGTTTTTAGAATTGCCCGTGGCGCAAAAACGCAAGCAGATGTTATTGTCGTAACTATTTCTGATGGCGTAAATACTGGTTGGGCTGAAGCAGTGCCTTATGCACGCTATCAAGAATCTGTTGATAATGTGAGCCAACAAATACAGGCCTTGTCTACGCAGGCGATGACTAGTGACAACATTAGTGAATATATTGCAGCCCTACCCGCAGGCGCTGCCCGCAATGCACTCGATTGTGCGTGGTGGGATTTACAGGCGAAACAACAGCAAACCTCAGTAGCAAAACTACTACAGCTTGCACCAGCAAAGCCTTGTGTTACGGCGCAAACATTAAGTATTGATACACCAGAAGCAATGGCAAATGCGGTAGCTAAACTTAATAATCCGCCGTTGGTAAAAGTAAAACTTGATAATCAAGATATCATCGAGAAGATGACTGCAATTCAACAGGCGGCCCCTAACAGTGAGTTTATTGTTGATGCTAACGAAGGCTGGACGATTGATGATTTAACTCAATGTTGTCAGCAGTTAAAAGCTCTCAATGTGGTACTTATTGAACAACCCTTGCCTGCTGGCCAAGACCAAGACTTAATTAACTTCTCTTCACCTGTGCCGCTATGCGCCGACGAGTCTTGTCATACCCGTGCCGAACTTGAATATTTAAAAGGTCGTTATCAGGTAGTGAATATTAAGCTAGATAAAACCGGTGGTTTAACCGAAGCAGTTTTATTAGCGCAAGCAGCCAGAGCACAAGGCTTTGAGCTTATGCTAGGTTGTATGGTGGGTAGTTCATTAGCCATGGCGCCCGCGGCATTATTAGTCAATGACGCCAAGTTTGTTGATTTAGATGGTCCACTCTTAATTAGTGATGATCATCAACATGGCTTTAAGTTTGAACAAGGTGTTATGCAACCATTATCTGAAGTACTTTGGGGTGGAAGTAAAACGCTTTTAACTGCAACAACTATTATCTGCTAACAATCTTCTCATTGAGTTCCCTTTGACATGAATCTATAAGTGTCTTGCCCTGCTCGCAGGGCTTTTTTTATTGCTTAATAAACGATATCGATGATAACTACTCGAGAACTATGGTCTTCAATGGTAAATTGCAGCCATCATCAAATTCGGCGGCAGCTTGAACTCCAGCTTCTGTTATTTCTTGTGCGCTGGCTCCAGTTTCATAGAGTGCATGCATTGCCCCAAGAGCAAGTCGCCTCCCTGAGCCTAATGCCCAAAATTTTTCATATTGATGCACTTCACGATAACTTCCTATTTGGAAAATACCTTGAGTATTAATTATTAACCCGTCGACTTGATTTGATTCCACTGGTTGTTCACTATCTTCACGTGTTTCTATAAAGTATTCTTCTGTTAACTTTCCTTGCAAAGTTAACAATGTTTCAAAAACTTCCCAACGATTAGAAAGCTTAAAAAGTTCAGGTTCTTTTTCAATTAAATGTTCAATAATTTGGCTTGTAGCAGACCAGCCAGTCAAGCCAATAACACTATCATTCACCTTAAAAAGTTTTTTTCGATCGTGAAGGTAACTTTCATTTACTTTAAGAGAGCCAAAATTGAGTTGTGTGTCTGATGTGATACTAATTTTTCCATCTTTAATAGCCGCTGCAATAACCGTCACTTTACATCCCTATAATATTCACTTTAAAATTCAATAAGCTAACAATTTAGCAGAGTAGTATCAAATTTCAATACTATAAAAATAAATCTGAAGGAAAAGAAATACAACTAACTACAAGTTAACATCCAAATGCTCAATTATGGTGGTCATGGTTTGCTGAATTTTACCAACATCAGCCGGGATAATAAGTATGGTATTATCACTAGCCATACAGCCTAATATGCCTGCTTGCTCGCCCATGTTTTCAATCATTTTAGATATCAAGGTTGCCGCACCAATAACAGTTTTAATGATAATTTGCATATGATTATGCTTTACATCGAGAACAACAGAATCAATTGCCTGTTGCCCTCTCGGAATATACTGCTTCTCAGGTAAACGATAAACCGCATCATTATTATGATTACGAATTTTTATTGCACCTACCTTGTTTAGTAAGCGCGAAACACGTGTTTGGGTAACATTTTCAAAACCCCGCAACGACAGTGCTCTTGCTAGTTGTAATTGCGATCCAAATCGCTGATCTTGCAATAATGATTTAAAAGTATCTATCAATTCAGGTTCGGCAGCACTCATTTACTTAATCACTTCCTATCAACGTCTTAGCTATTATTAGAATGTCAGCATAACAGGCTTGGTAACGGCTTTATTTACACCTAAATATGCCGCTTGGTAACTCAGCGTATTATAAAAATTAGGCTTTGCTTGTTTGGCAAAAGCACTTTGCCATTCCACTAAAGCAAAATCATCAATGTTAACTTTAGTCACTTTGCCACTAAGTGATTCTAATTCAGCTAATACACGAAAGCTTTTAAAGCCTATACGTGGTGAATTAAAATCAAGCTCAACGTTTTGCCATGCACTTTTTGGGGATAATTCAATGCTATCAATTAAATGTTTAGGGCTATTTTTAAAGGCATCAAATAACTTTTGACGTGTCTTTCGTCCTTGCCAGTAAAAGCTAACCTTAACGGGTGCCTCTACATTAAATTTCGCTTTAATGGTCATGGCGCTACTTGGTTTATAAACGCGTCTAAAGCTCTGCATACCAAAAGTACTTGTTTCACTGTTTGTCAGTTTCACCGCTAAACTATGTTGGCCACTAGCGCCAAAGTTATTTAATGATGTTGCTGCTCTATCAAATAACCAGCCACGCTCTGGACTATCAAAAAGCGCAAAGCTCTCGAAATCACTACCATTAATAAGATTAGTACCTAAGCGATATGAAACATTAGGATTTGGCATATTTATCTGTTGAATAGTTTTATGCCAAGGTAATTGATAAAGTGGCGTTACTTTTTCATCATTTGCTATGTCGATAGCAAGCGTAACTTTCTTGGTATCAAGCGATGAGTTAGTTGCCGAATCTGCTTGAATAACACCGTGACCACCCGACATGGTAATTTTAGTATTACGTTGCTTAGACAGCTCGGTTAAACGTTTCATAACAGTATAACGATTGGTTCCCGTTGCTGGCGTTGGCTTGTAACCCTTGACATATAAAGGCACAATTTCAGCGCGATGAAATTTACCTTCGTCAAGCCATACGTAGAGAATTAAACTATGCTGTGTTGCACTAAAGTTTTGGTCAAAAATGAAGTTCCCCATTGAGTAGGCAATAAGTTTATTGTTATATAACTCTATGCCTTGGGTAACATGAGGATGATGCGCTATTGCCAACGCTGCACCAGCATCTAATGCTGACTTTAAACGTTGCTCTGTAACACCCGTAGGATTGTTAGCATATTCTTGACTGCCATGATATTGCACTATGGTCACTTTATCTTCTGCAACTTGCTTAGCAACAGAGTTGAGTATATTTTCCATTGAACCATAAGCAGCACCACCATGTTGATGATTAGCTGTTTGTGTTGGATTGGCACTCCCTTCCCAGCCAACATAACCTAACATTGAAAAGTTAGTGCCTTTTATTGTTTCAGTATGAGCTTTTAGTGCTGCTTCTTCGTTAACGCCAGCACCTGAATAAGCTAAAGGGCTATCATCCAAAAACGCTAATGTAGAATGTAAGCCTGAATCCAAATAATCGTAAGTGTGGTTATTACCTAAAGACACATAGTCAATACCAGCCCAAGTTAGCGCCGCGAGCGTTTCGGGTTGCGAGTAAAATGTAACTGATTTTGGTGCACGTTCGGCCGGTTTTTCTGCTGCTATTTGGGTCTCTAAGTTTACCGCTGCATAATCAGCTAAGCTCATATATGGCTTAATATGCTCAACTATGGCTTTACTGCCAGTTAGCTTATCTTCAGGTTCAATCAGTACCTCATCGCCAAAGTAAGGCTTGTAGTAACGACGTCCCATCATAACATCACCAGCAAACGCTAGCATGACTCGCTTTTCAGCTTTTTTAACCAGAGTTATATCTGCGATAGTTGCTGCATTTTGTGAAAGTTCATAATGACTAAAGGTTTGAATGCTAGGAAAGTAACCTTCTTTGTTGATCTTTAATTGATAGATATCTGCCGATGGCAATTCAATGCTGAATTGACCACTCTTATCTGTACTTTGAGTAACACCATTGATAACAACTTTAGTGTCCGTTAACGCCGCTGCTTGTTCGTCAATCACCTTGCCTTGCAGCGTATATTGCGCAAAGGCAAAAGCATGGTGACTAATAAAAACTAAAAAAGCACAAAAAATTGTCCGCAACATAAGGTATCCAAATCCAAAGTATTTGTTCCAGTATATCGCTTTCCTATAACTATTTTCATTCCTAAATAGATGGCAAGTATAACTTCAAGGCATGGCTTTAAATCACTTGATGGCAGGCAAAAAAAATGCCCCTCAATTGAGGAGCACATTATAAATATAAAACAAAACATAAAACTGTAAAAACAAAACCGAGGGGAGAATCTCTTATTAACTCAGAGCCTTGAATTTACGATAAGTTCAAATTAGTTGTGAAAAAAAACAAAAAAGATTTCGCCAGAAAATAGCCGCATTTTACTGGCAAAAAAAACGCCCCTCAATTGAGGAGCGTATAACATAAATAAAATGCAATTTAATAAAACAAAAACCGAGGGAGAATCTCTTGCTAAGTAAGACGATCTTCGTAGTTGTTAGTTCAATTTTATTTAAAATAATTTTTAAATAAAATTCAAAAAAGCTTCTAACACGCCAATTTTAAAGGCTTATAAGTAAATTAAAATCTGTTAAATTTCGTCAAAACCTTGCTGCTGAGCAATTAAATTTAATACTTTGGTCAGTTTTTTACCTAAATAGCCTGACAATAGTTTTGGTGTTTGCTGTAAAAGCGATAATTCCGACGCTGTTATTGCCACATAACAATCCAATAATTTATTTTCTGAAGATAGTATATAAACATCATCAGCTAACACGTCTTTTTTAATCGCATTTTCGACGCTCTCACTACTGCAATCAAATTCATCACTACAGGCAAGGTTAAAGTTGATCAGCAATATATTTTCTTCATCACCGTACCAGTTCGCGGTCATGGTATGAAAGTTTAACTGCGCTTCTAATTTATTGCTCACTGCCGCGATATTACCAATTTTCGCAACTAAGCTATCACTAACGTGAATAGAAATAGGTAATTGCTCGGTCATAATATCCATCGATGCTAAAGCCTTACGAGTAGTATTGATAGGTTAAATTTTCTTTCAAAGAAGAAAATGGTTTATACTGAACATGGTAAAGCCTTGTTAACCTTACTTCAATCTTGATTTCTGCAGGTAAAGCTTGCAATTTGGGGTTGAATCTTTAAGCTAACGAGCGTTAACGTTTAACTTAGTTCTACTGAATCGGAATTTTAAATTTATTGTGAAGTTATTTTTCAGCAAGCAGTTTATTCTAATTGTCATGGTAATGTTTAGCCTTATTGGCCAATCATCTGCCAGCATGATGATGTCTTGCGATATGATAAATATGTCTGATATGCCAATGTCACACAGTATGGATTCAGCAGAACACTCCATGGACATGTCAATGGATGCCAGTACTACAACCAGTATGACCGCTGATTGTTGCCAAGAAAATTGTGATTGCGCTACCGCAAGTTGTAATCCTAATTCTTATACTAATAGTTTAACTACACTTGCTATTACACCGCTATATTCCGACAGTAGCAACCAAGAAGTTGCCTTACCACAAACGCAATTTCTAAATTACTTATTCAAACCTCCCATTTCATAACACCCTAGGATCAGTGCGCCTAAATTTAGGCCAGCGTCCACAAAATATTTAACGTTTAATTTCAATTATCTGCCCTCTTTACTCATTT
Source organism: Colwellia aquaemaris (assembly GCF_057548755.1). Lineage (NCBI taxonomy): Bacteria > Pseudomonadati > Pseudomonadota > Gammaproteobacteria > Alteromonadales > Colwelliaceae > Colwellia > Colwellia aquaemaris. Next base: position 170,754 of record NZ_BAAJLV010000006.1, on the reverse strand, counting down.
TAATGGCGATAAAAACGAAACTAAACACAGCTTTAAATAGAATTTTTTAAGTAGAACAACCATGCTAGCATTACCTATATTTTTACCGCTACGCCAATCATTTAGTCATAGTGCTAAATATAAATCATCCAAAGCGATAAAGACTTTTGCACTATTATTTTTGATGACAGTATCAATCATTTCTAGCCAAAGCCTTGCCGCCAATACGTCAGCCAATAACAACCTGAACACGCTAAGTTTGGCAAAAGCCATTAAGCAAGCACAAGCGAATGACCCTTGGCTTACCGGTAATCGTCATCAACAACTAGCCTTGGAATCATTGAGTATCGCCGCGAACACCATGGCCGATCCGAAAGTGTCTATCGGCATGGCAAACATAGCTGCCGATTCCTTGCACTTTAACCAAGAGCCAATGACTCAATTCAAACTCGGTGTCAGTCAAATGTTCCCACGTGGTGATACCTTAGCCCTGCGCAAAAAGCAGTTAAGCACCGAAAGTAAGCAATACCCTTACTTGCGCCAAGATAGAGAGTCAAAAGTCGCGGTAACCGTTGGTACACTCTGGCTTAACGCTTATAAAATGCAGCAAAGCATTGCCTTGATTAAAGAAAATAAAGGCTTATTTACCCAGTTAATTGATGTTGCAGAAGCGCGCTATTCTTCCACGATTGGTCAAGCACAGCAGCAAGATATTATTCGCGCAGAATTAGAGCTAAGTCGTATCGACGATAAACTAGTACAATTCGAGCAACAGAAAAATGCCTACATTGGCCAGTTAAACCAATGGTTGATGGCAACAGAGCAAAACGATAACGATCACTTCGCTAATAATTTTGCTGTCGAATTGACGAGCCCATTACCTCAAATCGACTTACAAAATAAAGCGTTAATTATGGCAAAGCGTCACTATTCCAATGCCGAACTCGTCAGCTATTTCAGCAACCACCCTGCGGTTGTCGCCATAGACAATAAAATAAAATCGGTTGCCTTAGGCAAAGCGCTAGCAAAACAAAAATATCAACCTGAATGGGGCATCAACGCCAGTTATGGCTATCGTGGTGACGACGCCACCAATAGTAGCCGCGCTGACTTATTTTCAATCGGTATCACCTTTGATGTGCCGCTATTTACCGAAAATAAACAAGACCAACAACACAAAGCGGCGGTATCAAAAACTGAAGCGGTTAAAACTGAAAAGCAATTATTGCTACGACAATTGCTCGGCGCTTTTTCTTCTGCAAAAGGTCGCTTATTACAACTTAATCAACGTCAGGCATTATTTGAGAAAAAACTCCTGCCGCAATTTCATCAACAGGCAGAAATTGCCTTAAACGCTTACACCAACGACAGTGGCGATTTTGGTGAAATTGTTCGCGCTCGCATTGACGAATTAGACGCCACCATTGATCACCTAAGCATTACCGTTGAACAGCAAAAATTACATTTAGAACTTAACTATGTTTTTAGCCAAGCTAATCAAATAGCAACCTTCACGCCCGCAACATTAGCCAAGCAATTACAGGAATAGCATAATGACAACAGATAAAAAAACACTTCTCAAAAGCATGGTTCGCGGAGCTATTATCGCCATTCCAAGCATTTTATTTGGTGGCTGGTTAAGTTTTAATTTTTTTGCCAATTACCCAGCAGAAACACACTCAACTGAAATGAACTCGACATCGAATGATGAAGCCAAGCCTATGTATTGGGTTGCACCGATGGACGCAAACTTTCGCCGTGATAAACCTGGCCTTTCTCCTATGGGTATGGAGCTAGTGCCCGTCTATAAAAATAATAACGCAAATGATGAAGTTGGCACAGTTACCATCAACCCAAGTATCGTCAATAACATTGGCGTTCGTACTGAAAAAGTCAAAAACTCAAGTTTACAAACGCAAATAAAAACTGTCGGTTACGTTAACTATAACCAAGACAAATTAGTACATATTCATCCACGCGTAAAAGGCTGGATAGAAACACTCAATGTTAACGCCGTTGGTGATACAGTTAAAAAAGGTCAGGCAATTTATTCGTTATATTCTCCTGAATTGGTCAATGCCCAAGAAGAGTTTGTACTGGCACTTTCACGTAAGAATACCCGCTTAATTAATGCCGCAAGAAACCGTTTATTAGCACTGAATATTCCTGATCGCGCAATTGCTGAACTACAACAAAGCCGTAAGGTACAACAGCAAGTGACTTTCTATGCACCGCAATCAGGCGTGGTCGAAAACTTATCGGTACGTGAAGGCTTTTATGTACAACCTGGCACTATGTTGTTTTCTATTGGCGACCTTACTGAAGTTTGGGTTGAAGCCGAAGTATTAGAGCGCCAAGCCGGTTTTGTGTTTGTTGATGACAATGTTGAAATGACACTAGACTTTCTGCCTGGTAAAACATGGCAAGGCAAAGTAGATTATATTTACCCAACATTAGACAGCCAAACCCGTACCATGAAAGTACGCTTACGATTTAATAATCACGATCTAGCGTTAAAACCAAACATGTTCGCACAGGTGATTATTGACGGAAAACCTAGCGCAGAAACCATAGTGATCCCGAAAGAAGCGTTAATTCGCACCGGCACGCAAGACCGTGTGGTATTAGCAATGGGAGAAGGTCAGTTTAAATCAATCGCCGTAGATGTTGGGCGCAGTGATGGCAAGCAAATAGAAATCCTTTCAGGCTTATCGGCAGACGATACTATCGTCACCTCTGCACAGTTTTTATTAGACTCAGAATCGAGTAAAACCTCCGACTTCAAGCGCATGTCAGCTATGGATATGGATATGGATATGGATATGGATATGGATATGGAAAATACTGCCCAGCCAGTTGCCCATGCACAAGTTGTTGGCACCATAAACAGTATTGATGTTGACGCCAGAATCGCCAACATCAGTCGAGGACCCATAGAAAAATGGCAACGCCCTGCTGCGACATTAGATTTTTACATCGCGAATAATATTGCCCTTACCGAGCTTAACCAAGGTATGGAAATTAACTTCACTTTTGCCGTAGAAAATGGCGAATTTACCGTTATTACCTTGCACGATACAGCTACCTCTAGTGCTGATAACGACCATAATCATTAAGCCCAGACCAAGGAAATTATTATGATAGAACGTATTATTCATTGGTCGGTGTTCAATCGATTTTTTGTCTTACTTGTCACCTTAATCATTGTTGGTGCAGGTATTTTTGCCTTTAAAAATACCCCGATTGACGCGATACCTGACTTGTCAGACGTGCAAGTGATCATCAAAACCAGTTACCCCGGGCAAGCACCACAAGTAGTGGAAGACCAAGTGACTTACCCATTAACCACGGCAATGTTATCGGTACCCGGCGCTCGCACTGTCCGTGGCTACTCTTTTTTCGGTGATTCTTATGTTTACGTAATATTTGATGACGACACCGATTTATATTGGGCACGTAGTCGAGTTTTAGAGTATTTATCACAAGTTGCCGCCAACTTACCTAGCAGTGCCAAACCACAGTTAGGGCCTGATGCAACGGGTGTCGGCTGGGTCTATCTTTATGCCTTGGTCGATAAAACCGGCCAACATGACATCAGCCAACTGCGCTCCATTCAAGACTGGTTTTTAAAGTATGAATTACAAACTGTTGCTGGTGTTTCTGAAGTCGCTGCCATTGGCGGTATGGTTAAGCAGTACCAAATATCGGTAAATCCAGATAAATTGCGCGCGTATGGCATTCCACTGAGCTTAATTCAAACCGCCATTAAACAAGGCAACCAAGAAGTAGGCGCCTCCGTAGTGGAAATGGCTGAAGCTGAATATATGGTTACCGCCTCAGGCTATATTGAAAATGTGGAAGACCTAGAAGCTATTCCACTTGGTATGAACGCCAAAGGCGTACCGCTGCAACTAAAAGACGTTGCTGATATTAATTTGGGCCCGCAAATGCGTCGTGGTATTGCCGAGCTTAATGGCGAAGGTGAAACCGTAGGCGGCGTAGTGGTGATGCGCTTTGGTGCCAATGCCCAACAAACCATTGCTGGCGTAAAAGAAAAGTTAAAAAGCTTACAACAAGGTTTACCAGACGGTGTAGAAGTGGTCACAGTTTATGATCGCTCAGGCCTTATTGAACGCGCTGTTGATAACTTATGGTCAAAGCTGATTGAAGAATTAGCGGTAGTGGCCATTGTTTGCGTAGTGTTCCTGTTTCATGTGCGTTCTTCGATAGTTGCGGTAATTAGCTTGCCATTGGGCATTCTGGTTTCTTTTATCATTATGTATTTTCAAGGCATTAACGCCAATATCATGTCGCTGGGTGGTATTGCTATTGCCATTGGTGCGATGACCGATGGTGCCATTGTGATGATAGAAAATATGCACAAGCATATGGAAAAAACACCACTAACTGAGCAGAACCGCTGGCAAATTGTCGCTAAATCGGCCTCTGAAGTTGGCCCGGCATTATTTTTTAGTTTGCTGATCATCACGGTAAGTTTTATGCCGGTGTTTATTTTAGAAGCACAAGAGGGCCGAATGTTCAGCCCACTTGCCTACACTAAAACTTATGCCATGGCAGCCTCAGCAGGTTTAGCCATTACCTTAGTGCCAGTATTAATGGGTTACTTTATTCGCGGCAAGGTTATTTCTGAGCGCAAAAATCCAGTCAACCGAGCGTTAATAGCCGCTTATATGCCGTTATTGAAAACCGTTTTACGCTTTCCTAAAAGTACCTTATTCGCAGCACTAATTGTGACCTTAATTGGTTTTTCACCACTCGATAAAATTGGCAGTGAATTTATTCCACCCCTTGATGAAGGCGACTTAATGTATATGCCAACCACTTACCCTGGCATTTCGATTGGTAAAGCGCGAGAAATTTTACAGCAAACCGATAAACTGATACGCACCATTCCAGAAGTAAAAACCGTGTTTGGTAAAGTGGGACGTGCTGAAACCGCAACCGACCCCGCACCGCTAACCATGATTGAAACCTTCATACAATTTAAACCGAAATCTCAATGGCGAGCAGGCACCACCACAGATACTATTCGCAAAGAATTGGATGCCATTGTTCGCTTTCCCGGTTTAACTAATGCTTGGGTCATGCCGATTAAAACCCGCATCGATATGCTAGCAACAGGTATTAAAACCCCTGTCGGCATAAAAATAGCGGGCAGCGATTTAAAAGTCATTCAAGGTATCGGACTAGATATTGAAAATATCCTTAAAGATCAACCGGGCACGGCATCGATTTATTCCGAACGTGTCGCTGGTGGTCGTTATATCAAAGTTGATATTAACCGTAATAAAGCTGCGCGTTACGGTTTAAATATTGCTGATGTTCAACAAGTGGTTGCTACCGCAATTGGTGGCATGAACGTCACCCAAACCGTTGAAGGTTTAGAACGTTATCCGGTTAATTTACGTTACCCGCAAGACTACCGTGACTCACCTGAGCAATTACAATTGCTGCCTATTGTTACGCCTGCAGGACAACGTATTTCACTCGCTGACGTTGCCGACGTTTATGTTGAAGATGGCCCGCCAAGTATTAAAAGTGAAAACGCCCGCATTAATGGCTGGAGTTTAATCGATATCGAAAATATTGATGTTGGTACGTATGTCGAACAAGCAAAAGCAAAACTCGCCGAAGAACTAGTACTACCTGCAGGTTATTCCATTTCATGGGCAGGTCAGTATGAATACATGGAGCGTGCCAAAGCTAAACTCAGCTACGTGCTGCCGTTAACGCTCGCCATTATCATTATTTTGTTGTACTTGAACTTTCGCAATTTTGTTGAAGTTGCCATTATTATTGCCACTTTGCCGTTAGCGATGATCGGCGGTATTTGGTTAATGTATCTCGAAGGCTTTAATTTTTCTGTCGCGGTTGGCGTTGGCTTTATCGCACTTGCGGGTGTTGCAGTGGAAATTGGCGTTATTATGTTGGTGTATTTAAACCAAGCCTTTAAGGAAAGTATTGAGCAACATCAAACGAACAAACGTCCTTTTACTATCAAGGAATTAACTCATGCTATTCTTCAAGGCGCAGGCATGCGTGTTCGGCCGGTTATGATGACGGTAGCCACTGTTATTATTGGATTGTTGCCGATACTATATGGCACAGGAACCGGCTCAGAAGTAATGAGTCGAATTGCTGCGCCTATGGTTGGCGGCATGGTTAGCGCAATTTTATTAACTTTGCTTGTGCTGCCTGCGGTATATTTTCTATGGAGAAAGTCACAATTAAAACTTTAAGAAAGCCACAAACACTTTTTAAAATCAGCCACAAATTACATAAGTGGCTGATGTTATTTATTGGTGTGCAATTCGTTATTTGGTCGGTTACTGGTGCTTATATGGTTTTTTTCGATATCGACTATATTCATGGTGACAGCCTGATCATTAATCATCAAACTAAAATAAAGCCAGAGAATTTAACCTACTCAACACAAAAACTTTTTCAGCAATATCCAAAAGCGGAAAACTTAAGTGTTGGCATGCTAGTTAATCGCGCGGTTTATCGTTTTAACATTGATAAACAGGCCTTTATGGTTGATGCCTCCGATGGGAAGTTATTGTCACCAATGGATGAACAGTCGGCTATTGTCGTGGCTGAGCACTTTTATGCTGATGATGGTGAAATCATTAACGCCGAGTTAATCACTGAAAATCCTCCTTTTGAATTAAGTTCACGGCACTTGCCAGCATGGCGAGTGAATTTCGATAACTTTGCTGCACCTGCGTTATACATATCAGCCAGCACCGGAAAAGTGGTCACTAAGCGCCATGAATTCTGGCGGCTGTTTGACTGGATGTTCCGCTTTCACGTGATGGATTATGACGACGGCGGCAATGTCAGTAATTGGTTTTTATTTATCATCGCATTATTAGCACAATTCGCGGCATTAAGTGGTTTGGTATTAACCTACTTTAAAGTGATAAAACCTGCATTTAACAATAATAAAAAGCGCAGTAGAAAAGCAACGTTAACTGCACAAGATAAGCCGTTAAACAGTGGTGGTGAATCATGATGTTCTGGACCAAGAAAATACATAAATGGGCATCTTTACTGATAGGTTTGCAGCTACTTATTTGGGTATTTAGTGGCTTAGTGTTCAATGTGATTGATCATAAAAAAGCCCGCGGCAATGCTTATCGTCAAGCACCCACCGCCTCTGAACATATAGTCGCTGAAAAAGATTTGCTGCCTGTTGAATCAATCTTAAAAGCCTATCCCGATACGGTAGAACTGACACAAACAAAACTGTTAGCAACACCGTATTACTTGCTGACACAAGAACAAGGTTTGTATCGTCACTTTGCTAATCGTTATTTGTTGGTCAATGCACTAACAGGTGCATTAACCCAAGTTGATGAGCAATTGGCAACACGTATAGCAAAAGCCAGTTACAACGGTCCCGGTGATTTAACCTCAGCGACCTTGTTAACATCTAATATTGCAGATTACCCAAAACAGAAAAACCCAACTTGGCAAATAAATTTCAATGATGATTTAGAAACCAGCGTTTATGTAGAGCAAGGCTCAGGGCGCATAGTTGGGCATAGTAATAGCGATAAACGCTTTGCTGATTTTTTCTTTATGCTGCATTTTATGGATTACGGCGATGAAGGCAGTTTTAACAACATTCAAATTATACTGTTTGCTTTTGTTACTTTGTGGCTTACGCTTTCAGGGTTTATTTGGACTGTGCATATGGTGCGAGGTGGTCGATACAAATTTACTAAATAATTTAATGCCCTGATAGATAGAGTTACTCAGCATAATTCGAGCTATCAGGGTATTTCATTAAAGGTCATTCGATAAAGTGTTGTGTAAACTGCGTATTCTCTAAAAGTGTTACTGTATGCCTTTGAGACTCTGGATTTGCAATAACAATACTATCGTACTCTTCAGGGTCGTCACCTATCGCACTACATGAAAAGGCAACAGTATATTCACCAGCCATTAAATGAGCAAAATTATAAAAATAACGATTTTGCTCACTATCAAAACTAACATTGGTTGATGCAATGGGTTTTACCGCATCAACAGGTAGCGTGTTTTTTGCAATATTAACATCATACTCATCGACCATGGTTTCATTATTAGCGAAGTTATGTTGATAAAGGTAAACCACTTTGCCGTGATCAGTATCAGCCTGAAAAACGCCTTCACAGCCCTCGCCTGCTGTTAGCAAGTTTACATCAATATTACCAAACAGCATGCTATCAGTCATCGCATCAATAATTCTAACGCCATGAGGTTTGAGATTGTATGACGCACCATTCGCGGTACTGACTAAAGAAGAGCGTAAGTTAAATTCTATGGTGTAGCTTTGTTCTGCAACATTAGTAACACTAAATTCACCTAATTTTAGCTTATTGCTAGGAGTTTTCAGTGGTTTTCTGCCATCTTGATCAATCACCCAACAAAACTCAGTGCTGCCATTCTGATTCTGCGGACAGCCAGAAGTATTCAAAATCAAGTTACTATAATCACCAATAGCTACGGTAGTGTTTTCAATAATTAGTTTCTCATCACCATGTTGATATTGCATTAAATCAATGGTCATAGTGCTAGCATTACCGTCGCTATCTGTAATGGGAATAATAACACCCGAATCATCATCTTGATCATCATTCGTCGACTTTAAGGTAATTGAAGCAAAAGTCACGTTGACAGAAGTTACAGTGTCAAGTGGTGCGTCAGCAACAGAAAATGATACTTTTGCCTCTGTTGGAGGCATTGGTGCTGGCGTCAGAACAGGTTCATCGGCATTATTACTAGAACTACCTCCGCATGCTGTTAATGCAGTTATAATAGATACGTTCATTACCATAGATAAAACTTTATTCATAAATAACACTCTTTAGTTAATGCTCTGTTCCTATTATAGCAATCGTTTTATATCTTCTTAGTGCAGCTCTTAATCTTCTAAATTAAACTCAAATTCAATTTCCAAGAATTTTTCACCACCTGCTGCTTCAGGGTAACGCCATTGGCTTAAGGCCTTTTTGGCTGAAAGTTCAAGTGCACGGTCGCTGTGTTTATTCAACCCACTTACATCAATCACCTTACCTGAATAGGAAATACGATATTGTAGTTTTACCTTGCCAGACTTACGTGAATAAAGAGCTGATTTTGGATATTCCGGCATCACTCGATGAATTGGTTCCATACTAGTTGTAGGTTGGTTAAATGCTGGCACGTTAACACCATCAGCCGTTGGCTTATTCAGCGCCAGTTCTGGTTTGGCAATGTCAGGCGTTGCGGTTGGTATGTCACTAGTTGATTTAGGTGCATTACTTATCGGTTTTGGCGGTAACGGCGGCGTAGCTGGTAGCGGTGGTAAAGTTATCTCTTCAGGTTTTACTTCAGTAATTTCAACCACACGCACTGAGTGTTGTTTGTATTGTTGCTTTGCACCATGCACAGCCGGTTCAGCAAAGTAGGTAATAATTGCCATAACGCCAAATGAAGCTACGCCCCCAGTTAGCAATAGCGCTAACATATGCCAAGGTGAACGGCTTGATTTTGTTGGCGTAACCGCCTTTTCTAAATCAACCACAGGTACTTCAATTTGCTGTTTGCGTTGTTGATAAAGCTTTGCGAGTTCTTTATCAAATTTATCTACGCTCATGATGGTGTTCCTAATAAATGGCTTAAGTTATTACGGGCGTAACGTAGTCGGCTTTTGACGGTTTCAAAACTGTCGTTAGTTAATTGCGCAATCTCATTTACTGAAAAGCCTTCCTGCTGAAAAATAAACGCTTCACGTTGTAAAAATGGTAGCTGAGCAAGTGCAGCATTAAACTGGCTTAGTCTATCAGCGGCTTGCAGAGATTTTTCTAAATTTACCGTTAGCATTTTATTTTCATCCAACAATTGCGTTTGCCATTTTTGTTGGCGTCTAAACTCATCAATTAAGGTATTGCGGGCAATGGTAAATAGCCAGCTTTTAACATTGGCTTGCTGCTGGCTAACACTATTGGTTTTCATAACTTTTAACCAAGTTGTTTGTACCACGTCTTCTGCCATCTCTTTATTCGATTGGCTCAATAAATAGTGATAAAGCGACAAACTAAATTGCTCAACCAGCAAAGACAAGTATTTGTTTTTGCCAGTTGATATATAGTTTGTCAGCAACTTTTCTGGGCTAGTTTTGGGGTTATACCAGCCTTTGATCATTGACGGTAACTGCAAATTTTCTTCCTAACTGCACTGACATTTAAATTATATTGAGTTTTGTTGATTCATGTTGAAATCAAGTTGTACGGTTAACCCTTGTTGTACCATGGCTTTACCATCTTCTGATTTCGCACGATACTTCCATTTTCTTAATGCTTGTCTCGCGGCTTTATTAAATACACGCTTGGGCTCTGCGTCAATCACTTCTATGTTAGTTACACCACCAATTTCATTGATATCAAAGCGAAGTTTTACCCAACCTTCAATACCATCACGCGCTGCCGCAGCAGGATACTTAGGGTTAATGCGCACAACAGGCCTAGCGTCACTATCTCGACTGCCACCACCCATAGTTAAGCTTGGCCCCGTACTAGCAACTTTTATTATTGGATTGCCATAATCAAAATCACCATCAACACTGGTTTCTGTCGAGGGCACAAGTGTTCTCGGCATGGGCTCTGGCGCTGGAGGCGGTGTTAGCTTAATAGGCGACTTTATTTCAGGCGGACGCTCTTCAGGAAGTTGAGCAACATCAACTATAACGTCAGGTAACACTTCTGCCGGAGCTACTTGATCGCTATTTACTAAAAATGCCATAAAAGCAAATAAGCCAAAGGTAGTTGCACCGGCAAGAGAGAATATCATTATTATCTTTTTCATCGTCGTTCCTCAATGTTCAATTGTTTTGATTTAAAGAGGTGTGATCACACGCTAAGTCAGTGGCCAATTCCTAACTTTCGATACCAATTCAATTAAGTTATTGCCCATTTGTGCAGGTTAAAACACACCAAAGCTTCGTTGCTCTCAATCCCAATAGCTTGCTATTGCTCAATCAAGCGCCTTGCCTTGAATTATTTTTCCTATGCACAACAAGTCCACAAACTTAATAGAACTGGTATTAGTAAAACGATGGGGAATTAAAAAAGGGGTTAAATTAATTTTATTTTTTTATATGAAATTCAAATATGTAGTGAAGACCTTTATTGCCAATGGCTTACTTACTTTTTATCACGAGAATTATCCTACTAAGTATGTCACCTAAAATAAAATATCCAAGGAATTGTCCAACGATAAAGATGACCATTTTCGGCCAGAATGCCGTTTCCTCACTAAAAAAACTTAAGGCAAAACGCGCTGGTGCAGTAACAATTTGATATCCGGGGAATGTGAAATCTATAAAGTTATAGTTAACAATAAATGCGATAAGGCCAATAACTACACCGATTATGGCGCTAAACATCGGCAGTTTGAGTATTGACATTACTCTATTCTCTACTTTGAAAATACATTAAAGGCTACTTTTAGAATATCTGTAAATAGTAGCCGTATTAATCATTTAACGATAAGTATTACTTGCTCAATAAGGCATTTATTTTTTCTTGATCTGTATACTTTGCATAGTTAGTTAATGCTTGCATTGTATCTTGGTTCGACATTAGCTCTTGCATAGCAACTCTACCAACAAGTTCAAAAGCTTTATTGATGGCTAAAGGATCACTTTTATTTGCTAACGTTAGTTCATTTGGACAATCAACCGTCAGCATACGTGTAATTAACTTTCCAACAAATTTATCACTGTCATCAATATTTTCAGCGGTCGCCTTAGAATAAATGTTAATTTCTGGGTGAGCCGAAATAGCTAAGAATATCCACTTGGCTAAGTTTTTTCTTTCTTTGCCATTTAAAGTATCAATCATACATGTGCCTAGTCTTTCACTCGGAGTGGCAGCCAACACTGATGTCGTAAATGTTAATACCAAAAAAACTACCATTATTTTCAAAAAATTATTCATTACTCTTCCATTTTATTGTTATGCGACCATTATTAGCCTTTGATTTCCTAACCCAATTTATATCGACATATAAGCTCCGAAATTACAACAACCCAGCCAATACACATAGCTAAAAACACGTTGAATTTTATTGACGCATCCCAATCTTCCCAATACTTGCCTTGTTTAGCAGAATTCCAGTCCCATTGAACAACATATTTAATAACCTGCCCAAGCTTTTCATACTGCTCACCAAAGAACACCTTGGCTAAATATTTGTATACTGGCCAACTCAATAAGGCGACAAAAAATACCGTTAATGGCTCATTCGGAAAAAGTAGCGAATCCATCAGATATATTCCACACTTTCACTTTGTTAATCAATTGTTATAAATATTACTAAAGTTCACTTAACAAGTTAACTTATTTCAAAGCGTGAAATAGCAATAATAAGCAGAGCGGTGTTTCATAAGGTTCAGCCCTACAACAAGACTTTACTTGAATTTAACACTTCAATCGTTACACTGGTTGCCCAACGTATTATCTAGAATGATGTAATGAAAAAATTAATTACCCTTTGCACAATCGCACTCGCTTTTTTAAGCACGACAACTTTTGCTAATACCTTAAAAGTAGCGTCTTGGAATATTGCCTGGCTTGGCTCACATGAATATAACCAGCGTAACGACGCTGACTATCAAGAACTGGCTCGCTACGCTAAGCAATTAGACGCGGATGTTATTGCATTGCAAGAAGTTGAAAGTGCTAAGTGGGCGAAAAAGGTTTTAGGCGACGACTATGAATTCTTTTTTACCACCAAAGATTGGGTACAACGCGTTGGCGTTGCGGTAAGAAAGAGCAGTGGTTATAAAGCCAAAGGAATAGAGTATCTTGAACTTGACCAAGGTCTCGCTCGCCGTGGTATGGATGTTACACTTACCAAAGGTGATAAATCGCTAAGATTACTGGCTGTGCATATGAAATCAGGTTGTTTCGATAAAGCCTTAGATCAAGCCAGCATTGCTAAAATGCCAAATACCAACGAAAAAGAAGAATACGCGAAAACGGCTTGTGCAGAATTAGCAAAACAAGCAATACCATTAGAAGCTTGGGTTGATGCCCGCGCTAAAGAAGGTGTCCCATTTATTTTACTAGGTGACTTTAACCGTCGTTTTGTGCGCGATATTTCGTTAAATCACAGTGAAATACAAGGTTTATGGCAAGCCATCGATGATGACGGTGCGGAATCTCTTTGGGCGCCTACTATTAACGCTGAATCAAAATGTTGGGGTGGCTACTATAAAGACTATATCGACCATATCGTTTTCGACCCAAAAGCAAAAGCTCGCTACGTCGAAAATTCGTTTGACCAAGTAGTATTTGAGCCAAAATATACTCGCGAGATAAGTCAAAAATTAAGTGATCACTGCCCTATTTCAGTAGAGCTAGCACTGTAGTTTTAACGTCATAATTTAAATAAAAAAAGCCATTATTAGGCACTAATAATGGCTTTTTGTTTTTTACAAACAGTAAATTTTAAACTAGTCCCGCCAATAGTTATTAGCGACTGACACGGTTGAAAAATTAGTTACGATAACTCAATGGCGAGTTCGTAGCCTTCTTGTGGTGTTTTCGTTATTAAACTTGTTAACCATTGTTCTGACATGATTCATTCCTCATTTTTATTAAATTACAGTCTAAAAACCTGTAAAGCAGCCACTTAGTACACATTCATTTAATATAAATAAGAAAGAATGAGTGCTAATTATTCACTGCTAGGGTTAACAAGCTGATGACAAATTTCAATCACAGTTTCGGCTTGCTCTTTTGATAGCTTACTCATACAAAAAGCCTGCTCAGTAATTTTTGCACTTTGCTTTGAAAGCTCTCTACCACTTGGTGTTAAGGCAATATTTTTTTGCCGTTCATTACCAACTAACATTTGCCTTTCAATAAGTGTTTTTTGCTCTAAACGTTTCAACAATGGTGTCATTGTTGCCTTACTTAATTTCGTTCTTTTCGCCAATTCACTTATCGAAATATTATCCTTTTCCCACAACGCCATCAGCACGATGAACTGTGTATACGTTAAGCCTAGTGGCTCTAATAACGGTCTATAAATACTGGTTAAATGATTCGACGCTGAATACAACGCAAAGCATAGTTGTTCATTTAATTTAGCAACAGACAAAAAACTCTCCTACTTCAAAATAGATAAATACCCAAACCGCTTGAAAATACAGGATTCAGCAAGCCGAAAAAGGGTTAGCACCAAGGCATTGATTGAAAGGAATGGTTGTTCCATTGTCGAAATCAATAACGCCGGAGATGACCCTTTATCGCCTTGCCCTATGGGAGCTAAGCTAGAAAACCAGTTCAGCGTTGCAGTACTTGGTAAGGGAGTAACCATTACCTGCGTGCTGCGCCTTGCTCTGATTTCCTAGCTTAACTCTGAAACTGCATTTTCAAGTGGCTTGGGTATAAATAAAAACACTGTCAATTTTGCCTGCATATAATTTAATTGACAACTATTTGTTGACTAACAGTTCGTGCACGTACAATAATGTAAAAACCACTATGACTCAAGAGTAACGAAAATGATGAATTCAAAAATGATCACCTTAGTTTTGTTATTGGCAACAGCACCGTCAGCATTTGCCAATAATACTGAAACCGCAACTGATGGCATTAACACCTTTGAAAAGCTTTTTGGCGTCACAGAAGGTAAGCGTCGAAACCATACTAAAGGCTTTTGTTTTTCTGCGACATTGAGTCCAAAAGACAAAAAAATTCAACAATATAGCAACAGTAGTTTATTTATTGAAAACTCTCAGGTCATTGGTAGGCTGTCTCATAAAGGTGGTAAGTATTTAGCGGCTGACAATAAGCCAGGGGAATATGGCATGGGCTTATCTATCACTACCGTCAGCAAAGAAAGCCACCTTATGTCGATGAACACTTTAGATTTTTTTCCTGTTGCGACACCTGAAGCATTCGCTGAATTAATGCTCGCAAAAGTTGCAGGCTCTGCTGCTGTAAAAGATTTTAAGAGTAAAAATAAAGATCTTCAGCGCTTTAAAGCACATCAAGCAACAAAACCCAAAACTCTTAAACCTTATGAAGCAAACACTTTTAACAGTGTTAACAGCTTTTATTTAGTTAATGATAAAGGTGTAAAAACTGCCGTTCGTTGGGCTTTTGTGCCACAACGTCAGCAAGAATTAGTTGTCGCGCCAGCGCAAGATTTTTTCTTTAATAATTTACAAAAAAATCTCACTAAAAATGCTGTGAGCTGGGATATGGTGATTACAATTGCTAATCCAGAAGATGATGTTGATAATGCCACTATCGCTTGGCAAGGTCAGCATCAACAAATTGTCGCAGCCGAGCTCACTATCGATGAAATTCAATCAGAGCAAGAAGGAACATGTGATTTAATAAACTTTGACCCTTTGGTTTTATCTACTGGTTTTGCGCCATCTGCTGACCCGCTTCTACAAGCAAGGCGACATGCCTACGCGGTTGCATTTAGCCGACGCATAGCTGAAAAATAATTAACCCACAGTGAATTATAAAACGCAGCAATAGCTTGAGAACTATCGCTGCTTTCATTTATAACAACTCGTTAGTTTCACCATTACCTTCCAAAACAACGGCCTTTGCCAATAAATCGTTTTCTTTTAAATACTTACCAATCGTTGTAAAAGTCGTAGTTTGTATTCTTCCACTATGGTCTTTAGTGGATACATCATCAACAAATAAGTTACCCAAGAGCAGTTTTACTGGGTTTATTTTTACCCGTTGCGCCTGAAAGTGCTGTGCTGTATTGCTCTTTAACTCAGCAATATCAGTGGTTTGATAAATACCTGCATTAATAATATTTAAAGTATGCTCTGTACAGTTTTGAAAAGTATTATTAAAGGGATTAGCAATTACCGAATAATTTTCATTGTGAATTTTCCGATCTTTACCGCTGGCAATAACCTCAATAATACGTTGCTGTACATTAGCCGTAGGAATAATAATACCGGCTCTAAGTGCATTCACTCCCCAAAAAAATTCAATTGGGTAATCAATCACCAATTCACTTTTATCAAGCTTATCTTCTTTTTGATAAAGGTTGTGTATGGCATATCCATTAACCTTTTCACCCGACTCTAAGCTGATTTGCGAGTAAACCGCTATCGCCGTATGAGTAAACTTAATGCCGTTAGGTAGTTCTTTTTCAGGCCGACCGACACGCGCAATAATAAATGCTCTCGCACCTTCTGCTGCGGCATATTTTTCAACATGCTTAGCAAATTTTTCCACCTGCTTAATAGGCAATGTTATGGCGTTGTCTTGTGCACTGCCAGCATGCGCAGTAGGCCAATGTAAAAGACTTAAATTGAATATAAAAATATAAAGAATACGCATCTTATAATTCCTCTTGTGTGGCAGCCATTATCTGCTTTGGCGACGGTGCCGCGGTAATTGTTTTCTCAGTAATTGTTAATGGCGTATCATTCACGGCTGCCTCCATTAACTTGCTGCCCGTATGCTGAGATACCTGACCAACAGAGCCAGCAACTATAAGCGGTACCGCAACCACAGCACTGCCAACTTTTGCACTAGCAACCACGCCATGTGAAGCAGCAAGTACCGAATGCTTACTCGCCGCACTTGCATTGTCCGACCCGCCATTGGCGAATGACTGCGTACTTGTAACCGCTAATATCATCATTAGAACTTTATTAAATGTTTTCATTTTTGCATCCTATCTATCAATTAAAAGTATCGGTTAAAAACAGTACTAATTATGACCACTGGATTGTATAAATAAACTAAGATGTGTAATGTATTAATTATCAATACCAAAGGTATAGGAATATAATACTTTGAGTCAGTTAGAAGATGTTTGTATTACGTTAAAGGTTTTACTGAAGCAGCAGCAAATTACCTATAAAGCCCTTGCTAAACAATTAGCAATGAGTGAAGCAAACGTAAAACGTATGTTCTCATTAAAACAGTTTACTTTGGCCCGGCTAGAGGAGATTTGTCAGGTATTGACTATCTCACTTTCAGATTTATTTGTTTTAGTTGAGCAACAGAAAAAAAAGCTCAGCCAATTAACCGTAGAACAAGAATTAGAATTAGTCAGTGATGTAAAATTAATACTTGTTGCCGCCTGCGTGCGCGATGGCTGGTCGTTTGATGACATAATAACCCATTACCAAATCGACCAATTTGAATGTATTCAACTTTTAGCTAAGCTAGACCGCTTGAAAATGATCCAACTATTACCGAACAACCAATATAAGGTACTCATAGCGCAAGACTTTCAATGGATCCCGCATGGCCCATTAGAACAATTTATGACTAAAGATGGAATCAGTACATTTCTCGCTACTCCATTTACCGAAGAAAACAGTTTTCGTTTTTATATTCGTGGGACGTATAGCCAAACATCAATCGATATTATCAAACGTAAGCTTAATCAACTTAAAAAAGAAGTTGCGTTACTAAATCAAGAAGATGCAGCATTATCATTAGAAAACCGTCAACATGTTGGGTTACTATTAGCGATGCGGCCTTGGGAATTGCCACATTTTCAAAAACTCAGAAGAGCTAACTAGAACACTGAAAAGTGTTGTGCATTAATAAGGAATTTACATTGTCATATTTAGTTAATACCACCCGTTGGCTTCGATATGCCACCAGCAAAGTGTTTGTTTGCTTAATGTTAAGTACAGTACTATTTTCCTGTAGTGCGCAAAACCACAGAATACCTGAGCCTGAGCACGATTATTGTGCAGCAATTCCTGAGCGAAACAATCAAACTCTGTCAGATTATTTAGCACCTGTGACAGATAAAATGTCTAGCACCACAGGCGTTTATGTATTAGAGCAAGGTATAGAAGCCATGCTTTCTCGCGCTTGGTTAGCTGAACATGCCGAGCATACCATTGATGTACAGTATTTTATTTTTTCAACCGATAACATCGGCTTAATCGCCACCGACTACTTAGTAAAAGCGGCTGAGCGCGGTGTTAAAGTTCGCGTATTAGTTGATGATATTATGGTTGATGCCAGTGGTGACGAATTACTGACTTTGGCAGCACATGAAAATATTGCCATAAAAATTTATAACCCAATGGCCAATATTGGTAAGAATATTTTCGACAAAGTAGTGAACTTAACCACTAATTTTCATCAATTAAATCAACGCATGCACAATAAAACCTTTACCGTTGACGGCAAGGTCTCAATCACTGGCGGTCGTAATGTAGCCGATGAATACTTTGGCTACGATCATCAATTTAATTTTCGCGACCGCGATGTGTTACTTATTGGCGGAATAACCCAACAAGTGCAATCGTCATTCGAGCAATTCTGGCAGAGTGATCTCAGTGTCGAGGTAGAAAAGCTAGTCAAAAATAGCAAGCCCGATAACTATCAACCTGACTTCACACCTTTACATCAATATGCATGTAATCCGGAAAATTTCGTCGCATCTGTTCGAGAAAAAATCAACAATATGCCTATCGCCATTGAAGAAATTCAACAACAGCAACAGCTGCAATGGTTACCAAATGTTGAATATATTTCTGATCAGCCAGGAAAAAACCAAGCAAATAAATTTCTTGCTGGTGGCGGGGTTTCAACCGATAAACTTATAAAGTTGATTAACAGTGCGGAAAAATCAGTGGTAATTCAAACCCCATATTTAATTACCACTAAAAGTACTCGTGAAATTCTGCGTAATTTAGTTGCTAACGGCGTCGATATTAAAATTTTAACTAATAGCCTTGCCTCGAATGATAATTTAGAAGCCTTTAGTGGTTATCAACGTGATCGGAACGCGCTATTAAAAACTGGCGTGAAAATTTTTGAATTTAAACCTAATGCAGAAATCAGACAAAAAATAATGTCAGAAGTTATGCATAAACAACTGGCTCAGCCGCCTATTTTTGGCTTGCACGCAAAATCTATCGTGATTGACGACCACACAGCCGTTATTGGTACTTATAATTTTGATCCACGCAGTGCCAATTTGAATACCGAAAATCTGGTGGTGATCCCATCAGAGAAAATTGCACAAGAAGTTAAGCAAGGAATGTTAGAAGAAATGCAACCGGAAAACGCTTGGGCAATATCGACTAAATGGAATCCCGATAGCGAAGAGCCATTAATGAAACGTTTAAAAGTAAAGTTGCGTCGAATTGTTCCGAAAAGCATTCTTTAACTCGGTAAAGTATAGGAAATTGTCATGAACAAGAGCACAATAGAAATAAATGAATATGTTATTTTATTGCATGGATTAGCTCGTTCAGCACACTCCATGGACAAAATGGCAGCTCGCCTAAAGGAACACGGTTACCAAGTTTTAAATATTGATTACCCTTCTCGGTCTTACCCGATAGAAGAACTTGCTGAGCAAACTATTTCTGATGCATTAAAACAATGCCAAGACTTGCCCGTTAACTTTGTTACCCATTCTATGGGCGGCATTTTAGTACGACAGTTTCTCAGTAAGCATAACATTAAAAACCTGAATAAAGTCGTGATGTTAGGGCCACCTAATCAAGGCACCGAAATTGTTGATAAGCTTAGTCATTTACCGGGTTTTAGTTTTGTAAATGGCGAAGCTGGCGCACAGTTAGGTACCGGAGCACTAAGCTTACCAAATCAACTTGGTAAGGCTAATTTTGATGTTGGAATTATCGCAGGCACGCAAAGTATTAATTTAATATTATCATCACTTATACCCAATACTGACGATGGCAAAGTATCAGTAGAGCGTACTAAAGTTGAAGGCATGAATGATCACATAGAAATGCCAACCACCCATGTTTTTATGATGCGAAATGACGCAGTGATCAAACAAGTTATTTGCTATTTACAACAAGGGAAATTTCAACATAACAACACTTAATCTGGATATTTCAAAACAGCTTAATAAGCTAATTCAAGACTAAAGTAGGATTGCCAAGCCCTACATAGCTGACTAACGTTGTGGTTCGACACGGATATTCGTTCTAACAAACAAGTGGTGTTAGCATATGTTAAATTCCAAGCAAAGGTTGCTGCTTTCTGTCTGCACTTTGGCGGCGTCAACCTCAATTGTATTAATCTTAGTTGAGTCTCTTACGACGAAATTGGTATGGCACGTGCTGGGCACATTTTTGAGTACCGGCTTATTATGTTTTCTTATTATTAAAAACATCATTACAAAAAGTGAACAGCAGCAACAAGCTCTAGTATCCAACTCACTACATTTCACCACAGCCGAGCCATTTGAAGTATCTTTACGCCAATACAGCCAACGTCAAGCAAACATTGGAAAAAGTATCGACAACAAAACCAGTGAACTTGCAATTAATGCCGCAGAAGTTAGCTTTTTTTTAGATAAGCTAAGTCATGCGATTGAGCTTTCAGGCAGCGACGTAGACAGATTAGCAAGCGCCGCCGAACAAATGTCGAGTAGTATCAAAGTTATGTCTGATAATGCTGAAATCGCCTCATTGCAATCAAACAGAGCGATGACGGCAACGGCTGACGGCTCACAGCATTTAACTAAAAATGTAACTGTGATTAATCAACTAAATAGCGATGTGGTAAGCGCCGCAGAAAAAATCACACGACTTTCTAAAAAAGCCGCTGAAATTCAAAATATCACCAATGTAATTGACGGCATATCAGGACAGACTAATTTACTGGCGCTCAATGCCGCTATTGAAGCCGCTCGCGCCGGCGAACAAGGCCGTGGTTTTGCGGTCGTTGCTGACGAAGTCAGAGCATTAGCCTCAAAAACAGCAGAAGCAACTGAGCAAATAGGCAAAATGCTTAATCAGATTAATGAAGAGTCGCAAGCAACCACCAATGTTATGGAGCATGTTGTTGAACAAAGCCGACGCATTGTTGAAAGTATGGGCATCTTATCTATATCATTAAGCGATATTAAACAACAAATGACCGACTCTGCAGATGCTAGTGGCCATATTAATAGCGCACTACAAGAACAAACCAGCACCAGTGCTGAAATATCTTCCGCAATTGCAAACTTGCATGAATTTTTAGTCGCCAAAAGCAAAGAAACACATTTAGTGTCAGAGAAAGCCACTGGACTTTGCCAAAACACAGAATCAATATTTATCGAGTTATCTGCTTTTAAAACCGGTTCATTAGTGGAGCGAATATCCTGCCTTGCCATTGATTCAGCCAATAAGGTTGCCGCACTATTTAGCGAAAAAATAGCCTCAAATGAGATTAGCCAACAAGCATTATTTGATATTCACTACACAAAAATCGCCGATACAAGTCCACAAAAATATCACTCAAAATTTGACGCATTTACCGACAAACACTTGCCTAGATTACAAGAGCCAGTGCTACAAAATAATAGCGAGGTTATTTACGCTGGTGCTGTTGATATTAACGGTTATTTTCCTACCCACAACTTATGTTTCTCAAAGCCTTTAACGGGCGATAAAGCAAAAGATGCTATTGATAACCGTACAAAGCGCATATTTAACGATGCAACCGGTATTCGCTATGGCCAACATACCAATAAATTTCTATTGCAAACCTATAAGCGTGATACGGGTGAAATCATGCATGATGTATCTGCACCTATTATTGTTAATGGCAAGCATTGGGGCGGTTTTAGAATTGGCTTTAATGCACAACAATCACCTTAAAGCTTTTATGAAGTTATTGTGATTTATTAAAATTAGCTATGCCAAATAGCAAAAAATTTAGTATGGTGTTATCGAGCTTAAGTCGTATTTAATGAATCTAGGTAGGGAATCGAGATGAAATTAATTAAACAGTTAACGCTAACCACTCTTGCTTTATCAAGCTTAGTATCAGGCTTTACAACGGCAAACGAAATGGAAATCACTGCCAACAATCAAAAAATAACGCAAAACAATAAATTTCATATTTACTCTGGCAATGTCAGAATCGCTTTTAATAATGCTAACCTCACCACCAAATCTAGTCATGCTACCTTTGAAAATGGTAAAACCGTGATGGAAGGTGATGTAGAAATTATTCTCGACAACGCCATTGCTAAAACGCAACGAGTAACTTTTACACCATCAGACCATGGCTTTGTTGCTGAAATGGACAAGGTGACTTTCACTTATAAATAAGTATTTATGATAAGTATTGGGTATCGATAATCAGCTATTACCTGATTATCGATACCTGAATTTAGTGCTTAACGATTTTCAAAAATGATGGTGACATGATAACCACTTTTACCTTGGCTAACGGTAAACGGCCAATTAAATTGCGTGGTGAGTTTTTCAACAAGCTGCATACCTAAACCAAACCCTAATTCATCTTCGCTCGCATCGAGTGCTGTCGAGTCATGCTCAACATTGTTAATGATCACCTCATTACCGCGTTGTAGAATATCAACATGGCCACTTTGCGTGTGCTGAAATGCATTTCTAACAAGGTTATTCAGCACTATTATGGTAGGTACTGTTGCAATAGCTACCTGACTTTGGTCAGTGCAAATATTCACTTCCACAGCCTTTCCTGCCAATAAATATCGCAACTCAGCTTGGCAATTTTGCATTAACTCTCCCAAACTCAGCGTCTCAATCGGCATATCAATATCACCGTCACGGCTCAGCCAAAGCAAGGTTTCTGTCATTGACTTCATGGTGAGGCTGGCACGCTGAATACGATCACGAATATCACGCTCTTTTGCGGCAGGGTTCGGGTTCACTTTTTCCAATAAGGCTGCATTACTTCTTAATACCGCAATTGGCGTTCTTAGCTCATGGCTGGCATAACTTAAAAACGCTTGCTCACGTTGAACCGACTCCGCCACAGACGCTAAATTACCGTGAATCAGGTTCGCTAATTCATTCAGCTCTTTAAATCTGAAGTCAGGTTTAGCTTTATCTAGATCCGTTAACGTTAGTTGCTTACTCCATGCTTGCAACGACTCCATCGGCACCGCTATTTTTTTAAAGACAAATAATAGCGCCAAAATAAATAAAACAATCCCTGCTAGCCCCATGAGTACCACAACCACCATAGGATCGACTAAAAAGTTAGGCGCATGCTTGTCGGTCGCTAATTCTTCCCTTATATGCTCGTTATATTTTGAAACGAATATTTGCTGATTATTGCGCTCTGTCACGAGTAAAGAATATGCTCGACCCGGTGGTGCAATATAAATCCAATCTTCAAAAATTGAATGATGAACATTGTGCTCACTAGGAATAACAGGAAAGCGATCTCTGACAGGCTTAGGTACTTTTTGCCAATTGGAGGTAACATGAAAGTCGAGTATGGTTTGCTCTTCAAGATCACCTTGCGGATAAACCTGTCCAATATCTCGCATAGCGGCGCCAATAGATAAATCAAAAGCACTAAGAAACAATCGACCACTTTGATAGGATAAAATGGCAGAAATCAGCAATACCAAGCTGGTTAATAATGTAAATATATAGGTTCGAATACTCATGTTATCGATTTAGTTCCTAAACTGCTTTTTCCCGTAAGACAAAACCAAAACCGGTTTCCGTTTCAATCGCCAATTTAGCCTCAACTTTCTCAAGTTGCTTTCTAAGGTGATGAATATGCACCTTTAAGCTGTTGCTATCAGGCTGTTCATCACCCCACACAGCTTGCATGAGTACCGCACGAGACACAGGTTTTCCCGCTTCACGCATCAGTTTTTCAAGTAACTTAAACGTGATCGGCGTTAGCTTAATGTTGTCCCCTGCATAAGTGGCGCTGCGTGCTTTTAACTCTAGTGTTAGCTCATCAACATTTAAGGTACTTGCTTGACCGCTGCGGCGTTTAGATAAGGCAATGACACGTATTAAAAGTTCCTCAATTTCAAAAGGTTTTACTAAGTAATCATCGGTACCCGCATCAAAACCCGCGACTTTATCACCGAGTGAGTCACGAGCAGTAAGCATTAAAATTGGCGTATCATCACTATTTTCTCGAACTTTTTGGCAAACCGATAAGCCATCAAGTTTTGGTAAATTCAAATCCAGTAAAATAACTTGATAATCATTGGCTTCGATTAGCGATAAACCTTGAATACCATTCGCTGCATGGTCGCAGCGAATACCTTCAATTTCTAAGTAATCAACAACCGTAGCCGCCAAATCGATATCATCTTCTACTAGTAAAACACTAATGCTCATGCACCAATTCCTCTCGACGTTTAGCAGTGAATTTCTGCTTTAAGCGGTCGATTAAGTTTATTGCATCTTGATGCATCATCAGTAATGACGGCACCAATAACAAAGTAATTAAAGTTGCAAATAAAATACCATAGCCTAATGACGCTGCTGCTGGAATAATAAACTGAGCCTGCGTTGATGTTTCACTTAATAACGGCATTAAACCCGCATATGTGGTGATTGAGGTTAGCAATACGGCGCGTAAACGTCCGGTACAAGCTTCAATAATAGCTTCTGACACTTTCGCTTTTTGCTGCTTCAACGCATTAAAGCGAGACACAAGTAGTAAGCTGTCGTTTACCACCACACCACTTAAGGCAACAATACCATTAAAAGATAAAACACTCAGTACCATATCATTTAACCAGTGACCTAAAATTGCCCCCACTAAGCCAAATGGGATTGCCATCATAATGATCACGGGTTGCACGTATGAACGCAATGGAATGGCTAATAAAATATAAATTGCTGCCATGGCCATAATGAATAAGCGTGTCATTGAATCTGTGGTTTCTGCTTGCTCTTCCGCTTCACCGGCAAAATGAATGGCCAAATCTGGGTACTTATTTTCTAAACGAGGAATAAGCTCTTTTTCTAGCTCAATCACTAATTCATTAGAAGAAATAACATCTTTATCAACTTGCGCACTAACATATACCGCCGGCAAGCCAGAAATACGGGTAATATCATTTTGTTGGTATTCAGAGGTTACCTTTGCGACTAAAGCCAATGGCACCACTTGGCCATCAGTTAATCTAACGTTGGCTTTCATGACATCATCAACGGTTTGACGTTGTTCTTCAGGGTAACGAATTCTGACCTTTACTTCGTCTTTACCACGTTGGTAACTTTGCACTATTTCACCACCAAATGCTTGTAGTACCTGACGAGATAAAGCTTGTGTGGTCAGCCCTAAAGCTAAGCCTTGCTCGTTTAATTCAAAACGTAATTGTGCTTGGCCTGAATCAAAATTATCATCAATACCACTAACACCCGCCACTTGCGATATCGCCGATTTTATTTCCTGCCCTGCAACGCGGATGGTCTCGGTATTCCACGCTTTCAGTTCAACTTTAAAGTTATCACCACCACCAAAGCCTGAGCGAATATCTAACTTTCTCACCCCTTCTGGCATTTTTACCTGCGCTTTCCAAATACGCGCAAATTCATTTAAGCCATAAGGAGCGCCCTCATCAAGCTCAACAACAATTGAGCCCGCTAAATCACTTTCACCAATCACTTCAATGGTATCAATGCCTGTACCTTGCTGGTTATATTTCGCCATCAACTTTTGGTCAGTGCTTTGCGCAGCAAGCTCAAGTGTATTCAGGTTTTTATTAGTTTGACCAAAACTTGCATCATTTTGCATCGATATACTGGCTTCAATAACACTACCAGGAATATCTGGGAAGAATGCCACCCGCACACCACCGTTAGTTGGCATACCTATCACTAAAATGAAAATAGCAATAAAACCACATAGCACGCCATAACGATAATTCACCGCCCATTTAATTGCTGGTTGGTAAACTTTATCGCTAAACCACTGTAAACCATTGTCAGCAGCATCTTGAATACGTGGCCAAATACTTTTCCAACCCGCTGTGCCTGTTTTCCTATGAGTATCTAAATGTGCCAAATGTGACGGTAGAATTAACTTTGATTCCACCACTGAAAGTAATAAACAAATAGTCACAATAACGGCGAATTGTGAGTAAACTTGCCCCATACCGCCTTCAACATTGGCCAAAGCAATAAAGGTCGCCACAGTAGTTAACACACCAAATATGGTAGGTACGGCAACTTTTTGAGCACCAACAACGGTACTTTTAATCGAGTCGCCCTGCGCTTTTCGCGTTGCGTAAATACTTTCGCCGACCACCACGGCATCATCAACGACAATACCGAGCGCGAGAATAAAACCAAACGTGGTCATTTCATTAATGGTCATACCGGTAAAGCTGTCGGTCATAAAGAATAGCGTACCGCAGAAAATAAAAGGTAAGCCTGCCGTTACCCAAAACGCGACACGTAAGTTTAGAAATATGGCTAAAACGATAAAAACCAGCGCGATGCCCGACAAAGCATTTTTAACTAATAGCGCTAAACGATCGCGAATTAAAGTGCCGCCATCATTCCATGTTTCCATGACAACATTTTGTGGTAACAAAGCGCTTTCTTGCCATTTGCTGACAATATTATTAGCCTGCTCAACAATCTTTAATACATCACCGTTGTCATCAACATTAATTTCCACGCCAATGCCGGGCTGTCCGTTATAACGACCAATAACAAAAACATCATCAGCAAAATCATCGTTAATTTTCGCGACATCACCTAGGCGTATTTGGCTACCATCAGCTAAAGTAACTAACGGAATATTGGCGAATTCTTTTTGTTGATAAGCTTGTTCAGCCACCTTTAAACGCACAACTTTGTCGGCATTACGTAAACTGGTGGAAATAGCCGTAGCTGACTCACTATTAACCACATCAGCAACATCTGAAAATGATAAGTTGTAAGCCTGTAGCTTTTGTTCATCCAGCTCTATCGACATCATCGGCTCAGCTTTGCCTTTTATCGACACATTTGAGATTGATGATAGCGCGAGTAAATCAACTTTTAAGCGCTCAGCAATGGCTTGCAATGCCGTGCGATCACTATCGCCAAAAATTTTAATTGAATAAGCATGATTCAATTGCGTCATTTTCTCAATGCTTGGCTTTTCCGCCGCGGCAGGGAAATTATAAATAGCATCTACTTTTGCTTTCACATCACGCAATAAAATATCAAGATCATAGCTAGAAGTTGCTTCAACCGTAACATTACTGCCATTGGCATTTGAGGTTGAAGTAACCCGTTTAATGCCTTGTACTGTTGCCAGTGCTTCCTCGATTTTTATCGCAATGCCTTCCTCAGAAAGCTTGGCATCGCCGCTATCATAAGTCATCGAAATGCGAATAGAGTCAGTCGCCCACGGCGGAAATGCCTCTTTGCGCAATTGATTAAACGACATTAAACCCAGAAAAATAATTGATAGCATCAGCAAGTTTGCGGCAACTGAATTGCCAGCAAACCAAGCGATAATACCGCGTTGGTGGTGTGCAGGTGTCATTACAGTAACTCCTCTACTTTCACTTCAACTTTCATATTTTTTAAGTAGCTAGCGAGCGGGCGATTAACAATATTGACAGTTTTACCTGTAACATTTTTATCAATTGGCTGAACATAAACGGCGTTGTTTTGTGAGAACATCACATTTATCGATAAATAGTCGAGTAAACCGTCATCTTTTACTTGCCACACTTTATTGCTATCAACGAGTGCCGATGCCGGTAATTGCCACAACTGCTCAATTTGGTCACCATGAATATTGGCTTTAACAAATGAGCCTGGAAATAACGGCTGTGCTAAAGCAATTGGTTGTTTAACAACGGCAACCAATGAACGTTGACGACTTTGCGAATCAATATGCTGTTCAACTCGGTCCACTACTGCTGGCCATTGCTGCTGCGTTGACTCATCCGTTAGTTGAACTTCTATACCGGCAAATTGTTGCGAGTCATTTATCGTCTTCGGCAATAATTGCCATTGTTGTGCAGATAACGGTAAAGCCACTTCAAATAATGAAATGTCATATAAATCAGCTAAAGTAGTGCCCGTTTGCACATTACTGCCCGCTTGTACTTGTTTTGAAACCACTAAGGCATCAAATGGTGCACGCAATTTGGTTTGTGCTAAATCATATTGCGCTTTTTCTACTTCTTTTAGCGACACTGCGTATTTTGCCTTTGCTGCCGCTAATTGTGGTTTACGCAACACTAAATCTGAGGCTTGTTCGCCTGCTAAACCTGATTGTTGCCATTCTTCTTCCGCTTGGCGACTATTAAGTTGTTCTTGTGCTAAGGCTAGTTCGGCATCCGCTAAGTTCGCTTGCGCGTTCGCCAATGCTTGTTGATAAACTATCGGTTCAATTTCCGCCAACAATTCACCTTTTTTAAAGGTGTTACCCGTTAGAAATTTATCTGACAAATAGGTAATTTGGCCGCTAACTTGTGATGTTAGTGCGAGTTGATTTCGCGATTTAACTTCACCATAGGCGGTCACTTCAGCACGTTGACTAATAGCAGCAACTGCCGTTACCGACACCACTGGATATTGTGGTGCTACTTTTGGCGGCGGTGTTTTTTGCTGATTGGCAGACAAGGCACCATTGATAGTAATGGCAAGAAAAATACTGCTTAATCCTGCCACAGTAGCGATTGTTTTCTTATTGATAATTGGCATACCTATACTCCTAAGCCTAACGCAAGCCCTAAGGTAATGCGGTTGTTTAATAACTCGTAAGTTAATTGCGTAACTTGTGCTTGTAATGAAAATGTTTGTTGTTGAATTTGTAGCAGGTCGATTAACGACACTGTGCCTTGGCGATAGCGTGAGGTATACGTTTGCTCGCTACGCTTAGCGCTCGCTAGCGCTGATTCAGTCAGCACTAAGCGTTGGCTAATAGCTTGTTCTTGAGCAACGGCGTTATCGACTTCATTAACGGCTGAGAGTAACTTTTCTTGGAAATTCCAATAGCTTTTTTCAGCGGAAAACTTGGCGATTTCTACTTCACTGGTCAACTTGCCAGCATTAAAAATTGGCGCTGATAATTGCCCGAGCAATTGCCAAGCATGACTGCCAAAAAGTGCGTCATGTAAGTTAGCGTCACTATTAGTAATAGAAGCTGTTAACGACAAACTCGGTAGTAAGGCTTTGTACGCCACTTTATGTTGATACTGGCTGGCTATTATATTTTGATATGCCTGTTGTAAATCAGGACGTCGGCCTAAGTTTTGCTCTGCAACCTTATCAAGTGGCATCATCACTTCAGGATAAACTTTACGATAACTGAGTGAATTTTCAGTCACGCCGGTTAATAGCACGATATTTCTTAACGCTTGTTGATATTGCGCCTGATAATCAACCAGTGTTGCTTGGCTACTTTGTGTTGACGATTTAGCGGTATCGAGCTCGTTTAACTCAATTAATCCTTTACGATAGCGCTCAATGACCACTTGTTCATTGGTTTGATAAGCCTTAACACGCGCCGACTCGATGGCGATTAACTGGCTAGTTTGCACTAAGCCTAAATAGGCTTGCATAACATTAGCGGCTAATAAGTCTTTCGCGCCTTGATAGGCATAAGCACTGGCAGCAACGTTTGCTTGCTCAGCACTGCTAGCGTTGGCAAGTTGCTGCCAAATATCAAGGGTCCAAGCAACGTCAACACTGGCGCTGTAGTTTGTCGTACTCGCCTCCGTTTTATTGGTATTTAAACCTGCTGAAATATTTGGCCATTGCGACGACGAAGTAACCGTTAATTGCTGCTCTGCTGTTTTTAAGGTCAGCAAGGTTTGCTGTAAGCTCGGGTTATTTGCCATGGCACTAGCAATTAAGGCATTCGCTTCATCAATAGCAAGTAACTCAGATAAGGCAATAGCTTGTGGCTCGTTGCTAACGTCAATACTGGTTTGCGCTAAATCTCTTAGTTGATTGCTTGCTTGTTGATCAAAAGTTACATCTTCAAATGTTGAACATGCACTAATAAAACAAAAGCTTAGCGAGATAATAAATACTGGTGAAAACTTCACAATTCGCCCCATAATTAAAAATATGACAAAAGTGTAGCGAGTGAGGCGTTAAAACGAGGTTAAAAAGAGGGGTAAGAACAGAGTTAAAATTTATATTGTTGTCAACTTATTGATTAGCAAGGTTTTGCATTAAACCTCGCTAATCAGCCATAGCTATACCTAAGTTACTTCTTAGCTACTTCTTAGCTACTTCTTAGGTAGGGCTTTGTCGTGTTGATCAATAATCATAGTAACCGACTGATGTGGCCCGCTTTCGAAATTAACCGGCATTGAATAACCTATAATATCGTCTGGGCTTTTTTGATGGGGATTTTTACTTTTAGTCGCTTTTGCAACAATCACCACATTTTCCGCTTGTTGTAAGGTTAAATGCGGTAATAAATACATACTTTGATGCAATTCAATCTTGCTGGGTAACTGTGATAACTTACCTTTGAAATTCGCTAGCGGTAAACGTGCGCCCAGTTTAGAAGCATAAACATACAGCACCCAATCGTCAGCATCATTTGGCATTAATTCAGGGGAAATATTAACCTGTACGGTAATTTTTCTATCGGGTCTATCAGAGGTTTGCTCCTGTGCATTAGCCATATTTGACCAGCCAATTATTGACCACAGCAGTAAACAAAAACTCAAATATTTTTTCATCACCATTACCTTAAATAATCGCTAACATTACCACCAAGCAAATTTATTACTTAACAGCACATTGTAATTTTCTCTTAGCTAATTCTTAACCGCTTAATCAATAAGCGCAAGGAAATACCATGTAATAAAGTACATTTCTGCAGAAAATGTGACTTACCTCAAACTTGCCAATTTTCAACGAAGTAACTAATGCTAGAAAATAGCTTAAATCTCGCATACGCTAACGCTTCATATTTTCAATGGATGAGTTAATGAATAAAGTTGTATTAGTGACAGGCGCTGGGCGAGGTATAGGTGCTGCCACGGCAAAATTACTCGCAATGCAAGGTTACAAAGTTTGCGTTAATTACCGCACTAAAGCCGAGAGCGCACAACAAGTGGTTGCGGATATTAAACGCCAAGGAGGAAGTGCGTTCGCTTTTGCTGCTGATGTATCACAAGAAAACGAGGTGATTAAACTCTTTCAAGCAATCAATGATCAATACGGCGCTGTAACACATTTAGTCAATAATGCCGGCATTTTATTTACCCAATCAACTTTAGCTGATTTATCTGTAGAACGTTTTAACAAAGTATTAATCACCAATGTCACTAGCTGTTTTCTTTGTTGTCGAGAAGCGATAAAACAAATGCCAAATGGCGGCGCCATTGTTAATGTTTCTTCCGCAGCCTCAAGAATAGGCGCACCGAACGAGTATATAGATTATGCCGCTTCTAAAGGTGCGATGGACTCGCTTACCAAGGGTTTATCGTTAGAGTTAGCAGAGCGTAATATTCGCGTAAATGCTGTGCGCCCAGGTTTTATTGATACCGATATGCATGCCGACGGCGGAGAACCAAACCGAGTACAACGCTTAAGCCCACAAATCCCGTTAAGACGTGGTGGCACTGCAGAAGAAGTCGCCAATAGTATTGCTTGGCTTTTATCTGCTGAGGCCTCGTATGTTACCGGCACATTTATCGATATTGCCGGTGGCAAGTAGCTCATTTAAAAATAATTCCATTGCAGTGTATCTATTTTCTATAGTTGTAGCCCGCCATTTATTGCCTTTTTTACAATCTTATTTTGCCGGTGCCATTTGTCTATTAGACATGAAGCCAATTTACGCTCGCGAGTTAAAAAAAATTGAACAGATCATTGCAGATATGGAGGCATTGCAAGACTAAAATGTTAAAGAATCGGCTGTAGTAACAGAATGTCATATTTTAGCTACCTTGCGACTGCAGCCATTCAGTTAGAAACTAGATATTAAACATCTTTTATAACAACTACCTATCCTACGCTTAACAAATATTCCCAATCACCTTTTTAGTTACACCTGTAACATAGATGTTGCAAAAACAACACAATTGTACAATAAACATCCGAACAAACGTTAGTCACTGGATCACCACTTTAGCAAATGCTATAAGGTCGTGTTCGTTAAGTAAAAAAGCCCCCACAGAACAACCAAACTCACTTTTTTACCTATCAGAAGGATGTCCATATGCGTATTAGGACTGAAAAAAAACTAAGCCGTTTATTAATTACTGCGGCAATACTTGCACCATTAGCTTTACCTGTTCAAGCAGAATTTATTGAACGGAAAATAGCAGCACCAAACCTTACTCCAACCACATTATTAGCAACGCCATTTAGTCTTATCGCTGAAGAAGCGATTCTTGCTGATTTGCGTGGCCCATCTAATGTTAAAGACATTACCCTAGCGGTAAATAACAATGGTGAACTGGTAATTCACAATAACACGGTACGTTTGTTTAGCGACTTGAACGCTATTATTGACGGTACAGGTGTCACGATAAAGCAAGTGATTCAACCACGTACAACGGTAACCGTTTCATTAACCGACATTTCATTATCAGCAGAAACCACACTAACCCGTTTAGAGCCCTATGGCGTTTTTTCACCGAATGCCAATGGCTTTAATGAAAGTGT
The DNA here is from genome assembly GCF_057548755.1 of Colwellia aquaemaris. Taxonomy (NCBI): domain Bacteria; kingdom Pseudomonadati; phylum Pseudomonadota; class Gammaproteobacteria; order Alteromonadales; family Colwelliaceae; genus Colwellia; species Colwellia aquaemaris. Next base: position 138,386 of record NZ_BAAJLV010000006.1, on the reverse strand, counting down.
TGAAAAAGACATTTGGGTTGACGTTTACGCTGATATTCAACGTAATATGATGAAGTTTTATGCCCGTGCTGAAACTTATGACTATTACCAAAATTATTTTTGGTCTGAACGAGACGAGTCAAAAAGCTCAACGTTATCAAAGTGGCATAAAACAGCCACCTATGATATTCCAAAAAATTACCGTAAAGCCCATAAAGCCGCAGGCTTGGCCAGTAGCAGTTGGTTAGCACTAGCAGCCTATACTTTGGATCGCTCATTTACCGTTACCGATTATATTTATACTTCACATTACGGCACATTTAGCCACGAGTATGGCCACACCATGGGCTTCAATCATGATTCAGGTATGGCATACGGCTGGGATAATCCGGTACGTGCAGAAATGCAAAAGCTTATTGCAAACGGCACAGTCAACCGTGTTGCATCAGGCGATGAACCGACTAGCCACGATATGGATTTCTTTTTGCATTTTGATGAAGCCGAAGGCTTAACATTGTATCAGCAAGCCGATGCAGAATTTACTGGTATCGACTGGATAAATGTTGTTTACGATGATGCTAAAATTGCCCTCAGTGAAACTCGTATTGAAGATAACAAAGTCAAGTTTGACATAGCTAAAACCAGTCACGATAAAATTTTGTTTAATGCCCGTTTAACTGATCAAGAGTTTATGGCGAATTTAAGCTATCAAACACAAGACACCGAAGTGATAGAACTAGGTACATCAACATTTTTCATTCCAGACATGAGCGAGGATATTAGTTCAGGCATTATAGTTGATGCTGCGACTGACGTTGTTGGGCCAACAGCGCCAGTACTAAATGTTGGCAGTAAAACCCGCTTTAGTTTTCCGGTAACAGCAGAAAATGGTGAAACTCTGATCGTGCAAGCATGGGGAGACAAACACTACCCGGGCTGTGAATGGAAACCAATGGAAGATGCTGCCGGTTGTTCAACAAGGCATCAGCAATCGTTTGACGCCAATTTACGCATTAGTGTCACTCTAGAAGATAACCCACAATTAACCGTAGGAACCTATACCGGTTCACTGCCATTAACTCAAATTGATTATTTTGATCAAACCAGCACTAAGCCACTAGTATTACCAATTAACATTTCTGTATTTTCTGATCCAACACCGGCTAAATTTGCCGCAGAGCAAGTACAGCATGAACAAGCACGAGCAGCGTTAGTTGACGCACTACCTCTGTTTGATGGTGCCATCACAGGCAATATCCATAGTAGTGACGCGTTTAGTGTCGACATTAATGGTGATGCAAAAACCTTATGTTATTTTCATGCAGTGAAAAAAGATTTATCAACAACATCGTTACTTGGTTTTGTTGAAAACAACAGCTGTACTATTGGTGAACTAAACAGTTATAACGGTATAGCAGGCTTTAGCTCTGAGAGTTTCCTCACCTTTAACCGCAATACCATTAGCCAAGTTGAAGATAAAGTAATGATCACTTTGCCTGAAACTGATGAGCATCTTCAAATTTGTTATCGCAATGACGATCCTTGGACAGGTGTTGGTTTTATTAGAGGCGGCAAGTGTGTTTCTAATATGACGGCTAGCAATGGCAAAGGTTGGGGGTTTTCAAGCGGCAATCAATATCTAACACAATCACGTGACACCTTAGATCAATTACCAGAAAACGAAGGCTGGGTATTGCCATCAACAAACATTACACCTTTAACGGTTAATTTTGACCATGGTGAAAGTGCTATTTGTCGTATGAGCATTTTAGGCACACAACTTTTAGGTTATGTTGATAATGGCAAGTGTAGTATCGGTGCCAATAATGTTTGGCAAGATACACAAGGTTTTGGCTCATCTCAATACCAAGTAGTTGATGCAAATGCTAAACACAAAATTGCAGCCGTTAAAATTACCGTTGAGCAAAGTAGCTGGTTTGATCAGCCATTAGCGCTTGAAGTATGTTATCGCACAGAAGCCAATGTTGCTGGTGTAGGTTTTAGTACTTACGCGGGTCAATGTATGCAACACGACCGTGGCGTAATGAAAGCTAACGGGAAAAATTGGTATTTCGGCTACAACAGTAATAGCCCGAAAGTCATGTGGGAATATAGCTTAAGAACCGACGACATTTGGGTTACACCTTCATCAGCACAATTAACGTTTAAGTTACCCACCAGTACTGGTGAAAAAACCGTTTGTCGCTTTGAAGCAAACGATAAAGCGCACTACGGTTTAATCAACGAGCTTAATCAATGTGAAGTTGGTGCTAATAATCGTTTAAATGGCCAGTACAACTTTCATAGCGATGAATATCAAGTTATCCGCGCTGACGCAGGTATGCCGGGCGAAAATATTAACTTCTTTCACGATAACGATGAAGTAGTACAGCTGTGTTCACATAATGACACAGTAGGTTACAGCTTCGACGGCCAACGCTGTGAGCAAGCAGAAATACTTGGTGACAATGGTAACCGCTGGTTGCACAACAGTGATAACGCTATGCAGCAGTATATTTATCAATTTCCTAAAGATAACGCTTGGGTGTTTCCTACAGCAGCGTTAACACCTTATGTAGCAACAACTCAGCAGGGTGAATTAACGGTTTGTAGAACACACTTTAACAACCGCACCGTAATGGGTTTTGTGGTTGATAACCAATGTCAAATCAATAGTGATTTGAGTATTGAAGATAACTTTGGTTTCAGCAATGCACGTTATCAAGTTATTGACACTAGCCTAGGAAATTCAGGCGATGCTGTTACGGTGACTTGGGAAGATGGCATAAGCCGCGAAATTTGTTACCGCCCAACATCAAAATGGATGGGTGTTGGCTATAGAGGCAACCGTGGCAATCGCTACGTTAATCGCTGTCAAAGCAATTTAGGTGCAGACAACGGTGGTGGCTTTTTCTTTTCTAAAGGCAATACCCTGATCACCTTTCCATAGTATTTAATGATTTAAATACACAAAAGGACGCTGATATTAGCGTCCTTTTTATTATTTACCTGCATAATTCTGCTTATATTAACTCACTTTATCGTGGTATTTTTCAGCCAACTTTTCAACGGTTCAACCCATTGTGGAATAGGCTGATAAAATGCACCATGTTCAAGGCCAGTAGAAATTGCTAGTTCTGAAAAATGTTGCACATTGGGGCTTCTATCGATAACAAATTGACACGAACCGACACCATCTGAGGTTTCATAAATAGAATAAACATTGCCATAAAGTTTGATGCTAGTATCCGCTTTTAGCAGACCAGCACAGGCAGCTAGAATAATAGTATTCATGTCATTCGACGCGACAATGTTCGATGTCAGCGCCGTTATCTCACCGCCACGTGAAAAGCCTAATACGGTTATATTTTTATAAGGCACACCTTGTTTAACTAACTTATCAATATCAGCCGCTAACCTAATGGCAAATTCTCTTGGCTTTGTAGCTTTTGCTCGGTGGTAAGCAATAAGGTTATACGCATCATCTTGCAAGGCCTGTTTAACCGCAGGAAAGTCATATTTTCCCCAGCGACCGTGTACAGGTGTTGGATTATCCCCTTCAACAATTAAACCATGAGAGTAAAATACGTAATGGTCATTGGCATCAATTTGTTCAGGGAACTCGCTGTATAGGTTACCTGCCCACCCGTTTAACGATAAATAAATACCCGTTAGTAATATCGCTAATTTTAGTTTCATCATATTGTCTACTTCACTTTAATTTTCAATACTTATCTTGGTCAGTAATCACTAAGCAGAGAGGTTTTAGTCGTCTATATAAGCTAATGCCCAACTAATGCATTTTTCCGCAGCGTCTAAATCTTGGCTAATATAAGCCGATGTAATCGCCCCTTCTTTCAACATACAAATCAATTCAAATAATGATTGCTCAAAAATCGGCATTTGCGTTTTAAGCATCATTCGTACATTTTCTTTATGTTGTTGACAAAAACAGAAAATATTTTCATTTTGCCAAGTAAATTCTACTGCAGTATTAATAAAATAACAGCCTCTAAAGTCAATCAATGCTGGTACTTGATTATAAAACCACTGCGTTAAAGCGCTAAATAGTTTTTTTATGAACTCTTTATTATCAACTGAATTTTCTACCGATGATTCTAGCCAAGTAATAAAAATAGTATGTCTCTGCTCAAGCGTCGCAATGATCAACGCGTCTTTACTGTCAAAATAACGATAAAGTGTTTTCTTAGCGACACCTGAAACTTTCAATACTTCATTTATTCCAACCGAGTTGATGCCATTCTTATAAAATAAATCTAAGGCAGTGTTTATTAATAATTGTTGCTTATCACTCATGCTTTTCCTCACTAAATGCATCGATACCTTGACACATGTAGAACACTCTGTCTACCATAGATAAGTAGACAACTCGTTCTACTTATAAAATGATGAGGTGAAAGTTAACTATGAACAATATATTTACTGCGCTATACGCGGGTGTTGGCAGTGCATTGGCTATCGTTATTCTTGCACTTTTAGATAATGCCCAGCTTCAGCACATTTGGATCATGGCACCATTTGGTGCAAGTGCTGTACTGGTTTTTGGTGTGCCAGATAGCCCATTGGCGCAGCCTAAAAATGTAATATTAGGGCATTTATTAACTGCCTTTATCGGATTAATTTTTCTAACATATTTTAGTGTAACCCCAATAACATTAGCGTTAGCGACAGGGCTTGGCGTCAGTGCCATGCTATTGAGCAAAACAACTCACCCACCAGCAGGGGCGAATCCACTACTCATTATGCTCACAGGGCAAAGCTGGAGTTTTTTGCTCACACCGGTGCTTTTAGGTGCAATTGTTATTGTGCTATGTGGAATGTTAATGACAAAACTTAGAGGTAAATTTCTATCCCAAACTCAGTAACAACTTTATGCTGTTACTTAATTTAAATGTTGCATTAAAAATGCCGTTAAATTCTCAAATAATAAATATAAGGGTGTTATAGCAACTAACTTGGTTACTTCACTGAATTATTTTTTACTTGCAATAAGAATAAAGACCTAAAACAATTACATTTAAAATCATGTATTTAAGATTTATTAAGAAGTTTTAAGTTAGTTTTTTTGGCAATCGAGTGTAAAAACAGAACACTTTTAATCATTCTGGATTTTGAACATTATGTCATTGCAACACACAGCAAAAGTCTTGGCCTCATTATCAGTTTTAGCTCTTTTTCTAAGCAGTTTTTCGGTCGGTGCACAAACAAAAACCGCGCTATTTTGGCAAAATGCCACTGTCTATTTCATGTTAACTGACCGTTTTAACAACGCTGACCCAAGCAACGATCAAGCCTACAATCGTACAAAAGAAACCGCAAAATTACGGGGCTTCGAAGGTGGCGATATTAAAGGTATCACAGAGAAAATTGAGCAAGGTTACTTCAACCGCTTAGGGGTTGACGCCATTTGGATGACCCCTTTGATTGAACAAGTTCATGGTTATGACGACTCCGATGGGCTGACCTATTCATATCATGGTTATTGGCCAAAAGACTGGACTGCCGTTGATGCAAATTTTGGTGATGAAAACGACTTAAAACAAATGATTGCCAGTGCTCATCAACAAGGTATTAAAGTATTGCTTGATGTCATCATTAATCATACCGGTCCAAAAACGCAAGCAGACTGGGCTTGGCCAGACAGTTGGATCAGAACCAAACCTATTTGCCAATGGCACAATTATCAAGAAAACACCCAATGTGCGTTAGCAACTTCACTGACTGACATTAAAACAGAATCAGAAGCTGAGGTTGAATTACCCCCACAACTAATCAGAAAATGGCAAACAGAAGGCCGCCTGAAACAAGAACTCGCTGAATTGAATAGTTTTTTTGAGCGCACAAAATACCCACGAGCACCAAAATATTACATAGTAAAATGGCTAACCGATTGGGTACGCGACTACGGCGTTGATGGCTTTCGAGTGGACACTGCAAAACATGTTGAAGCTGAAATTTGGGCTGCACTGAAAAAAGAAAGTGAATTTGCCTTAAAAACCTGGAAACAAAACAACCCACAACAAGTGCAAGATGACTTGCCATTTTATATGGTGGGTGAAGTATATCACTGGGGACTAAATGGTTATGGAAATACCGCTAAAGACGGCTTATCGTACGACTATGGCGATAAACAAGTAAACTTTTTTGAGCATGGCTTTGACGCTTTAATCAATATGGGTTTTGTTGCCGATGCAGGAAAGCCTATTGAACAAACATTCTCAAGCTACTCAAAAGCGTTGAATAATGAACTTAGCGGCAAAGGTGTTCTTAGTTACATCGGCTCTCATGATGATCAAAATTCATACGACCGCGAACGTAGCCAACCTTTTGAAACGGCCTTTAAATTAATGCTTGCCCCTGGTGGCGTGCAAATTTATTACGGTGATGAACTCGCTCGACCTATGTATGCAGAAAATGCCTATGGTGATGCCAATATGCGTACTCCGATGAATTGGCAAGATATTAAAACACCTAAAACACAAACAATATTGGCACATTGGCAAAAGCTTGGCAGTTTTCGACAACACTTTGATGCAGTCGGCTCAGGTACTCATAAACAATTAAACCAAACACCTTATATTTTCAAACGTGAACTTAGCGGTAGCCCGTCAGTACTGGTGGCAAAAGATTTACCTATTGGTGCTAAAACAATTTCAGTATACGAGCTATACGCAGACGGTGAGCAAGTATTTGATCACTACTCTAATACAGCACTGACCGTGCGCAACGGTAGCGTAAAACTTAATAATGAATTTACCTACGCACTTATTGGTAAAGCTAAGGTGAAGATGTAGCACAGGCTTAATAAAAGTGGCAGTTATCAATCAGCAGTATTTGATGCTGCCCATTAGCTAAACAAGAAAATTGCGCTATTAATTCATAATGATTGTCCGCATAATATTGAATTAATAACTGAAAATTCACCTTATGCTGTCGAATGCTTTATCAAATTAATCATTATGTTTTAAATTTACAAACCCGTACATTGTCAGATGCTGATGTCAGCCATCATATTCGCCCTAAAACGTTGGCAGTATTAATGTATTTAGCACAGAGAAGCGGACAAATTATTTCTAAAAATGAACTGCTCGAGGTAATTTGGGACGATGTTAATGTTGATGAGGGAGTTATATTTCAATCAATACGAGAAATTCGCCAGCTATTTTCTGATACTAACATTATTCAAAACCACCCACGCAAAGGCTACGCTTTTACCGCAACACTAAACGCTATAGCAGCAGAACCACCTCTGCAGGAACACCTTAGCGAGCAAAATATTCAACCCAACATCTTAGCGTTGCTCAGGCAACACTGGCGTATATATGCCATCATATTCACTGCGATACTAATGACCTTTTTAATACACTTGTTGACTCTTAGCAATGACAACCCAAGTACCGAAGAGTCGCAATTAAACACCTTAGCTGCTTTCGAGCAAAACATCATTGTCTTACCGATAAAAGACAAAATTGCCTACGGCGAACATGATTGGGTTTACCTTGGCGGCATGGAACAACTTATCGCTAAACTAAAAGCGCTGCCGAGTACTATTTATATTCATGACGGTATCCGCATTCCGCAACTTATGCGAACAGCAGGGTTGAGCAGAAATTTTACCTCTGCAGAAACCACCAAGCTATTTACAACCACAGGGGCCACGCTGATTATTGAAAGTGAGTTCCACGGCAATATTTCTGACTACAAATTAGTCTATAAATTTCATGTTAAAAACGATGTAAAACAAGGGATAATTTTAAATACCGACATTAAATCCGCGCTGGCAGAACTCGCACAAAAGGTTGCCGAATTTACCCAACACCCACTGCAACGCAATGCTGACGAACCAGCAAAAGAATTCAGTGATGCATTATTTGCGCAAGCCATGATAAATTACGAAAAAGATTGGCAATCTTCCATCAGCTTTTTTGAAAGCTACTTGGCCTTAAACCCAAACTCAGTCATTGCCAGCATCTACCTCAGCAAATTGTACCTGTGGAATAAACAATACCCACAAGCACAAACACTGATTAAACAGACGGAAAAAATTGACAACATTAGCCAGAAAAATAAAGCGGAGCTCTATTTAATTAAAGGCCGCATTGCCTCGCAACAAAAATCATGGCAACAAGCTGAACAGTATTTTGAACATGCATCAAAAGCTATCGGAACAGCGCCAGAATGGTATATAAAAGCCAGTATTGCTGAGGCTAAAGGCTTGCATTATTTAGCCAAAAACTCACTCACTGAATCAGCACAAGCTTTTCAAAATGCCATTAAGCTAAATCAAATAACACAAAGCCCTATTGGCACCAACTCAAATACATTACATCTTTCATATGTGCTTTATCAGCAAGGAGAGCATCAAGCGGCTAAACAGTTGTTTCAGCAAGCAAAGAAAAATATCAAAACCACTAAGCTAGAATTTCTGTATTCGATGCTAGAAGATTACAGCAGCAAGCTTCAAATTACAGATTTAGGGGTTGCATTAAAATGACGTTTGAACTCTCGGCTAAACTGTGACGGACTCGTATAACCAACAAGCAAAGCTGCTTCTGTTGCTTGTTTTCCATCGGAAATAATTAAGTCTTTGGCCTTGTTTAAACGAATTTTCTTTAAGTATTGCAATGGCGTTTCTTTGGTTACTTGTCGAAACGCTTTATGAAAACCTGAAACACTCATATGGGCAAGATCTGCCAAGAATTCTACCGATATTGTTTCCGCGTATCGCTTATGTATAGTATCTAACACTCGGGCAATACGTGCGTAATGACCATCGTGATGGGCAAGATCAAAAAGAATATGACCATTTTTGCCAATTAACGCCCGGTAAACAATTTCCTCCACAATGGCTGGCCCAAGTATTTTCGCTTCAACATCATTTTGTAAAACCGTTAATAAACGCAATATTGTCTCACTCAATTGTTCACCCAAGGTATTGGATTTAACACCAAAATCCAGCTGATTTTTTTCTTTAGGCGTACCTTGTTCACCTGTCATTGCTAACTTATTATTTTGCTCATTTATTTGCGCAACCAGTTTATGCAAAGTGTGTGAATTTACATCTATAGCTAGACCTAACAAAGGTAGGCCTTGCTCAGTAAAGGCTTCACACTCTAATGGCATAGGTACACCTAGCACTAAATAATCGCCTGCACCATATCGCACACAGTTTTCACCAATATAAATGTTCTTATGGCCCTGCCCTAAAACAATGATGCCCGATTGATATAACAAAGGCTGTCGAGAGCTACCTTGGTCAGCACGATAAAATTTAACGCCATCAATGACAGTTCGATGTGAACCTGACAAGTTATTTAATGACTTCAAATCAACATAACGCTGCATTGCATTTGCAAGTTGCTGCACAAATTCACCTTCCTATATTTGTTTACAAATATTCATACGCAGCACTTTACACGAATAGGCAATAAATATCGACTAATTCACTATTTAACGAAGCATAACGAGAGTATTATGCAAAACATAATGTAATTAGTTAAAAACAAAACAATCACAAAACGAGGTATTTCATGGACTTTTCATACGTTAACCCAACACAAATTCACTTCGGTCAAGGCAAAATAGCCAGTATTAGCGATGCCATTCCAGCAAATAGCAAAGTTTTAGTTATTTACGGTGGCGGTTCTATCAAGAAAAACGGCGTTTACCAACAAGTTGAAAGTGCATTAGCAAACCATGCTTGGTCAGAGTTTTCTGGTGTAGAGCCAAACCCAACCATGGAAACATTAGATAAAGCCGTTGCCAAAGTAAAAGCTGAAAATATTGATTTTATCTTGGCTGTTGGTGGTGGCTCAGTCATCGATGGGGCAAAGTATGTTGCCGCAGCGGCATGCTATGATGGCGCCGGTTGGGACATATTATTAGGCAAGCATACCGTAACAGAAGCAGTAGCCATTGGCGCTGTGCTTACCCTACCAGCAACAGGCTCCGAATCGAATGCCGCATCAGTCATTACCCGCGCCGAAACGCAAGACAAACTGCCATTCTTTTCACCTGCGGTACAACCAAAGTTTGCGGTATTAGATGCTGATGCCATGAAAACACTACCAGAACGTCAATTAGTTAATGGCCTAGTAGACGCTTGGGTACATATTTGTGAGCAGTATCTAACACTACCTACTGGCGCTATGGTTCAAGACGGTTATGCCGAAGCGTTATTGAAGAATTTAATAGTATTGGCTGAGCAATATGATCAGCGTGAAACACTGCAATGGCGTGAAAACTTAATGTGGACAGCAAACCAAGCGCTAAATGGTCTAATTGGCGCTGGCGTCCCACATGACTGGGCAACCCATATGATCGGCCATGAGTTAACCGCTTTATATGGTGTTGATCACGCCCGTTCATTAGCGATAGTTCAACCTTCACTTTTACGCAATCAATTGGCAGTGAAAAAAGACAAGCTAGAACAGCTTGGGAAAAATGTTTTTGCTTTAGCTGCTGGCGACGACATGGCTGAGCGCACTATTGTTGCTATTGAGCAGTTTTACCACAGCCTCAACGTTACTACACAGCTTACAGAACATGGCGAAGATAAGGCAAAAGCAATCAACGACGTACTTGCTCAACTAGAATCACATAACATGGTTAAGCTTGGCGAGCATCAAGCGATCACCTTAACGCAAAGTCGTGAAATATTAGAACTTGCGATTAGCGAATAAAGCTCAACAATGTTGGTCAGCCAAGTGAGTATAGCTACCCATACTCACTTGGCTTTTTCATAACACTACTTTCTTCAACATTCATCATTAACAAGTGTGTTCAGAAAAACTAAAACACTAGCTATTTCATTTACAAAGTATTCAATAAAGCATCACTAAGTATACATTCAAGAGGATTCTTTGATTTACTGTAAAACTATTATAAAAATCAAAATATTGAATGTTCAGTTTACTTAAAGCAAACTGACAGGCATTTAGGTAATTTAATATTAGGGATAATAATGAAACCACTTGTAAAGCTCAGCTTGCTATTACTGTATATATTTAGCTCAATTACAACTGCCGCAAGTACACTTGAAGTCATAGAAATAACACACCCAGAATTCTCACAACCTTTAAAGTTTAATGTAACTCTGCCTGCAGGCTATGCGAAAAACCTAGATAAATCTTATCCCATAATGTTTGATTTTCATCCTAACGCGATCTCCTATTTAGATGGCATGCACCAATGGATGAGCCACAATGGTGAATGGCCATGGCTACAAACCATTATTGTTACACCAACCCCAGGCAACCGTGTTGGCATATTATTCGATGAAACAGGTAAAACTACACCGCTATTGGATTTTTTTGACCAACAACTATTTACCACCATTGATAAGAAATACCGTACTAACGGATATAGGATTATGAGTGGCTTTAGAACAAATGCAACCATAGTATTGTCTGGCTTACTCAACAAACCTCATATGGCGAACGCTTATATTGCCACCAGCCCTGAAATCAAAGATGACTATGCTGCGATTCTTTCAACCGCTAACAAGAAATTGAGCAACCTAAATGATAAACCGCGTTTTTTGCTATTTAGTCACGGAACAAATATTAAAGAAGAGCACCAAGTTGCCGCTTACCGAAACTTAAGAAAAATCATTCAAAGCTCGGCTCCTTCGCTATTAGAGTGGCACTATAAACATTTTACTGACCACTATTTTATGTCACTTCCCCCTCTTGCAACTATTTTCGCCATTGAAAAAATATTTGACGATATTCATCAAGGGCTTGCACCAACATCAGCAATATCTCAGCAAGGTGTATCGGCAATTATTGCGCATTTTGATTATCTTTCTAAGCAAAAATACGGCTTTAAGGTTTCTCCAAAAAACTCTATTGATAATTTAGGGTTTTATTTGCTCAACTATCAGCAAGAAAAAGGCATAGCCGTTTTTCAAAAACGTATAGAAATGTATGCCGACGATGCATATAGCCATCATAATTTAGCAAAAGCATATGCTCAGCTTGGTAATTACTCGTTGGCAGTAAAGTATCAAAATGAGGCGGTGGTAATTGCTGACAATATGTCGACTTGGCACAAAAAGCGTCATCGAAAATTTCTTAAACAATACCAAGCAAAATTAAAGAATTCAGCACTATAAGTTTTCTAACTACAAACAGCCAATTTAACTTTTTATGGATAAATTGGCTGTTTATCTATTTATGGCTATGCGTGAGCTTTATTAACGCGTAACCAATAAGTTAAGTACATAAGCCCTGCTCCTACTGCGATTGCCACTACACTTACCTTCGACATCAACACTTTAATCGGCATTAAATGCATAGCGTTTTCATGAGTAAAATTACTACGTAATGTGTCATCATTAATACCGAAGTAATCTAACAGTAATGAAGCAAACATTTGAGATTCCAAATTAAAATAATGAACAACAAAAGCTTCAACGAGCACGACGATAACTATCGGCAATAACGCCCATAAAAATGGCGCTTTATTGGCGAACATAGAAGCTAACATTAACCAAGCAAAGAGTGGAAATAGCCACAGTACAAATGGAATCAAGCTAAGCCATGTTAGTGCTAAATTACTGAAAAAATTAAAACTTCCCCATATATGCCACAGTGAAATATCGAAACCTACAGCAAGCACAACACAGACGATAAACGCGAAGACTACCGCAATCAATAAGGTAACGGTTGCCGCCAGCATAAACACCGCAGGGATAACAAAAGTACCCGTAAAGAGCTTGTAAGCGATTGTTGATAGATCGGATACTGGCATTGAACGCCAAAAGTAAATTGATAAATCTCTTCTTTCGTCAAATAAACAGACCAGAAAATAATAGAGTTGTACCAGCAGCGCCACCATCATAAAAGGTACAAATAACCCAGACATTGCCGCAAAGCTAAAACGGGAGAACTCTTCATCCAACGTATGATGTTGTAATTGCGCTAAACCATTAAAAATGGCATTCATTTGATAGTCTTCGATAATCAATAACTGTAAAAGCGGTGCCGCAACCATCATAGAAATAATAATAACAGGTACCCAAAAAAGCAGCTTATTAAACTCCCAAAGCTCTTTTTTAATGCTCATAGTAAATGTCGCGATATTCATTACACAGCCTCCTTAGTCATCACTCCAACAAAAATGTCAGCTAAACTTGGTGCGCTAATATTTCCCAGCATTTGCAATTCATCACCACTTGAACGGTCAAACAACATGGTTGTTAAGCCCATTAAACTATTCGTATGTATTGGCTTAAGTTCTTTTGCCTCAGCCAACTTGTCATTTGTAACCGCCACTAACTTAAAGCGCTCTCGCATGGCGTCAACACTTTCATTCAGCACTATCTGGCCGTCTTGAATAAAGGCAACGTCCGTTAGAATGTGTTCGATTTCTTCAATTTGGTGAGTAGTAACAAGAATGCACTTGTCTTCAGAGTAAAAATCTTCCAGCAAATGATTATAAAACTGATGTCTTGTCAAAATATCTAAACCTAGCGTAGGTTCATCTAGCACTAACACTTTCGCATCAATAGCTAAAATAAGCGCTAAGTGTAATTGCGTTACCATGCCTTTAGACAAAGCTTTAACTTTTGCACTTTGATCAATATTGGTTTTTGCTAGAAACCCTTCTGCTTTTTCGCGGTCAAAGTTTTTATGAACATCCGACATATAATCAAGTGCTTGCGACACTTTTAACCATCGAGGCAGTACTGCCACATCAGAAATATAGGCAACTTCATTAAGCATATCGGCCCGTTGTTTTCGAGGATCATAGCCCAATATATCTATGCTACCTTCAAAGTCAGACAAACCTAGCATAGATTGTAGGCAGGTGGTTTTACCGGCACCATTTGGCCCTACTAAGCCCAATATTTGCCCTGCATTAACGGTTAAATTAACGTCTTTGACGACCTTTTTCTTGCCATAGCTTTTATTTAAGCCATTAATAGAGATTAATGCTGTCATTATTTAGTCTCCGTTATCGGTTGTAACAAGTCCTCAGTCGACAGTTTTAAGCGATTAATTTGCTCAACTATTTTTGGCCATTGTGATGTTAAAAATGTTTCTCGTTCTCTGTTCAAAATAATGTCTTGCACGCCTTGGTTTACGAACAAACCTTTACCACGCTGTTTTTCAACTATATTTTCGTCCTGTAGCATTTGATACGCCTTAGAAATAGTAATTGGATTCAATTGATATTCTGCTGCAACCCTTCTAACGGAAGGCAACGCCTCTCCTTCGACAATATAGCCATCGAGTATTCTTGAGAGTACTTGTTGATACAGCTGAATGTAGATGGGTGTATCTGGATCCCACTGTGTTGGCATTGTTATTTTCCTTGGTTATTTATCACTCACCTTAGTGTTATACATCACCAACACACTATGCGCAAATAATTGATTTCTAATAAATGTAAATAGACATTTCAAGATTTATGACAACGGCTATTTTTAAAGGGCGGGAGCTTTTTTTCTGTTTAAAAATAAAATGCCGCATTAAAAACACGGCATTAGTTTTAATAAAAAACTGGCTTACTGTTTAACTGCAATTTCCGGCGTTTCAGCTAAGTCATGATAAAAATTCATTATTTGTTGGCCTTGAGCATTTTTATCAATAGTGAAGTAACTCAAACTACCATCATAATAAAAACCATTGTCCGACATTGGGAAAACTTGCCACTTGTGTCCTTCGCCTCGCACAGAATACACTTTGTCACCTTCCATAAAGATCTTTCGAATACCTCCTGAAGCAAGTTTATAGCTTCCCATCATAGGCGTTAATTGCTCTTTACTCAGCGCAACTTTCTCAAATTTTGGCACTGGCATATTAAGCGCAACAGCTGCTAACATTCGGGCAATTTCACCGGGGTTACCGGCATCATAATTATTTAACACCGCCACATAAAGGTCTTCACTAGGAATATAAAAAGCGTTTGTCACAAAGCCATGAATACCACCACCGTGGCCTATAGCGTCATACTTATTAAACTTAAACATCCCTAAACCAAAGCCGTAATTTGACATACTGCCATCATTTAGCTGCATAGGTGATGTCATCAACTTGTAATTCTCAGCCGATATTAACTCGCCATTTCGTAATGCTTTAAACCAAATATTTAAATCATAAACGGTTGATAATAGCGATCCCGCTGCATGCGGCCACATCATATTTACAAAGCCAGCATTTACGTAACCGGTTTCACTCGCAGAGTAGCCATTTGCGCGGTTAGGAATAATCTGCAAACCACCATACTGGCTATTTTTCATGCCTAGTTTGGCAAATATTTCTTGTTCAATAAAGTCAGCGTAAGATTTACCACTTGCGACTTCAATAATTTTACCTAATAAAACATAACCAGTATTTGAATAGCGATTTGCCTCACCAACTTTTAGTGCCATCGGATGTTTAGCAAAACGAACTATCATGTCATCAAGTGTTGTTGGTGTTTGTAGCTCTTGACGCCAAATATGCTTATCTTCCGTATAGTTGGCAATACCTGAGGTGTGCGTTAGTAAGTGCTTGATCGTAACCTTGTTACCCTCAGTTGGAAAATCAGGTACATATTTATGCAAATCATCTGATAGTGATAATTTACCTTGTTCAGCCAGCATCATAATTGCCGCACCAGTAAATTGTTTAGTAATAGATCCTAAACGAAAAACGCTGTTGGTTTTTAACGGGACTTGCAATTCAATATTTGCTAAGCCACGGGCGTTCTTATAAAGTATTTTATTATTTTTGCTAACTATGACCGCAACACCTGGGCCTGTTTTTTCAACATACCGAGCTAACACCTCATCGTAATCCTTTTCATTAGCAGCCTGTGCTTGCAGCAATGGTATGGTGATTAATAACACTGACAACGCTATTTTTTTTATTATATTGATTTTCATAACTATCCTTATTTTAGAGCTTTTCCTATCTTAACCTAATTAGCTTTGGTTGCTAATTGTTGTTCTTTGTGAAATGTAACCAGTCTTTTTGATATATTGAGATAACAAAAAAGCCTCGAAATGAGGCTTTAAGTTGTTCAAGTTTCACAAGCAATTAACTAAGTTAATGTCTATTAAAGCGAAATCTTGAGTTTTTGCTTCGGCTGTAAATAGGCATTACGCGGCAATTTATTCCAGCGTACTAAGTCTTGCACTTTCACTTTATATTTACGGCTTATATCCCATAGATTATCGCCGCTTTTCACCACATGATAGCGTCTTTTAGTGCCAAATCGATTAAAATCATTAAGATTAACAATATTATCCGTTAACGGTAACACTAACTTTTGACCAACTCGAATAGTATTCGAAGCCAACTGATTTAACTGTTTAATTTTTGCAACTTGCACGCTATGTTTTGCCGATATTTCACTTAAAGTATCGCCAGCTTTAACACTATAGTGCTGCCAGCGTAACCAATCTTTCGGTTTAGTAGTCGCTAACTTATCTTGTAATAGTGCAGCACTGGCAATAGGTACTAATAACTGATGCTTGCTGTTTGGTGGCGTAACACCACGATTTAGCCCTGGATTTAATTTCAGTAGTGCCTGTGGCTCGGTATTCATCCACTTAGCCGCTAAAACAATGTCTAACGGTTTTTCAAGTGTAAGCGCCGTAATAACTGGGGAATTTTTAATTGGCGTGAAAACATAATTAAGTTCATCTGCCCTTTGTAATATATCGATAATAGCCAATAGCTTAGGTACGTATGCCGTAGTTTCTCGTGGCAGATCTAACGACCAAAAGTCATACGCTTTATTGGCGCGTTTATTTTTGGCAATCGCTCGCCCTACTCGACCTTCTCCTGAGTTAAAAGCCGCAACAGCATTTAACCAGTCTTGACCAAGTGTGCGATGAAAAAACTGAAAATAATCTAAGGCAGCATGAGTTGAAGTTACTACGTCGCGACGTCCGTCATACCACCAATTACGAGTTAAATTGAACCGCTTCGCGGCAACAGGCATAAATTGCCACAAGCCAGCGGCACTTTTATGAGAAACGCCATAAGGTAAATAAGCGCTTTCAACTATGGGTAACAAAGCCAGCTCAATTGGCATGTTGCGGCGCTCTATTTCTTCCACAATATAATATAGAAACGGCTCTGCACGCTCGGCAATAGTCACCATAAAATTAGGGTGACGTAAATAATAATCTCGCCACTTCGCTACCTCTTTATTGTCGGGAACAGTAAAGGTGAGTTGATCACGAATTCTTAGCCAAACATCATCATAAACCACAGTGCTTACTGGCGGCTCTGATTGCAAAGCGTCAACTTGATGGCTTTGCTGCCTTGGTTTATCGATAGCGCTCGTTGTCATATCTTGGCTTTTAGGCGATTGCTCTGGCGTTAGCTGACAGCCCGTAAACAATAAAGCCCAGGATAATGGCAAAATAAGTTTTACTAAATTGAGTTTCATAAAGCTGGCTAGATCACAAGTTGGAACATTAATGAAGAACACTATGCGACATAAGAATTATTCATCATCATTTTGCTGTTTAATGGTACGCAAACGTTCACGATACTTGTCACGTGCCAGTGCCTGCATATCAGTAACAATGTCACTTTCATCAACAATTTCACGACCAAGCAAAGTTTCTACAGCATCTTCTAACGTAACAACACCAGCAGTTTGACCAAACTCATCTTCCACTAAATACATGTGCATATGGTTTTTAATAAACATGTCGAGCAGTTGCTGAACGGGCAGTTTTTCTGAAACTCGGGTTAGCGGGATCATAAAATTGCCAATAGTTTCATCACCACGACCATTTCTTTCCGCTTCATAAAGGTCACCTTTAATAACCTTACCTTTAATATCATCAACGGTTTTATCGTATACAGGAATACGAGTAAATTGACTGGTTTGCTCATGATTAAGTGCTTCGGTAACCGTTGTTCCTTGATGCAACATATGAACAACAGTACGTGGTGTATGCACTTGTGCGGTACGTAATTCACGTAGTTTCAGCATATTTGACAAGTATTCATTTTCTTGTGAAAACAAACTGCCATCCTTATGGCTTAATGACGCTAACGCAATAATTTCTTCGCGAGTGACTTCGTTTTCTTTGCCTTTTTTAAACATGCGAGTTAAGCGAGTAGAAACCCAAACTAGCGGATAAACAATTCTTACTAGCCAAGTAATAATATGCGCGGAAGGAACCGCTAAACCACGCCAAAAAGTAGCACCTAAAGTTTTAGGAATAATTTCTGAAAAATATAGAATCGCTAGGGTAAGTAATACCGCAACTAAAGTTTCCCATTGTGCGCCAAATACTTGAATAGCTTGCGAACCAACCCCAGCTGCTCCCATGGTATGAGCAAAAGTATTCAAAATTAAAATACTCGACAACGACTCATCTAAGCGAGTTTTAACATTAGCGATAGCTAAACCTGCTTTTGGTCTTTTTGATTGAATTTGCTCAACAAAACTAGGGGTTATTGATAATAAAACAGCTTCTAACACTGAACATAAAAACGATACGCCAATGGCAATAGCGAGATAAATAAAAAGTAGGGTCACGTAAAATTTCCAAACAAACCAATAGATATTCTGTTAAGTAGCTTACAGCATATCACATTGCTGTAAATAACTGACCCTTTCATTATTTTTTAAAACAACAAATAAATAACCTTGTTATCGTTAAATACATTACTTTAAAAACATAATAACAACCTAGTTATTTAACTTGCGTCATTTCATTAATGGTAAATTCCGCCACCGCTCCTTCCGTGGCTTTAACATAATCAGCTAAATGTTGGTTATTCATATGAGCTTGCCATAACTCACGCGATTGCCAATTTTCATAAAACATAAAATGCGCTGGGTTGTCATTGTCTTGATGTAAGTCGTAGTTAATGCAACCGGTTTCAGCACGGGTAACTGAGATCAGTTTTTCTAACTCAGCTTTAACTAATTCGACGTGGTCAGTCTTGGCTTTAATATTGGCAACTATGGTTAATGTGGTCATGGTCATATCTCACTTATTTGGTTGTTTGCTTGGTTAAAAATAGGTTTACAACAATACATCTGGGCAATTAAAAGCCTTGTAAAACAAGTTTGCCTATCGCAGTACCAGACTCTAGTTCTTGATGGGCAATCCGCAGGTTTTCAGCATTTATCACCCCTAAATTTTTCCCTACCGTAGTTTTTACATAATCACTATCAATCAGCTCCGCAACTTGATTAAGTAAATGACCTTGCTGTTGCATATCGGCGGCATTAAACATAGAACGAGCAAACATAAACTCAATATGAAATGACAAACTTTTTGGCTTTAACTTCATAATATCAAGTGGTGTTTCTGGGTCATCTATCATGGCAATTTTGCCAAATGGCGCGAGTAACTCGATATAGCTGTCAAAGTAAGATTCAGTACCGTTTAAACTTGCCACATGGGTAACTTGTTCAATAGCTCCACCTTCGACTAAATCAGCAATTTGGGATGCTAGTGGCTGACTATGATTAACAACAAAGTCAGCACCTAACTCCTTAACCCAAGCTTTTGAGCTATCACGTGATGCAGTTGCAATTATGGTAGCACCGGTTATAGCTTTAGCCAGTTGTACAAGAATAGAGCCGACACCACCGGCGGCACCAACCACTAAAATAACCTCTTTTGATTTATGCTGACTTGTTGCTGGCTGCTGCTTAATGGCCAAATGCTCAAATAACATTTCCCAAGCGGTAATTGCCGTAAGTGGTAAAGCTGCCGCTTCTGCATCAGACAAGCTAATTGGTTTTTTACCAACAATACGTTCATCCACTAGTTGACATTCCGCATTACTACCTTGGCGGGTAATATCACCAGCATAAAAGACCTTATCGCCAGCGCTATAATCACTAACCAAGTCACCTACCGCGACAACTTCGCCAACAGCATCCCAACCGAGCACTTTATATTCACCTGCATTAGGTGCGGCATTTAGTCGTACTTTATAGTCAACAGGGTTTACTGCTATGGCTTTTACCTTCACCAGCAAATCATGCCCTGTAGCAATAGGTTGTGGTAGTTCAATATCTACTAATGCTGCTGAATTAGTAATTGGCAAAGGTTGGTTATATCCGATCGCTTTCATTGCATTCTCTCTTCAATTTCTTAACTGTTTAACTTAAGAGCTATGGTATCGCTTGATTTGCCACCAATAAACAGCATAATAATTGATACATTATCAAAATATTTTTGACAATATGCAGATTGAAGATCTAAAAGTAGTGTTAAAAGTAGCCGAACAAAGAAGCATCACATCAGCTGCAACTAGCCTAGATATGCAAACAGCAACTGCGAGTGCGGCAATTAAGCGCGTAGAGCGAACACTAGGTGTTGAGTTGTTTACCCGTACAACGCGTAGTTTGAAAATAAGTCATGCTGGTGAACGATACTTGCCTCAGTGTCAGCAAGCTATTGATATGTTAGAGCAAGCACAACGTAATGTGAAAGATGACTTAGGGGTTGTTGATGGTGAATTACGTATCGGCATTTCGTCAGATTTAGGGCGTAATGTTATAACTCCTTGGCTAGATGAATTTATGCAAGCGCATTCTGCCATCACCTTGAAAGTTAACCTAACCGATAGCAATATTGACTTTTACCGTGACTCTATCGACATTTGTTTGCGGTACGGTTCACCGACTGACGCGAATATGTATGGCTTTAAAATTTGTAATGTGCCGAGACTATTATGTGCAAGCCCAGATTATATTAAACAACACGGCGCACCTCTTCATCCTAACGACTTAGCCTCACATAATGGCCTTTTCTATCAACTTGGCGACATAATTCACGACGTTTGGCATTTTTCTTCCAAAGAGCAAAAATTCAAAATTAAAATTAGCGGCAATAGAGCAGGTAATGATGGTGACTTAGTAAGACGTTGGTGCGTTGCCGGCCACGGTATTGCCACTAAGTCAGCATTAGATGTCGCCAACGACTTGCTCGAAGAGCGTTTGGTAAACTTACTACCTAACTATAAACCGGCAGACACTGAGCTTTGGCTTATTTGTCCCAGCCGACAATCTATTACGCCAGCTGTAAGGTTGCTTCGAGATAATTTTACTATCCGCTGCCACACGCTATTGCAAAAATTAGTGGATAAACAGATTTTAAAAGCTAGCGATATTACCCTTTAACATTTTTTGCAACGGCTCTCCTTTTCAGTAAACTCAATCACATTACCCTGCTTATCCAAAGATAAGTGGCAACAATTGCTATATAACTCAAATAGCATTTGACGGCTTTTTTGTACCCGAGATTTTAGCGTTGAATACTTAATACCATGTTGGCTAGCGTATTCCTTTTGCGATACACCGTTAATTTCAATGGCTGTTAATAATTCAGCTTCTGGCTTAGGTAATGCGTTGATAAAGGGAACAACACACAAAGAAAGTTGCTGTAAAATGCTTTTATCATGTGCAAAATACCATAACTCTTGTTGGTCAAGTTGGTTGTTTCTAGCGCGTTTACGGTAAAAATCAATAATGGTGTTATTGGCAATTTGAAACAACCAAGACTTAACTTTTTTAACATCATGTACTCGGTGTAAGTTTTGAAAACTCTTTAATAAGATATCTTGCAGCAAGTCTTCAACGTCGTCAGGGTTTGAAACATTTTTATGTAAAAAGCCCGTTAAACTGGCCTGATATTGCTGCCAAATAGCTTCCACACTTATCATATAAGTCTCCTTGACTAGTAATAACCTAGTGAGCCATTACTAGCCGATAAAGAAAATGCCATGAACTTATTGCAAGTTATTAACCACAACAATTTGTTGTTCCACATTGTTCATTTGCTTGAGCACTTTTTCCTGCACCTAAAAAGGTATTGTTGAGATAAAAATCAGTAAAAAGTTCTTCAAAATCATCTGAAGTAGTATTCTCTGCAACCCCAGATTCAAGCAAAGCGTTTTGCCAAGCTTGCATTTTCGGTAAACCACATAAGAAGTCAAAACCTGTGTGTTTTTTAACTATATCAGCACGATGCAACAAAGGTAGCCAGGCAATATCAACATTACTTAAGTTATTTGATTTAAAGAACTTGTTTTCATTTGATAGTTGTTGCTCAACCTTTGAGAAAACCGAAATAAACTTTGCTGACTTTTGTTTAAAGGTTTCTTCATCTTTGCTACTCATGGTGCCACACTGTGCTAAATAGTGCTTGGTACCCAAATAGCTCCATGCGCGGTCGATAGCACGTTGCTCATTGCTGACATAGCCTTCAATACCGCCAAATTCATCTTCAATATATTCAATGATGGCATCCGACTCAAATAAAGCCGTACCTGACTCGGTAATCAACACGGGTACTTGGCCATTGGGCGAAATATCTAAAAACCATTGCGGCTTATCTTTTAAGTTAATATATTCAATTTCATAAGGTACATTTTTCGCCTTAAGCGCTGCGGTAACACGTTGCACAAACGGGCAAATTTTAAAACTAATAATTTTAAGCATGTTAATTCTCACTTCTATGTTAAATAATTTATACCCTTAAGACGAAGTGCACTTAGAAAAGACGAAGTAATTATTAATTTATTTTATGAATATGCGATAAAACATAACAAGGCCACCAATACAGTGACCACCTTCATCGTCTATTTTCTTAAATAGCTTCTGCAATACTCGTTGCGATAGGTGTCGTTGGCCTTGCAATAAGTTGGCTTAACGAGCCACCATTTTCGGCCAACCAGCCATTAGCTGCATGCACTTCTGCATCGGCAAGTACATCAGCAAGCCCCTGTGGTAAACCAATATTCACTAACAGATGCTTATAATCGTCACCCGTCATTGTTTGATAGCTTATTTGTTGTTGGCTCTGTTTTGAAATTTCATTGGCATAATCAGCTAACGTGAAGCCATTATCGCCGGCAAGCTCGTAAACCTTACCAATATGATTAGCATGTGAAGTTAACACAACCGCAGCTGCTTCTGCGTAATCTTTCCTTGCTGCGGTATGTAGAACGCCGTTTTCAGCGGCACCAATCACGGCACCATTACTCAATACTCCGGCAATTCCTTGGGTATAGTTTTCACTGTACCAACCATTACGTAAAATAACGGCCGGCAGTTTAGCATCAGTAATCATTTGTTCGGTAATGGCATGTTCTTGCGCGAGTATCAGTGGCGACTCATGCGCTTTTAAAATACTGGTATATGCAAATAATTCTACGTTTGCTTGTACGGCAGCGTTAATCACCGCCTGATGCTGTGGCACACGTTGACCAATTTCACTGCCTGAAATCAACAGCAACTTTTTCACGCCACTCAGCGCAGTTTTTAGAGTGTCGGGCTGGTTATAATCAGCATGGCGCACATTAACGCCTAAGACTGTTAGTTGATCAGCCTTGTCTACATTTCGAACTAAAGCAACAATTTGATCTGCTTGAGTTTTTTTTAATAAGCTGCGAATAACGAGTTGACCTAACTGACCATTTGCTCCGGTAATTGCAATCATAATATTTTCCTTTTTGGATGTTTGAACTGGAATTGTTCGATATTATGCAGCACACTAACCGACCCGATAAGACTAGCAATTACGAATAGAATGCTCCGAATATGAGTACAATAGATTTTTCTCACCTAAAATTACTGGCAATATTTACCGTGGTGGTAGAAGCAGGTAGTTTTGCGGCTGCGGCTCGCAAACTCAAAAGTAGTCGCTCTAGGGTTAGTGAGCAGATAGCTAATTTGGAAGCAGATTTAGGTATTAGACTTCTACAACGTTCAACACGAAAATTGCGGGTTTCTCATGAAGGATTAGATATTTATCAACAAGCAAAGCAATTGCCCAATATTTTACAACGTATCGAAGCGATTGCTAAGCCAGCATCACCGACAGGTCGAGTTTCAATTACGCTAAATCATGATATTGCCATTAAATTTTTACTACCAGTATTAGCTAAGTTTGAGCAGCAATACCCAGATATTCAATTAGACTTGGTACTCAACGATGCCAGAGTCGACATTATTGCAGAAAATATAGACTTGGCAATTCGCATTGGCGTACCTAAAGATGAGTCGCTTATTGCGCGAGTTATGCATGAAGAACGTATGGCACTATTTGCTAGCCCTACTTACCTCAAAAAAGTAGCTATGCCAACAAGCCATGAAGCACTCGCCAACTGCCGCTGGGTTATACTTAATCAAACTAACCATACTGATGTACAACACTTACATCAAAACCAGCAAGCAATCGAAATAAAACCTAAGCATTTTACGCGCTGCAATTCACCACTTACTATGCAAAACATGCTTATTCAAGGTATGGGCATTGGCTCACTTTTACCAACAACGGTAAAAGCCGAATTAGCAAATGGCTCTCTTGTCCCTGTTTTACCATCCGTAACCGGTGAACCATTAGTATTTTCATTAGTTTACCCGTCAAGACGACAAGTGCCTGCGCGTACACGAGCACTTATTGACTTCTTACTTAATGAAAAAATATTTAACTAATTTGCTTGCTAGTTACTTTTTGCCAAGATTTTTCAGAGCCTTTAACTCACTGCGTTCAATTTCTTGCGCATAAATTGCCCTAGGTGTGGTCGTTATATCGGTATATAACACCACCTTACTCGTGGTAATTTGAATGCCATATTCACCAGAGGTTAGATAAACCCCGCCTGAATATTTACCTGAAGTAGTAAGCCAACCATCTTTATGCAAAGCCAACCACTCTTTTAGCAATACATATTCAGCATCTGATCCCGTAAGGCGCACTGTTTTATCTGTATTTTCACTTAAAAACACAGTAACTTCAGGCTCTAGTTTTACATCCACTGATTGAGTACAGCCCATTAACACTATTAACAGTGTCGATAAAACTAAAATATATTTCTTCATTCTCATGGCTTAATCCACCGTAATTGATAACAAAACATCTGTTGTTAAATATTTCACTGCTGATATTTTACCCTAATCAAAGTCTGACGAATTGATAAATCTCAATTATTTGTTATTTATATAAAAACACAAGAAAAACCCATTAGCCTTATATAACAAATAGATAGCATTAAAGTCAGCTTTATTATTTCTATAATTTTTCTATTTTCTACCACTTCTAAGTTTTTATTAGGATTTTTTCAGCGCTATTTTTCATGCTGTTGTCAACTTAGAAAAGGAAGTTGAAATGAAATTAAACAAACTCTTAATCGCAGCATTTGCACTATCTAACAGTTCGGTTCTATATGCTGGTGTTTCGCCAAAACCAATTGAACCTATAATGGTAACCATTCCAGCTGGTAGCTTTGAAATGGGTTCGTTAGCCCAAGAAAACACTCAACCCATACATAAGGTAAATATTAAGCAATTTAGTATGGCGCAATACGAAATAACCGTCGCAGAATTTAGACAGTTTATCGAAGCAACTAATTATGCTGCACCACAAGAATGTCGTCATGAATTAAATGGCTGGTTTCGCCCCTACTCCAAAGGAAACTGGGAAACGAATGCTTTAAATACCAGTGAATATCAACCTGTTGTTTGCATAAATTGGCAAGCCGCAAATGCGTACGCCAATTGGTTAGCTAAAGAAACAGGTAAACCTTATCGTTTACCAACGGAAGCAGAATGGGAATATGCGGCAAGAGCAGGCACTAAAACAGACTACTTTTTTGGTGACGATAAAGATATGACCAAAGTGTGTGATTTTGCCAATGTTGCCGAGCTCAGCGGTGAAAACATTCTACAGCGAGATGGCAATACCAGCTATTACAACTGGTCAGGAGAATTAGCTAACTGCGTTGATCATTCAGCCTATGCCAGTATCGTTGGTATGTATAAACCTAATCAATTCGGTTTGTATGATATGTTAAGCAATGTTTTAGAGTACTTAGCAGATTGCTATGTCGATAATTATGCCAAAACGCCACGCGACGGCTCAGCCTATTTAACAGAAAACTGTGAAAATCGTGCCACCCGTGGCGGCAGCTGGCACTGGAGCCATTGGCCATTAGCACAACGCGGGCGTATTCCTGAAGATTTCGCTGGCGGCGTTGACGGCTTTAGACTCGCACTTGATGGTAAAGCGCCTAGTCTTTCAAAAAGTACCGCTGAATTTAAGCAACGACTAACCTTTGCTCAAGTACAAGAAAATAAGCGTCGACTGGCACACCCCGGCTTTCCAGACAAAGTTACCAATGTACAACTAACACAAACAGATAGCGCTGTAACACTAACATGGGATGCGAGTAAGCAAGATGATATAGAAAGTTACCGTGTGTATCGTAATCAAGTTTCAGGCGGCATGTTTACTTTGCTTGCCAGCAATATAACGCAAACCAAGTTTGTTGATCACGACATAAAGCCCCTTAAGTATGATTATACTGTTGTGGCTGTGAAACGACATGTGCAAGGACATTACAGTAAACCTGTTTCGACAACAGCTGGCTGGGCAAACATACCAGGTCGCGTGGAAGCGCAATGGGCCGCCGAATATTCAGGTAGTTCATTAACTAGAACCTCAGATGTCGATGGTGATTATAATTTTACCGGTGCTGGTGGCATTGCTAATAACGCCGAAATTACCTATCAAATTGATATCCCCAAAACTGGCCTTTATCGCTTGGAATATCGCGTAGCAGCTCCGCGCAACACCCAAGGATTTGACGTGTTTTACAATAATAAAAAAGTCGCCTCTTCAACCATCGAAAAAACTGGCGGCTACCACGAATGGCAAACACAACAAGGTACAAAGTTTTTACTCGAAAAAGGCAGAAATACTCTAACCTTAAAGTCACGCGATAATAATTGGAAATTAAATTGGCTAGCACTTAAATAGCAGCAATTCGGCAAATAAATAACGATTGGCAATAAGCTTAACCATTGCTAATCGTTTAATAACAGGAATTAGATATGAAAAACATCAGTAGACGTTCTGCCATTAAAAATACCATAGCAGGTACCATCACAGCAGCTATCTCATTGCCATCGCTGGCAAAGAGCATCACGCCACAAGAAGTTGAAGGGCCTTTCTATCCAATCACACCGCAAAAAGATCAAGATGCTGATTTAACGAAAGTGGCAGGACAAAACGGCGTGGCAAAGGGCGAGATTATTGAAATATTTGGCAAAGTGCTGGATCAAGATTTACAGCCTATCGAAGATGTTACTATTGATCTTTGGCAAGCCAATCATTTTGGAAAATACCACCATCCGCACGATACAAGTGACGCACCAATTGATAATAACTTCCAAGCTTGGGCGATCTTACAAAGTGGTATTAATGGCAGCTACAAATTTAAAACCGTCATTCCTGGTGCTTACCCTTTAGGTGAAAATCAGCAGCGAACACCGCATATTCATCTAAAAATTAGCAAGAAAGGTTACGACTCATTATTAACACAAATGTATTTTCCCGATCACCCGTTAAATCAGCAAGATGGTTTATTTAAGCGAAAATCTTTACAAGAACAAGCCATGATGACTGCTGTTCGTAAAGGTAACAGTAACCAATATCAGTACAACATTATTATCGAAAAACTGTAGCAAATACTGATATCACATTAAGATAAATAAACATGCGACTACTAGGGCGTGTTTATCTTTGCTGTATGTTTTTGCAACAGTTAATTTAACTTTTATACAAGGCAGAGTCTTTGTCATGTGGTTGTTCCACATAAAAAGACGATAACGCAGTAAAAAGGTTAAATAAACGTTGTCCCTTGGATTCGTTTAAAGGCGATTTATCCAGTGTTGTTACTCATTTATATAGAATAACTACACTTCAATCGTAACGCCTTGGCTAAATCACCTTTACTTCGAACAAAATTTATACCGCAAAGATCAACACGCCCTAATTTAATGCTAGCAATTTAACTTCATTGTTACGACGCCATGATTTAGTCGCATTTTCGTCAATATATTGTAAGTAAAAATCATAATTTACTGGTACGTTCGGTGTGCTACATAGCAACAGCGCAATATCCAAACTTAAGGTTTTATCACCAGCTAATTGCGCTTTCTCAAAGCTCGTTTGTGCAACACGAGTAAACTCTTCTTCGGGTTGATTGACTTGTGCTAACAGTGTTTTTAAGTATGCATTTTGTGCATTGTCTGTGGTTGCAGCCGCTAGTATATTTTTAGCATCCTCAATTCGATTCTGCGATATGTAATATTTTAGCAATTGCTTGCGACTATTTTGCGCTAGCCAGTGATCAGGGGTGAGTTCACTAAGCGCCAAAACTTGCTTTAAATGCGGCTCTTTTGCCGCTAGATTATCAGCATATATCGCATAATGAAAAGGTATCTTAGCAAAATAGTAAACGGGCAATTGATACTGCTCCATCTTCTCTTCAGCTTGACGCAAATATAAATACTTATCCGTTTCTTGATGGTGTTTATGCGCCAATACAGAAAGGTAGGTTAATGCATGTAATTCGCGCGGCTTATCATTAGCTTGAAAAGCCAGTTCGGCAGATTTCAGTAAACTTTCTTTCACCGCACGATAATCTTTATTTTGGTGATCGAGCCAAGATTGAGCATTCCAAACATCAGCTTGGCGCTTTAGATCATTGATTTTTTTAAATTCTGTCAGAGCAAGTGCTAGCTTTTCAGCACTAAGATCAAACAACTCGATTCGGGTTAAAATTTCGCTTTGAAATAAGTACGCATTACCCAATTGTTGAACATTGCCATTCGACAATGCACTATTCGCCAACTTTTCCGCCATCACCATAGCCTTATCAAATTCATTAAGGTTGATGTAATTTCGAATAAGCTCACTCAGTATCACCAAATCTTCTGGTGTCGTTTGATGTGCAATAGTTAAACTCGCCAGCATAATTTCAGGTGATCTTTGCTCTGCCAGCAACTGGTAAATAAACTTTTGTTTTATATGGCTTTTAAGATTTAACACCACCTCACTTTTAGATTCGCCTGATAATTGCCCTTGCCATTGTGCTATCGGCCCTCTTATAACAAAATCGAGAAAATACTGTTGCTGATATGTTCTTAAATCAACCACTAAAATATAGGGATGCTGCACTTTCAACTTTGGATATTCAATTTCAATTGCACTTAAAAAATGTTCACTACCAATGCCTGCTAATTCGGTAAAATCAAAATTATCATCATCAATAAGGCTTATAGTAAGTAAGCTATTATCTTCCGTATTTGTTAAATAACTTAATTTTACAGACGATACCTGTTCTTCAGTACTGCTGATCGTAAAATATGATAAAAGGCTAACGATTAACGCGAAAGCAACAATGAGAAATGGGCTATTGAATGATATTGAATGTGTAGGCGCTTTTATAACTGACTTACCTACATCAACAAAATTATCGAGGTTTTGTTCTTGTATCAGCGAACTTTTCTCAGTGATCTCGTTCAGTGTTAACGGCAGCTGCCACTGATAACCTCTTTTGGGAAAAGTTTTAATGGCATTATTGCCGAAAATACTGCGTAAATGACTTATATTTTGAAAAACAGCTTGTTCTGAAACAACTTTATCATGCCAAACATTGGTAAGAATATCTTCTTTGCTAAACACTTTATCGGGGGATTTTAATAACAATGCCAATAGCTTGGCTTCGTTGTGACGAATAGCAATGGCATCAGCCCCTTGGCTTAGTACCAAGCTTTCACTATTAAATTCAAAGTTGTTAATTGTGTATATCATAAATTCGTCAAAACAGTTTCTTCAAGCTTATCTTAACCGATAATTATTCAAAACGTCAGGCCTAATCTGTATGCAAAGATTACTAAACTCGTAGGCAGGATAGCGAGTAAATTTCCAGAAGTTAAATGCAATTAAGAAAATTAGTGCTTGTTATAATTAGTAATTGTTTAATCTTCACCAATTCTTCACCAAACCTACCCTAGTATTTTTAAAGACTTTGCTATGGTAAATATCATCTCAACTTAACTAATGGCGAATAAAAAATGATAAGAATAGTCACGTTACTTTTTTCCACTTTGATCTTCAGTACATCCTGTTTTGCAACCGATAATCGCACGAAAGAAAAACCTATAGTGTCAGGATACGAAGCTCAACACCATTCAAAAGTATTTAACGAAGTAAGGCGATACATGGTGTCTTTACCAGAACGCTATGCTATGAATAACCGTGATTACCCAAGCCTTTTTGTAATAGACGCAGATTTTCAATTTCAGCATGTGTCTGCTGTGGTGAAAAACTTAACCCGCATGGGCAAAATCCCGCCGATGATTGTTTTTGGCATCGCGAATCAAGGTGGCGATGACTATTTAAAAACCACCACTTGGCCTGATCCTAAAGACCCAGCATTCGGCGATGCGCAAAAGCTGCAAAAATATTTAACTTCAGAATTATTGCCTTTACTCGATAAGACTTACCGCACCAATAAGCAAAAAGCGCTATCAGGTTATTCTTTAGGCGGGCTATTTACTTTGTACAGCATGATGCAGGAAAACACGCCATTTAATGCTTTTCTCTCAATGAGCCCAAGTGCTTGGTTTGATGATTTTAGTTTGCCTAAAAAACTCACGCCATTGCTAAAGAGTAACAAGCTCCATGCTCCTGTTTTTATTTCTGTCGCAAACGAAGAAGGTATGGGGGTTGATAAAGTTATTGAAACCTTTACCACCAATGCCCCTGAAAATTTGCACTGGCAGTTTAAGCATTACCCGAACGAAAACCATTTTACCACCGCGCTGCCCGCACTTTATGACGGACTACAATTTTTGTCGCCAAACTACGCCTTAGATGGTACTGACATGTTAGCCATTGGCGATTATAAAGCTGTGCTTAATCATTTTAAAAAACAACAAAAATCGTGGGCTGGTTATCAGTTTGGTTGGTTGCAAGCCTATCAATTTGCTAAATATATGTTTTGGTCAAAACAAATTGAAAAAGTTGATGAAATACTCACTGCGGTTAAAAGTGACTTCCCTGAATCATTAACTATGGTGACAATTCATTTAGCTAACGGTTTCAATAAAAAGAAAAACTATGCAAAAGCACTACAACTTTTACAGAGTATTAAAGCACAGGGACAAAGTTACCCGGGTTGGCATAAGCAAATGAGTCAAT
Source organism: Colwellia aquaemaris (assembly GCF_057548755.1). Classification (NCBI taxonomy): domain Bacteria; kingdom Pseudomonadati; phylum Pseudomonadota; class Gammaproteobacteria; order Alteromonadales; family Colwelliaceae; genus Colwellia; species Colwellia aquaemaris. Next base: position 107,407 of record NZ_BAAJLV010000006.1, on the reverse strand, counting down.
ATTATCAAGGTATTGAACGACAAGATTTAGCTGAAAAATTTCAAGCAAAGGCAATATCACTGGCAAAAGAATATCAATTTGAAAGCTGGGAAATTTGGGAGTTAATGTAGTTGATAAAAACCGACAACAAAGCAGAGTTAATATTGTTAACTCTGCTTTTCAGCTACAAGTTAATTTATTTAAGCCCGTTGACAAATGAATCGCATGATTTATTAAGCTCTTCAATCTTAACTTCAGATTGCAGCTTACAACCAACTAAGTAACCAACTTTCTCTGCTTTATCACCCCTTAAGTTTTTAAACTTACCCGAGGCGCCTAAATTCATATATTTACTGTTTACTTCACCCTCATCAATCACTTCAAAATTATATGGTGATTTTAGTGTTGTAAATTTATGCCAAAAGTCTTTATAACTATCAGAAGCTTCAGAGCCAATATTATAGTATTTTGACACGTAGAAAGTTCCCGACTCATTTTCATTTGGCGTTAAATTTAAACTTCCAACTATCAGCTCATTTACATTGTCCGGGTTTATTTCCATTGCAATATACAGCTTGCTATCTCCAGTAAGCTTTAAATCTTTCAACTTGCCAGTAAATTCTCCAAGTTCAAATTCAATGGTATCAGCCGATACTTCAAGTACAGAATTTTTAAAGCTTTTTGGTACTAGATTATCAGGTAATTCAATAAACTCTTGCCACTCTTCTAGCTTAGCTGAGTATGACAACATCATTCGGTGTAAGTTATCTTTATAACCACCTTTTTGTACCGCTAACCAAGCAACAGAAGTTTCCAACAAATCACAGGCAACACCTTTAGGAATAGCTAAACAATAAATCATAATAGCTCGGTCTGAATATTGATCATTCCAAGTCGCCATTTGCCAATTTCGCCCATAGTTATCCGTTACTTGTTCTTCATGTACTGGTGCACCGTACGACGATATGTATATTGGCGTTTCTGCGACTTTTCTATTCCATTGCACTGATGTTAAAAAAGTATCTAAAATACCTTTTTTATCTTCGACAAAATCTTTCAGCTTCTTGTTTTTAGGCTTTTCTAGTACAAACTGATAACTTCCCATGATTTTATCATTACCATGAAAGTACAATGTTTGATCATTGCTAATTTTAATACTTGATTCTTCATCTGGTCTAAATAACGACCATTCGCCATTACCATTAATATCAATAATGCCAAGCATATCTTTATTAGATTGATTTTTAAGGTAACTCATTACGTTTTTATGATTTGGAAATATGTCCTTACCATATTTAGCTTCGAATTCATCACGGCCGTTCTCAAATCTTTCATAAAAACTATGCTCAGCTAATTTTCTTAACTTAAGAATATTTTGTGGCAGTTTGGCACTAAAATTCCACGAATACCGTAAGCGTTGTAATGCTTCAACTTCAGCCATTTGATTATTAAAAAACTCGGCCGACTTATCAGTAAAGGCAATAAACTCTTTGATAGGAAAAGCGTAATTCAAATTCTCACTTGACGATTTTTGCGTCACAATACCTACAACTTCGCCGGATAGATTCAGCAAAGGACCACCACTATTACCAGGAGAAGCGGCGGCTGAATAGCGAATGTTTTTCCACTTACCGTCAATCGGTTCAAAAGTAAACGAGGTCAAAGATCCCTTTCTAAAAATAACCCCTTCACCATGAGCATTTCCAGCCGCATACACTACATCACCGGCACTGTATTCCTTAGCTATCGTAAACTTATGATATTTAGCCGTATCACCTTCAACTTTAAATTGAATAAGGTCACGGTAATTAGAATATTTTTCTACATTGGTGATCTCAAAAACATTACCTTTGGCATCGCGAACAGCATAATTATCTGATAATAAAGAACGATGCTCGAGGTTAAAAACATGCGCCGCCGATACAAAAGTATTGTCTTTGATAAGAAAAGCGGTACCAAGGCTATGGTATTTATCATTACGGATATGGAAAGGAATTAAGTCTTTTGGAAATTCCTCTTTATATTCAACGTTGTCTTCTAGCTTTAAAGTAACAACTTCAAATATACCATTTTTTAATTGTTTTATTTGAGAAGAGGTAAATTCTTCTTTTTCAGCAGCCAAAGTGAGCGAGGAAAATAAAACTAAAATCAATCCCCAAATAAAACTGTTCAATTTGAACATTAAGCATACTCCATTAATATTATTATGTTCCTAATCCCTAAGTTTACGCATAAAAATCAGTGCTACTCAATATAAATTTATCAAATATTGTACATATGCCCTAAGCGTTTAGTTGGCGTATTTAAAAATATTATCCCAATGTTTATCAAGCCGGCATTTAGCTTCTGCCAATGAAACGGCATAGTACCTAGTGTTATTGCATTCAACCAAATTCATTTTCTGCAGTTTTGCTAATGCGTCGGTAATTTCAAAGTCCAACGCACACTGATATTTATCATTAAACCAAGATTCAATTCTTTCATCGAGAGTTTTTGCTGTTAACCCTTCATTAGAATTGAGTAAGAAACTATAAGCGAGTACTGCCTCTTTAAAGTCCTCTTCTTCTGCAGCATCAATTAAGGTATGAAAAACACCAGCATTATTATCTAAATTTTTAAAATATAGGTTGTCCGATAACGCTTTCATAAATTTAATTTTTCTATTTTTAAACTTGCTCCACTCTTTAAAAATAAAACCACCAAACACGGCCATGCCGACAGCAAAAGAAATAAAGTGTTGCTGGGTCATTTCTACCGCTTCAGTTCGCCAACCAAACCAAAACGCTAGTAACGCCGCAAGTAAAACAAGTGAAGCACCAAGTTTAGTTACCAAAACAACCGCACCGCCAGCAATAGCTGAACCACCAATAATCGCTTTGTCAATTGGCCGCATGCGAACTTCACTGTTTGGAAACAACATTTCTAAGTCAGCTTTTGGAACATTCTGGAATAGTTTTACTATGGTAGAACCGGGCTCAAAGCCATGTAGAGATTTATTTTTTCCGTCAAAATGCGCTTGATTTTTAAAAGTAATAAACACCGCAACTCGGTCATAGTTAGTAAAATCGATAACTTTTTTTCTTAAGCCAAAAAATGACGAAACACTCTCCTTTTTTTGTGACTCACCTCGACGATAAAACACCACTTGCTCAAAATCATCAAATTCGACTTCTAATCTCACTTTAAACAGCGACTCTTCCGTTAACGCATCTTGTAAGTCTTGTTCGGTAATTTTTTCAAAATTTGCCGCATTAAGAATATTGGCAAAATTTTCTGCAAACCTAGCTTGGTATTCTGCTTTTTGTTCACTAGAAAAAGGCGCAAGTTGCTTAGTGTCAGCATTGGGTTCAAATGGAGCATAATCATTCTTTAATGCTTCTAAATGCTGATGATATTCAACATGAAAAGAATAAGATAGTAGTTGGCAGAATTGCTTAAACGAGACACCAGCGTCGTCAAAGTTTAACTCGCGTAAACACATCTCAACAATATCTTGTTTTCTATAAGGAATAAATCGATCAGTAGCCATAAGTTACTTCATTTAGCATTATATATTTCGAGTTTAAAGCATCTATCTAGATTACAAAACGATAAAATTGGGCTTAATTTTTACTAAGCCTTTCAATTAACACCTGATTATCAATATGTTTAAGCACGTTAAATGGCTCACAATGACCATCGCCAAATGTAATTGAGCCAACAACTTTGGCAATTTTAACGGCTGCTGAATTTAGCTTTAAATTACGTTTACCTATACCCATTAACGCACTGCCCATCGCCATACGCACACTTGAGCTTTCATGTGCTATTTGTTCATCGATAAGCGCTAGGCACGCTAAAAAAAATTCATCCGTGAAGTCTTTATTACGCTTATTTTTTGAGAACTCATAAACCAAACCGTAACCACATTGGCGTCGTATTGCGTCATCACTTTTCATCCACACTTTCGCCAGCTCAAACGCAAATGGCGCTTTAGCTAACGTTGCATCACACGAGCTAAACACATGGGTTAATAGGCCGATTCCTAATCCTTCAACTTGTTGCTCTGCTTGCGTTTGAGTAATTTTTTTAGCTTCGTCAATCAGCAAACTGATAATCTTGGCATCGTAAACGTTACTATCCCATAGTGCTAACGCAAGCTCATGATCTTTCCCTATTTGTTTAGCCAATTTCCTTAACTGAGTAAGGCCAATACCAAAGCTTTCTAACCCTTGAGTATTTTCAAGCTTTTGCCAATTGGCTATGCCCCTATCATTCTTATTTTCTGCAAGTAATTTAAGTACATCTGACACATTCATAGAATCTTCCTAGTTGGTGTTCTACATTATTTAATCTTATTGATCTCACCTACAGAATCAAGCAGACTAATTCGCATTAGTAAAGTAGCCAGTGGCTAAAAGGTGTTAGGTTGAACAAAATAGTCGTTAATGGTTACCAGATAAATTGGGCGCGGGCAGAGCTAGTTAAAGGTGATTTAAGCAAAGCCATTGAGGCTAAACATTTAGCTATGTTAAAGCTGCTAGCACAGGCAAATGGCAATATTGTTTCACAGCAAGAGATGCTCGATAGCGTATGGGCAAACGCTGTTGTTAGCCCAAATACCATTCAACAGGCGATTACCCAATTACGTAAATTGCTCGACGATGATGGCCGCAGCCAAAAGGCCATAAAAACGCATCCAAAGTTAGGTTACAGCTTAATATTTCATGCCGGTGATTCGCCAGTTAAAAAACCACCTCGTAACAAAGCTATCAAGTTAGTTACTGCTTTCTTGCTATTGGCATTAATACTGGTGGTAAGCCTATGGTTTATTTTTAACCAACAACCTAGGCAAAATAAGCAAAGTGTCGAAAATATCATTCCTATCACGGTGCAAGGGGAAGTAGTCACTAATGTGGCGTTAAACAACAAGAATCAGGATATCTATTATTTAGTAAAAAATGCCAACTATCAGGATTTACGCAAACAAAACATAAACTCAGCGAATGTAGAAACATTAGCAACAGGGTTACGCGCTTATGGCGACTTAGCTTTATCGAAAAATAGCAAGCACTTGGCATTTAGCCAAATTTCACTGATCTCGCCTGATACAGCAGAAAATAAGAAATGTATCAAACTAACGTTAGTAAAGCTTGAAAATATGCAGCAAATGCCTTTGCTACCTTGCGGTGATAACTTTCACCACTCACCTAGATGGCTAACTGACGATACAATTATTTTTATCCGTACCGATAAAGCAAGAAATAACACCTTACATACCCTAAACACTCAAACACTTGCCCACGCGCCACTACAAACAAGCACGTTTCATGTAAACAGTTACGATATAGCCGAGAATATGCTGGCAATAGTTGCGAACAATACGCTATCTACATTTGAGCTAGTTGCAGAAAACAAAACACCAAAACTGACAATGTCAGCCCAATTACCTGAGCACTTTCACAGCGCTAAAGTACGCTGGCTAGCCAACAATAAAATCGCTATTTTTAACAAGCATAAGGTTCAAACCCTTACACTCGATGGTGAAATAGCTCAGTTTAGCGTGTCTAATTTACAACAAATTAATGACTTAGTTGCCCTATCAGAAAATAACTATCTTGCCATACTTGGTCAGCAAGATTGGAGTGCAAGAGAGCGAGATTTAACGCGCCAGCTCGATTCCAATATTGGCGAAAGCCACTATCGAGAGTCTAAAGCAAAATATAATGCCTCAAATAATGGCATAAACTATCTTTCAAACCGTACCGGCTCGATGCAAATTTGGCATCAGCAAAACCAAAGTGTTACGCAAATAACCCATGCCTCATTTCCTGTTGAAGATCATTTAACGGTATTTAATGGCAATTCATTATTATTTGTCTCCAACCAACAACTTTGGCTGCAAGCCCAAGGGTTAGATGCCACAAACCTAAATCTAGCGTTCACACCCTTACGGCTTTATCAGGCCGAAAATCATCAGGTATTACTCAGTGCCAAAATTAACAATGAACATCAATTATTAGTACTTAACCTTGAAACTAAACAATGGCGTACTCTTTTAAAAAAAGAGGTAAATTGGGCTCAATATATTAATGAGAGTATGTTCATCACCAATAATGCCACAGGTCAATTAGAAAAATATCACAAGGGTGAATTAACGAAAATCACGGCATTGCCAGCATTAACAATACAATGGCGCTACTTTTGGCGAGTGGATATGCAGGGCGATTTCGCACTTTATTTTCAAGATAAAAACCTTAATATCTGGCGCTACGACCCAATTAATGAGCAAGCAGAAGTTATTGACCATTATGATATTAATGCCCTGTTTATGACTGATTACAATGCACAAAAGCATAGCATGCTCAGCGATAACTTTGTCACTGAGCAGCAGCAATTAGTGCAACTAAAACTTAGTCAGTAATATTAGAAAGCATGTTTTTAATATAAGACATGCCCTCTTTATTGTCGGCTTCACTTGCGAGTTTATAGGCGCGCTTTAACGACACTTTAGCATCAGCTAGTTTAGATGCTTTAATTTGCACTTGTGCTAAACGTAAATGCAATATTGTATCGTCTCTATGCTCGGTAACTAAACGCTTCATCACAGCAATGGCTTGAGTAAACTTACCATGCTCTGCGTAAGAAAATGCCAAGTCAACGCGTTTGCTACTTAGTTCTATCTCTTGATTATATTTATCACTTAGCTGTTGAAAGTAACGTGTTAAAGCGATTTCACCTTGTTGATGAAATTGTTGATAATTCGGCTGTAAATCAGAAAACAGCAATTGCGATGCCCTAACTAAACCAAGATTAGGCCCAGATAAATAATTGTCTTGGCTATAATCGGCAAATGCTAACTGTAGTCGATTGCTTTTAGGTAATTTGTTTAGCGCTTGCTTTGCTTGCTCAAACAGAGCTTTATTTTCAACAAATGTTCCTAAAGACAAAAACACATAATGATGCCTTTTAGCTGAAAGTTGCCAATTATCAGATAAAGAATCAACCAAGCCTGACTTATCAAGCGCCAATGAAGGGCTGAACATAAAGAATGCGTTTATTAAATCAGAATGATGTCGCAACATATATAATGGAAAGTTGCCAAAGCTAGAAAAGCCCTCAATTATTCGATAACCCGATGTGCGATACGTTTTGTCGATATATGGCAAAACCTCCTCACGTAAAACCGAGGCTAATACCGCACTTTCTTGGCCTGCCGCCGAGGAAAACTTATCTTTATTTTCATATTGAATATCAGGAATGGCCAAAAAAATCACTTGTGGAATAGGTGCAAAATCAACATGGCTCAACCACTTAACTTGTGACCTTAAGCTATCTATCCGACTACCGCCAGCGGTAGTAATAAATACGGGATAATGCTTATCAGGTGCATTTTCATAACCTAACGGCAAACTTACTTTAACGCTTAAATGCTGTTTTGTTATTTTTGAATCTATATCAATATCAACAAAACCATCTTTACTATTTGCCAGCGCCTTATGGCTCAAGATAAGTAGCAGTGTTGTAATAAAAAACTTCAAGTTCATCTTCTTATTCCTTTTTATGTAGAGCTTCAAGCTTGCAAATAAAAAGAAATAATTAATTGAATTGGTTATGAAAAAAACCTGAAGTTTTCCTGAATACTTATCTTTATCAGAAAAGATAAGAATATAAATAACCAGCACTTACCGCCATGGATAAAATCACGGTGAGAAATGCTAATATCATTTTATTTTTGAAAATTGACTTCAGCAAGACCACTTCCGTTAAACTTGCCCCCGCACTACCAATAATCAGCGCCATTACTGCACCAAGCCCCATACCTTTTGCCGCCAAAGCCGCACTTAACGGGATAACGGCTTCAGCACGAATATAAAGCGGAATACCAATAACAGCTGCCACCGGAATAGCGAAAGGATTATCGTCGCTAGCAACACTGGCCACTATTTCTGTTGGCATAAAACCATAAATCATAGAGCCAACAGCAATACCACCAATAAGGTATGGCAATACTTTTTTAAAATCTTGCCAAGTGCTGTGCCAAATCCTTAACCATTTACCAACTTTTTTAACTTCACCGCCACAACTGTTTGCGCACCCTTTACTTGCCGGGGCGATATACGCTTCAGGCTTAATATATTGTTCGAAGCTTAGTTTTTCTAACAGGTAACCTGCTGCAATTGAAACCCCCATTGCCATGACAAAATAAAACACGGTTACTTGCATGCCAAACGTTACGGCAAATAAGCCAATGATGATCGGGTTCAATAATGGGCTGGCAAATAAAAACACCATCATAGTGCCAAAGCCAGCTTTGGCTCTAAGAAGCCCTTTTAAAAATGGAATAGTTGAGCAAGAGCAAAAAGGGGTAATTGCCCCTAAAAAGCCGGCAATAATATAACCTTTACCATTTTTGCTACTTAAAATACTTTGAATCTTACTTGGCGGAATATATTCCTGTAACACACCGACAAGATAACTTATCAGTAAAAAAAGTAAGGTTAGCTCAACAGCTAAAAAGGCAAACATATTTAAGGTATCAAATACCATTTCCTGTGTAATATTCATAACAGCCACCACAAAACTATATTTCTAGATTTGTCGAATTATAGACTTTACACTTTCCTTGTCAATATATTTCTAGTAATATGGAAATATAAAGCATATTGTTAGGAGTATTGATTATGGATATTGAAATTGTTGCTAAAGCCTTAAAAGAATTAGGCCACCCTACTCGCCTAGCCATTTTTAAACGCCTAGTAAAATCTGGCGAGCAAGGTATTGCCGTTGGTGTGGTACAAGAAGAGCTTGCAATTCCCGGCTCAACATTGTCGCACCATATATCTAGTTTAGCGTCAGCTGGGCTAATTAAGCAGCGCCGCGAAGGTAGAACGTTATTTTGTGTGGTTGAATACGACAAATTCCTGTCAGTTATTTCGTTTCTAGAAGATGAATGTTGTAGTGACGAACAATCATCATAGGCACATAATCTAAAATGCGTTTAAAAGGAAAATTAACTAAATGGAATAGTGAAAAAGCATACGGCTTTATTGCGCCCAATGGAGGCGGTAAGCATGTGTTCATTCATAAACGTGCTTTTACAAATAGAACACGCACACCACAATTGAATGATGTTATTACTTTTTCCACCTCAAGAGACAAACAAGGTCGCCCGTGCGCTGCTCAAGCGACATTTTCAGGTGAGAAACTAACCAAAAGAAAAGCCAAACAACGTAATACATTTTCTATGTACCTTGCTTCAATATTTCTGGTACTGATCATCACTGGCGCTTTGTTGCACTATTTGCCCAAAAATTTAGTATTACTTTATTTAGTTACCAGCTTTATTACCTTTACTGTTTATGCCTTCGACAAGGCAAAAGCAAAACGTAATGCTTGGCGTACGCCGGAATCAACATTGCACCTGCTTGCCTTAGTAGGTGGCTGGCCAGGTGCGATAATCACGCAACAAACCCTAAGACATAAATCTCAAAAACAAAAGTTTAGAATGGTATTTTGGGTAAGTGTGATGATTAATTGTAGTGTATTAACATGGTTGATGACGGAAAATGGAGCCAATGTGCTTCGCCTATTTTAATCACTAATAAAATTAAATCTAAACCTTAGATGTAGGTTGTTTTATATGTTCTAGGTAAACTCAACTCCATAGCATATCAGAGCTTTTCACAAAAATTTCACAATAAAAGGAATAACTTATCACTTAACATCCACAATTTTAGGTAAACCAATGTTAAGGAAATTACTTTACGGCACATTACTTATCTCCTTGCTGACTTCAATAACAGGCTGTGACACGCTTAACTCATTACGCATGATGCAAATTAATTCCAATGTAAAGCCGGTAATTAATAGCGCTCAACCCATTGCACTAAAAGCAAGTTTTTTGGGTGAAAAGCCTTATATTAATGCCACCGTCAACGGCGAAGATTTGCTTTTTTTAGTCGACACTGGCGCGAGTTTCTTAATACTTTTTGACACGCCAAAAGTTAAGGCAATGAAACTACCCGAAGGCTTTGCCTTGTCACTTTCAGGCTGGGGAGAAGAAGAAAACACCAAAGCTTACCAAACCGATGTTGAAAGTTTTAATATGGCTGGGGTGCAGTTTAATGGCCTAAAAGCAGCCTATATTCCAATATCAACAAGCCCTTACTTTTTGCGAGAAGATGAAGCACTTATTGATGGCGTTATTGGTCACGATATGCTGAAACATTTTGTTTGGCAATTCGATAAATCTAAAAATTCAATCACAGTTAGCACACAGCCGTATCAAGCAAACCAGCATACAGAGTTATTCGAAATAGATACCTTCCTCAGTAAAATATCTATCGAAGGTACGCTAGTATTTAATGAAGAAAACAAAGCCACAGGCGACTTTATAATTGACACGGGTAGTCGACATTACTTAAAAATTTCCTCTCAGTTCACCGAAAACCGAAATATTACTATTGATTCAGCTAAAATTACCGCCGCTGATTTCGGTCTTAATGGCAAAGTAGAACACGAGCGTGTGTCACTGCCAGCACTTAAACTGGGGAAATTAAATATTCCAAATATTAAAACTAACTTGATCCCCAGTAAAGACGAAGATGAGGATGACTTTTGGGTGATTGGCAATGCTTTGCTGAATCAATATAAAACAGTGATTGATTACCCGAATGATAAAATGTTCCTTGAACCTCAAGATCAACTGAAAGTTCGCTACAATTTACTCGGTTTAGAGTTGCGAAAAATTCGCAGCGGGGAATTTGTAATTCGCTACATTTTCCCTGAGTTTCCCGCGAACAAGCATGACTTAAAGGTTGGAGACTTAATCACCAATCTAGACCATATTTCGACAAAAAAGCTTTCTCTGTCAGACGCATTAAACATTTCTGCAACTCCTGGTATTAAGCAAGTATGCATTGCCAGGGGAAATGCTTGTTTCAATATTTTGGCGCAACATATTGCAGGCTATTCAAACCACCATAAATAGTCCAACTTTATGGCTTAGGAAATTAAATCAGCAGGTTAACTCAGGCAGGCTACTAGTTGCATATAGGTAGCCTGCTATTAAACCGCAAACTTACTCATAATCAGACGCGTAGGTTTCTTCATAGGTATGCGAGTAAAGCTCAAATAAATTACCGAATGGGTCTTCTAAATAAACCATTTTAGCAGGCTTAGTGTCATCTTCAGGGTGATAGCGCATAATATCCATTCGTACTTTGCCGCCAAAACGTTCTGTTTTTTCCATAACCGCTTCAAAGTCATCGGTTTCTAAACAAAAATGAAAAATACCAATTCGGCTAAAATCAACTTCATGGCGCTCAGCACGTTCTTTCATTTCAAATAACTCTACGCCGATACCGTCCGTTGTGACTAAATGTGCAATATTAAAACCTTTAAAGCCTTCACCAAAAACAGCCACACACATTCTGCCAATAGCGGTTTCATGTTCTTCAATTACCTGAGTGTTCGCCATCACTATTTTAAGACCTAACGCTTGGGTATAAAACTCAACGGCTTTATCCATATCGCCAACCATAATACCTACATGATTCATTTTCATTACTTGCTCCAAATCTCATTATTTAACTCAATAAAGCTATTTTAGATGGCTAGGTTTATTAATAAAAATTATCAATTATAATCAAAGCTATAATATTTTGTTATTAACATACTTATGCTAAACCCCCTTTGGTTGAAAACTTTTATAACCCTAATCGACACAGGACATTTTACCAAAACGGCTGAAAAGCTATTTATGACGCAGCCTGGTGTAAGTCAGCACATTAGTAAATTAGAAAATGCCTGTGGCCATTCACTTATTGCCAGAAATAAGAAAAGTTTTGAAGTGACTGAGCAAGGACGTTTAGTCTATCAATATGCTCAGCATCTCAGCAAAAGTGAGCATGATTTATTAGAGCAACTGGCATTTGACAACGCCCACGCTGGCCAATGTTCTTTAGCTTGCTCTGGCGCCTTGGCGTTAATTCTGTACCCAAAATTATTAAACCTGCAAGTTCAACATTCACAACTTGTTGTTAAACTAAAAGCCGCCCCCAATGAACAAATATTAAATGAAGTGCAAACTGGCGTAATTGACCTAGGCATTGTTACCAACATGCCAAACCATAGCTTGTTTGACGTACAAGAAATTGGCCAAGAGCAATTATGCTTAGTATTTCCTGCTAGTGTAAATATTGATAAATACGGGGAAAATTTACTGAACAAGCTCGGCCTGATCAAACACCCCGATGCCGAGCATTATTTAGCGCTTTATTTTGCACAAAGCCAGCAAGCTAACTTCACACATTTAAATATTAGCGATATTCCAGTAACAGGTTTCATCAACCAAATTAGCCAAATTTTAGAGCCTGTTGCCAAAGGCTTAGGTTTTACCATATTGTCAAAAAGCGTTATTGATAATTTCCATACACCACAACACATAACAATATTTACCCCACCAAAGCCTGTTATGGAAACACTTTACTTGGTCAAGAAAAGAAACAGAACGCTACCGGCACGTTTCACAACAATAAATACGCTATTAAAGCAGTACTTCGCTAGCACAGCTAACTAGTTGAATTTGTACTATACAAAAACCCTAAACCATAATTTAGAGACAAAAAAGCCGCTTTTAATGCGGCTTTTTAACAAACAAATGGCGCTATTTGTTTAACTATAACGGTAAAGGAATAGGCTTGTCGTTAATAGTTAACGCTTTGTCTTTCAGGGCAAAAGTTGTTGAATACTGTTGTTCATTCATAACTACCAAGCCTTGCTGCACAAAATTTTGCAAAAATTGCGGTGCTTGCTGCATAGCAATTTGCTCAACTTCTTCAGTACTCATTTCCGCTGTTTGAGGGTTTTGTTTAAGCTGCGATTCCATTACCTTTGCTGCAAGATATTCAATAACCGCTTTATCGCCTTTTAGTTGACCATTAGCCAATGCGTGCGATAACCAAAACTGCACATCAGTTAGTAAATCAGGCAAAGCATCAATACCGGCAAGGCGGGTATTAATCGAGCTGTTGAACGTTCCCTGTGCTAGCGTGCCGCGCAGGCTAGTTACGTTCATTTCCGGCTCGGCTTTTAGTAACGACAACAAATGTGTTTCAGCAAATTGTAATAACTTGGCTTGTATTTCAGCTTCAGTGCCTACTGACAGTTCATTAACATTTTGTTGATAGGCTTGAATAAAGGCTTGGCTGATATTATTAACTTCAATAGCTAACGCAACATTTTCCGCCTTAAAGTCAGCTGCTGTAAACGAGTCCACTCCATAAGTAATGCCTACATTACCGGTATTTTTTTCGGTATTAATTTTTGAATTAGCCTTAATATAAACATTATTCGCTAATACTTTATTCTCAGAATTATCATCTTCAAAGTTAATCGAACGAATAGTAAAGGTTGAGTCTGAGTCATAAAAACCGCTTTTCATCATGTCTATAAATGACGACGCAACTGTCATATCAACATCCATAATGCCGATAACAACATCGCCATTTTCGGTTTTAATTACGGTATTTTTTGATTGGCCCGTATATTGCCATTCACCATTTTCAAAAGCGCCTGAACCTTGGTAGCCGGCAAAGTTAATATCAATATCTTCTTCTTGGTCAACCACAGTAAAAGGCTGAATGTTATCGGTGTAGCTTGTTGTGCCTAGTATATCGATATGACTTTCAACACCATAAAGTGGCAAATTATTTGCCCAATCAATGTGCTTTCTAAGCCCTTCGTTGGCAACTGCAATTGAAATATTTGCCAAACCAAAACTGTGCTCACCCGACATCAAAATAGGGCCATGACTGGCATTAACAGCTATCTCAATAGCAAAGTCTTCAAACTTTTCACTAGCTTCTGCGGGCAAATCTGCCCCTAAACCTGCCGCATCAAAACTCACCAAAACTTTAGCGTTGGTATCAAACCATGCAGAGTGTAATTCACTAACCGAGGCATTGTAGCCTGGCAAAGTATTCACCTGCTCAACAATAGTATTAATATTAGTTTGTACGTTACTGGCAATAATTTTAGGTGTAATTAGTGCTGCACCAACTGCAATAGCGCCAAGGCTAAGTAGAAGTTTTTTCACGAGAATAATCCCTTATATAGTGTTAATTCCTAGGTCGCACGGAGTATCGCACACAAATTGTAAATGTAAAGTAAATATGCTTTGAGAAAACTATGTAAATTTTTGATATTTTGTTCAATTTTTTACGGTAATAAAACACTACCCAGCTATTTCCAATATACAGAACTTTTGAAATAAAAATTACAGCTAAAATTGGGACTTCCCCTAAAGACTTACGAAACCTTATTTTTAATCATGCTTTCACGAATTAACACTTTGAAATTTCTATGATAGCTGTATAGTTACAACTTTAATTTTAGGGTTTTGTACAATAAACATGGATTAGTTTTAAATTAAAGATAAGGAAAAGATAGCATTATTTATTGATGCGGATAATGCACCTGCCGCCAAAATAGACATCATACTTTCTGAACTTGCCCGATATGGTGTTGTAAATATCCGCAAAGCCTACGGAAACTGGAAAAGCCTGTGTATAAAGCCTTGGGAAGATGTTCTTCATGAATACGCTATTCAACCAATTCAGCAATTTGATTTAACCAAAAGCAAGAATGCTACTGACATTGCACTTGTCATTGATGCAATGGACATCCTTTACACCAAAGATGTTGATACCATTTGCTTAGTTTCTTCTGATTGTGATTTTACTCCACTCGTTACCCGAGCATTAGCTGATGGCAAGTTCGTTATAGGCTTTGGTGAGCGCAAAGCGCCGATGGCTTTTGTGAATAGTTGTTCCAAATTTTTATTTCTTGATGATATCGAAATAGAAGAAAAAACTGTTGAAATACCAAAGACAAATATCAAAAGCGATACAAAGTTAATGAATATGCTTCGCCAAGCAGTGGAAGTGTCTGAAGATGATGATGGATGGGCACAATTAGGCCCGATAGGAAAACATATTTCTAATCATGCATCTTTTGATCAACGTAATTATGGTTTTAAAAAATTAAGTGATTTATTCGCTGCAATTGATTTGTTTGAAATGAGAAAAACGCATGGTTCAGCAACATGGGTGAGGGATAAGCGTAAGCATAAAACTCAAAATAATGATTAAAAATTAGTACAAAACTTAACATTTTGTGAAGTTTGGTTTGGTTACAATTAAGCCTAACTTATTAAATAGAAAATTATGATCCAAAGGATTTCCCTTCATGAATCCTATTAAAGCTTAGACTACAGAGACAAGGTAAAAAAAGTGATGAACCCAACGGCTCAAGAAAGAATAATTATATGTGCATTAGACCGTGCTTTTAGTAACGACACCGACAAGGGGGTGGTAAAAGCCTTATTTGAACAAATAGGAGATGAACTACATCCTATTAACACAGAAGCCGTTTTTTGTGATACTAATCATGTGTTTATCATGAGAGGATATGCCGATATTGAAAATAAATTTGGAGATTCACTTTTTCAATTAAAATGTACCCCTAGCCGAAATGAAGTAAAAGAAGGTGACTGTAGATATGTAAGTGCTTTCGAGCATGCGTCGACTATACGCTCAAAATTTTCTGTTGCCGAAGTAATATCCGAAAAACTGCCCAGCTTATCTTCACCTTACATTCTTATTGGTAAAAAACCACTTACACCGATAATTTTTTTATACCAGTCAGAAAAGTTGCAAGGCCCTTTTATTGTTACTGGTGTTGAAGAATCAAATGGTTCAACATTTAAAGTATCAATAGAGTCATTGTCTACAGATAGTTCATCACAAAACAAGGAACATTTTTTATCTGCGTACCACTTTTCAGAGATCAATACTTCTAGTAGCTCAAATCAAATTACTAAATTCAAACATGGATCAAATAATATAGAGTTGGTCTGTGATGTAAGGAGAGTACTTAATAACACCTGTAATACAGTAGACTTTATGAATGATGAGCAAATAGTCTCTAAATATGGACAAATGTTAGTAAATAACTCACAGATCAGAAACTTCACCAAAGGTATGATCCCCTTAATAAAAGCTCAAATCTCTCAAACCAAAGAATATAGGGCCAATAAAGCACGATTTTCGAGATTCTTTGAATTACTATCTATGCCTGGTGACGATGGTGAGTGGGGACGGATTCGTCGAAATTTGATGGGTGAATTTATTGATTCTGATAATGGCAAAATTATAATCAATGATTTCTTAGAGGAAAATAAAGATGATTACTTTCGTGATGAAAAAATAAAATTTACTGAGGAATTAAATGAACAGCTATCAGGATTACGCTCAGAAATAACAACTTTAGAATTAGGTAAGGTCACGATTGAAGGGGAGATCCGTCAAAAGAAAAAAGAATTTCAAACATTAGAGTCTGATGATTTTCAAGTACAGCTAGCTGATAAAGCATCTAAATTAATTGATAAAGATATAGAAAAGAAAAGAAATGAACTCGATGTATTAAATAAGGATTATGATAGGATTCAGACAAAATATAATTCATTTTCATCTTTTGAAGAGGCAGAGAAAGAAAAATCAGATTTAGACGCGTACAAGAATATCTTATCAAAAGATATCGAAGCCCTAAAAAGACAGAAAGCTAAATTGGAAGATGATGTAAAAGAAAGTAACCAGTTTTACATTGAAAAGCTTCTTTCAGTTAAAAACGAAGTTGATGTATTAACAGGATCAAATGCCCCCAAAGAAATAAATGCCACGAATTATACCGTGAAAGCTAGTTTAGATATTGATACTTATAATGAAAATCCTCAAGTAGAATATATTAACCAAATATCGGAATCGTTAAGTGATATAGGAAGAAAAACGGACTTTAATCAGTTAGCCAACGTTATCGTTACTCTTGCTCAAAGCCAATTTACTCTTTTTAGTGGCTACCCAGGGACAGGAAAAACCTCACTGGCAAAGTTGCTAGGTCAAGCAATGGGTTTAGGAAATAGGCTACTTAATATACCTGTAGCAAGAGGATGGACTTCTGCTAGAGATGTTCTTGGATTTTATAATGCCTTATCTCAATCATTTGTACCTTCTGCCACTGGCTTATATCACTTATTAGAGCAGATGCAAGATGAGAAGAATGAAAGTCTTTCTGCACCAGCAATAGTTCTTCTTGATGAGTTCAATTTATCTCAACCAGAACATTATTTTAGTCCATTTTTAGAGATGGCTGACGTTGAATCTAATAGAGCCATTTTTACAGGAGATCCTAATAAGTCAGAGTTAAAAGTTCCTCAACATATGAGATTTTTAGGAACTGTTAACCATGATGACTCAGTTCAAATACTTACTCCTAGAATGCTAGATAGGGCATCAATTATCCACTTCGATGATATTGTGCAGGATGGCAGTATTATTTCTGATTTAAATGTATTAGAACCTCTAAAAGAATCCGTCATCATATCAGGACCCCAATTTATAGAGTTGTTCGCTGCGTCAGGCAATCAATTACCTGATAACATTCAAAATATAATCGATAATATTATAAATGTATTGCACGATGACGACCCCACACTAGGTAATCAAGTCATTATTTCTTACCGTAAGAGAAAGGCAATTAATGAATATCATAATGTTTCTTCAACCTTATTAATTGAACGAAATTTATACGCTTTAGACTATGCTGTTTGTCAACATATTATTCCTCTTCTTAGCGGGTATGGCGAACAGTTTGGTCAACGTTTGAATAAGCTTATTGACATAATACCAAATGAAATGGAAATGTCTCGAAAACGCATTACTCGTATTATAGCTAAAGGTGAGCTGAATCTATTTAGCTATGGAGCTTTTGCATGATTAGTTGGAGTTTTCATGTAAGTAGACACGACGTGTCTACAACATACACTCCAAAAGAGGGGCAGATACTCCAGCTCAATGAAACAGATGTTATTTCTGTTGAAGTCTCTATGCCTCACGAAGCACAGGAGTATGGAGAACCGTACATAATGATAGGTGACGTACCATTGGAAATGGTACCAAAAACTATTACTAATACTCAAAGGGTTTTTAGTTCAGTAATTGATCCAAAAAATCATAACAACCAGCATTTCTATAATTATTTTGGCGAAAGTGAAGTATCTCTTTGCTTTAAAGACAACCTAGAAGTGTCGTACCGGATTATAGTCGATATTAAGGCACGGCAAGCGAATGCTGAGCTTGCTTCATCAATGCTGAAATATATTTCAGATAATATGAATGACATGCTAATGCTTTGTTTTTCAAAATCTTTTGTTGGTGGTGGTTTTCAGGATGATAGAAAGAATACATTACAGAAACTATCGCTATTACAACAAATAATGGATTATATGGTCCAAAATAAGGGAACATTTATTCGAGAACACAAATTTGATTGGAAGCATAATATAGAAACCACAGATCATGGCTTTCCTACAGGACCTGATAGTGTGTATTGGATGTTACAGAATTTAGACCGAATTGAGCCTTCAGACAAGCAACGCGCAAACCTTAAGATAAATGATCGCCTGTATAAAACAGACAAATCACCAAGAGAATACATCACTGAAAACCCTGATGTATTCGAAAATCGTGCAATCTACAGTTTTCTTCATGCCGCTAAGGTTTTTATCACAGATTTAATTAAAAAAAGTTCTGATAACCTTTCAATTCAAGGAAGTGAATATCTTATAACTGATAGTAGTGAAAATTATGTATCTTTTGAGCATGCACTTAAATTATATCGAAGAAGTATTATTAGCCACCACTTATCTGAGTTGATGCTTCTAAATAAGACTGTAGATGGCTTTATTCATTTATTTAAATCTAAATTAGGTGTGAAGTTAATTAATGGAATTCCACCGAGGATGACACCATTTGTATTATCTAGACCAAGTTATAGAAGCCTTTTTGAGCAAATGCATAAATGGTATATCGCAGGTACGCCTAACCTTGTTAAAGACCAGCTATTAATGGGGTTGAGAAACCTGTCTTCAATTTATGAATTAGTAAGCTTATATATGCTTCACGACACAATAAAAAAAGAATTTGAAATAACATTAAAGAGTAAATCATATAGGTATTATAGTGACGTTTTACCCTTCAACGGTGATGTACAGGAAAGGCCTAATGATTTGCCTTACAATTACTTTTATTATGAAGCTGACGCGTTATCTATTGAATTGTTTTTTGAACCTCGCATATATATATATCGTAAAGACGTCTCTCAAATAGGAGATTTAATTAATGTAAGTAATAAAAGGGATACCAAGTTTGGAAAACATTATTACTTACCTGATTTTATCGTAAGGTGTAACCATGCTGAATGGGAAGAACCATGTGTAATTGTTTTAGATTCAAAATATACAGATCGAAAAAATATTCTTACATATGCTTTGCCTAATACTGAACAAAAGTATTTGCATGAAATATTTCAAGTAAAAGAAGGCAGGAAATTAAAAAGTTCTCCAATAAAAAGTTTATTGTTACTTTATGCGCATGGCTCTAATCGCATAGCTTCAAATTTGAATAAGTTACATCAGGTAGATGGTGATATGCCAGTATACCCACAAGGAGCTGGTTTGAAATTAACACCTGATGATAATCCACACCTAGCCAACTGGCTGAAGAAAATATATTATGATCACCAAGAGGATTTTGGTTTTAAACTTGAACATTAGCTCTTAAGTACATTAGTCTAATCAAACAAATACTTTCAAATGGCCTATAGCTATAAGTGAGTTATTAAATTCTCATTTAATAACTCACTTCCTTTAATCACACTCCTAAGCATGTAAATAAATTGTTAAATTTTCTCATCGAGTGGTTCGTTTCTCATTATTTATGAATCTCCACACAAAACCAATTATTTACATTTTTGCAATCTTTTTAGAGTAAAGGCTTTACTTTTGTAGAGTTGTTGCTCTATACTCGATTTGTTCTCGTTAGAACACCTGTTGTATTAATTTTGAATTCTAGCTTCCCCAAGCTAACTATACCGATGGCCCCTTTTGCCATCGGTTTTTTTATGCCTAAAACTCAGTAGCACTAAGTCATGGTTGCGGTCTTTTCTTCGTTGCTTATATGAGAATTATTTAGCAATTTTCCGGTCTATTGTTAGACGAAGAATATCGGGCTAATATTTTTACTGTTATGAAAATTACCTTTAACCAGTTTCAAATTTATTGGGAAGCTTATGTCGAATTACAAAAAATCACCTGAAGCTATTGCCGCTTTGAATGCAGAGCAGTATCGGGTAACGCAAGAAAATGGCACTGAACATCCGTGGACGGGTGAATTATTAGAAAATACTGCGCCAGGTATTTATGTTGATGTTGTTTCTGGTGAACCCTTGTTTGCTTCTGCTGATAAGTTTGACTCCGGCTGTGGCTGGCC
Organism: Colwellia aquaemaris; assembly: GCF_057548755.1. Taxonomy (NCBI): domain Bacteria; kingdom Pseudomonadati; phylum Pseudomonadota; class Gammaproteobacteria; order Alteromonadales; family Colwelliaceae; genus Colwellia; species Colwellia aquaemaris. The sequence goes on along the minus strand of NZ_BAAJLV010000006.1, from coordinate 87,059 downwards.
TAGCTTTAGCAAGCCTATTGTGCCAAGCAATGTGAACGAATTAACTGACGAAACGCATGGTATGGTACGTACTGAAGTTCGTTCTGCACATGGCGATAGCCATTTAGGGCATGTTTTTCCCGACGGTCCGGCCGCTTCTGGCGGTTTGCGCTACTGTATTAATTCCGCTTCGCTTAAATTTATTCATAAAAATGATATGGCCGCTGAAGGTTATCAAGCATATTTAGCACAAGTTGAGGGATAAACAATGGCAATCGAAAAAGCGATATTAGCAGGTGGCTGCTTTTGGGGCATGCAAGACTTAATTCGACAATTAACAGGCGTAACAGCAACTCGAGTTGGTTATACCGGTGGTTCCATAAAAAATGCCACATACCGAAACCATGGTGATCACGCCGAAGGTATCGAAATTCTTTTTGATAATTCAGTGATCGGGTATCGTAAAATCTTAGAGTATTTTTTCCAAATACATGATCCAACAACAAAAGATAGACAAGGGAATGATCGCGGTAGCTCGTATCGTTCAGCCATTTACTACACCTCAAACGAGCAAAAGTTAATGGCAGAAAAAACCATAGCAGATGTCAATGCCTCGGGTTTGTGGCCAGGAACCGTTGTAACTGAACTTGCGCCAGCTGGCGACTTTTGGCAAGCAGAGCCTGAACACCAAGATTATTTGCAGCAAATCCCTAACGGTTATACCTGCCATTTTCCGCGCGCTGACTGGGTATTACCAGAGCAGGAATAAATAAAAATATTAGGTGATTTCTATAAAAACGCCCCGATAATTCGAGGCGTTAAATAATTATTGTCTTTTTGTTCTACTCTTCAATCATAGAGTCTTCATTTGCCGGCTCTATGTTTTCATCTTGAAACCAATTACAAATAATCGAATTGGCTTGGTCTGCTCCTGTGCGTTTTAAAGATGAAAATGCTTGTACTTTAATATCAGCATTTAAGGCTTTTAGTTGCTTTTTCACGGCAAGTACTTGGCCACTTGCTTTACCTTGTGACAATTTATCGCTTTTGGTTAATAAGGCCAATACAGGTAGGTCGCTGTCTGCCGCCCATTGAATCAAGTCCATATCTAAATCTTTTAACGGGTGACGAATATCCATAAGTACCACAATACCTTTTAAGCATTCGCGTTTTTCTAAATATTCACCTAAAGCTTTTTGCCATTTTTTCTTCATTTCCATTGGCACTTTCGCGAAACCGTAACCCGGTAAATCGACAAGGCGTTTGTTTTCTGCAATTTCAAAAATGTTAATTAACTGCGTGCGACCTGGCGTTTTACTGGTGCGCGCTAAACTTTTCTGATTAGTTAAGGTGTTTAAAGCGCTAGACTTACCTGCATTAGAGCGGCCTGCAAATGCCACTTCAATACCGTTATCAGCAGGTAAGCGGCGAATGTCTGGCGCACTTATGGTAAAAGTTGCTTTGCTTAAATGAATGGCGGTAGAAGACAAGGTAAAATCCAATTATGATAAATAAAAACCGCATTATATCGTTTTTTCGCGCTAAAGATGCAAATGTATTAGACTTTAGGCAAATTTTTTCGCTAAAAGTCCCGCTAAAGGGCTTTAATAGTGTATGATGTCGCCAATTTTTTCGGCTTATTGAATACGTTCAATAAAAAACACAAAAGCATGTTGAGAGTTTTGTCATGAAACATATTTTAACTTCGGTAATTTTAACACTATTAAGCATGAATGTTGCGCTTGCAGCTTCAGGCGATGCAGACGCAGGTAAAACAAAAGCGGCAACGTGTGCGGCTTGTCACGGTGCTAACGGTATTGGCGCTAGCGATACTTACCCAAATCTTGCCGGTCAGCATTCAGATTACATTGTTAAACAGTTGAAAGCCTTCAAAAATGGTGACCGTAAAGACCCTTTAATGGCACCTATGGCAGCTCCTCTTTCTGAGCAAGATATGGCAGACATTGCTGCTTATTTTGCAGCTTTACCAAGCGACGGCGCTAGCCAAGACGCAGGCGGCTCTGACGCTGGTACTGCAATAGCAGCTCCAGTAGCTTATGTACCAAACCCAGCAGCAGGTAAAAGTTTATATGAGCTAGGCGATGCTTCACGCAGCATTGGCGCTTGTATTGGTTGTCATGGTAGTGAAGGTAATAGCGATGTATTAATTTACCCTAACTTATCAAACCAACACCCTGAATATATTGCTAAGCAATTACTTAATTTCAAAAATAAGTCTCGTGTTAACTATGCAATGAATCAATTTGCTGGTGCGATGACAGAAGATGATATTGCTGATATGGCCGCATACTTTAAAGATCCAGCAGCTGTTGCCAATGTAGCACCTCGCAAAGTAATGCCTGTTGCAGCAATTACAGAAGAAGTTATTGCCGGTAAAGCAAAAGCAGCTTCATGTGCGGCATGTCATGGTGCAGACGGTAACAGCCCGGTTGCTATTTACCCTAAACTTGCAGGCCAAAGTGCTGACTACATTGTTAAGCAGTTACAAGAATTTAAAGCCGGTACACGTAAAGACCCAGTAATGGCGCCTATGGCTGCAGCTTTAAGCGAGCAAGACATGCTAGAAATTGCTAGCTATTTTGCCGCACAAAAACTTAACGTTGCTGAATTAGCTGGTTCTGATATTGGACAAAAACTTTACTTTGGTGGCCACGTTAAACGTAAAATTACCGCTTGTGTTGCCTGTCACGGTGCTGACGGTAAGGGTATGAACAAAGCGGGCTTTCCAACAATTGCGGGTCAAAATGAAGCTTATTTAAAAGCACAGTTATTGAAGTTTAAAAATGGTGAGCGTAGCAATGATTACAACACTATGATGCAAAGTGTTGCCGCTAAGCTTTCTGCTGACGACATTGATGAATTAGCAAAATACATGGCTTCAATGAAGTAAGTTTTATTGAGCAGATTTACCTTTTCTTCACATCTAGGTGCTCAAGGCATACCATTCATCGATGTGGATGGATGCACTAATGCCTAGAAAGACGGGACGTCTGAGAAAGGCCTAAATATAAAGCAGCGCTGGTCGCTGCTTTTTTAATGACTAATAAACAAGATAATGTGATCTATTTACTGGCTAAGGTGATGATTTTTTTACCGACAACATTTCACATTCAATAAATTCGTGTAGAATGCCAAAGCAATTAAGATACGCAATAATTTATCGTTTAAACGACAAGCAGAGACTAACCCAATGAAAAAATTTATCGTCACAATTTTATTAGGATTAAGTGCAGTTGCCACTGCCAATGCAGCTGAAGGTAATGCCGAAGCTGGTAAAAGTAAATCAGCAATGTGTGCTGCTTGTCATGGTACTGACGGCAATAGCTTAGTACCTATGTATCCAAAATTAGCTGGCCAAAGTGCAAGTTACTTAGTTAAACAACTTGCCGACTTTAAACTAGGTATGACTTCCGCAGGCAAGTCTGGCCGTGTTGACCCAGTAATGGGCGGTATGGCAATGGCACTTAGCGAACAGGATATGGCCGACATTGCCGCATTTTATGCTAGCCAACAAGCTACTGTGGGTAATGGTAAAGACAATGCTCACGGCAAAAAGCTTTACTTAGGTGGTAACAATGAAATGGAAGTTACAGCTTGTGTAGCTTGTCATGGTATCAATGGTCACGGTATGCCAAGTGCTGGCTTCCCTGCCCTAGCTAACCAAAGTGCTGATTACTTAAAAAGTCAGTTAGAGAAGTTTCGCAACGGTACACGTAACAATGACCTTAACGGCATGATGCAAGGTGTTGCAGCAAATTTAACCGATGAAGAAATTGCTGCGCTTTCGCAATATATGTCATCTTTAAAATAGTAATATTCTGGTAAAGAAGTGTTAGTAAAGCAGCGTTTATCGCTGCTTTTTTTGTGCTCAAGGTTTTGCAAAGTTTAGGTATTTTCATAATAGTTTTAAATACACTATACCGTTGTGTTAACACTTTATTCGCTGTTACTATTTAAATTACTTCACTATTTTTGGCATACAGACGCACGCTCATGAAAAACCAACTTTTATCTAGAATACTCTTGCTAACAACGTTAACGCTATGTGGCGGCGCGAATGCCGATTTGTTCCCAAAACAAACGATTGATGATCACCAACAAAATATATTCAGAGGTACAATTACCCAACAACGCGCTTGGTGGAATTTAACTCACTACCATTTAGATATTTCCGTAGACCCTAGCACTAAGAGTATTGCAGGTATTAATACCATGAAGTACGAAGTGCTATCAGAAAAAAAACGTTTACAGATAGAATTACAAGCGCCAATGCAACTAACTAAAGTTATGCAAAACGGCCAAGCTCTCGCTGTTGAGCAAATGGGGTATTCTTACTTTATAACCATAGCAGCTGAACAAAAAATTGGCGAAGAATACCAATTGGAAATGCATTTTTCTGGCATTCCCCATGAAGCAATTAGAGCGCCGTGGGACGGTGGTATAACTTGGACAAAAGATGAGAATGGCAACGATTTCATCGCCTCATCATGTCAGGGTTTAGGTGCCAGTATTTGGTGGCCAAATAAGGACCATGCCTATGATGAACCTGACAACGGCGCCATGATCAGTGTTGAAGTGCCAGAACATTTGATGGACGTTTCTAATGGTCGATTAGTAAAAGTTGATCACAACAAGGCGAAAAAAACAAAAACCTATCATTGGCAGGTAGTTAACCCAATCAATAATTACGGCATTAATATCAATATTGGTGACTATGTACATTTTGGTGAAAAATACCAAGGTGAATCAGGCCAGCTAGATATGGATTATTACGTGTTACGCCAAAATCTTGAAAAGGCAAAAGTACAGTTTAAAGATGCTAAACGCACCATTGAAGCCTTTGAATACTGGTTTGGTCCTTATCCATTTTATCAAGACAGTTTCAAACTCGTTGAAGCACCTTACTTGGGTATGGAGCATCAAAGCTCTGTTACCTATGGCAATGGTTACCAAAATGGCTATTTAGGACGTGATAGAAGCCAAACCGGTCCGGGTATGTTATTTGACTTTATTATTGTTCATGAGTCAGGCCATGAGTGGTTTGCCAATAATATTACCCATAATGATATTGCCGACATGTGGATCCATGAAAGCTTTACTAACTATTCAGAAAGTTTATTTTTGGAATACCATTTTGATAAAGAAAAAGCCTTTGAATACATACGTGGTACCCGCTTAAACATTCAAAATAAAAGCCCGATCATTGGTCAATACGGTTTGCACCAGGAAGGCTCAAGCGACATGTACGACAAAGGTGGCAACATGTTGCATACCATTCGACAAATTATCAACAACGATAATGTTTGGCGCGAAATATTACGGGGCCTAAATAAGCAATTTTATCATGGCATTGCGGAAACGGCTCAAATTGAAGACTATATTAGTGAAAAGTCAGGCAAAAATTTAACTAAAGTGTTCGACCAATACTTACGTGATATTCGCATTCCTAGCTTTGAGTATTTTATAAAGGATAACGAAATGCAATATCGCTGGGGAAATACTGTCGAAGGCTTTGATATGCCCATTAAAGCATTCATTAATGAAAAAGTTGTTTGGCTTTCACCAAATAACCAATGGCAAAAGTTAAGTTTAGAGGCAAACAGCAATACAGTTGAGGTTGACACTAACTTCTATGTGAGCACATTAAACCTGTTGGGTGAATAATAGCTAGCATACATCGTATCTCCTTCATGCTATTGCACGCGCGGCATTGCCTACATGGATGTAGGTACTTAGTTTTGGTCAGGAATAAAAAACTGACCGCTCGTCCTGAGCATCGCCACTTAATCACATCCTTGTGAGCGTGGCATACCGCTCGTCCTGAGCATAAAAAAGGGAAGCTATGGCTTCCCTTTAATCAAAACACTTGGGTTTATTAAAATGCGTATTTAAAACCAACGGTAAATACATCGGTATCATCATAACTTTCAAATGATGCTTCAATGCGCATATTGTCATTTAACTTCTTACCAAAACCGCCACCAAAGCCAAACTCCCAGTCATCATCGCTATCAGAGTGGCCATTGTAGCTAGCTTTAACCTTAAGGTTTGCATAAGACGGCATTACATACAAATAAACGCCATTGTCGTAGTTATATTGGCCACGAACAGAAAATGCCGTAAAGCGCTCTATTTCAACTTTTATTGACTCAACCGTGTCATCTGAAATACCTGTACCTAAACGTAATTCAGGAATAAAAGAAAACTCACTCGTTTCTGGCATTAACTCATAACCAACTGAACCAAAAATAGTGCCTATAGATACATCGGTACCGTCATTTTCAGCTGAAAAATTTGCATAACCACCACCAGTTAACCAGTTGGCAGAAGCTGTAAGTGGTAACGTTAGAAAAGAAAGTGCAATCAGTGATTTTTTCAACACAATAATATCCTTATATTATCAAGCTTTGTATTATAGAAAGCGCGCATGCTAGCAAAGCCGTTTTTGTTAATCAATTGTTACGCCTTTATTTAAAGAAGATTAAAGTAACAGAATATGAAACTTACTCTGTTTTCGCCTCAACTAAACACAGACAAGCAGTGCGAATTACCTTATGATCATCTTTGTTCAGTGTTAGTAAACTATGTATAACAAGGCCGTGATAGATGATTGAAGTAATAACCCCGCAAGAATTTAAAACTGTAGCTTGGAAAAATGGCAAAGGTGAAACCATCGAAATGGCTATTAACTCAGGTGGTACACTTGATGATTTTGATTGGCGATTAAGCATGGCCAGTGTTGTAGAAGACGGTGTTTTTTCTAATTTTTCTGGTTATACCCGTAATCTTATTTTAATTGATGGCGATGGCATAAATTTACAACACAATGACAACAAAATTGATCGTCTAAGCAATTTACTCGATTTCGCTACATTTGACGGTGGCAACAAAACAGTTGGGAATTTGCATACTGGCGCAATAACTGATTTCAATATTATCACCCGCACATCGCGTTACAACTGCAAAGTAAAATGCTACCCACAAGCAAATAATATTGCGATTGAAGAAAGTGAACTGTGTTTTATCTATAGCTTGTCTTCTGATTTAAACGTCACATTTAATCTTGATGAAAGTAACAGGAAGGTTCCTGTTGGATGTTTGGTTAAGCTTTCTCATATGAAAAATAATATGACATGTATAAGCGGCGAGAACGTTATTTTGGTTTACTTAGAAGCGCTTAGCTAATTTCTAAAATAACATGTGTAATGTATTTCATTTTATAATTGTTACTGCTATTAATCGCTAGAAATGCTCTATCTAACTTTTAATTATGACAATTGCTGTCGTCTAACGTAGGCTGAAACCATAAATTACATTGATTTTTAAGGACAGCGTTATGAAATCTGGGTTATTGGTCTTTTTATTTAGTCTGACATGGCTTTTGTCTCCCGTTACTTATGCCGAATTTGAGCGAAAAATTGCTATTGATGAAAGCAATACCAGTAGCTATAGCACTAAGGTGAACGGCAAGGCGTTTGACTACACTGCCACTACAGGTACGCAACCGGTTTGGGATAAAGAAGGTAATCCTACTGCAACTCTTTTTTATACCTATTACCAACGCAGTAATGTTAAAGATAGAGCAACGCGGCCACTGTTGATTTCTTTCAATGGCGGCCCAGGTTCTGCATCTGTTTGGATGCACGTAGCCTATACTGGCCCGAAAGTACTCAATGTTGACAATGAAGGTTATCCATTACAGCCTTATGGCGTCAAAACAAACGACTTTTCAATTTTAGATACCGCTGACATTGTTTTTGTTAACCCAGTAAATACGGGGTATTCCCGTGTGTTACCGAAAAAAGACGGCAAAATGCCTAGTAAGGCAGAACAAAAGAAAATGTTTTTCGGCGTCAACGCTGATATCAAATATCTAGCCGATTGGATCAATACCTTTGTTACTCGCAATAATCGCTGGCAATCGCCTAAGTATCTTATTGGTGAAAGCTACGGTACAACTCGCGTTTCAGGGTTAGCGTTGGAATTGCAGTCGCGCCAATGGATGTATTTAAACGGCGTAATTTTAGTCTCACCGACTGACATCGGCATTAAACGTGACGGACCCGTAAAAGCAGCCAACCGCTTACCCTATTTTGCCGCCACAGCTTGGTACCATAAAGCTTTATCCGATGATCTTCAACAGCAAGACCTACTGGCAATATTACCTGAAATTGAACAATTTGCTGTTGAGAAATATTTACCCGCGCTAGCAAAAGGTGGCTTTATTTCAGCACAGGAAAAGCAAAGCATAGCCGAACAAGTCGCACACTACTCAGGGCTTTCTGTACAAGAAGTTTTGCGTAATAATTTAGACATTGAAGCGTCATATTTTTGGAAAGAAATACTTCGCGACAGAGAGCAAACTGTCGGCCGATTAGATTCTCGATATTTAGGCATAGACGAGAAAGTGAGTGGCAGCCGTCCCGATTACAATGCCGAATTAACCTCATGGTTACACAGCTTTACGCCAGCCATCAATTATTATCTTCGCGAAGAGCTTAATTACAAAACAGACATTAAATATAATATGTTTGGCGATGTGCATCCATGGGATAGAACGAAAAATAAAACCGGTGAAAACTTACGCTTGGCTATGGCACAAAACCCATATTTAAATGTCATGATCCAAGCTGGTTATTACGATGGTGCCACCAATTACTTTGATGCTAAATATACACTGTGGCAACTTGACCCTAGTGGTAAAATGCGCGATAGATTATCATTTAAAGGTTATGAAAGCGGCCATATGATGTACTTGCGCTACCCAGACTTAGAGTCAGCTAATCAAGATATCCGTGATTTTATGCAAGCAACACTACCAAGTAAAACGACACCGGCCAAGTACCATAGCAAGCCATAGTTTATGGCTAAATTACTAAAGTTGCTGGGCATAAAAATAGCTCAGCAACATTTAGCACTGAGTACTATTTTCATACCTTAATAACATATTGAATATCCTAAATTTTCGAATATTTATACTTAATGACTAATCGGAGTTGTCAAAATTAAATCAAGCAGATATGATGATTATTAAAGGAACTAAGACAATGAATTTATGGAAGATAATAGTATAAACACCGATGTACTCATCATAGATGACAGCTCAATTAATATTCGCGTAGTTTCTAATATTATTCAGCCATTGGGATGTAAAATATTTGCCGCCAAGTCTGGTCTGCAAGCATTAAATTTATTAGCATCGTTTAAACCATCATTAATCATTTTAGATATACAAATGCCTGAAATGGACGGTTTTGAGTGCTGTAAGCGCATTAAGTCAATTAGTAGTCGTACCGATATTCCAATTATTTTCCTTTCTGGCTCACACGATGAGGCGGATCAAATACAAGCCAAAGCATTAGGCGCTAATACCTATTTAACTAAACCTTTTTGTGCTGATGAGTTAATCGATGCCGTCAAGCATTTAACTCGTTTACAAGTTGCCTAATTTGCTTTATCGCAAACATTAAAAAAGCCGCTAACATGCGGCTTTTTCACTTCAGAAATTAATCTGAACTCGGGAGAATGAAGAATATAAATATTTCATAGCATTTTACTTATCCCGAGTTCAAGTTAACTATATTTCGTAATTCATCACTTGATAACCTAAAGCTTCTAGCTGTGGTTTTAAGGTTTTAGCATCACCAACAACAACCATCAGCATCTCACTTAAATTTAAGTGCTTTTTCGCCAAGGCATTAATCTCTTCTTTGCTAATATTAGCAACAATCTTATTACGCTCTTGCACAAAATCAGGCGTTAAATTATGTTCCAAAATTTGTGCTAAAAATCCTAACTTACGTCGTGGTGTTTCATACTTAAGCGCATCTTTTTGATTAATAGCATTTCTCATAAAGGTTAGCTCTTCATCACTGATGCCATTGTTGGCGTAGTTCTCAATTTCTTTAACAAACTCAACAATAGACTTATCCGTCACATCAGCACGTACTTCGGCACTTGCTGTATATGCACCCGAGTATTTATCGCCATAAAAATATGAACGAGCGCCGTAGGTATAACCTTTGTCTTCACGTAAATTTAGGTTGATACGACTATTAAACGCACCACCTAATGGGAAGTTCATTAAATAAGCTTTATAGTACTCGCCTGTAATATCTTGTGTAAGTGAACGCTTACCAATTCGGATTGCCGATTGCGCCGCATTGTCCTTATTCACTAAGTATATAACACCTAATTTAGCTGGAGAGTCAGGTAGATTAAGTGCAAGTTTTTTACCTTCACCAGTTAACGGTTTAAACACAGCTAATGACTTTAAAACCTCTGCTTTAGCTAAGTCAGATACCACAATGATTTGGTTATCTTTCGCCTTAACTTGCTGTTGATAAAGTGCCTTAACATCTGCAAGTTCAATATTTGCTAACGAATGCTCTGAGCCCGAGCTCGGTGTTGCCGCAATATTATCTGCGTGCAGTAATTGACGATAAGCGGTCGATGCTAAGTAACCCGCATTTTTTTTACCATTAATTGCTCCTTGAATGGCATTGTTTTTATTTCGATCAAACTCACTAGCCAAAAATGCCGGCGCCGTTAATTTCTCATAAACTAAGGCTAGGGTTGCATCTAAATGCTTTGTTAACGTGTTTACATTAATGGTTAGGTATTGGTTCCCCGCAGAAATAGCAACTGATGCACCAAGCTTTTGTAAAGCCTTACTCATATCTTCGGCACTACGCTTCGTTGTCGATTCATTCAACATTCTCGCCAGTAAAGCCGCTGTTCCTGCCTTGTCTTTATTCTCAAAGTAATGTCCGGAAGGGATTTTCATAAGTAATGAAGTTGTTGGCGTTTCCATACTTTGCGTAGCAAGCACTTTTATGCCGTTTTCAAATGTTTCTTGCCACATTTTGGGTACTGCAACCGCTTTGTTCTCCCCTGCCGCAGGAACAATACTACGGTCAAAATTATCTTTTGCTTTTCTTACTTTTAAATCTGAATCGGAAGTCACCGTTTGCTCAGGAATAATACGCGCTTGTGGCGTAAAGTTATCAGCCGCCGCAACTAAGTTCTTTTGTCCTTTAGGCACAATACTCATAATGACACCATGTTTATCTTTAATGTACTTTTGATAAACACGCATCACATCGGCTTTTGTTACATTGGCATAACGAGCAATGTCTTGCTCAATATAATTTGGATTACCGGTAAATGTTTCATTAGCGGCAAGTTGGCTAACTTTACCCGCCACACTTTGCAAACCAAAAACAAAGTTTGCTTCCATTTCCGCTTTCGCTTTTGTTAAATCGTCATCTTCAACACCACGCGCTTCAAACTCAATTAACGTATCGCGAATCACTTTTTCCATATCTGCTAAGCTTTTACCAGATGCTGGGTGTGGTAAAGCTAACATGTTAAATGTACATGCTAGTTCAGCACACGGATGACTAACCGAAGCCTGCACCGCAAGCTGGTTCTTCACTAGGTTTTTATATAGTAAAGATGTTTTACCACCACCAAGAATGCTTGATAGTAAATCAAGTGGTGCTTCATCTTCATGTCGAACACTCACAGTTGGATACGACATGTATACCAAAGGTAAATGGACATTATCTTCTAAAGAGATATAACGATCTTCGTCTATGGTAAAGCTTGGCTTCTCAGGTAACTCAACTTCAGGGCCTCTAGGAATACTGCCAAAATACTTATTGACCATAGCTAAGGTCTTATCAACATTAAGGTCGCCACCAATCGTTAAAGTGGCGTTATTAGGGCCATACCAACGTAAGAAGAAGGCTTTTAGATCATTAACATTAACGCGGTTTAAATCTTCAATATAGCCAATGGTTTGCCATGAATATGGATGCCCAACAGGAAACATGGCTTCTGCAACACGTTCCTGAAGCAAACCATATGGACGGTTATCGTAGCTTTGGCCACGCTCGTTTTTAACCGTTTCACGTTGAACTTCGAATTTCTCTTGGGTAACCGCATCAACTAAAAAGCCCATACGATCAGCTTCTAACCAAAGCATTTTTTCAAGTTGGCTGGCAGGTACCGTTTGAAAGTAGTTAGTTCGGTCACTATTGGTAGTGCCATTCATGGTACCGCCCGACTCAGTAACCATTTTAAAGTGTTCATCATCAGCAACATGCTCTGAGCCTTGAAACATCATATGCTCAAAAAAATGTGCAAAACCTGATTTACCCACTTCTTCACGACCAGAGCCTACATGGTAGGTCATATCAACGTGCACTAAGGGATCTGAGCTATCTTGATGCAAAATAACGGTTAAGCCGTTATCTAATACATACTTTTTAAAAGGAATAACGGTTTTGCCAGCTTCTGGCTGTACTTGCTCAATAAATGTAATGCCAGGTATGCCTGAATTTAACTCAGGCGCTTTTGTGGTATTGGTATTTTCACAAGCTGCCAAACAGGTAAGTAGCAGCGGTAACGTCCATTTTTTCAAAATAGATTCCTCGTTCAAAAGTACTTTAATGCTTAATTCATACTAATATCATCTATATCAGCAAGATACACAATAGTATTGTGACAATATTATGGTGTAGACCTTAAGCTAAATATAATGTTCAATTGTTGTACTAAATTATAAATTTTTCATTTGATATGTTAGGCTTATAAAGCGTATAAAAATCAAACAACTTTCTTTGGGGTTCGCATGCATGATGCACAATCGCAGCTAATTCAACATTGGGTCGATATTATCGCCAAAAGCGAATTACCAGCAATTACGTCAACCGCAAAAATGTTAGACAAATTTAACAACGATGACAAATCATCGTTACCTAAATTAAGTAAAGCTATTTTGCATGATCAAGCACTCGCCTCATGCTTATTGAAGGTGGCTAACAGTGTCCAACACTTAAGTATTAACAAAGTTAGCACAGTTTCCAGAGCTTCGGTTGTATTAGGTATACAAGCGGTTAAAAATATTTGCTTAACATCGCGATTAGTAGAAGGTTTACTCGCAAATAAAGATTTAGACGATAGGGTTCATCAACAATTAATGCGCTCTATGGCGAATTCATTTTATGCTGGTTTATTAGCTAAAATGATGGCGCCACAATACGCTGAAGATACTCAAGAGGAATTATATCTTGCAGCCATGCTTTATCGCATTGGCGAAACTGCATTTTGGGGCGTAGGCGGTGAATCTGCGAAAAATCTTGCCCCATTTGTTGAAACAACACCAGCGATATTTCAACAAAAATGCCAGCATGAACTTGGCGGCAGTTTTACCGATCTTAGCAGCGAACTTGCAAAAACCTGGAGCTTGAGTGACCTTTTATTAAAAGCGTTAAATCAGCCAGAAAGCCGCACAATTGAAGTTCAAATAGTATATTTCGCCGATAAGTTAAGCCACTATATTGCCAATCCAACTGGAAGCTTTGAAGATTTTCAGCAATTACTAACTAGCATCAGCAAAATTACCGGCTTAAACATTAAGCAACTCACAACAAAAATATCATTGTTAAGAGACCAAGCTGCTAAGCTGTTAAGCTCCTATGGCGCCGCAGCATTGGTTGAGCATATAAAACCCTTACCGCGAGCCAAAGACTTTAACGACCATGCACACAAAGTACTTAGATATAACCCGAATAAAGAAAGCGACATACTTTCCGCATGCATGCACTTAAACAAATCATTAAAAACAAGCTCCGATGTATCTATTTTTATTAAGTCTACTTTGCAGGCAATAATGAAAATATTCGCGTTTGAGCAAAGCAGCTTCTTAATGATGGTGGATGATAAGTCTGAAATTAAAACTCGATTTTGTTACGACATCGACGCACAGCCAGTAGACAATAAACAAAAATTTTATTTATCTCGAAGTAGCAACATTTTTAGTTATGCCATGGAAAATGACCAACCCATACTCATAAACGATAAACAAGCTGAGCAATGGTATCAATATATTACCGGTGAAATTGCTGATTACATTGAAGACGGTGCAATTGTCATTATGCCAATTAAAGTTGGCCATAAAGCCATTGGTGTGATCACCGGGCAGGTATTTATTACAGACAAAGAAATATCAGTTCGTGACTTTGAACATTGCAATGCTTTAATAGAGCATTTGAATTTATCATTAACTATGCTCACTCATAAAGGATAAATGCAAAAAGTCGAATTTATCTAAGCTATTAACTATCGTTTGCTTTATTTTAGGCAATAAAAAAGCAGCTCAAGCTGCTTCTTATATTGTTGTATACAAAACTTACTCTTCTTCAGTAGTTTCTACTGATTCTTCAGTTTGTTCTTGCTCTGCTACTGGTTCATGACCTTCACCGCCACATCCACCACAACATCCCATAATAATTCTCCGTTGTTTAAATCTATGCTCATAATATCAGCTAGCAAAAAGGTCAATATTGATCAAAATCAGCTAAATTAAATTACGACGGTTAGCCTTTGAAAAATAAGAAGTTAAATTTTTTCATTTTCTTGAAAACCAAAAGCAATAAAAATAAACTTGCAAAAAACCAAAAGTGATATCAGAATGATATCACTTGGTTTAAAGCTAAAGGAAGGTATATGTTTACAGAAAAAGAAGTAAAAGCCCCAAACGGTATTAGTTTTATTGTTGTGTTATTAATTGTGCAGCTGAGCGCCATAAGCCTGACGGTGTACTCTTTGCCCAATAATCCCGCTTTAACAATCGCTAGTTTATTATTAAATATTGTTATTTTTATCGGCTGGTTTGGCTTTTTTATGGTTAACCCTAAAGAAGGCCGAGTATTGCAACTATTTGGTAAATATGCAGGAACTGTACATTTATCGGGTTTACGCTGGGCAAACCCTTTCTATACAAAAATGCGTGTTTCTCTACGAGTTAGAAACTTTGAAAGTAGCAAATTGAAGGTTAACGACAAAAACGGTAACCCTATTGAAATTGCTGCTGTTATTGTTTGGGAGGTGGTTGATACTGCCGAGGCTGTTTTCCAAGTTGACGATTATGAAGACTATGTCTCAATTCAAAGTGAATCTGCTTTGCGTAATTTAGCCACTAGCTATGCCTACGATCATCATGAAGAAGAAGGTATATCGCTGCGTAGTAACCCTGTAGAAATATCTGAAGCGTTAAAATGTGAAGTACAGGACCGCTTAGGCAAAGCTGGTGTGAAAGTCATAGAGGCAAGAATTAGTCACTTAGCTTACGCACCGGAAATTGCTAACGCTATGTTAAGGCGCCAACAAGCCATGGCTATTATTGCTGCACGTAAGAAAGTCGTTGAAGGTGCTGTTGGCATGGTGGAAATGGCACTGCAAAGTTTAGCAGAACGCGACATTGTTGAACTCGACGCAGAAAGAAAAGCAGCAATGGTAAGTAACTTGCTCGTAGTTCTTTGTTCTGATGAAGCTGCGCAACCTATCGTCAATACGGGTAGTTTATATTAAAATAGCTGAGCTCATATCTATGGGCTTTCACTTATTGTATTAGAGGTTTCTGTGGCAAAAAAAGCTTATCCATTACGTATAAACGAAGAAATACTGACCGCAATGCAGCGTTGGTCAGATGATGAATTACGTAGCTTAAACGCCCAAATTGAATATGTATTGCGTGATGCATTACGAAAAGCCGGCCGTAGTAAGCCACCACAAATAACCGCTATTATCGATCCACTTGATAAACCTGAATAGTCGCTTTAATGTAATTTTATTACGCTAAATAGGTAAAAATAAATCATGATATTTTTACCTTTTCACTTCGATAGTTTAACTAAACTAACTTTCTACAAGCAAAAAAAAGCCGACAACTAATGTTATCGGCCTATAAGCTATGAGGAAAGCTAAAATATACAAATTATTACAACAAGCGTTCGTGTTAGGAACAGGGCAATTATAGAGTAACAACTCTAAGCTTGTAAAGTGAATTTTGTAATTTTTTTACACTTATTTGTTTTTTTATCACAAAAAAGGCGATAACGACTATTCTGCAACCATGTAACAGAGAACAAGGTAGTGGATTTAGTAATTTTGGTACAAAAAAAAGGCCTCTGGGCAGAGGCCTAAAAAGAAACACACCATGAAGGGATCATTTGGTGTTAAATAATAAGAACGGTGCAGGTATGAATAAATTTCACACACTTATTTATCAATAGTGCTCTTACTACTTAATGTGCCTGTTCCCAGTTATCACCAATACCCGCTTCAGCAATTAACGGTACACTCATTTCCACCGCAGCATTCATAATTTCCACTAATTTAGCAGTCGTTTCCTCAACAATATCTTGATGAATTTCAAAGACCAATTCATCGTGCACTTGCATGGTCATTTTAATACGAGGATCATTTTGTTCTAAAATCCAAGCATCAACCGCTAACATAGCCTTTTTAATAATATCGGCTGCTGTACCTTGCATTGGCGCATTAATAGCAGCACGTTCAGCCGCTTTTTTACGCATACCATTCTTGGATTTAATATCAGGTAAATAAAGTCTTCTTCCAAACAAGGTTTCAACATAACCATTCTCACTAGCCTGCTGACGAGTATCTTCCATATATTTCGAAACATTGGGATAACGTTCGAAATACTTATCCATGTACTCTTGTGCTGTATGACGCGGTACATTTAACTGTTTGGCTAAGCCAAATGCTGACATACCGTAAATTAAACCAAAGTTAACAGCTTTAGCGCTACGACGTTGGTCACTCGTTACTTCTTCCAAAGGCACGGCAAAAATCTCTGCCGCTGTTGCTTTATGAACATCTTTACCTTCAGAAAACGCTTTCACTAAACCTGGATCATCTGATAAATGTGCCATGATGCGCAATTCAATTTGAGAATAGTCAATTGCAACAATTTTGTGATTTTGCGGTGCAATAAAGGCATGACGAATTTTACGCCCTTCTTCACTTCGAATCGGAATATTTTGTAAGTTTGGATCGGTTGAAGATAAACGCCCTGTCGCCGTGACAGCTTGATGGTATGAGGTATGTACCCGATTCGTTTTTGGATCAACTAACAAAGGCAACTTGTCAGTGTAAGTCGATTTTAATTTACTTAAACCACGGTTTTCCAAAATTACTTTTGGTAACGGGTAATCAAGCGCGAGCTCTTGTAACACTTCTTCTGCTGTTGAAGGTGCGCCTTTAGGTGTTTTCTTCAGTACTGGGATTTTTAATTCTTCGAATAAAATTGTTTGCAGCTGCTTTGGTGAACTTAAATTAAAGCTTTTACCGGCAATATTGTGAGCTTCAATTTCTAATTCAGATAAGCGAGTACCTATGCTTTGGCTTTGTTGAGCTAACATATCACAGTCAATCAAGACACCATATTGCTCCATACGAGCTAATACCGGTAACAATGGCATTTCAATGTCAGTAAAAACAGAAAGCTGTGTGTTTACTTTCTCCAATTTTGGAAAAATAGCCTGATGTAAACGTAGCGTTATATCGGCGTCTTCGGCCGCGTAATGCCCTGCTTTATCAATATCAATTTGATTAAAAGTAAGTTGCTTAGCACCTTTACCGGCAATATCTTCAAAATGTACGGTTTTATAGCCTAGATATTTGTCCGCTAGCGCATCCATATTATGACGTGTTGCAACACTATTAAAACAATATGACTCTATCATGGTATCAAAGGTGATACCTTTTATCGCAATATTGTAGTGTGAAAGTACATTAGCATCGTACTTTAAGTTTTGCCCTACTTTATGTTGCGACTCACTTTCTAACAGCGGTTTAAGTTGTGCCAACACCCAGTCTCTATCGAGCTGTTCAGGTGCACCAACATAATCATGAGCAACAGGAACGTAAGCCGCTTTACCGACTTCAACTGCAAACGACAAACCAACGAGTTCAGCTGTCATATAATCAACACTGGTGGTTTCAGTATCGAAAGCAAATAGCTCTGCTGCTGTGAGCTTATCAAGCCAACTTTGAAATGCTGCTTTGGTTAAAACAATTTCATAATCAGCTTCAATATCGGAGAAATTAGCCGCATCATCATCAGCCTCTTCACCTTGACTAGCTGAGCTGTCTTTCGTTGCATTAGCGTCGTCAGCATTTAAATCAGCAAGTAACCGTCTTAACTCAAACTTTTTATAAAGTGCTGTAAGTGTCTCTACATCTGCTGCTTGCGGTTTAAGTTCCGCTGCAGTTTGTGCCAATTCAACATCAAGTTTGATAGTTGCCAATTCATAAGATAACGGTAGTTGAGGTAAAGCGGTACGCAGATTTTCACCTACTTTACCTTTTACTTTATCGGCATTATCCATCACTTCTTTTAAACTTGGGTAAGCCGTTAGCCATTTTACTGCGGTTTTAGGGCCACACTTTTCAACGCCTGGGATATTATCAACTTTATCACCCATCAGCGCTAAGTAATCAATAATCTGATCTGGCCTAACACCAAATTTTTCAATAACACCAGCCTCATCCATTTCAACATTAGTCATGGTATTTATCAGACGAACATGCTGATTAACTAGCTGTGCCATGTCTTTATCACCAGTTGAAATTACGGTTTCCATCCCTAAAGCAGTCGCTTGATGCGATAACGTACCAATAACATCGTCGGCTTCAACACCTTCAATAACTAGCAAAGGTAAGCCCATTGCGGCAATAATTTCATGTAAAGGTGCTATTTGACTACGTAAGTCATCAGGCATTGGCGGTCGGTTAGCCTTATATTCTGGATACATATCATTACGAAAGGTTTTACCTTTAGCATCAAATACCACCACAATATTGCCATTTGGGTAGTCTTTCTTCAGGCTTTTGATCATATTCAGCACACCAGTTATTGCCCCTGTGGGCTGGCCGTCTGCTGTCGATAAAGCTTGTAAATATGGCACGTGATATGCACGGAATAAATAAGATGAACCATCGACTAAAATAAGCGGTGATTGGTCAGAAGTTGGCATGATAATTTTTTGACTAGCTGAAAGATGGGCTAAGCATGCCATAATCGGCAAATTCTCTCTAGCACTTCCTAGCATTTAGTCACATGATTTAGTGAAGATTGTGGATAAGTTTGTTGAAAACCACGAGCAACAGCCATAAAATTCTGGTGAACTTTACGGCAACTTCTTCTTAAGTGATTGTAATTGATGAAAAAAGGTAAGTCTGAAATCCTTTTCACATATTTATTATTATTTTTTTATTATGTGGATAAATAAATGTCCGCACTCAAGTTTATCTGTTCAATTAACGAACAATAAAAATGAGCGAGCTAAGAGATTACCAGAAAATAGCCCCATTACCAGACAATTATTAAATTATTTTTGCAGTTTTATTACACCTTGAAATAACAAAAAAACATAAGCGAGAATTGGCAAGGGCTAGCTTAATTTCGGCAAGAAAATTTTAGTAAAATTAATTTTATCTTTGCTTATTTTGGTAAAAAATACGGACAAATAAATTATGCCAACATGGCAATAAGTTAGTGTTAAGGCCAAAGCTAGGTTAAAAGTAAAAAATACCGTTGTTTTAAATCCTAATGCTCAAACGCCTGCCAAGCTGAGTCATTAAAATACTGCGGGTAATCATTTAAAGATTGGATAATTTTAATAGCCCCTTGTCTTGGCGTTTCACCAGCTTTCATCAAGTGACTACCTTGCATAATGTTAGCTAACAAAATATGCAGCTGGGCATCCGCTTTGGCCGGCAATTTACAGTGTTCAAACAAGTAACTTATTTGTGCATCAATTTTTTTCGCTAACGCGCTATATTGCTCTTTTGCATATTTATCATGATGAATTGCATCTAGGTTCGCCATCATTTCTTTTTTTATCCGGCTCATACCTATATGCAGGCTTTCATCAATTTGCCATTTCTCACCTTGATTTAACGACAATTTTTCGGTTGATTTGCCATGGTCATGACGGTGATCTTCCGCCGCTATACCCAATGACATATATGCTCCTAGCAATGTCGTTATCATAAGAATTGCAAAAACTTTCATGGTAATTTTCCCAGTTTATTCACTCAATAAATTAAGCATGTATTCATCAGCAGGTGTTATTCACTTAATGTCAGTTCAGCTACTTCTTTTTTTGCGGAAACTCGAGTGGTCATTAACAACTCATTCTGATTAATGTCGGTAATAAAATCAATTTTATCTGGTATATTACCGAGGATATTAAATGTGCCATCGTTAAGTGCATAAGACCACAGTTGGTAGTCCTCGTTAATGCCATAAATTACCTTATGCTTGACAATATATCGTTTGTCACTACCTTGATTTTCTAACACTTCAATCATTTGGTCTTCCGCTGGTCCTGGTTGCCAAAATCGGTCCATGTGATCGGTATAAATTAATCGGCCATCTTCACTTTTCAACGCCCAATTAACTTTCTTATCCGTGATGATTTTAAAACTTAAATCATTCATATTGAACTCAACAAATTTCAACATACCTTTAATTCGTATTAACAATAAAGCCCTGTTGTTATCACTATCCCAATGGAACAGTTGCGTAACGGGGAATGCAACCGGAAAGGGCTTTTGTGTCGCATCAAGATTAACCTGAACAAGCACGTTATTGGCGTTAACTAAAATACTTTGCCCGTCACTGGCCCAATCCAATCCCGAAATGCGAGTATCAATTGGGAAATTAGTCAGCTTCTGCACACCATTATCATGACTTAGCCAAATTTGATCTTCACCCGAACGGTCAGACTTGAAAGCGATTAACTTCCCATTAGGTTGGAAAATAGCACTATCTTCCTCACGTGTTGAACGTGCGATTATCTTAGCAATAGGTAATTCATCACGATTTTTCTCAGTTAACGAATGAACAGCTGCTATTTCTGTAGAGTTTGAGTTGGCAACTTTCGAAATAGAGAATGTCGCAATATCACTATCCCAGTGCCCTTTTATCATCAGCGCTCGTTTACCATCTGGATGAAATGTTGGTGAGCCTGCTGGCTCGTCAAGAGGAAGACTAACTTTAGCTATTTTACCTTGGTAAGACAATGTGAAAAGTTGTCGACCCGTACTGAAAATAAGTTGCTTGTCCAGCGGCGAAAAGTTTGGATAAATATAACTTAAATTCGTTATCTCTGGCGGATACTCAATCGGATAACTAGACAGTAATTGACCCGTAGGTTTGATAATTTCAATATAATTCTGACCGTCATTGTGCACGCTAATTAACGCAATAATGTCATCTTTAACAGAATAATCATAATCAATGACCTGACCGCCAGCTAGCGAGTAAATATCGGTGCTTTTATTGTCTTCTATCGAATAGCTGATTAATTTCCAATGATTAGCAAGCTCTTGCAACAATGCAATATTATTGTTCTTTAACCATTTAGATTTAGTAATTATAGAGTTTTTGCATTCCATTAATAAACTTGGCGCTTGCGGTGATTTTAATGCTTTATCAAAATCCAAGGTCATGAGTTTATAGCACTCTTTTTGATTAATCGGTTTATCGCAGTTTTCAGTTTTAATAAATACCAATTTTTTCCCATCTTTTGAAAAACTGTGACTACCGTATTTCCCCATATTGTTCGTCAATTGGGTTTCTTTCTGCGTGTTAATATTTTTTGCCCAAATGTTACTGCTAGCGCAATATTCGTCTGAGTAACGATTGAAAACTATGTATTCGCCATTAGGTGAATAAATACCTGAATGTTCTTTATTGTCTGTCGTTGTTAACGAGCGCAGCGCACCAATAGACAATGTCTCTGGTTGCTTTGGTGCAGTATATTGATAGCTGATTATGGCAAGCATCATAATGCCAAAAATTAGTGCAATCAGCAGTAAGTTAGATTTCAACCTTTTCGACTTAGCAACAGCGCCTGCTGATAATTCGCTGCCATTGGCCTCTTCATCGACAGCACTGTCATTAACAACGTTAGTCGCTACCTCGTTCCCTATAGCTTCATAAGTGGCGTTGTCTTTAGTAATAACTTCAAATACTTTTTTATCGGCACCGTCATGCCACCTAACATCACACTCTAAACTGTACCCTTGTTTAGCATGCGTCTTGATATAAACTTGAACTTTACCATCGTCACCCAATGCTTTTCTTAATTGCGCAATACTGCGTTGCAGTGAGTTGGGTGATACAACAGTTCCTTGCCAAACTTTAGCTAGCAAGGCTTCATGACTCACCACTTGCCCTTGATGCTCAGCCAAATGAGTAAGAACAGCCAGTGCTTTTGGAGCGAGTGTTTTTGATTGGTTATTTTGGGTGATTTGATTCCGAGATAAATCGATAAAAAATCCACCAATCCAATACTGTTCAGCCATAAATCCTCTGGTACCACTAAAGTTTGCGATTAAAAATTAAATCAACACAAGATGAATGGTATAGCATAAACGCCTGAACGGCCAAACTCAACATTGTAAATATTTGATAATTATTGGTTTTTTAATAATCAGCTAAAAATCAGCTAAAAATCAGTGCAACCTCAAGTAAATTGCTCGCTATTAGTTAAGGTGAATACTCACATTTTATTCAACCTTAAATGCTCAGAGTAAATCACCGAGGTAATCATGATAAAAAATATAATCTTTCTTTTTGTAGTCCTAATCCCTTTTTTGGCACTTGCTGATACTGACCACTCACCGTACCAAATGCCAGGCATACATGTTCTGCCGATCACTGACAAGCAATCTAATAAGCAGTACGAACTGCTCGTTAAACTGCCTGAAAACTATGACGAAGATAAGAGCAAAAAGTATCCTGTTATCTATTTTACCGACGCAGTGTGGCATATCGAACTATTATCTGCTGCCACCGCTTATATAATGGAAGACGTTATTTTAGTAGGGATCTCTTGGCAAAAAGATATTCCAAAAGAGCTAAAGCAAAAATATGGTGCGCATTTCAGCCGTTTTGGCGACTACTCATTCAAGAAACGAACTAACCCTAAACATCCAAAAGTAAAATTTGGACAAGCCGATAATCACCTGTCTTTTATTCGCGACGAGGTCTTCAAAATAATCGAAAAAAATTACCGAACTGAGCCAAGCAATCGCAGCTATTTAGGCTTTTCAGCTGGTGGCCTTTTCGGTACCTATGCATTGTTGACACAACCCAACACGTTTAAAAATTATATTCTTGGTAGTCCAAGTATTTGGAGTAGTGCCAATGAACTTTTTGCCCAAGCAAGTGCAAGGTTAAATAGTGCTCAGCCAGAAATTAACATCTTTATTTCCTATGGCGAACTTGAAAAAAAATTGAGCCCACATGTTGAAGATTTTATTAGCCAACTCAAAGGTAAGAATTATCAAGCAATATCTTCAATCAAACAGATTGTTATTGACTCCTCTGGCCATAGTGACTCCTTCCCGATGCTAGGTGTTCAAAGTGTGAAATGGCTATCAAACTTACAAGAAAAAGGAGAGAAATAATGAAACCAAGTAAACTGCTTATTGGGCTTTTTATTTTCACGGCAACGCTAAGTGCTAATAGCTACGGAAATAATAAAGTTTCATTTCTTGAAGGACCTTATGTTGGACAAACTCCACCAAGTGATATTCCTAAGGCTTTTACACCTAGTCAACGGTCGCCAGATCGTCGTGACCATAGTGGCTTCTTCACGCCTGATATGAAAAGTTTTTATTTTACGCGCAGAAACAACAAAGATGGTAAGTGGTCGTTACGCGTTTTCAACTTGGAAAACAATCAATGGCACGAGTCTTTGGTGGGGCCAAGAGTGGGCCGACCTATCACCTCGCCAGACGGTAATACTATGCATTTAGGCAAACACTATATGGAGCGCACCAAAACTGGCTGGTCAGAAATCAAAAGTCTAGGCGCTTATTTTAAAGATTTTCGAATCATGCGCCTCATGTCTTCTGCAAAAGGAACTTACTATTTTGATGACGCAAATGAATCAACCCCCATTCATTACTCAAGCTTAATAAATGGCAAATATACAAAACCAAAAGCTGTGAATATTGATTTTGGCGACTGGAACGCGCACCCCTTTATTGCACCAGATGAGTCCTATTTAATTTGGGATGAGCAAGGCGAAAATGGATACGGTAAAGCCGATCTGTTTATTAGTTTTCGACAGAAAGATGGCACTTGGGGAGCGGCCATTAATTTTGGAGAGACAATAAATACCACGGCCTCTGAAAGTGGAGCAATCGTCACACCAGACGGAAAGTACCTTTTATTTAACAGATTTGTTAATGATCAAAATGCCGGTATGTACTGGGTAGACGCACAAATTATCGAAACCCTTAGGGCAAAATCATAAACCTAACCAAACGGAACTACAGTCATTTATGCATATTAAAACAACATTTAAAAGTCTCATTGCTGCTGCGCTATTTAGCACTGTTAGCAATGTAGTTGCAGCGAATATTGCAGACAGCACCACGCTTGCACCCATGGCATCTATCGAGGATGCAAAAATGTCTTTTTGGGATTTGCCTTATCTTCAAGAAAGCTTTATTGATATAACGCCAGCAGCCAGAAAAGACGCATTAGTGGTTGGTGAACTAGGTGTAGATAGTGGAGCTAAAGACGAGATTATCAAATTAGCCAAAGAAATCGCCAATGACAAACATGGCCTCTACGATAGCATGCTTATTTCTCACCAAGGGAAATTGATATTTGAATCTTATTACAAACGAGGTCGAGTAAATTTACATCATGGGCAAGCGTCTGCAACTAAAGCATACACCAGTATGGCACTGGGTCGAGCTATTCAATTAGGCTACCTAACAATGGCCGATTTGCAAAAACCAATGATTAGTTTTCTAAAAGACCTAGATACAGCAAAACTTGCAAAGGGCTCAGAAAAAATCACTCTTCATAAGGCCTTAACTATGCATGGTGGCCTTAGTATCGACCGTGACAAATGGCAAGAGCTTGAGAAAAATCCTGCCGCGATCAAGGGGCAATTATTAGTTCAAGCCTTACTTGAACACAGCGAACCAATAACGACAGAGTCTCAGCAATACTTATATGGTAACTACAATCCAATACTAGTGATGGCGGTCATTGATGCTGTCGTGCCAGACAGCGCTGAGAACTTCCTGAAAAAAGAGATTCTCGATAAATTGGGCATCACAAACTACACTTGGAAAACTCACGCTAGTGGTATTCCAGAGGCCGGCTGGCGCGTGAGTATGACCTCTCGTGATATGGTCAAATTAGGCAGTGTTGTGCTTAACAAAGGTAAATGGCATGGCGAACAGCTTATTTCAGCAAGCTACCTAGCAAAAGCCACCAGTGGTGTTGTTAAACCTACCGAAGATTGGATGCCCGATAATTTTCGTTATGGCTATTTTTGGTATCAAACCGATATTACGGCTGGCGATAAAAGCTATAATGCCACATTTGCCTGGGGCGGAGGTGGACAACGTATCATAGTAGTTGATGAGCTTGACTTGATTATTGTGATCACAGGCCATGACCGAGAAGATACGATATTCACTCAGATTGCAGAACGGGTTATACCCGCTTTCATTAAGTAAGTATCAATACTCCCCTCTAACTAAATAATATGGTTAGAGGGAAATACCCTAGTGCTACATAGTGACAAATTCTTCTGCTGACGTTGGGTGAATAGCGACAGTATTATCAAAATCAGCCTTAGTAGCACCCATTTTCATCGCTACAGCAAAACCTTGTAGTAATTCATCACTACCAAACCCAATACTGTGAATACCAACAATTTTCTCTTCTTTACCAACGCATACTAACTTCATGCGTGTTGGGTCTCGATAATCTTCAGTAATTGCTTGATATAGCGCGGTAAACTGCGAATTATAGACCTTAACTTGTTCTTCACCGTATTCAGCAATAGCTTCTTTTTCTGATAAACCAACAGTGCCAATAACTGGGTGACTAAAAACCACCGTAGCAATATTTGAGTAATCTAAATGCTCATAAGGCTTATTGTTAAATAAGCGCTCACACAAGCGACGCCCCGCTGCAACGGCAACAGGCGTTAGCTGTGCACGACCTGTGTTATCACCAACCGCATAAATGCCATTAACGTTGGTATTTTGATATTTATCCGTTGGAATAAAACCACGTTCATCAAGCTCTATGCCCGTTGATTCAATATTAATATTATCGGTTGCCGGTTCACGACCAATCGCCCAAATTAGGGTATCGACTGGCCCTATCGATTTGTCATTTTCTAAATGTATCGTGAGTTTCCCATCGCTATGCTTTTCAACACGTGTTGGCACACTCATAGTGTGTAGCGTCGGGCCATGTTTTGCCATTTGCTCCACTAAGGTATCGCTTAACATATCGTCAAAACCACGTAGTGGTTTTTCTTTTCGCACCAATAAATGTGACTCACTACCGAGCGCATGCATAACACCAGCAAGCTCGACAGCAATATAACCAGCACCGACTACGGCGACTTTTTCTGGCTGCTCGGTTAAAGCGAAAAAGCCATCTGAATCTATGCCATACTCAGCACCTTCAATATTCGGACGGCTCGGACGACCGCCAGTGGCGATTGTAATGTGATCAGCCGTGTACAATTCGCCGTTAACTTGCACAGTATTTTTATTAACAAACTTAGCAAAGCCATTAATCACAGTAACATCATTACTGGCAAAACCACGCGCGTAAGCGGCGTGAATTCGTTCAATATATGCTTCACGATTTTTAACTAAAGTTGCCCAATCAAAGCTTTGCAATGGCGCTTTAAAGCCATAATCATTCGCATAATGTAAAGCGTCGGCAATTTGCCCGGCATACCACATGGCTTTTTTAGGAACACAACCCACATTCACACAAGTACCACCTATGTGTTTAGCTTCAATAACGGCTGCTTTTTTACCTAAGCGCGCTGCTCGGTTTGCTGAAGCAATACCGCCGCTACCGGCGCCAATTGCAATGTAGTCGAAATGTTGTGTCATGAGGAATACCTTAATATCTTGAGTTTTCAGAATATAAACGTCTGATTATTTGTTATAAATATGCACAAAATTAAAAAAACCAATAGCGAAGCTATAAAACTCTTTAGTGCTATTCACTATCACTGCTTGTGAAAAATGGAAAATCTCCTACGTTTATTTATAAGTAACATCAGACCCAGATGCTGTCACTTTAATTTCATCACAATCTTCTATGAGTTTTCTGATAAACTCACTCGCCTCAAGAGGCTTATAATACAGATAACCTTGAATATAATGACATCGCCTATCAACTAAATAATTCAGCTGTTGAAGCGTTTCAACACCTTCAGCAATACAGTACATATCTAAACTTTGCGCAAGTACGATAGTTGCATCAACTATGGCTTCATCCGTTTTTTCTTGACCAATACCATTTACAAAACTGCGATCAATTTTAATAATATCTAGTGGTAACTGCTTTAAATAGGATAACGATGAATATCCCGTACCAAAATCATCTAATGAAAGTAATACCCCCATTTCACTCAAGGCTAACATTGTTTGAATAGCTTTATCGGGCTCAAATATAAAGGCACTCTCAGTCACTTCAATTTTCAAAGCATTTGCAGGCAGATCATACTGAGATAGTAAATTTTGAATAGAATATATCAGTGACTTATCACTAAAGTGTTTGGCGGAAAAGTTTACTGATAAATAAAGGTCGCTTCTGGTTTTTCGCCACTTTGTTAACTCTTTAAAGCCACGCTCAATAGCTTGTTCTGTCATGGCGACAATAAGCCCTAATTCTTCTGCTAAGGTTATAAATTCAACAGGTGGTACCACATTGCCTTTATGTCGCCAGCGCATTAACAATTCAGCACCAACTGATTTTCCTGTGTGAGCATCTATAATTGGCTGATAAACATTAAAAAACTCATTATTACTGAAGCCTAACTTCAAATTAGTTTCTTTTGCTAAGCGTTGTTTCGCTTCTTTGTTCATATTTTCGGTAAAAAATTGATAGTTATTTCTACCTAGCTGTTTTGCATGATACATAGCAACGTCAGCATTTCTAAATAGTTCTTCTGAGCCTTCGGCATCGTTTGGGTAAAGTGATATTCCAATACTAGCCCCAATACTGACGACATTATTATTCAAAGTAAAAGGCTGTTGTATAAGGTCAATAAACTTTTGGGCAATATTCGCTAACTCAACCTCACTACGAAAGCGCTCTAACAAAACAACAAATTCATCGCCGCCAATTCTCGCTAATGTATCATCGGCCCTCAAAGAGGCATTTAATCGTTTTGAGACTTCTTTTAATAACAGGTCGCCACATTCATGTCCCAAAGAGTCATTGACTTGTTTAAAGCGGTCTAAATCGATAAAGAATAATGCGATTGAATCATGTCGGCGATAGGAAGCAGCAATAGCATGTTCAATGCGATCTAGCAGTAATGTTCGATTTGGCAAATCAGTTAAGTGGTCATAATTCGCCATAATTCTCAGTTCGTTTTCAGCTAGTTTTTGCGCAGTTATATCGGTATAAACACAAATAAAGTGCCTTTGCTGGTTGTTAACTTTCGCACTTACACTGATATTAGTAATTACGTGATATTCTTTACCATCGACAGTTTCTATCAACTCTTCACCACGCCAATGACCTTCATTTAAAACTATCGGTAGTAACTTACGATAATAATCTATACGTTCCCGGCCGAATCCCTTTAAACCGTCAGCCAATTTCAATTCATCGCTAGCCCAACCAAACACGGCTGACATTGATTTATTAGCATAACCTTGCTCAAGTGCTTCATCTAGAATGAGTACCCAATCGCGAGTTTGTTCAAACGCAGCCCCATAGTATTGCGCTCTTTCTTGAATTGCTTTCGATTCTGTAATATTGGTATAAGAGCCCGTTACTCTTGATGGTGCGCCAGATTGCTCATAAGCAACGATTTTGCCTAAATCTCGATACCATAACCAATTTCCATTTGCAGATTGTAAGCGATAGGTGCATTCAAAATTGGTATCTGCATCAGCATTAGAAATAAATGCATGCCATTTTTTTGTATAATTTTTGCGGTCGTCAGGGTGAATTAGCGCTATATATCGCGCAAATGTTATTGCCGAATCATCACTTTTGTAGCCTAGGTCATTGCTAATTCGTTTGGCAAACATAACATTGCTTTTTGCTTTCCAATCCCACACCTCACTATTACTTGCAGAAAGCGCTAGTTGTAATCTGTTTTCTCTATTTTTTACGTTTTCATGTGCAATTAGCAATTCTTGCTGCCGTAACTGACGTCCCCGAAACCAAATAAAAATAATACTTAAAATAACAAACACATAAAGGCTGTAAGCTAATGGTGAATGCCAAGGAGCATAAGCTACATTAATTCGAATAGTGGCAGGAGCAGAGTATTCTCCCGTCACAATTGATTTCACTTGTACTTGAAAAACATAGTTGCCTGAATTTAAACGTGGAAAGGTGACATAATTTTGTCTGGTTTCAGGAAATGATACGCCGTTAACAAAGCCATATTTAAACATTGGGCTTTCTGTATTCCCATAAGAAAAATTACTAAAGTCAATGCGAATCCCAAAGTCATCATGTTCTAACTGAACTTCGAAGTTATCAGGAAAAATATAAGGGTAATTCAGCGTTCTAGATAAAGTATTAACATTAACAATGCTAACAATATTGTTGCTTTCTTTATCTTTATTACCTAACTCTATTGGATCAAAAATACTAATGCCTGAAATGCCACCGTAGACAAATCGGCCATTAGCTAATCGCAAAAAAGCTCCATCATTAAATTCTGAACTCGCTAACCCATCTAGCTTATTAAAACGCCGCATATATTTGTCAGTAGAGCGAATTCGAAACAAACCTGCATGACTAGAAACCCAAACATTATCTTCACTATCAATTTGAACACCATAAATATTTGAATCAATAATGCTATTGTGTTCATCAAAAAAGTATTCAACTTGGAAGTTTTTTGGGTTAAGCGCAATAAGCCCTACTTGGGGATAAGACAACCAAATTAAGCCTTGGCTGTCACGAGCCCAATTATCAACATAGCTATAACCTTCCTTAGGTAAATTCTCATGATGATATACTTCAGTCAGCTTTTGGCTCTTGCTATTGTATAACCACAAAGTATCTGTACTAGAAATTAAAACATCATTAGGGTCCGCTGAAAAAGACGCCATAATATGCCATACATATTCACTATTAAAATACTTAGGAAGATTACTTAAGGTACCAAGTTTGCCCGTTTTAGTGTGGATGTTATGAATACCACTTTCTGACACTATCCAAATATATTCTCCAATAGCGGATATGCTAACCCAGCTATTATCAACTTGAAGTAAGGCCTTAGTTTCATCAGGAAAATCACTGGTTATAAATTTTTGTTTAATGGGGTCAAATATATGGATACCCTTAGCTGTAGACAACCATAAATAGCCATTGCTGTCTTTTTCAATGTCATAAATATTGCTTTTGGTAAACGTGGTTTTTTGCTTTTTGTCTTCTAACAATCGAACAACTGAGCTTTGTTCAATATCAACTAAATTAAGCCCTTGTGCAGTTCCTACCCACAATTGATTTTCTGCCGCAGCGACAATAGCGCTAACACTGCCATTACTCAAACTATTACGATTTACACTGTCATAAGTAAAGGTTTGAACAATTTCTGTTTTAGGGTCCCAACGATAAACACCTGAACTAACCGAACCTAGCCATAATTGTTTATTGTAATCAACCAACATGCTGACAATGTTAGCATCAGCAACACTATTAAAGTGATCGCCAAATTTAAACAAAAACCCACTATTGCCAGTATCAATATTATATCGATATAAGCCATGGGTGGTCGCTACATATAGTTTTTTATCAATCACAGTTAGTTGCCAAACGGATACATTTTCCATTGCAACTTGATAATTAAGTTGAACAGAACTTCGATTGAATTCTGATGCGAGGTCGTTTTCTGAAAAGTAAAAAACACCATCATTAGTGCCTACGTAATAACGGCCATCAACAAACACCATATCATACGCTTTTGCGCTTTCTACCGAATTAAAATTTACCGAGGGCAAGTCGTTATTATTTACTTTTGGTAATTTTGTTAATTGCTTACTTTTATTATCGTAAAAAAACACCCCTGCACGGCTGAAGAACATTAATTTTTTATTCAGAATTTTGGCACCATAAAGCACATCGACTTGGCTAAAATGCGAAGAGAAATCTATTCTATCTGTTATCTTTTTTGAGTTAATATCGTAACTTAATGCCGACTTTTCAGTTAACAGCCAGAAAACGCTATTTTCTTTGTCTTCCACAACGTACCAAATACTAAGCTCTTTATTCTCGGGGTCATGCTTAATAATCATTTGATAACGATTAGTTGCAGGGTTATAGGTATATAGCCCTTTGCCAAATAAGGCAATCCACACTAAACCATCACTGTCGACGTAAATACTATTAGTAGAATACTTGTGAAAATCATTGTCTGGCCCTTTAAGCGCATTAATACTATACCCATCATAGATATCAACACCATTTTCCGTACCAAACCAAAGATAACCTTGCTTATCTTGTGCAATAGCTGAAATGCTAGCTTGTGATAGCCCGTCTTCTACAGAAATTTGCTCTAACACAACATTATTTATTTTCGCAAAGACACAAAACGAAAAACAAAAGTTAAACACTAAAACTATGAATATTAAAAAGCGACGCGGCATATTGGTTAAAAACTCACTTCTAGCACAATATTAAAAAACAACATTCCATGTACACAATTAGGTCAAAAATTCAGTATGGCACTTATAATGTTAAAAAGGTGTTACATGGTCAAAAAAGTAGCAAATTTTCTCACTTTTATTATATAACAATATAAGTTTGATAAATAAATTCTCAGCTGTATGACTTAGCTCTTGAATTGAATAAATTTGTCCTTACCTATTAAAGATATAAATCGAGATAAGTTACGCTGACTATGACAAACCCATTACAACAAAATACATCGCTTCCGCAATTTTCTAAAATAAAACCTGAACATATTAAACCTGCAGTTGAGCAAGCTATCGCCGATTGTAAAGAAACCATTGCTGATGTTTTAGCGAATAATACTGAGTTCACCTGGGATAATTTAGTCGCCCCTATTGATGAAGTAGATGATGTATTAGGCAAGTTATGGTCACCAATTTCGCATATGAATTCAGTGGTGAATAGCGATGAACTGCGCGATGCCTATGAATCATGTCTACCACTTTTATCTGAATACGGTACCTTTGTTGGTCAACATGCAGGCTTATTTTCAGCGTATCAACAGCTCAGTGAAAGTGCCGAGTTTGGCCAATTAAACCCAGCCCAACAAAAAGTTATCTCCAACGCCTTACGTGATTTTAAATTGTCAGGCATTGCTTTAAACGAAGAAGATAAAAAGCGTTACGGCGAAATTGCCACCCATTTATCTGAACTAAGCTCAAGTTTTGGTAACAATATTCTTGATGCCACCCACGCGTTTAGCGTCAATATTACTGATGAAAGTGAATTATCTGGTTTACCTGAAAGCGCCAAAGAAGCTGCAAAAGCGTTAGCCCATGCACAAGAAAAATCAGGCTGGCTATTTACCTTAGATATTCCAAGCTATTTACCTGTAATGACTTACTGCGATAACCAAGCATTACGAGAAAAAATGTATCGTGCCTATGTTACCCGTGCATCAGAAATAGGCCCTAATGGTGGTGAATATGACAACAGCCCAATTATGGCTGAGCTATTATCCTTACGTCATGAACTTGCCAACTTACTCGGCTTTGATAATTTTGCTGAAAAGTCACTCGCCACTAAAATGGCCAACAGTACTGACGAAGTGCTCGGCTTTTTAGAAGACTTGGCGGTTAAGTCAAAAGCACAAGGCCAGCAAGACTTATCAGAAGTTCAGGCTTTTGCAGCAGAAAAATTTCAACAAAACAACCTACAAGCCTGGGATTTACCTTACTACAGTGAAAAACTAAAACAAGAACGTTACGCAATCTCAGATGAAGAGCTGCGCCCTTACTTTCCTGAAAGTAAAGTCGTTGCAGGTTTATTTGAAGTCGTTCATCGCTTATTCGGCTTAAATATCAGTGAACGAAAAGATATTGATACATGGCATAAAGATGTGAAATTTTTTGACGTCTTTGATAACAAGCAACAACTTAGAGGTAGTTTCTATTTAGATTTATACGCGCGCGCCAAAAAACGTGGCGGCGCCTGGATGGATGACTGTGTTGGTCGTCGTGAACTTGCCAACGGCGACATCCAATACCCTGTTGCTTACTTAACTTGTAACTTTAATGGCCCAGTTGGTGATAAGCCGGCACTGTTTACCCATGATGAAGTGGTAACTTTATTCCATGAATTTGGTCATGGTATTCATCATATGCTTACGCAAATTAATGCTTCTGGTGTTTCCGGCATCGACGGTGTGCCATGGGACGCCGTTGAGTTACCAAGCCAGTTTTTAGAGAATTGGTGTTGGCAACCACAGGCGCTCGCCTTTATTTCTGGTCACTATCAAACGGGTGAGTCTTTACCACAAGATATGCTAGAAAAAATGCTGGCAGCGAAAAATTTCCAATCAGCTATGCAAATGATCCGTCAACTAGAATTCAGCTTATTTGACTTTAAAATGCATGCCCAATATTCACCAGAAAAAGGTGATGAAATTCAACAAGTACTTGACCAAGTGCGTGAAGAATATGCCGTTATTAAAGCGCCTGACTTTAATCGTTTTCAACACAGCTTTGGCCATATTTTTGGTGGTGGCTACGCCGCCGGATATTATAGCTATAAATGGGCTGAAGTATTATCAAGCGACGCTTTCTCACGCTTTGAAGAAGAAGGTATTTTCAGCCAAAGTGTTGGCCAAGAATTTTTAACTAACATTCTTGAAATGGGCGGCTCTCAAGAGCCAAGCGAACTATTCAAAGCATTTCGTGGCCGCGAGCCACAAATTGATGCCTTACTGCGCCATAGCGGCATTACAGGGTAATATTAATGGCTTTAGAAAAAATTGAAGACATTTATCAACGTGCCGCTGCGCGCAAAGGCGGTGCTGACAAACTCGAACTGTTATTAGGTGCTGGTAATCAAGATGCCTTACTGACCAATATTGGTGATGACCGATTTTTAGCCGAGTTTAGCAAGAAGGTATTCCAGTCCGGCTTTGTTTGGCGTGTTGTTGAAAATAAATGGCCTAATTTTGAAGCTAGCTTTTTCAATTTCAATATTGAAAAAGTATTAATGATGCCCGAAGAAATGATGGAACGAAAGGCTACTGATCCTAATATTATTCGTAACTTCAACAAAGTGAAAACCATTAAAGCTAATGGTCAAATGATTTTTGAAGAACAACAAAATGGTCATACATTTGCTGAGTTTATCGCGCAATGGCCGAGCGATAACATTATTGGTTTATGGGCTTATTTAAAAAAATATGGCCAACGCCTTGGCGGTAATACGGGCCCTTACGCCCTGCGTGCATTAGGCAAAGACACTTTTATTATTAGCCGCGATGTTGAGGCCTATTTTCGCGCGCATGATATTATAACTGGCGGCATACAAACCAAATCAAGTTTGCAAGCAATTCAAACCAGCTTTAATACCTGGCAACAACAATGTGACTTATCACTCAGCCAACTTAGTCGCTTAATTGCTTTTGCCACAGGTGATAATCATATTCATGTAGAAGATATTGCTAATGCAGAATAATATCGCTATTGCCTATGTTGACTCGGTTGACAGCGACAAAGCAAAAAAACTCGCTAAACAATGGCAACTGCCATATCTTGGTGATATTGCTGCGATTAAAAACCACCCTGAGCTGGCTTTTGCGTTACAAGTTAACATGCAGCGATTAGAGCTTTGCAAGCTTGACGAACCTAAACTCGGCGCGATATGTGTTGATTTTGTTGATGGTGCAACAGCGCATCGTCGCAAATTTGGTGGTGGTAGAGGTCAAGATATTGCTAAAGCTGTCGGTCTTAAACATGGTTTTACGCCCAATGTGCTAGATGCTACCGCAGGCCTAGGCCGCGATGCCTTTGTACTGGCAACGCTTGGCTGCAATGTCACTATGATGGAACGCATGCCTATTGTTGCTTCTTTACTGGCAGATGGCTTAGAAAGAGCGGCATTAAGTGCTGAAGTGAATGATATTACGGAACGTATGAATTTAATTCATGCATCGTCAATTGAAAATATGACCTTGGCGCAACAGCCCGATGTAATTTATCTCGACCCTATGTACCCACACCGTGAAAAGTCAGCGGCAGTTAAAAAAGAAATGCGAGTATTTCAATCACTCGTCGGCGAAGACTTAGACGCCGACAACTTACTTGAGCCAGCACTCGCTTTAGCTAAATATCGTGTTGTGGTTAAGCGTCCTAGTTATGCACCGCCGTTAAATAATAAAAAACCTTCTACCAGCATTAAAATGAAAAAGAATCGCTTTGATGTTTACGTCAACCAAGCCATCCCTAAACAGAGCTAGCTTGCATACACGGCATTATGTTGCATGAACACGTTTCATGCACTTGCAATAAAATCGTCACATTAGTGTCATCTAACTGTAACCTTAACGTCACATAAAAACGTGAAAATTCAGCATCGTTTGGAAACGTCAGTTACAGGGTTGGATGCCAGTGCGGGTTTCAAGTTTTTCAAGAATTTCAGTTATCGCGGTAAGTTTATTTGCCACCGTTTTTCTAACGACTATGTATCATGTCGGTAATTCATTAACCACAAGTCGTGCGCAACTAGCTAGCTATCAAGAACTAAAATCAGCCACTACTGTGTCATTTTATCGCACCATTGCTCAATATTTACAATCAGGCGATGCTGGCTTATTAACTACGGCTCAACAGCAATTAAATAAAATTGATGAGCAGGCAAAGCAACTAAATATGACATCGTTGTTTACAGAAATTAAAAAAACGACAGCCAAATTAAACCTGAATATAGATACTAAATATCGCGCCTTAGGCAAACTTAGTGGTGACCCTCTTGCACTTATTCGAAATGCCGAACAAAGCATGTTATTTCTGACCTATGCTATTGCACAATATTCACAACAAAGCCAAGCGATATCAGCGCAGCAACGCATAGACTACCTAACCAGCACTCATATTATTTCAAAAGCACTAAATGAGTTAATTAATGCCAGAGAGCAATATTTTTTGAGCGACAATAGCGACCCAAATCGCATTAGAACACTTACTGCAGAGCTTAATCGTTTAATATCAACATTTACTAAACTGCCAGCCTTGGCAATTTATGCTGAGGTTGACGAAGATGACTTTTTTGCTGATGAAGATGACAACGAGGACATCGCAAGCGAAGCTGTAGATGAACTTACCTCATTTGCTAACAGGTACCTCACCGAGTTCAATAACACGTTAAATATTGCAACCAATACTCGTAATGGTATTGCGCAACTAACTGCTGATGTTGCAGAGCTAGAGCAAATTATCCTGACCGGTGAAACCAACATCATAGCTGAACAAGAACAATTAAATCAGCAACTAATGCTCATTGTTATAGGCCTAACGACATTTTTAATAATATTTCTGATCGCGAACTATTGGCTACAGCGCACCGTTATTCTTAACCCTTTACGCAAGCTTCGCGATAGCTTTGTAGCCCTAGTTGAAAAAGGTAAAGTTGATAACATTGAAGGAATCTCGATAAAAACCGAATTAGGTGAAATATCATCTAGCTTTAATCAAATGGTGAATAAGCTTGCTAATGATGACCGACAAAAAGCTCATCAACTCGACCTTGTCGCCAAGGCTCTAAAAGCCATGGACAGCCAAGTTAGTAATATCTATCAGTCGTCTGCGAGCACGAGTGAGCACGTACAAGGCGCCAGAGAAATTATGGCTGCACTTGGGCAAGCCACTGAAACGGTTAATGACTTATCGAGCCAAGTAGTTGGCAATGCACAAGCAACGCAGCAGGCCATGGAAGCAAGCCAGAACCGCGTTGGCCAAGTATTAAAGGCCAGTGAGTCAACTAATATTGCTGCTCAACAGAGCAAAACCGCCATTACGTCGCTTTCGCAATCGGTAAATAGCGTCACCTCGATTGTTGATGTTATTGCCGCTATTGCCGATCAAACCAACTTATTGGCACTTAATGCCGCAATTGAGGCGGCTCGCGCTGGAGAGCATGGTAGAGGTTTTTCCGTGGTTGCAGATGAAGTAAGACAACTCGCAGGAAAAACACAAGAGTCACTACAGCAAATCTCAGCAAAATTAGAACAACTGCAAAGTGCGACAAATTCAATTCAATCAACCATCGTTGATATTGAAACAGCTTCCGCTAATCAACAAAATATTGCCGATGAACTACAGAAAACAGCAATAGAAGTAACTGACCAAGCAAAAATTTCTGCAGAAGTAGCATTAAATACACTCGAGCAAATCACCTTACAGCGTAAGCATTTTATTACTTTTGAAACCGCAATGACCAATGTCGACCAAGAAGTAAGTCAATCACAAAAGCTTGCGGAAAACATTGCCCAAGATGTAAATAACCATGTATCAGGCATTAGTGAAACTTTGCAACACGCTACTTAATTTCAATATTTTAAAAGAAATTTAGCCACATTCACGTGCGCACTACTCTGCACTATTCTAAAATATATATCAGGGTTATTTTATAGGTGCGCTTATGGCAAAATCTTTATGCAAATGGAAAAAAAAGGAAATAGAAAAAAATGTGCATGAATTAGCACATATTGTCGATAAGCCTAGGTTTATTTGTAAAGACTGCGCTCGCGCCGCCCATGATAAAAATTACCTTTGCAAACCCATCAAACTGCCTTTATCACACTAATAATGGAATTTATTATGATCCAAGAAAACACTGAAATGCCCGCAGGGCAACTACAAGAATTAAAAAATGGCGAAATGATTAGCCACAATACCAGCGAGCTTTTTGCCAATAAAAAAGTGGTTATGTTTGCGGTTCCTGGCGCATTTACCCCAACCTGCTCCGCCGCACATTTACCTGGTTATGTGGTATCAGCAGATGAGCTAAAAGTTAAAGGGGTCGACGCGATTATTTGTCTTTCAGTGAACGACGCATTCGTGATGTCAGCTTGGGGCGAAGCCCAGAACGCTGAGAATTTAATGATGTTAGCAGATGGCGATGGTAGCTATACCAAGGCACTTGGCCTTGAAATGGACACAGCAAGTTTTGGCGGTTTACGTTCACAGCGCTACTCAATGATTATTGAAAACGGTGTTGTTACTAACTTAAATGTCGAAAAGCCTAAAGAGTTCGAGATAAGTAACGCTGAAACGATATTAAAACAACTATAAAACCGTGAAAGTAAGATAAATAAAAACCATTCTCGTTCTCCCGAAACCCTTATTTTATAAGGGTTTGTTTGATTTAACACTTGAATAATTTGCTAGTTTCACGCACACTTGCCAACATAATGTATGTGACAAAACGCACAATGAGGTAGCACAATGTTAAAGCCTGAAATGGTTAAAGAGTTAAACAAGCAAATTAACTTAGAGTTTTACTCTTCAAATTTGTATTTACAAATGAGCGCTTGGTGTGAGGAAAAAGGCTTTGAAGGCGCTGCTGAATTTATGCGCAAACACGCTGCTGAAGAAATGGATCACATGACTCGCTTATTTACTTATGTTAGCGAAACCGGTGCCTTGCCTATTTTAGGTAGTATAGATGCGCCACCACATGAATTCGAATCATTAGCTGACGTATTTGAGAAAACCTATCAACATGAGTGTGAGATTACCGAGAATATCAATGCATTAGCGCACCAAGCATTTACTAATCAAGATTACTCTACATTTAACTTTCTACAGTGGTATGTAGCTGAGCAACACGAAGAAGAAACCCTATTTAAGAGTGTATTAGACAAAATTAACTTGGTTGGCCATGATGGCCATGCGCTCTTTTTCGTTGATAAAGATTTAGCAGAAATGGCAAAAGCAGGCAATGGCAGCATAATGACAGATGCTGTAGCCCAGTAATACTTAGAATGATAGACGTGAGAAAGTTGTGAACATCAACGATCTTTCACATTCTTGCGGCTGCGTCATACCATTCATCCTGAACATAAAAAAGGCTTGCAGGGGATCAGGTGCAAGCCTTTTTTAGTGCCGAAATATTACCAACTGCTATTTATTCATGCATTCGCCATCGTTATTCTACTTCAGTTTGATTGATAATTTCTACGCGAAAGCCTGTAGGTGCAGCTTTATCATCTTCAACAATAAAGAACAATTCGCCAGACTCCTCGTCTAATACTAGTTCAAAGCTCGACAAAATAATTTCACTACTATCAACTTCTGCCACCGCAAATACTTGATACGTGTTGTTAGGCAAATTAATCGATTCTGGTTGCGTGTAAACAGCGCTACGTTTGTACAATGCAGTTGCTATCGTTTCATTACTACGCACAAAATAGAAAGTTACAAAGTTAAAATCAATATCATCATCATCGTCATCAACTAAGTTAATCATAGTGATTTGATGGTCATAAATACTTTCACGCGTGCTGTTTTCAACAACAAGTGAGTGAATTTCCACTTCAATCTCATCAACAATACCGTCGCCGTCTTCATCAACATCGCCATCACCGTCATGGTCAACCGCTTCTTCATTTAAATAGAAAAACACGGTTTTATTGGTATTTTCTGGAAGGCCTAACAGGTGATTACTTAATAGCGGCTCCGATGTGGTCGGAATTAATAAGTCTAAACTGTAATCACCTTTTTCTTGAATCAGTGTCGCACTATAATCACCACGCTCAAGCCCTACTATTTCAGCTTCTTCATCAACACCATTAACATAAATATCAAATGTGCCAGAGTAGTTAGGAATTAACTCATGCTCTTTAATTGCATTGTAGGCACGAAAACGCGCTTCAGACTGAGTATCTAAATATTCAATTATCGACGAGCTAGACATTCTGTCAATTGCATAAGGAGATGTGCCAGAGCCAGTATTTTCACGCACTATCATGACATATTGCGAGGGGTAAGCGTAATCAATATCATCAGAGGTAAATAGCACATCTTCAGTACCGGCTTGAGTTATATAAAAAATATACTCGTCTTGATCTAGCTTTTGGTTGTCTGACAATTGCTTATAGTTGTATGTACCAACTAGCTTAGCTTCATTAAAACTTTCATCCGATTCAGACATATAAACATCAACACCAGCTGAATCAGGATGCAAGTTTAAAATACGTAGATTAAATAAATCCTTGTCTTCATCTTCGTCGTCATCAATAACATCAATACTATACGTTTCCACTTGTGCTGAAGTAACATCACCCGTCAAAACTAATAGCTGGATCGTCTCATCTTCAACAACAACTTGGCCTTCGGCGATCAATTCCAAGTCATCTCTGTCAGCGCTATCTTCGTCTTGCCAAGCCATTTCATAGAAATAAGTGTCTTCATCTATTTCATAATTGCTCAACGCCTTAGTGTATGCAATGCCGTTAAAAGTTACTTCAAAGTTGTCATCATCATCGTCATCATCCGACTCTAAGTCTTCATCAAGTGTCAGAATAATTTCAGGAGAGTTTTTCGAGCTATTGTAAAATTTCACATAGCCAGGATCAGAACTGTCGTCACTGCCACCGCAACCAACAAAGGCAATTGCCGATATTAATGCTATGATTTTAGACGCGGAGATAGTTGAAAATATGCTAGGTTTAAAACTCATGTCTTTTTCCAATAAAATTAAGTGCCATCACTGCTCAGAGATTCTGGCAGTTAATCAATACTCCCATCTAAAAATAGATGTACGAGCACTTTATAGAGCGACATTCTAGAAGTAAGTTCTCTGATTCAAACCATCTTTGCACTTCTTTACTTAACCATACCTTTCTTTACATACTCCCATTATATAAGGGCTGTAGCTAAACATGAGAATTCTATACAAAGCAAAAGGTATAAAAAACGGCAAGAAATCAAATTCTTGCCGTATTAATTTTTTTACCAAAATGATTATTTTCGGCTGCTAAATTGAGCCTAAAATCTGTTACTTGAACGAAAACATACGAGTTATAGTGGCATCTTTATCAACAAGGTGATGTTTCAGTGCGCCAACAACATGTAAAACAATTGCTGCAATTACAAAATAAGTAATTAAGCCATGAATATCATGCCCTAAACCACCTATAGCACCATTTAAAGCCACAGTTTCGCCAGCAGCGTCTAATGTTTCTGCAATCAGCTCTAAACCGAAAATACTTAAACCATGACCACCACCAATTGACATCATCAACCCTGATAACGGATAAAGCACTGTCGAAATTATTAATATCCAGTGAATAGCCTTGGCAATAGCGTGTTGAACTTTGCTCATTTCTCCAACCGCACTTGGCCAGCCTTTTTTAATACGCCATAAAACTCTAGCTAAAGCCAACACAAACATAATAGCGCCAACTGATTTATGAATATCGTATAAAGCAAATACTTCAAATTCACTCATATAAATGCCAACAGCCAATAAGATGATCATGCCGAATGCGATAATCATGTGTAATACTTTTGTTGTACCTGATAAGGTTGCTTGAATATTGTTCACTATAAATTCCCTCCCGAATGCTAACTTGGCGCTATTATAACAAGTTAAAGGTTAAGTTCAGGTTAAAAAATTTGGCAATTTAACCTTGCTCGCGCTTACCTTTCTTCTCACGTATAATGCCGCTTTTTTAAAGCACAAAGTAGGTTATTCCATTGATATATTCTGATGTAGTTATTATTGGTGCAGGCGCGGCTGGTTTAATGGCGGCTGCTACCGCGGGCTATAGAGGACGCAGTGTAACTGTTGTTGATATGGGGAAAAAGCCAGGGCGAAAAATATTAATATCAGGTGGTGGACGTTGTAACTTTACTAACGAAAATGCAGGCCCTGAAAACTACTTATGCCAAAATCCACATTTTACTAAATCAGCACTTAGTCGCTATAGCGCGCAAGACTTTATTGAACTGGTTGACCGTCATGGCCTTAATTATCATCACAAAACCTTAGGGCAATTATTCTGTGACGATAGCGCACAAGATATCGTCGATATTTTGATGACCGAATGTGAATGGGCTGGTGTCAATATTGCGCTGCGCAGTGAAGTTATTTCCGTCGTTAAAAATGATACAGGATATGCAATAAAAACAAGCGCCGAAAGCTACCAGTGTGAGTCGCTCGTAGTTGCATCTGGCGGCCTTACCATGCCAAAACTGGGCGCAAGCCCAATAGGTTACAAAATTGCTGAACAATTTGGCTTAAGTGTTCTCCCCACCACAGCAGCACTCGTTCCTTTTACCTTACATGACCACGACAAACAAAAATTTGATGGCTTATCAGGTATCAGTATTAATACTGAAGTTACCAGCGAAGACGGCACAAAATTTAAAGAGAACATCCTTTTTACCCATCGCGGTTTGTCTGGCCCTGCTATTTTACAAATATCATCATTTTGGCGAGCAGGACAAGCAGTCACCATTAACTTATTGCCCGAATCACCTATCGACAGACTGGTAGCTGAGTGGCGCGACACGTGTCCGCAAAAGTCACTAAAAAATATGCTAAGTACTGTGCTGCCTAAACGCTTCGTTGAAGCATTAGTAAAACAAAAAGATATATCAGACAAAGCCATAAACCAGATCAGTAACGATGAAATAAGCTACCTAAGCCAATACCTACATCAATGGCAAGTCAAACCCAATGGTACCGAAGGCTATCGAACCGCCGAGGTTACATTAGGCGGCGTTAACACCAATGAATTATCATCAAAAACCTTTGAAGCAAAGAAGGCAAAAGGCTTGTTTTTCATCGGCGAAGTTATCGACGTTACGGGCTGGCTCGGCGGCTACAACTTCCAATTTGCTTGGAGCAGCGGTGTTGCATGTGGGCAGGTTATTTAATTTAGCAGCTCATACCCAATCTTACAGTTTTGATAATAAGGTTTATATTTAATCTGACAGGCTCCTATGAGCGATCTACTGACATTGAGCTAACCTTCATTGTTAGATGATGTTATGCTGTAGCATTATAATGACTCTTTATTTTATAGGGATTTGAAATAACAAATGATTAGAACTTTCTTGTTGTGTTGCACTTTAATAATTGCGACCTCTGCCTATGGAAATATACCACCCTATTTCAATGAAGACATTGATAGCGAGTACAGAGAACTGCTTAAACATGCGGACAAGATGCTCCCTAAAACGGATAAACAGCTAGCATATCTTCCTTCATTCTTTCCGTTTAGTCTGTTGGATGTTCGTCCAACGAATTTCATCAATAATAACGACAAGCAAGCCTTTGCAAATTTTAATTTTGGGGTATTGGGAAATAGGTTCTTGAATATTAGTAAGAAGCAACTTTCTAATTTGCCAAGTATTTCAATATGCAAGAAGCAAAAATGTAAAGAAGAAAGAATTGAGCTGATAAAGCAGTTTTTAGTGGATTCAAAGAGTGAAGTTGAAATGTTGAGGCAGAATACAAATCTTTATATTGTCCAACAAACAGCACCACATGTGTTTCGCATCAATAATACGTTTTATAGTCCAACGCAGCTTATTACCTACTATCCATCCAAACAAGCAGGCTTTATCCCGTCAGGTGAGTATAAGCTTTCCAAGCCTGATGAAGCTCCCAAAATTTTGGCGTTATCTGAAGTTACCAAGGCTCTTAGAGAGGTAATGGCTAAGTATAACGTTGCTGCAATCACGAAAGTAAACGAAGAGAGTCTTAACATAATATTTGGAGGTATAAGCGATAACCATTGGGGAATCGTAATTAACCACAAATCAACTATTCCTACTTCTGGTGATTATAGCCACATCGGTTTGGAATACGATATTGTTCAAAAAATTTCAGATAGCAATTTTTACTATCAGACTAACTAATGGCTGTAATTGGCACATATGCGACTGTCAGATTTGATAGCATTCTATTAACCATATTTGACAGATCAAGTTAATAATCATTCAAAATTGTTGTTCAAATTTTGACTCATTTTTTAATGCCAGAATACATAATTAGTAATACGAAACCAAAACTCGTCAACCGCCATATACACAATATTAACTAAATTTAATAGAGAGTTTTATTGGTTTAAATTGTCAGCT
The DNA here is from genome assembly GCF_057548755.1 of Colwellia aquaemaris. Lineage (NCBI taxonomy): Bacteria > Pseudomonadati > Pseudomonadota > Gammaproteobacteria > Alteromonadales > Colwelliaceae > Colwellia > Colwellia aquaemaris. The sequence goes on along the minus strand of NZ_BAAJLV010000006.1, from coordinate 43,109 downwards.
GTCGATTCAAGGCCAAATTGTGTTACTTCAAAAATAACTTGCAGTCTAAACTGCAAAATCACCCTAGTATTCTTCTCAACGGCACTCGTCTACAAACAATTTTTTGAGAAGGAACTACAAATGATACCAATTATAAAAACACTGCTAGTTGTATGTTTAATTTCACATTTTAGCGCTCAGGCAATTGATTTACGAATAGATAATATTCGCTTATATAAAAATGAAACAGGTCAATTTTCTTCGCCTAGTTCACTCTACATTGACCATGGGAAAATCATTAAAATTACTGATTCATCGTTTACTAAGGAATCAGCTGATAATGTTGTAGATGCAAAGCATCAATATGCCCTACCTGGGTTAATTGATTTACATGTTCACTTAGGGGCTTCGGGTAGCAACTATAGCGAGTTTCAATATCTACCGGTGCAATCACACTTTAATTCAAATTTATATTTAGGCGTAACAAGTATTGTTGATCTATTTTCATTTCAACAAACTCTAGATCAAGCAGCACAGCTCAAAGAGCAGCAAATTACGCCTAACTTGTTTTATGCCGGCACGTTATTTACCAACCCTGGAGGACATGGTACACAGTTTGGAGGCCAAGCCTATGAAATAACTTCTGATAGCGATATTAGTGCCATATGGGAAAAGCACATTGCCACAAAACCAACGGTTACCAAAGCAGTTATTGAAACATTTGGAGATTCAGGTAGCTCATTAACTGATAGCCAACTTGCACAGCTCGGCAAGCGCTCAAAAGCTGCGGGACTACCTTATTTTGTTCATGTATCTAGTTTACAAGATGGTAAACGAGCAATTAGAGCTGGTGCTACAGCCTTGGCACACGGTATTAATAGCGAAGCTATCGATGACGAATTTATAGCATTGATGATAAAAAATAATGTAACCTATATTCCAACTTTAGCGGTTTATCATAATCATCACGAAGAAAAAAATCATTCGCTGATCAGCAGTAATACTGAGTTACTGGCGACAATACCTAGCAAATTACAAAAGTGTTTATTTGAGAAAGTCCCGGCACCTTCACAATGGCGAGAACAAAGTTGGCAAGCTCGTGATTTTGCATATAGCAATATTAGAAAACTCCATCAAGCGGGTGTGAATATTGGCGCGGGCTCCGACGCTGGCAACCCCTATACATTGCATGGTACAGGCTTGCACAATGAATTAGACGCTTTGAAAAAAGCAGGCTTATCAAATGCTGACATAATTAATAGCGCAACGATTAATGCAGCAAAAGTACTAAACCAATCAGCCAATTTAGGCCAGTTGAATCTGGGCTTTGAAGCAAGTTTCTTATTACTAGAAAATAATCCGTTAACTGATATTAACAATATTCATCAAATTACTAGCGTTTTTAAATCAGGAAAACAGGTTGCACGCCAACAACTTATTGCACAAAACCAAGCAATAACTCCTGTAGGTAAAGCGTGTAATGAAATTGTAATTGCAACAGCAGCTCAAAAAGTAATTGATTATTTTCAAGGTGAATCACCTTGGAGCAGCTTATCTGACAAGGTTATGGGTGGGCAATCATCAACAAGCTTAGTCGTAGGTAGCACCAGCTTAACCATTAAAACAGCCGTAGCTAAGCCAACAAATTTTGGCGCATGGGCGGGCTCCGAAATTAAGTTTTCACAAACAATTGATGCGTCAATGTACCAAGGAGTCAGTATTACTTATAAAGGCTCAACTGTGCCATTTGCTTTATCTATTTATCACAACGACGTCAAAGATTGGGATCACTTTTCAACCATGCTAATGCCGAGTGAGGGATGGAAAACCGTAAACTTACCTTTTAGTGCATTTAAGCAGTTTGGCTTTGGTAATAAAGTAGAGTGGTCAGCCAAACAATTGGCAGGGCTAAGTTTAATGTGGCGTAAAATGCCAGGAAGTAGTAACGCCATTTTGCATAATGAATTGGAGGTGAAATCTCTATCTTATTACTAAGCTGATTTACGGCGGCAGCTAAATTTTCATAATAGGCTGCCGTTTTTTAATTAGTTGAAAATCTTTGTTTTTATCTTCATTATTCCATTAACTTTTTGATAATTATTAATAAGTACTATGTTTAAGCACCCTTTTTTCAAATACAGTTTTTTCATTCTATTATTGGTCGATGTTGCCTATACATTAGGGTTAATTTTTGCAGGAGCTGCAAGCTTTGATTTCGATAACGCTAAAGCGTCTCTGGTATGGTTTGTTAGTTTTTATTGGTTGCCCGTTTGGAGCGCCGCGTTAATTATCTTTAAGCTAAGAAAACATGGCATACATAAAATATTTATAGAGTGGCTAATTACCGTCGTTCTAATGGGGCTAGGTAATACCGTTACAGATAATGTTTTAGCAACAATATTTGAGGGTTACCCTAAAATGGGCTATTTCGTTATTTTTAATGGCCTGTTGTGGGGGACAACAATTTATTTCATCAGCCTGTACATCGAGAGTAAAAAAAAGGTCACGGTTGAAAAGCATTCGAGAAAACAAGCCCAGCTAGAAACATTACGTTATCAACTTAATCCTCATTTTATGTTTAATAGCTTAAATACCATTTCAGCCTACATTCATACAAACCCTGACTTAGCTGATGAAGTGTTACACGAATTAGCCGATATTCTTCGCTACTCCCTCGATACAGCAGAACAACAATGCATCCCGCTACAACAAGAGCTCAGCATTATTAAAAAGTATTTACACATTGAACAGGCGCGATTTGGTGACAAATTACAGGTTGAATTTTCTATTCCTGACACTTTAGCAAGCATCAATATTCCACCTCTACTTCTGCAACCGATTATTGAGAATGCAATTAAGCATAATGCCAATCAACAACGCCTAACAATTAAGGTGCAATTATCAGCAATAAAAACCGGAATAAGAATATCGATTAAAGATAATGGCAAAGGCTTCAGTCAAGAAGTTCTTAAGCAAGGTTATGGCACAGGCATTGGCATGAAAAACATTCAACAACGGGTTAGCCAGCTTGATAATGGTTGCGTAATACTAAAAAACGATAACGGTGCACACATTATTCTGGAGATGTCATTATGAGCAGCTCAATCAACAATAATAAAATAAGTCTAGTATTTGCAGAAGACGAAAAGCCAGCTCGAGATAAATTGCAGCAACAATTAAGTTTAATGGAAAATATTAATATTATTGGCGTGGCGACAACGGGCAAAGAAGCCATTTCGCTTATCAATGAACTCGAACCTGACGTTGTGCTACTGGACATTCAAATGCCTGAAATCAACGGCATAGAGCTGCTTGATTTCCTTAATTATCATCCAATTATTATCTTCACAACTGCCTATGATAAATTTGCAATTCAAGCATTTGAAAAGTCTTCAACTGACTATTTATTAAAGCCGTTTCCTTTGCCACGTTTAAAGGCAGCTTTAGATAAAGCCGCTGAAAAATTACAGCAACAACACCTAGTCGCACAAGCCGAAACATCCTCTAACCAACCCATAGCAACATTTGAATTTACCAAAAACAAACTTAATAAACTTATAAGTAAAAATGGCGAACGTATCTCTTTATTATCTCCCTTAGATATTAAATTTATTAAATCAGAGCAAGGTAATAGCTTGGCATGGAACGGAGAAAAATTTAATTACTTATCTGACACGCTCGATCAACTCGAACACGATTTAACACCACAGGGCTTTGTTCGAATTCACCGAAGTTATTTGGTAAATGTTGAACACATTAAGGAAATTCAACGTTGGTTTAATGGCAAGCTTATGATCATTATTAATGATGGCAACAAAACAGAGTTAAGCAGTAGCCGTGCTGGTGCGGAAAAACTAAAGCAACTTCTCGACATTTAATAATAAGGTTAGGTGTAATCAATGACTCGTGTTCTTTAAGGTTATGACTTCAACTTTGGCATTTTAAATCATACTTCATATATATATTTACACCCAATGACCGAGCAGCCATAGGGTGTAAACTTTTGCTATTTTAGGTTAATTCCTCGACGGAAAGAGCCCTTGCAATGCGATACAAACAGTCAATGTTTGATACGGTTGCATATTATTAATGCCGTTATGACTTGCCGCACCAATAACCGTTGAAGATGTAATAGCCTGCGTCGACAAATTTACATTGGGTGATTCAGCATTATAAATTTTATCGGCACCATCATCTGCCAAAACTGCATTCGTTGGTACTGATGTAACGCCTCGCTCAGATGACGCATTAATCACAGTCGTTGTTGTAGCGCTATGCGTATGGCTCGGAATAATATTATCTAAAATACTCTCCTGCCCTCCTCTTTCACCTAAAGAGATATCACCAATATTACTACCACCTGAGCCTATTCCAACAGGTGTCCGGCCTCGATAATCGGGAAGAGCAAAGCTAGTTCTACCATCACCACCATAAGTTGTGCCTAGCAATGAAAATAAAGATTGGTTTTGATTTATTGGCAATATTTGTCCATTGGCTTCAGCCCAGCCTCGTGGACAAAAATTGGTTCCCATCACCTGTATTTCCCCGAGAAAAGGGTTACTATTGGCATAGGTAGCAAAGCTAGTAATTCCAAAGGTAGCAGCCATAGCTATCAACAATGCACCTAACATTTTCTTTATAAATATCATTTTAATACTCCTTGCTTAGCCTCGGCTTGGAAAAAGCCCTATAGTGGCAATACAAAAACGCATTCCCAAAAAAGGCTGACGACGGTTTACGGTGCTCGAACCTGCAGCAGAATTTGCCAACGTGGTATCTGACAGTACGGTTTGCGCATTCAATGTTACATCTGGCACTTCTTGATTATAAATGCGATCACGCCCATCATCTGCTAACACACCACCAGATGGTACCGAGGTATTGCCGTCGGCCGTCGATGCATGCACAGTTGATACAGTTGTAGCACTGTGAGTATGTGCTGGCACTCCTCCCGTATAGATAAATGTTTCAACGCCAGTTCTCTCTCCTAAAAACACATTCGCAAGCCCTGGTCCTCGCCCTTCTCCTTTCGCTACTCGAGCTTTAAGATTAGGAACACCAAATGTCGTTCTTCCATCACCACCGAAGGTGGTACCCAAAATAGCAAAAAGTGCTGTATTTTGAGAAATAGCTAATAAGCTACCGTTAGTATCTACCCAGCCACGTGGGCAGAAGGTGTAAGGAAATTGACGAATTTCGCCAATAAAGGGTTCATCTGCAAAAACTTGAGCAGAAGAAAATATATTTATTAATATGATTGCCTTCATTGCTAATAATATCTTTTTTGAGTAATTCATTTTTTTCTCCTAGAAAATGGGATTCTCAATATTTTTCATCTAATCACAGTTAATTTCTCGACGGATATATTCCAACTAAGGCCACGCAATAAGTTATTGCTAATGAGGGTTGCTGAACAGCAGTAGTACTAGCAGCACCACCAGTTGAATCAACGGAAGTTGTTGATGAAATACTAGCTGCATTCATGGTGACATTAGGTGCTGCATTGTTGTAAATATCGTCACCAGCATCGTCAGATAAAACTAAGCCAGCAGGAGCTGATGTGGTTCCGGTAGCACTTGACGCACCAAATTGTGAGGTTGTTGTCGCCGCATGAGTATGACCGCCAAGATTACTTGCCGTCACAACAAAACTATTACTTCCCGACTTAGACCCTAACGGACGATTAGCGAGGCCAACACCTTGCCCTTCACCCACAACTATCCTGCCACGAAGGTCAGGTAAGCCAAACGTTGTTCTACCGTCACCACCATAATTCGTACCGTATAATGAAAAAAGCGCGTCAAATTGATTTATCGCTAATAATTGACCATCAGCAGACGCCCAACCACGGGGGCAAAAATTACCACCAAATAGCATAATATCGCCAATAAAAGGCTCACTACCTGCATATACATTAGATGGCAGCATGGGTATGCAGAGTACTCCTACACAGGCGGTATGCCGCCATTTTTTTAAAAGTTTTGTTTTAAACATAGCAAATCCTTGTAATTGCTAATGCCTAGAAGACACGGCAGGACAGTCCCTAAAACCAAAACTGGAATCACCTGACCGACAAAGACAAATGTTAGTCGACAACAAAATATTGCCGAAGCCATAAAATGTAATTAGCTAGAACAGGCTAATTACATTGAAATTTTCATCTTGAAAAGTGAGTTAATGTGACTATGACCGTTTTCGATAACGAGTTGTAAATAATAAAGTTAAACTCAATAAAAGTAGCATGATGCCTGATGGTTCAGGCACAGAAGTTGGAGGCGTTGTACTATCCGTCTGAACAGTCAATAAAATAGAAAAATCAAATAACTCAACATCACCATCAACAAATGTCCCCATTTGGATATTTGACGTCAATGCAAAATTAGTTTTAGCTGAGGCAAATGCTATTTCATCCATCAAAATCATATCTGTTTGACTAAACTCTATTTCATCAAAAACTTGTAAGTTAAGCAATGCAGCTGAATCAAGGTTAACCTCAACAAAACTATCATCTGAACCTAAATTTCGATTGCCCAGTTGCAGTTTTGTCGCGGTAATTTCAGTAGTACCTGATGCCGTTGCATCATATTTCACATCCAGCTCTAACTCTGACTCTTCTACAGGATCTAGTAAAAGTGGCAGTGAAAAACCTGTGGTAGTAAAGAACTGTAACCCTAACGTGAATTCATTTGGATTTCCGGTTGCAATTGAGTCAATACCGGCAACAAATATTTGTGAAAGGTTCACTATACTTTCGTGATCGGTATTTCCATTAGTTTCAAATGTTGCATTAAGCAACTCTTGCCAGTTGGTAAATGCGACATCATCAATACTAATACTACCGCCACCATTAATGAGTTCATCCAAACTACACTCAGTTGCACTGACACAGCTGCTAGTTATAATTGTTGCATTGGAAAATTGGCTAGCCATTAAGCCAAAACTACAAACCAATAACAAAATAGTACGTTTAATTTTGTTCATTTTCGTCCCTTTTACATCCTAGTAAATTGCAGTTCGATTTTTGTACAAGCATGGATTATGCCCTTTAGAAATAAAGTAAATTAATTAAGGGATTAGGATATTCAACAGGCATTTATCAAAAAATGAAGTTCAATAGTGTAAATAAAACCAACACTTTTTTGTGACTTTTAGACACATAAATTCAACTTTTAGGGCATTTATTACATCTTAACAATATAAGCCTCAATAATAGTCATACTGACGTTGTAACAGCATGAATGTAAATAAATGTATCTAATGTGCTTTCTGTCGCAAAAACTCGACACTTTAACCTAAGCAAACGGGTAAAATATGCGCGACATTTTATAATCTTGCTAATGTAAATAATTGGGATAATAGAATGAATTTAACGCGTAACGCGCTTAAAAACCCTGCCGCCATTATTGTCATTGTCGCCTTAGTGATGGTGTTTGGCATGATGAGTGTTTTCAAATTGCCCATTCAATTAACACCTGATATTGAGCAACCGCAAATTACAATTTCAACTGGCTGGCGCAGTGCTGCACCCGCAGAAATGGAGTCTGTAATAATTGAGCCTATTGAAAATGTTGTAAAAAATACCCAAGGTGTTACTAAAGTTACCACCAGTATTCAACGTGGCTTTGGCAATATAACTTTAACGTTTGACGTTGGCGCTGATATGCAACGCGCTATGCTTGATGTCATCAATAACCTTAACCAAGCGCCACCTTTGCCACTAGATGCAATAGAGCCAGTAGTGTCAGCCGGTGGTGGTCGTGGTGGTCCCAATACCGCATCATTAATGATAAAAACCTTGCCTGATAATCCAAATTCAGATTTAGGTATGTATCAAAAACTCATTGAAGATGTAGTAAAACCGCGCTTTGCCAGAATTCCAGGCATGGGGCAGGTAAATTTAAATAGTTCGCGTCCTCGGGAATTACGTATTACCTTTGATCCACTGCGCGCAGCTTCTTTGGGTTTATCAATTGCTGATATCAGCGCAACAATTGCGCGAGCTAGTGATGTATCTGCCGGTGTTGCTGATGTAGGCAGACGACAATATACCGTAAGATTTTCTGGGCAATATAGCGTAGAAAACTTAACAGAAATGATCATCAGTTTCAGTGGTGACCGCCCTATTTATTTAAAAGATGTTGCAACCGTTGAGAATACCCTAGTTGACCGTTTTGGCTTTAATTTACGTAGTGGCCAACCATCTTATTATTTCACATTAAAACGACAAAATGATGCCAATACAGTTGCACTGTTAGATGAAATAAATATTGCTATCAAAGAGTTAAATGCTGGCCCAATGAAAGCAGCGGGCTTAGTTATTGACCTGAGTTTTGACTCATCAGTACATATTCGTAATGCCTTGGAATTAGTACAAAATAATTTAGGGCTTGGCGTTATTTTAGCGCTAATTATTCTTTGGCTATTTTTACGCGGCCTTCGTAATACCCTGATAATTGCTGCAACAATTCCCGTTTCACTGATGGTGTCATTTATCGCTCTTGCGGCTTTTGAGCGCAGCTTAAACGTTATTTCACTAGCGGGTTTAGCATTTTCCGTTGGGCTGGTATTAGATGCTGCCATTATTGTACAGGAAAATATTGTCAGGCTACGTAGTTTAGGTATGGAAAGTGGTAAAGCGGTTATGCGTGGTGCATTACAAGTTACTGGAGCATTATTTGCATCTACCGCCACCAGCGTTGCCATATTTTTGCCAATATTGTTTATGCAAGGCATTGAAGGACAACTATTTTCTGACCTAGCTTTAACACTTTCTATCGCGGTAATTGCCTCCCTTGTTTCTGCTATTACTATTATCCCAATTGCCAGCAAGTACTGGCTTAAAACAGATAAAACTCTTGACCCTTATGCACATTACTGGGAAAAACTAACAAATCTCATTATGCGTGTAACTAATTCAACCGCTAAACGCTTAGCGTGGATAGCAACATTATTAGGTGGTTCAATATTAGTTACGGTACTTATGCTACCTAAAACTGATTTTATGCCACGCGCACCAATAGACGGCTTTTTCTATAGCTTAAATATGCCGCCTGGTGGCAACGTTGACTTTATTGAGCACGAGTTCGCTAGCTTAGTAAAAGAGCGTCTCGCCCCCTATTTAACAGGTGAGAAAATGCCAAAAATTAAAAGCTATAATTTTTATTCTTTTGGCTCAGGTGCAACTGGCGGCTTTATTTATTCTGACGACCCAACACGCGTCGAAGAGTTAATGCAGGAAGTGCGCACTAAGGTTTTATCTGATTTACCAGATACTCAAATTTTCTTATTTAGGGGCTCGATGATCAACGTTTCTGGTGGTGGCAATGGCCGTACTATAGATATTGATATTAAAGGACCAAATATTGAAAGCTTAATGGCGGTTGCTCAAGCAGGCATAGATGCCATTAATAAAAATATGGCCAATACCACCGCGTTCCCAAATCCGGGATTAAGCTTGTCAGAGCCAGAACTAAAATTAGTGCCTAATGATCAACGCATTTCACAAGCTGGTTTAACTCGTCGTGATGTTGCCAACGCCATACGCGCATACACCAGCGGCCTATTTATTAGCGAGTATTTTGATGGTAACGAGCGCGTCAATGTAATTTTACGCGGCAAACAATGGAATACCCCAGATGAGCTAGCATCACTTCCAATACATTCTCCTTTAGCAGGCGTGCAAACCATTGGAGAGTTAACACAAATCACACGTACGGCTGGGCCAACACAATTGCGCCGCGTTGATGGTAAACGCACCATAAGTTTACAAGTTTCACCACCTGCAGATATGTCACTTGAAGAGGCGCTTGCTGCTCTTGAGAGTCAAGTAATGCCTTCAATGAATGCATTATTACCCAGTGATTCTTCTATTTTATTAAGTGGAAATGCCAATGAAATGGCGGCAGCGATTAACGACATGTTAAAGAATTTTATTCTAGCATTAGTGATTCTTTTTCTGTTAATGACGGCATTATTCAAATCAGCCAAAGACAGTATTTTGGTACTACTTGTGATGCCTATGGCAGTTGGTGGCGGCGTACTCGCATTGAATTTATTGAATGTTTTTACTTTTCAGTCACTCGATTTAATGACCATGATAGGTTTTATCATTCTACTTGGTTTAGTGGTAAACAATGCCATTTTGTTGGTTGACCAAACACGCGAAGGCGAACGTCAGGGCTTGTCAAGCAGGCGCGCTGTTGCTCAGGCGGTACGCATTCGAGCAAGGCCAGTTTATATGAGTACATTAACCAGTCTATTTGGCATGCTACCTTTAATGTTAATGCCCGGTGTCGGTAGTGAAATTTATCGAGGTTTGGCTGCCGTAATTGTTGGCGGTATGAGCATCAGTGCCATTTTTACCTTAGTGTTATTTCCAAGTTTATTACGCTTAGGTGAAAATAATTCGAGTACAAATAACGTTGATGACGATCATAAAAACCAGCCAGATAATATTACTAATATCAATTCGCAGCCTAAACCGTTAGCTAGTAATCACTAAGGAATATTCATGCTTACATTTAAAAGAACACTCACTAGCCTACTTAGTGTCGCTTTATTTTTTAGTCTTAGTAGCCATGCTGCTGAAGGACCACCACCAAAGCCTGTTAAGGTTGACCAAGTCACAGAAATGAATTTAGCAGCAACAACCGACTTAATGGCAACAATTCATAGTCGTTCACATATTCAAGTGACTGCAGGTGTTAGCGGTCGAATTGAGTGGTTGGCGGAACCTGGTACCTTTGTTCATCAAGGTGATACGTTAGTTAAAATGGACTTATTACCTTTAAAATTGATGCAATTAGAGCAACAAGCACAGCTAAAGCGCGCTAAAATCAATGTTCGTTATTTAAAAAATGAAGTACAACGTTTACAAAAACTCAAAGCGACAAATTCAGCATCACAATTTCAGTTAGATCAAAATCAATCACAATATGACTTGGCAAATGCTGATATTGAAATTGCTGAATTAAAACTAAAGCAAATTGAAGATCAAATTCAACGAGCTACCGTTACTGCGCCATTTTCAGGCGTGATCACCGAGCGTATTGTTCGAGCAGGAACCGACGTTAATCGTAGTGATTTATTACTTAAAATACTCGACACTGAACAACTAGAAGTTCGTCTCTATGTACCGATAAAATACCTTGCCTATGTTAACAAAGGCCATGGGTTGAATATTAGTGCCAATGACCAATTAATCAATGCAAAAATAACCTCACTTATTCCAAGTGCAGATCCAAAATCTCAAACATTTGAAGTGCGCATTAATATTCCATCACACTTAAATCAAGCATGGGCAGCGGGCCAATTAGTTAAAGTAACTGTGCCAATTCAAGCAAGCAGTAATAGTTTGACTGTGCATCGCGATGCTTTAATTTTACGCCAAGATGGTACTTATGTAGTCAAAATTAATGCTGACAATACTGTGCATCGTTTGCCGGTTGAGGTTGGCACAGGCACTTTTGAGCGCGTGAGTGTAAAAGGTGAGCTACAACACGGTGACAAAGTTGCGGTTCGTGGCGCTGAACGACTTAACGAAGGGCAAAAAGTTATCGTTCAATAAAGACAGGCGAGTAATTTGTTTTAGCCTGTTATTATTTAACAGGCTATTGCAAAACCTTATGCTCTAGTTATTACTCTTCAATTTGGTCGTTTGGCCCCGTTTTGTAAACTTCAAAATTTTCACTGTAATTTAAACTTGTCAAAATCATTACAAGCATAATTATTTGGTAGTAAATACTCGCAACCACATCATTTAAATGTCTTAAATCAAAAGTCGATAATAAAAAGTGAATTGAAATACTGACTGTTGCAGCTATAGATGAAAACAACATCAATTTTACCACACGGCTCGTTTTCTGAAATCGGTCTTCGTCACTTTGGTGAGGGTCAGTTTTTTTTCCATAAACATATTTGTATATGATTAAAGCAAAAAACCCATTAAGTAGTGTTACACCAAAAACATTTACATAACCTGCAAAACCATCAAAAGGATACTCACTTATCACAGCAACCAAGATAACAAACAGCACATAAACCGTTATAGCCAAGCCAATTAGCCATTTTGAAGCATAACTAGTTAAACGACGAGGTGCTAACTGAGCTTTACGTATGCTAGCTCTGTTCTTGCTTCGCATCTTCTTAAAATAGCGTTCACTAAATAACGCTAAAAATGCCAATGGAATTACTTGTATGACATAAAAAATCATAATAACTGATTGGCTGTCCCACCCTAGCATTTCATCAGTTTTATAATACAAACCATGCATGACTATCAAAATACCAATAGTTAACCCGGCATAAGTTAGTAACATCAATTGGTTAACTTTGTTAACAATCTCTTGATGACTGAACGGGTACAACTTAGGGTATTTTTCAGGCGGACATTTCACCATAATCTCATTGGCTCGTTTTTTTAGCTTTAACGGTAACCAATACGAAATAATAAAAATTTGGCTAATAAAAACAGCATACAGTAGAAAATTTACTGACATGACTTGCTCCTTAATTATGATTACTGCTCATCAAGTGATTAAATGCAATGCGGATTTCAGAGTCTGTTGCCCCCAGCTTACGCAACCTTGTTAATGTTTCTGTCAATTCATTACTAATCGACTGATTAATATCGACAGCACTATTTTCAATGGCGTTAGGGTGTATAAATGTTCCCCGATAACCTTTAGGTTGAATAACACCGTCTCGCTCCAAGAACCGATACGCTTTGGCAACTGTTTTGCTATTAATTTCAAGATCATTTGCTAATTGCCTTATCGACGGTAGCGGTTGCCCTACTTTAATTTTTTTCGAAATAACCGCTTTTTTTATTTGCACCACAAGTTGAGCAAATAACGGGATTTCATCATCAACATTTATGGTAATTTCCAAACCTTTCTCCGCAAAACATCAGTATTAATTTTACAAACTTCAATGTACCACTCAACCCAAGGGTACAACTAGATCAAAAAATATGCAAATCCAACTTAAAAACAATCAATCTGATACTGTTATTTCTGCAAATTCCCGCTGGTCACTAGAATGACGTTAGCAGTAATGGTATAACCCCAGCCATATTCTATTAATCTGGTGTAAATTTAATTACACCCTCCATTAACAAAGGGCAACGTGAACAGTAACTAACCACCTTAGTTACATATAACGCTGAAATAACATGAACTTATCAATTGAATTTAGCAAAGCAGAAATTAAAAGTGCGCTTGACTGGCAGTTAGCACAAGAAATAAATGTTAAAAATGAAAGTGGTGATGTTATCGCTAAAGCCGAAATTGATATCATTACTTTAAACAAACATCGTGGCGCTGACGAAAGCTATGATTTACTTGCTCAACAAGGGGCTACAGATTGGGAAGTACCACTTAATGTTTATTTTAAGAAACAAAATATTGCAGCAGATCTAACGCATAAATTAGCAGTAAAGGCTGACCCAAAAGCTAAAACCCATATTTTAATTGAAGCAATTAGTGTACTACCTGAATATCGCCAGCAAGGTATTGCAAAGTTTCTATTAAAAGAAATTGCACAGCATTATGCTAAAACTCAGTCTGTTTCAATTTTAAGTATGCCGATGCACTTATTTGTTGATGCCGAAGATTGTGAGACAGACGAAAGTAAAGCGTATTATCAAGCACTCAAATTAACAGAAGACGATGCCAGTCATAGCGAACTAGATAGCTTTCTAACACAATGTGGTTTTATTAATGTAGCTATTGATGATAGCGCCCTAGAAGAGCCGCTTCCCTTTAAGGTATTTGTTGCTAGCCCTGCAACAATTGGTCAGCCGCTTGCTGACTAGTTATTGATTAGCATGTGCCGTTAATGCTTGTAATACTATATCTGCGACGGCACTATTTCGTTCAATATAGCCAATATATTGAGGTTGAGAGTACAACACTTGCTCGCTTAAACTGATAGCTAAGTGTTGTCTAGACATTTCATGTAAAGCCCATGTTTTATCAACTAAAATAGCATCTACAACGCCTTTCTCTAACAAGGTAAATAAGTTTTTTACCTCTTTTCTATTACGAATATAAAAAGACCGCTTTAAAATTTGAGCTGCATTTTTATTTAAGATATCAAGTACGTCCTGAGGATAATTATAATCGCGAGCGATCACAACTTTTCCTAACTTTTTACTTTTGCCAGATAACGTTGGCTTCTGCGATTTTTCCTGATACGCCAACAATAAATCCCAGCTACCTATGGCGTGATTTATTAATAAAATATCGTCAGTTTCGTCTACATGGAGCGCAAAATCTATGTCTCCTGCCTGTACTTTCTTCAAACAGCGCATATAGGGTAACTCGATAAAGGTAATCTGATAACCAAAAGGAGCTAAAGCATGACTAATACTATCAATATGTAAACCTTCTGCCTTACCTTCTGCATTAGTAAAAGCAAACGGGCGCCAATTTTCATAGCAAAAAGACAGGCGTTCAATGCCTGCGGCGCATGCATAGCGACCGCTAACTAAAACCAGAATACACAAACCTAAAATAGTACGCATAGCCAATAATATAGTTGTTACCCATACAACTAATACTATGCCAATATTAAAAAATAACGAATCTAAGTGTCACTTTTATTCATAAAAAATGGCTAAAAACGCTATCAACATCTGTCATAAATTGATACAAATAAATTATCAGAAAAAACACCCATCATGCTCGATTTAATGGTGGACATATCAAACTGTAACCCATTAAAAACAACAGGTTACAAGCAAAATGTAAAGCTATAAATTTTCTGCAACATTAGTTACAACTGCTACTTTAGTAATTTCAGGCTCAACTTATATGTTAAATTAAAAATTACTCTATGATTAATAAAGGCTTATATAACAATAATAAAATACCAAAAAGATAGGTTTTGTATGAAAAAAATATTATTCGTCACCTTAATATCACTAGCACAAATAGCATGTGGCGGCTCTAGCTCAAGTGATAATAGTGCAACGACACCAACGCCAATAGTACCTCCTCCAAGCATCACTTTACCCGACGTTAGTGACTATACGCTAGCCAATACCGATACACTGCTAAGTGAAATTACCGGTCAGTTGCAGGCAGCCAGCATAGATGACTTTTTCGCCCAAGCATATGAAATAACCAGTTTACGTAATCATGAAAGCCTCATTTCTGATGGCGCTTTTGAATTAATTGACGCCAATTCCGCACAGCTAAGCAATATTTCTGACGCTTTTAACGAACAATCAAAAGCGATATATCAACTCATTTTACAACAACTTGAAAATTATGATCGAGCGTCATTATCGCAATCACAGCAAATTTCTTATGACGTTTATCAAGCAGAGTTAGCGGCAAAAATTCAATGGATTGATTTTAAAGATTTTGAATATCCTGCCACGTATGGATTTTTTGGCTGGCCCGGTAGTACCGAAACCTTTTTCACACAGGCGTTTACTTTCACTGATAAAGTGCAAGCTGATATATATTTAACACTACTCAATCAACTCGGTAGACGCTTTGAGCAAATTGAAACTTTATTAGATAACCGCAAAGCGGCAGGTGTTATTGAACCTACAGTAACGTTAAATTATTCACAAGGCTTAGTGGCCGGTATCGCAAATTCTGCCGCTTCTGCAACTAGTTATTATCAAGCATTCAATACACAACTTACAGCGCTAACTAATGTTTCCGATGCAGACAAAGCAACTTTGCGCGAAACAGCACTTTTAATCATCAATGAGAAAGTCATTCCTGCCTATACCAGCTTAGCGAGTAAAATGTCAGCATTAGCCAGTGAAGCGCCAAGTCAAATCGGTTTTAGCCAATTTCCGGGAGGCAAAGAGTTTTATGATTTCACCCTTAATTATTATACATCTGGCAATTTAACCGCTGAACAAATTCACCAATTAGGCATTGACGAGTTAGCAAGAATTCATAGTGAAATGCGAACCTTATTTGATCAACTCGGTTATCCACAAAATGAGTCTATCGCGCAACTTTATAGTCGTGTAAATAATGATGCCGAGATCATTCCAGCTAATCAAACCAAAGCCACTTACGAAGCGCTTATTGCTGACGCTTACCTTGAATTACCTAAACTTTTTAATACCTTGCCTCAACAAGAAGTGATTGTTGTTGGTGGTACATCAGGTGGTTATTATATAGCAGGCTCTGATGATGGCTCTCGTCCAGGTGCATTCTATGCTAATACGTCTCAAGACTCTCCTTATACCACCATGCCAACACTGGCCTATCATGAGGCTGTACCTGGGCATCATTTACAAATTGCCTTAGCTAATGAATTAGACTTACCGCTTTTTAGAAAGAAAGGTAACTTCACTTCTTTTATTGAAGGCTGGGGATTATATGCTGAACGCTTAGCAAAAGATGCCAACTGGTATGAAAACGACGCTATTGGCGATTTAGGTCGCTTACAATTTGAAGCCATGCGAGCAGCTCGTTTAGTTGTTGATACGGGTATTCACAGTAAAGGCTGGAGTTTTAACCAAGCAGACCAATATCATATTGAAAACGTCGGTTTTAACGGCGCGATTGCTCGTTATAGTGTTTGGCCTGGGCAAGCGACCGCTTATATGACAGGAATGCTAAAAATACTTGAGTTGCGCCAAAAAGCTCAAGACGAACTAGGCGATGCCTACGACATTAGAGAATTTCATGACACTGTTATTGGCAACGGTTCTATGCCGCTAAATGTATTAACTACAGTCGTTGAAAATTATATTGCCAACACTTTAGCCACTCCTTAACTGGCAGTGAAACTTTGAAGAAACATCGCCCCAATCTCTGGGGCTTTTTTATTGGCGCTTTGTATAACGCTTTTTCGCTTTTGATTTACGCTTAAATGGCACTTTGGGTAAGCCAGCGAAAGATTGCTGTTCTGACTGCGCAATCATGCCATGTAGTGTTTCAGTAAGCGGTGTGATTAAGTCATCATACCGGCTGGTTTTTTCACTAATATTAGTCAGCGTTGCTTCCCAATGTGCGGTCATATCTGGCAAGGTTGCCGCCACAGGCAATGCGTTGATCAATGACTTCCCGATAGCCGTTGCATGAATACTTTTACCTTTGCGTTCTAAGTAGCCACGCTTGAATAATAAGTCGATAATGCCAGCTCGGGTTGCTTCCGTGCCTAAGCCATCAGTTTCACGTAACATTTTTTTGATATTTCTATCAGTAACATAACGGGAAATTCCTGTCATTGCCGCCAATATACTAGCGTCAGTAAAGTGTTTAGGTGCTTGTGTCATTCGGGAAATTAATTCACCGTGATGACAATGCAGTTGCTCACCTTGGGTTAGTTGAGGCAGTGATTGCTCTGTTAACTCTTGTTCCGCACCATGGCTAGCAGCATCAACTTTCGCTTTTTTACTTTTTGCACGTTGAAACAGTACTTTCCAACCTTGCGCAATCGGTGTTTTGGCATTGGCTGAAAATATACCGCCAGCAATTTTCACTTCTACCTTAGATTGATTAAAAACATACGCGGGATAAAACTGAGCAAGGTATTGACGCACAATCAGAAAATAAACATTCTTCTCAAACGGATTTAAAGAAATATTATCGGCTGATTTTTCAGTAGGAATTATCGCATGATGAGCGCTGACTTTAGCGTTATTCCATGCTTTGCTTTTCAACACAGCATTAGCATTTTTGGCAAATACACCGTAACTTTCATTAGAATTCGCCAACATAGCAATAATACTTTTCGCCTGATGATGGTGATCAGTCGGTAAGTAACGACAATCAGAGCGCGGGTAAGTAATTAATTTATGTTTTTCATACAATGACTGACAAACATCTAACACCAATTTCGCATTTAACGAATAGATTTTCGCGGCATCAATTTGCAAGGCAGATAAGTTATAAGGTAACGGCGCGGCTTGTTTTTTCTCTTGTTCGCTAACCGAAGTAACCTCTGCAGGTTGGTTTTCAATTCTGCTAACTACATTTTCAGCTAAAGCACGATTAAGCACTCGCCCTTCTTCATCCATATAAGGCTGACACGCTTCACTCGGTTGCCACTTGGCAATAAATGCTTGCTGGTTGGCAGATTGTAAATGGGCATGAACATCGTAAAACTCTTTCGCTACAAAATTGTCGATTTCTTGCTGACGCCTAACCACCAAACCTAAAATAGGTGTTTGTACTCGGCCAACTGAAAGTACGCCATTAAAGCCCGCCTTTTGGCCTTGTAAGGTATAGGCGCGGGTTAAATTTAAGCCGTATAACCAATCAGCCCGAGAACGCGCTAACGCAGAAATAGACAAAGGCATAAAATCTTGATTGCTACGCAAGTTTGCTAAAGATTTTTTAACCGCCGGCAAGTTTAAATCACTAATTAACAAACGCTTAATTTGCTGTTTTTTAGTTTTAGATACTTTTAAGAAATCAATTACTTCATCAACCAGTAATTGCCCTTCTCGGTCAGGATCACCGGCGTGAATAATTTCATCCGCTTGCTTAACTAATTTTCGCAAAACCGTTAACTGCGCACGAGTTTGGGTTTTCGGTTTTAACTGCCATTGCGTGGGTATGATAGGTAAATGCTGCATTTGCCATTTTTTATATTGCTCATCATATTGTTCAGGGTCGGCTTGTTCTAACACATGACCAATACACCAACTCACCACATCACCATTACTTAGCTCAATATAGCCTTTTTGGTTTTTCTGTGGTTTTGGTAATGCCGCAGCAATGGCGCGGCCTAAACTGGGTTTTTCAGCAATATATAATTTCAAAGCAAATACGGTAAATAAACAGTTAAAAGTAATATCTTTTCATAGCATAGCAGCTAAAACTGTTTATTTATACAGTAGGATGTTTTGCCGTAGATAAATGAGTGCTAATCGAGCACTTTATCTAGAGCCGTTAACCAACCTTGATAATGACGAGCGCGACTTTCCTCGCTCATTTTAGGGCAGAACTTACTTTCAACTTGCCAATATTCAGCCGCTTGTTCAACATTTTCGAATAAGCCTTGCTGTAAGCCAGCCAGCAATGCCGCACCTAGCGCAGTAGTTTCAATCACTTTTGGTCGCTCAATCACTAAATTTAAAATATCACTAAGAAACTGTAATAGCCAATCATTAACCACCATGCCACCATCAACTCGAAGTTGTGTGGTATCAATACCATCTTGTTTTAACGCTTCTAATAAATCTTGGGTTTGATAAGCGACAGAGGCCAAAGCTGCGGTAACAATTTCGGTAATGCCTGAATCTCGTGTTAGTCCAACAATGGCGCCGCGAGCATCAGGCTGCCAATGTGGCGCGCCTAAGCCAGTAAACGCAGGCACAAGATAAACATGATTTTCTGCCGTCATTGACTCGGCAAGCGCTTGGCTTTGTTCAACATTATCAATTAGTTTTATACCATCGCGTATCCATTGCATGGTGGCACCAGCCATAAAAATACTGCCTTCAAGCGCGTAAGTTATTTCGCCAGCTAAGCGATACGCTATGGTGGTTAGCATTTTATGTTGTGAGTATTGCGCTTGTTTGCCAGTATTTACCATCACGAAACAACCCGTGCCATAGGTACTTTTCATCATGCCTTTTTCAAAACACGCTTGGCCAACTAACGCTGCTTGTTGATCGCCAATCATAGCGCTAATGGCAATTGACTGACCAAAGTGTTCTGTGGTCGTAACACCAAAATCATCGGCACTATTTTTGACTTCTGGCAGCAGGGCTTTAGGAATATTAAATAGGGTTAATAGCTCATCATCCCAGCAATTATCAATAATATTGAACAGCATGGTACGAGAGGCATTGGTAGCATCGGTGGCGAAAGTTTTTCCCTTGGTTAAGTGCCAAAGTAAAAAAGTGTCCACTGTGCCGAAACATAACTTTCCGGCTTCTGCTTTTTCACGAGCGCCAGCAACATTATCTAACAACCATCCGATTTTACTGGCTGAAAAATAAGGATCTAGCAGTAAGCCTGTTTTGTCTTTTACTTTAGCAACAATGTCTGCATTTTGCTGTAGATTCTTACAGCGCTCTGCTGTACGCCTATCTTGCCAAACAATGGCATTATAAATCGGCTCCCCCGTGCTTTTATCCCACACTAAAGTAGTTTCACGTTGATTAGTAATGCCGATGGCTAGAATATCTTCAGCCTGCAAAGCGCTTTTAGCGATAACTTTTCGACAGGTTGCAAGCGTAGTTTGCCAAATGGCTTTTGGTTGATGTTCAACCCAACCATCGTCAGGAAATATTTGTTCAAACTCTTCTGAGGCACTGGCAATTAAGTCGCCAGCAGCATTAAAAATAATGGCACGGCTGCTTGTAGTACCTTGATCAATTGCTAGCAGGTAGGATGTTTTCATTACAGGTTTTCTCTTAATTCGCCAGCGCTAAAAAATGTTTGTTGATTTTAACTAAGGCTTTTTTCATCGCTTGTGACAATAAAAACTCAACCAATTTATCAGGCAGCCATTTAGGCGCTTCACATACAATAGTATAGCGAACCAATGTAGAAGAAGGACTTTGTTCTTCAAGATAGATATTACCTTGATGACCACGCAGCGGACGGTCACCAACAATGGCATAGCGAATATGGTTATCGTTAGCGATCAATATTTGCTCAGAAAATTTAACACCTGCGACGTTTAAATTACGAATAGCGCCTTTGCCGCCAAAAACTTCACCGTCATCGGCGGTTTTAGCAATTGAAAACTTGGCATCAAAAAACCGCCCGGCATTTTGATGATCGAGTAATATTTTACTCACTTCACTTGGCACTGCGGCGATTGTTTGTACCACATCAACATTAACCATAATGTTCCTGTATTCACATAAAGATAATTGCCAGTAACAGTAGCGGATTTAAGTACTTAGGGTCAAGATGTGTGTTTTGAGTTGAAGTAGCGATAATGGAGTTAATGACTATCAGGCTTTTAGGTGCTTAATTTATATTTAGTATTTTATGTAATTAGTTTTTATATTTTAAGTTTTAGTATTTTATGTAATTAGTTTTTATATTTTAAGTTTTAGTATTTTATGTAATTAGTTTTTATATTTTGAGTTTTAGTATTTTATGTAATTAGTTTTTATATTTTGAGTTTTAGTATTTTATGTAATTAGTTTTTATATTTTGAGTTTTAGTATTTTATTTAACCTTTGCCTGACACCTCACGGATACATAGAACCGCTTATGTTCATTATAGTTTTATGTCTTATTAGTTACAAGCACAATACTCCTTTTCTACTCACTCAACCAAAGTTAACGGGGCAAAAACACCTGCATCTTTATAACCTAAGTTTTTATCGCCATTTTTAGGCTCTATCGCCACAGAACCGATAAAGTGTTCTCTGCGGGCGCTACCATCGTTATCGCAATAAGCTAGCATAAAGCCAAGTTCTTTATTCGGAGTTAATGTCACTGGTTTTGCATCATTAAATTTTTTGGTGCCAGCCTTAGTGGTGATGTAATCAAAGCTGTCATCATAAACATCTAAAGCCACTTCCCAGATAAGTTTATGTGGTGTCGTAGCTTGACGCTTCCATGCACTTTTAAGGTGGTCATTGAGCAACATAAAATCAGGTTGGCCATCTTTAGTTTTATAGCCGATATCAACCGCTTGGTTGTCGAGTGCTACATGGTAGGCAAAGGCATTGAAGTTAAATTGGTGCTCGCCACCGGATCTGTCTTCATCGATAAAAATTTCTAAGCAGTCGTCATCCCAATAGGCATTTAATGGATCTGGGTGGCTGTCAAAAAGTACATCGTCTTGAATTTCCGCTAAAAGGTAAATTTTGTTTTTGTCCCACATGATTTTAAAGCGACCAGAAAAGTCTTCAGCACTGGGCATGTCACCTAAAATATGCTGATTAAGAGGCTGCCATGTTGCTGTTTGCCATAATGAGTCCATCACGCCATCGATAACCGGCGCTACTTTTGTTTGTTTAGCTTCAAGTGCTTGCCCTGTTGTGGCGAATATTGGCAAACCACTAAGTAATAATGCTTTAGTTAAATGACTAACTTTATTTTTTTTCATACTGAAACCCTAAACTTCACCTACACCACTAACGTTATGCGTTGCTTGCAATAAATTTTATCGCGGCATGTTCAACTTGCGTTACTATCGCATTTATACTTTGCTCAATACAAATGATAGTAACATCTAACTCCTCACCTTGTTGCTGTGATAGTTTCGGATGTTCAAGCGTTTGAAATTGGCTATGTAGTAATCCTACAGGAAAAAAGTGCGGGGAGCGTTTTTGCATGCGCTTTGCGATTAAACTTTCACTACCTTCTAACAAGAAAAAGTGCGCCCTAAAGCCTGATGCTCTTAACATATCACGATGAACTTTTTTTAAACCTGAATGTGCCAAAACAATAGATGTTTCTTGCTTAGCGTTAATTGTTAAAAAGCGCTGTAAATACTGCATCCATTGCGATCTAAGTTCATCGGTGAGCGCTTCACCAGCAGCCATGTGCCTCTACGTTAGCGGGGATAAAGGTAAAACAACATCCAACATATAGCATCTGCCCAATTGAATATTTTCACCTTAAAGGTCGCCTGTTGGTATTTATGCTCTACGATTAAGTTTTGCAGTAAGTATTTGGCGGATGATGATACTAAAGCATTGTTACTCAACAATACCGAAGGCGAAGCCATACAGAGCCTAGAGTAATAAAATTCAAATCTGGTCGACGCAGAAAAGGCGGGGATAAAAACTGTGTTGCTATTGGTTTATCAAGTGTCTTCATCGAGTCGCTCGAATCTACCAGTATCCACTTGATCATGACCACCAATGTAGCTTGCTAAGGCTGTTTCCCTATAATGTTGTTACGACCTCAGGGGTTAACGAATATAACAGTAAACTAGACTCTGAGCTAAACGCCGTTCGAGACTTTATAATTTGCATTATTACGTCAGTCATCGCCAATATTATCAACGATAACAAATTACAAAACTTTCTCTCAAGACTTCGATTTTAACAGCGGTAGAACAATGACTTGAGCAGTACCATTTTATAAAATAGTACTGCTCTTTAGAACGTTAGATAACAGCGTTAGCTAATAAAAAAAAGCAGCCAATAGACTGCTTTTTCTTATTGAAATAAAGTTATACGGCTTGGCTATTATCAGGAAACTCTATTCTTTCACCAAATTTATTTAAAATATTAACATCGCCTTCGCAAACAGCAATAATCGACTTATCTTGTTTGTAGCTTTCTGGGATTATTACTCGACCGGTTTTTAATTGCGGAAAGCTCTCAACACTATGCTGCAATTCAAGCGAATCATCTCCATAATAAATAATGGTCACTTTTTTCAAAGTGAAGTTAATATCTACAGACGTTAGCATTTTTTGCTCCCTGCTCAGTTAAGCTTAAATTGGTGCTATTTTAACCAACCCAGCAAGGGAAACTGTTGCAAAACTACGCTGATACTGCAACAAATTGTAATCGTGCAACGTTTCAACTAACAATCTATGTGTAATTTAAAAGTGTTACTCTACCGAGCAGCTCAGTAGTGAAAATAACCAACAAATAGGTAAAGAGTTAGCATCTCATCGACTACTTGAAATAAGTCATTAAGCTTTCATTAATAGAGCTTCAATGCCCAACTAGGTATGATATTATTCAATGCTGAATTTTCGCATTGCCCATTGAAAATACAAGGACAATCATGACAACCATTGACCAAGTATCGGAATTAGCAAATGTATCTCTTGCCACAGTATCATGCGTGATGAATGGCAATGCAAAAGTCAGTGATAAAAAACACGAGAAAGAGCTTTGCCATAAAAACATCACTTGTATCGCCGGGCCACAATATAAATTTGACGCCAAAGCGCGCTTTAAAGGCTATAAACGGGCTTTAGCTGAGTACAACATTCCTTTTAAAGAAGAGCTATTTTATAGTGCTGACTTTAAGGAAACTGGTGGTAGTGAAGGTATTGCTCATATTATGAGTCAACAACATAAGTTTACTGGCTTAGTTTGTGGTAACGATGAAATGGGAAAAATGGCCGCTAAGCTAGTGCTACAAGAAGTTTATCAAATTGATAAGCTAAATATTCAGCAAGTATTTAAGCCATCGCTTATTGTTCGTGATTCAACGAAATTATTAAGTAATTAAAATTAACGGCTGACCAATGCAATCATCTATAGATCAAACATTATGCCCACTCTGCCAACAAACGAACCTTTGTGGTGTAAATGACGACAAGCCATGTTGGTGTGTATCCAGTGATATTAAACGTGATTTATTAGCACAAGTGCCTAAGGAGCTATCCGGCAAGTCTTGTATATGCCAAAAGTGTATTGATAAGTTCAATGCTACAATAATTGTTGATAGAACTTAACAAGCGCAAATAAAATGTTAATATCAAATCATTCCAATAATAGTAACTAAAACAACAAGGAATGTTTGTGACAAGCGAGCAACAACCAGAGCACATCTTTAACGCAATTACCCAACCGCTTGGTGATGAACTAAAGTGGCGTTGGGAAGATAAAATGTCAGCGCTATTAGCAGAATTCTCTTGGGAAAAAAAAGAGCGAATTTTAGTGCAACTTCGTGAGTTGTTTAGTGAAGAGTGGAATAAAAAAAGCATTAAGAAAGCACCAAAAGCACTGAAAGAAGAACTTGGCCAGTTAGCTCAACTTAATAAAGAGCAATTAGTGTTTACACGACCAGCAACAGAAGAATTACCTGCACTTGCAATGATATGGTGGCCATGGGGACATGGAGCAACTTATTCAATGCGTATTAAAGTATTAAATATCAATTACAGTGCTGAAGATATCGCACACGCAAAAGCAAGTTTTATCAGTAAACTGACAAAATATTTCAAAGTTAGTTAAGTAAAGCTAGCTTGCTCACAACCTAATATTTACTACACTTATCATCTAGGACTTCAATTGAATAGGATGTTCTCATGATAACGTTAACACTATATTTCGCAACCAATAGAAATCATGTTGGCCAACGTTGGGCACCGCGTTATTACGGCAAAAATTTCAGTGGTGATCGTTCCAGCAATTTACGCTTTGGAAAAGTCTCCGTAGAGCTTGCACAAGAGAAAGTAGCAAAGTTTCTAACTAAAAAAGTTAATAAACGGGTCGGAGACGGAGAAGGGTTAGCAGAATATATTACAGAGCAACTTCGAGAGAAACACTCAATAATCGCCTTTAAAGAGTCGAAAAATGAACCTTTAGCCTCAATAACCGCCTTTCACGAGCTTAAATCAGCAATGGAAACCAATAAAGATGTGGTCATTTTTATTCATGGTTTTAATGTAGATTGGTTTGAAGCTGTTGCATCGGCAATGGCGCTTGAACTAATGTTAAATCGTCACTCTGTAGATATTAGTTCGTTAAAAGACACGCAAGTTTTTCTTTTTTCATGGCCATCAAATGGCGATATGTTGAAAAATAAAGCTTATTTATCGGATAGAAAAGACGCTGAAGATTCCAGTTTAGCTATCGCCCGTGGCTTTTTAAAATTGCGCGACTTTTTAACATTATTAGCACCTGAGCACACTAACCCTAAGTATCGAGAATGTGGACAACAACTGCACCTACTCTGTCACTCTATGGGTAATTATGTGCTCCAACATGCCTTACATTCATTACAAGAAATTAATGACCAAAAACACCTTCCGCGCCTATTTCAACATATATTTATGTGTGCGCCTGATGTTGATGACAATGTATTCGAAAGCGGTCAGTCAATGGCAAATATCCAACAATTAGCGCGTCAGGTGAATGTTTATTACAACAATGGCGATCTAGCAATGTCCATTTCAGATTACACCAAGGGCAATCCAGATCGACTAGGTCATAATGGTGCAGCAAGACCATTACAGTTGCACAATAAAATAACGCAAATAAATTGTTCTGATATTGTCGGCGGTATAACTGAACACAGTTATTATTTATGGGCAACGGTAAATGAAGATATCCGCCAGTCTATTGATGATGTTGCAAATGATGCCAATACTCGCAAAAGAGACCTACAATCAACGCAAACATGGCGCTTAAATTAGAAAGTAGCTAACCAAGTAGCATAAACTGCTACTTGGTTAGCTATTAACCCAAAAACGTTACATCAGTTGCCATGACAATCGTTAGTAAAAACAAGCCACTATGATTCACCAGTATTACTACCGCCAATATTTGGTGCATGTTGAATAACCCGATCAGCTAAGCGCGAGAAAGGTAAACTCTGTATCCATACTTTTCCGTGGCCCGATAATGTGGCTATAAACAGGCCTTCACCACCAAACAACATACTTTTTAAGCCTTTGGTCATTTCAATATCGTAGTCAATACCATCACTAAACCCAACTAAACAACCGGTATCAACACGTAAAGTTTCGCCATTAAGCTCTTTTTCAATGATTGTTCCGCCAGCGTGCAAAAATGCTAACCCATCGCCTTCTAGCCGTTCTAAAATAAAGCCCTCTCCGCCAAAAAAGCCACTACCTAAACGTTTATTGAATGTGATATCAATTTTAGTGCCTAGTGCGGCACATAAAAAGGCATCTTTTTGGCAAGTTACGCCACCACCTATTGCCGCAAGATCAACACTAATAATCGAGCCAGGGTAAGGCGCTGCAAACGCTACCGTTTTTCGTTGATAATCCTGATTAGAAAAATGGGTCATAAATACCGACTCTCCTGTCAACATACGTTTACCGGCAGAAAATAACTTTCCCATTAAGCCTTGGTTTGCATCTGAGCCATCACCCATTTTAGTTTCAAAGGCAATACCATCTTCCATATAATTCATTGCGCCTGCTTCAGCAATAACAGTTTCACCTTGATCTAATGTGACTTCAACCAACTGCATTGACTGGCCAATAATTTGAAAATCTATTTCATCACTTCGCATGCTATTTCCTTATTTTAGGTATCTATTCAATTGTTATATTTCATATCATGGCACAACATTTATTCAAGTACTAACGGT
Organism: Colwellia aquaemaris; assembly: GCF_057548755.1. NCBI lineage: Bacteria > Pseudomonadati > Pseudomonadota > Gammaproteobacteria > Alteromonadales > Colwelliaceae > Colwellia > Colwellia aquaemaris. Next base: position 16,194 of record NZ_BAAJLV010000006.1, on the reverse strand, counting down.
TGTAATTCGTGATCGGAAATATCAGGGCCTCTGGGCAAAGTCACTCCTTTAATAACAACATTCTCATGACTATATGACTGAATATGCTGAACATTGATTACGTATGAGCGTTGTAAACGAATAAAATTTTCTGGTAACACTAATAAACTAGCTTTTAATGAACTATAAACCACAATTTTTTCATTATTAGAGAGAAAATAACTTACGTAATTTCCCATGCTTTCTATGTAAAGTATTTGCGAGGTTTTTATATAATGAGTACGACGATTTGCCTTTAAGGTTAATATCGGATCAATATTTTTCTTATCTTCAGGCGAAGGCGAGGTAGTGACTTTTGAGTGCATATCCTGTGCTATAAAGTATAACTGCAAAACTTTAAGCATACTGACAAAGACAACCGTACTGTTCAGCAAAACAATACTGCGCACTAACGATGAAAACGACAGTAAGTTACCACTTTCATTAAGTAACAGTTGTTGATAAAAATAATGATCAAATACCCTCAGCAAACAGCCAGATACAATCAACAACACAAGATAGCCCATAAAAAATTGCTGATATCGACGTTTTAAAAGAAAGTTCGGCAATAGCCAATAAATCATGCAATATACCGCCATCATTCTAAGAGGCAGTAAAATAAACTCTAAATAAAAAGAAGCGAATACTCCTGTTTCTGGCTTTATCCAAATCACACTAAAAAGAAGATAATACACCAACCAACACAGAACATGAGTTAGCGGCCGCGAGCCCAAAAAATAACACGCTTGCTGATGTTGCTTAGCATTTTTATCTATTTGAAAAATATTCATCATGAAAACCAGTATCTTTAAATAAAAATGTTTAAGGTTCATATAAATATAAAACAAAATTAATAACTTAACGAATACACTCATCTTTAAAAGCAAGTACTTCATCGTATATTAAGGTTAAAATTTATATGAAAATTTCAGTAATTAAAATCAATAGTGTGCAAACAGTTTTTACTATGACATTGTTATTAATCAACTTACTAGCACTTCCTAAAGCCAACGCTTATGCTAGTGAAGTAAGTACTGAAGCTAAGCAAGGCTTTACCAAAAAAAACCTTAAACGACGTGCAAGTTGGCTAGCAAAGTTTTCAACTATAAGCCTTGAAAACTCAACGCATATTGGCAAAAAAATCAATCAACTTAAAAAATCCAGCCCACTGTACCGAGCAGGTTTACGTACTAATGATGTCATCGTGAAAGTAAATGACAAACCATTTTATATTAATGAAGATTGGTATGATGTTACCGATGCGCTAACTGCTGACGCTATCTACAAGGTTTCTTATCTTAGCAAGGGTAACGTTCAAATAACCAATGTCGAATTTCCAGCATTGGCTTTCGAACAACATCTAGGCTTAGATACAAGTTATCATTCATTGCAGAACCCTAGTGGGTTTATGCAGCGCGTTATCATTACCAAACCGAATTCGAATACACCACAGCCAGCAATATTTATTGTCCAAGGTTTAAGTTGCTCTAGCATTGAGTTATTGCCGTCACGAAAATCTAATTACACTCGTTTATTGGAAACCATAGTAACTAAGAGCAATATGATTGTTATGCGAGTCGAAAAACCAGGGCTTGGCGACAGTGAAGGCAACTGTTCACAAACTGACTTTAAAACTGAGCTGGCTGGCTATGAAGCAGCATTAAAGCAACTAAAATCTCTGCCCTATGTTGATCCAGAAAAAATACTCATCTATGGCAATAGCATGGGCAGCGCAATTGCTCCTTACCTAGCAAATAAATACCAAGCTAACGGGGTAATTGCCGATGGTACCTTCTTTCGCTCTTGGTTTGAGCATATGCTTGAAATAGAGCGACGTATTAAGCAAATGCAAGGCCTCTCGGAAAGCAAAATAAATAAGCAAATGAATTTAGCTTATATACCTTTGTATTACGGCATGCTGATTGAAAAGAAAAGTTACCAAGAAATCATAAATGAAAGTCCTAATCTGACTAAATACAATTATCATGGCAAAAACCATATGTATGGTCGCCCAATGAGCTATTATCACCAGTTACAAGATTTTGATTTTTCAGGAGAGTGGCAAAAATTATCAGTGCCTGTAAAAATTCGTTGGGGCACCAATGATTGGATCATGTCAGAAGCTGACAATGACATGATCAAGCAAACATTGCAGGCTGCAAACAACAAGCACGTCGAATTGCATAAATATCCAGGCCTTGACCACTGGAGTACAATCCATACCTCGGCAAAAGACTCCTTTCTTGGAAAACCGGGTGTTTGGGATGACAATATTGGCCTACAAATAGTCAACTGGGCCAAAGCAATGAATTTACCCTAATACTCGCCCGCCATTAATAATGGTTATTTTGATGCATTATTTTCTACAGTTACAATGAACAAATACGAAAATGGAATGTCTATATTGAAAAATCGTATCTAGAAAATACCTAGAAGCACCAGCGCGTTAAAATAAGAATTAGGATCTAAGCATGAAAAAGAATTTGAAAGTAATAACGAGTCTAGCAACAGCATTATTGCTGACCTTGTCACTTAACAGCCAAGCAAAAACATTTAAAGAAGGTACTCACTATACTGTTGTTGCAGAAAAGAAAACCGCAAAGCCTGAACTGAGCGAATACTTCTCATACTATTGCCCAGCTTGTAGAGCTTATGAACCTTACTTAGATGGCTTTAAAAAAGTAATGCCAGAGCAAGCCAAGTTCAATAAAGTACATGTTGATTTTATGGGGCATACCTCAGAAGAAATTCAATTTATGCTAGCTAAGGCTCTTATTGTCGCTGAAAAAACAGGTATCGATAAAAAGTTCTCAGGCGCTGTTTTTAAATACTTACAAACAGACAGAGCTACAATTTCTGATGAGAAAGACATTCGTAATATTTTTGTTTTAAGTGGTGGAGACGCTGATAAATTTGATAAAGGTATGAAAAGCTTTTCGGTGATCGGTCAGGCTAAAAAAGAAAAGAAAATTCAAGATAAGCTGTCTAAAAGTCGACAACTTACCACAGTTCCAACAATGGTGGTTAACGGTAAATACTTGATTAATAGTAAGTCACTCGATAGAAACAATTTTTTTGCTGAATACAATGAGCTAGTAGCTCATTTATTCACACTTTAAGCACTACCTGTATGTCCCTATATGTGGCAACGCATTTAGGGACTATTTTCTTAAGCAACTCATAGTGTCAATCCTTTAGCTTACCTTTCATCTGCAGTACTTATAGTCTCTTCAAAACCGAACATTCACTCTTCAAAACCGAACAAAGCCATAGTATTTAGAACTGAGAAAACACAATAACCAACTGTTAAATAAATGTTTTTATTTTTTGGTATGGATATTTCAATACAGAATTTAACATTCAACAAAAATATCTCCCATGAAAATTGAATTACAACAAAAATCACAATGGAAAAAGTGGCTAGCCCTTGGATTATTCATTCTATCTATCGCTTATGCTGCCCACGCTGTCACAAGTACTAAAAGTAAAACAATTCTGGCAAATGAAATTACCCTACAAACAGTACAAAGCGGTGCTGTTGATATATATAGTAATGCCTATGGCGAGTTTGCTTCAGCAAGAGAAAGGTTATTAACCGCACCAGCACTAGGGAAAGTTGCAGAAATTATTGTGCGTCCCGGCACAAAAGTAAGTGCAGATACGGTTATCTTAACACTTTCTAACCCTAAACTAGAGCAAGAAGTAAGTCAGGCGCGCGGTGAATTAGCACAATTAGAAGCCCAACGTGAAGCTTTTAAGTATGAACAACAAAGTGAACGACTTGACTATCAAGGCCGCATTGCCGATATCGAAGCTGAAATAGAAAAAGCCAAATTGGAACTTTCAGTTAACGAAAACTTAATGACTTTAGGTGTGGCATCAAAAATTGAATTACAAAGAGCAGAGTTGGCCGTAAAACAGCAATCAAAACGACTGACTTTCGAGAAAAAGAAGTATCAACAGTTTATCGACATGCAGAGCTATCAGCTAACTCAACGTGATATTACCGTATCTCAACAGCGAGCACAGTTATTATTACTTGAAGAACAACTTGACGACATGCAAGTGAAAGCAGGCATCGATGGTTCATTACAAAATTTAGAAGTTGAACTTGGTCAAAGTGTACAACTAGGGGAATCATTGGCGAAAGTTGGCAGTAACAAGCAGTTAATTGCGCGACTGCGTCTACCGCAGCACCAAGCCGATCAAATCGATATAAACGCGCCAGTTATTATTGATACCCAAAAAGGAAAAATTGCAGCACATATCACTCGTATCGAAAGCGTAGTTACCAATGGCTCAGTGCTTGCAGAAGCTATTATTGACGGCGAACTAACCTCTAACGCACGCCCATCACTGACTATTTCAGCACAAGTATTCGTTAAACATCAAAAAGATGCCACCTTTATCAGCCAAGTTTCAGGTATCCGACCGCAAAGCAAACAATCTGTTTTTGTCAAAACGGCAGAAAACACATTAAGCCAACGTGATGTCAGTTTTGCTGAGCTTTCACAAGGGCGACTAGTGATTACCGACGGCCTAACTTCAGGCGATGAAATTGTCAGTAACGACATTTCAAAATATAACCAATTTCAACAATTAACTATCGAACATTAGCGCTATTTAAGCTCGTAAGTTCAACAAAACTAACTAAACCAATTAAAAATACGATATAACGTACAGGATATATAAGGAAATCTAATGAAAACAGTTGTAGAAATAAAAAATATCCACAAACACTATGATGGTCAACAAATTGAAACTCATGCACTACAAGGAGTGTCACTTACAATTAACCAAGGCGAGTTTGTCGCTATCACCGGCCCTTCTGGTTGTGGTAAATCTACCTTATTATCGATAATGGGCCTAATGGACACTGCCAGCGAAGGCGACTATAAAATATCTGATATTGACACTCGTGGGTTAAAAGTTGATCAAAGAACACAAATTAGAAATCAACATATTGGTTATGTTTTCCAATCATTTAATCTTATTGACCATTTAACTGTTTTTGACAATATAGCATTACCTCTAGAGCACAGAAAAACAAACAAAGAAGAAATTAAGCAACGTGTAGAAAAAGTACTATCTCAAGTTGATATGTTGCATCGCAAAAATTACCGCCCAAACCAACTTTCTGGTGGACAACAGCAACGTATTGCCATTGCTCGTGCCTTAGTAGGCAACCCTGATCTGATATTAGTTGATGAGCCAACCGGTAACTTAGACAGCAAAAATGGCGACCAAGTTATGGCATTATTAGAAAAGCTTAATAAAGAAGGTGCAACTATCGTAATGGTTACCCACGACAGTCGCTATTCTCGCTGTGCAAATCGCCAAATTCAGTTGTTAGATGGCAAAATTGTATCGCAAATTAATAGCGAAAAGAACTTGCAGGGGGTTGCATGAGCTTAGTTAAAAAATCGCTTATTGGCGGTATTGCCCGTGTTTTTTCTTTGCCTAAATTGAGCATTCCATTAATTCTGACTTTGGGCCTTACTTTAGGTGCAGTGTTAAGTGTTATTGCTATCTCTTCCACCCTGCTATACCAGCCACTGCAAGGGGTGAAAAATGAAGCACAATTACAAACATTTGAGTTTAATTTTAAACCATCAAAAGTATTGAGTATTTCATATTGGAATATGAGAAGGTTAGCTTCATTCCAGCAAACATTTCCCGAACTAGGTGAGTGGGCGGGCATTTCACCCTCTGAGCAAGATATTGTGATCGACAATGTCGTGTACCCCACAACACAATACAATGCATCAAACAATATTCTCGATGTATTGGGAACCAATCTAATTCTAGGTGACAACACAACTAAACCCGCACCTGAAAAAAATGTGTGGATATCTGAGAGCTTATGGCAATACGCATTTTCAGGCGCAAAATCAGTTTTAGGTAAGCAGTTAGAAGTTAATAGTCAATCTTATATTATTGCAGGTGTCATTGAAGATGTTATGTCTGTTGCCAGTAACGATGTCATATTACCACAACAAATCTGGTTTATTACTGACCTAAAAGCAACTTTGTCTCAACCTGCAGATGTAGGTGCTATTCGAAATGATCTTAGCTATTTAGTTAATAAAAGCGCCAGCGGCACCATAACCCTTCCAAGCCAAGCACAAACGGAACAGTGGTTACTCGACTACGTTAAAGAAAACATCAACAACGATAACTTACAAGAAACACTAAACTTTATGAATAGCATGAACAAAGTGGTTAACGTAGTTCCCTATCGCAGCAATTTACTCGGCGATACCGAAGATCTTATTGTTGCGTTATTTTTCGCTGTATGTGGCTTGCTTTTTATGGCAACACTAAATTTACTGAACTTATTTATTGCCCATTATCAAAGTCGCACCAAAGAATTTGCGATACAAATCAGTCTTGGTGCCAGCTTGTTTAAAGTTAGAGCATTAGTTTTTCTAGAAAATTTACCGAGTTTTTTACTGTCTGCCACAGTTGGTTTACTTGTCGCTGGCTGGGCAATTAAAAGCTTACCGTTAATTGCCGGCGATAGCCTACCTATGATTGACGATATCGGTATCAATACACTCACCATTTTAATGTCATTATTAATTATCATTGCTTTAAACATCTTATTTAGCGCCTTGTCGCTAGTTGATATTAACAAGCACGCTATTTCCAATAACCTCAACAGCAGCGGCAAAGGCATTCAAGCACAAAGTAATCAATGGCTTAGCAAAGTATTAATGGTTTCTCAGTTATCTATCGCCTCAGTGTTGTTAACAGCTTCAATAATGGTTGCTCTACAAAGCTATCAGTCAGTATACCGTGAAGTCGGCTATGAGCTTGGCAACAGCTACAGCATCGAATTATTCATTAACGATGAAGAATGGCGTGAACAGCTCACAGCAGATACTGAAAATTACCACGACAGTGAAATGAATCGCTTATTAACTGATATTGCTTCCGTTATTGAAAGTAAAGTTGCGAACAGTAAAGTTATCGTCAACTCTAGTGCTCCTCTATCTAATGAAATAAGGTTGTCGGGATACCGCTCGGAAGAAAACGGCGGCAAACGTATTACTTATCAAATGAAGCCATTAAGCGCGCAATATTTTAGTGCTTTTAAAATTCCATTACTCGCGGGGGCTAATTTAACGCAAGCCCAAATTGATAACGACGAAAATCGTATTGTTATTGATGAAAACATGGCTAAAGCCATATTTCCTGATTTGAGTTATCAAGAAATTATCGGTAAAACTGTGGCCTTAAATCGTGGAGAAAATGCCGTTCAGCCAATTATTAATGGTATTAGCCGTAATACTATTAGCCGAACAGGTATTACAGAAGCCTTGTCTTTCCCTTCTATTTATTCGCACCGAATCAATAGTACATTGTTAAACTTTGCCGTCATGATGCCAGCCGGACAAACCATAACAACAGCTATGTTAGAAAATGAATTAGCACGGCAATTTCCTCGCCTTGGGAATCTATCTGTTCGCTCATTGGAAGAAGTTTGGGATGAACAAACATTAGAACAACGCCTCAGTATGTGGATTGTCGTAATCATGACTCTGCTAACATTGTTTTTAGCCGCTATTGGTGTTGCTGGGTTAACACAAATGACCACCAATCAGCGCAAGTATGAGCTGGCAGTTCGTATGGCAACAGGCGCTAAGCAAATGAAATTGGTTGGCTTCATTTTAAAAGATGCGTTATGGATGCTAGTGGTAGGTTTAGGTTTAGGCTTTGTAATTTCAGTACTTGTTTACCAAACATTAGAACAACAGCTTGACATTTTACCTTCATTTAATTGGCTGGCCATGTCGAGTTTAGACATTAGCTTAATCGCTATTGTAATGTTATCGGTCATCGCACCTGCATGGCGCGTGATTAGTTCAGATCCAATGCAAGCATTGCGAGAAGAGTAACACTAACATTGCTTAAATAAGCATGTTTTCTTGAATATTACTAAATTCATACGCTACACTCGGCGGCTCTAACACCGTCGAGTGTCGCTATTTTTAATAGCAAACAATAAGGAACATTTTTGAATACACACAAACCGCAAGCCACTATTTTAATTGCTGATGATGACGAAGATATCCGTCTTGCACTTGAATTATTACTGTCAGCGAACAACTACAAAACCATTGAAGCTAGTACAGCAAAAGAGGTTATTGTTGAAAGTGAACGACAAAAGCCCGATCTGATTTTACTCGACATGAACTTTAGTCGTGATACCACCAGCGGACAAGAAGGTTTAGCAATTCTGCAACAATTAGAAAAAAGCAATATTCCCGTTATTTTGATGACTGCATGGGGCAGCATTGAATTAGCGGTAAATGGTTTGCAACAAGGTGCTAGTGATTTTATTGAAAAACCATGGCAAAAAGAAAAACTACTTAATAGCATTAGTCAGCAATTAAGCTTTTCGCGTATTAAACAAGAACATCAAGGCTACCGACAATTGCTCAGCAAAAGCCAGCAACTGCCAGCGACAAACCAGCAATGGGTGTGTCAATCATCGGCCATGCAAGCTATTGAACAACTGATCAAACAAATTGCCCCAACTGATGCCAACATATTAATTCTCGGCGAAAATGGCACGGGTAAATCAGTTTTAGCAGAGCGTATTCACCAATTATCGTCACGCAGTAATCAACCACTAATTTCAGTAAACATGGCGGCTATTCCAGATAATTTATTCGAAAGCGAACTATTCGGTCATCAAAAAGGAGCGTTTACCGATGCTAAGCAACAACGGATTGGTCGTTTTCAACTTGCTGACCAAGGCAGTTTATTTTTTGATGAAATAGGTTCGCTACCTTTAAATTTACAACCTAAATTGTTACGGGTTTTAGAATCAGGGCAATACGAAGTTTTAGGTTCAAGCCAAACGCAAAGAACTAATGTTCGATTAATCAGTGCTACTAATGCCGACTTGAATCAACTGGTTAATAATGGTGAATTCCGCCAGGATTTACTCTATCGGCTTAATACGCTAGTGATCACATTACCACCACTGCGCGAGCGGCCAGCTGATATCCCAGCTTTGGCTGAAAACTTTATTGCTAACTTTAGTAAAAAATACCACAAGCAAGCATTAACACTCGACGAGCAAGCCATAGTAAAGCTAAAGAGTCACCATTGGCCGGGCAATGTCAGGGAGCTAGGACATGTCATTGAAAGAGCCGTATTATTAACTTTAGAAAATGTAATATCAGCGCAAGACCTGCTGCTAGATACAACGACAAATGCTAGCCAAGAAGTAGAGCTACAGCCTCTAGAGACTGCTGAGCGTAAATTGATCGAGAAAGCGATGGCAAGCACCTCTGGTCATGTTATTGAAGCGGCAAAAATACTGGAAATATCACGTAACGCCTTGTACCGTCGTTTAGAAAAATTTAATATAAAATTTGATGCAAACCAGTAAATTAGGGATAGAGCTTTGAGTCATGAAAAGTGGCTAGTCACCGGCTTAAGTCTGACCGTTATAACAATATTATCTTTAATAGCGGCCCTCACTTGGCAAATGGCATGGAGTACTCTTGCCATAGTGACCTTAGTTTTCGCATTAAGTTATCCTTTAATCTGGTTAGCTTGGCGCTGCTATCATTTTTGGTGTCAAACCATTATGCAGCTAACAACCTACACGCAAGTGTTAGCTGAAAATGAAACTAACCTCGCCTTTAAAAAGCAACATCCTGATAACTTATTGTTAGATCTTCAAAAGCAAATTCAGCAACTAGCGATTAAGCGCCTAAATCAAAATAGAGAACAACAATCGCTTAACCATGTTATCAGTAATATTTTAGACTCGTGGCCAATACCTGTTTGTTTGTTTGATCAGCAACTAAAACTGCTTTATCGCAATGAGGCAATGAATCAGCAAATTGCTCAACCAATGCTTATTAATAGTTCAGCACAATCTTTAGGTTTTCATTTGGAAAATGAGCAATTACAGCATGAAAAGTTTAATGACAAATGGCAAAGCCAAACCATCAGTTATCAACTCAATAACAGCCAAGAAAAACAATGGCTGTTTACTTCTATTAATATTTCACCGCTATTAAACCAGCAGCAAAGTCACAATCAGCAAAGTTTAATCCGCGTGTTAAGTCATGAGCTCCGTAACTCGTTAACGCCAATGTATTCAATGACAGATACCCTTTTATGCGCTGAGCAGTTAGATGAAACACAAACTCGCAAAGTGTTAAGTCGTATACAACAACGTAGTCAGCGCTTATTAACCTTCATTAGTGAATATAGCCGATTAACACAACTGCCAGTGCCAAAAACAAATTGGTTTTCGTTTTATGAATTATTGGATGAAGCAAAAGCTATGGTTGACACTGCAAGCTGTAAAGTCACAATGCTAGGTAATGAGCAATGTTTTGGTGATCGAGCACAATTAACACAAGTAATGATTAACATTCTAAAAAATGCTCAGCAATGCCAAGCGAGTATTGAAGTAACTATTAATGTTTATTATCACAACGACCTACAAATTGTAGAAGTAAACGATACTGGCCCTGGCTTTGCCAACCTCGACAATGTATTAACACCATTTTATACCACCAAAAACAATGGCTCAGGCATTGGTCTAGCACTTTGTGTTGAAATTATTCATAACCATGGCGGCCAATTTTCAGTAGCTAATAACGACGCTGGTGGCGCAAAAATATTAATGAATTGGCCATTAAAGTAAGTACCAATTCATCAATATCGGTTAGAGAATATTGTTATCGACTAATTTAGCGTCGACGTTGTCGATTAGATCTTGATTTACTTTTATCACCAAAGGCTTTCTGACGCCCCTGCTTCTTTTGTCGACCTAAAGTATTTTTGCGAGCAGGCGCGTCTGTTTTAGTAAGATCAGGCTCATAGCCAGGATACCATTGCTGCATTAACCGGCTATCAAGCACTTCTTCTACGGCTTCAAGTAACCAGGTTTCTGACGGACTCATTAAAGAAACCGCTAAACCATCATTGCCAGCTCGACCAGTACGGCCAATACGATGAATATAATCTTCAGCAATATAGGGTAATTCGTAATTAATCACATGGCGTAAATCATTAATGTCGATACCACGAGCGGCAACATCTGTAGCAACTAAAGCTCGCGTTTTACCGTCTTTAAATTCAGCTAACGCTTTATCGCGAGCCCCTTGTGATTTATCGCCATGAATTGATTGAGTTTTAATACCATCTTTACACATTTCTTTGGCAAGGGCATCAGCACCTTGCTTAGTGCGAGTAAATATCAGTACTTGTTGCCAGTTTTTCGAACCTATTAAAAAAGAGGTTAACTCACGTTTTCGATCGCTATCAACGGTATAAACTATTTGTTCAACTTTCGCAGCGGCAGCGTTTCGCTCACTAACTTCAATCAGCTCAGGTTCATTGAGTAAGGTTTTACTTAACTTAAAAATTGCGTCATCAAACGTTGCTGAAAATAATAGAGTTTGCCGCTCTGGTGGCAGCCTATTGAGAATTCGGTCAATTTCATCTTTAAAGCCCATATCTAGCATTCTATCGGCTTCATCAAAAACAATGGTTTCAAGATGAATGAGTAAAACACTGCCATTAATAATGTGATCAAGCAATCGCCCAGGCGTTGCAATAAGTATATCAGCGCCTTTTTCTATGGCCGCTATTTGTGGCTTAATACTAACGCCACCATAAGCCACTGCAATATTAAGCTCAGTATTCTCTGCATAACGAACAAAGCTTTTGTAGACTTGCTGTGCAAGCTCTCGGGTTGGCGTTAATACCAGCGCTCGTATAGGCCTTTGTGGCGGAATATTACCACTTAAACGTTGTAAAATAGGTAAAGCAAAAGCCGCTGTTTTTCCGGTACCTGTTTGCGCCCCGGCCATAATATCTTTATTGGCTAAAATAGCAGGAATAGCTTGCTGTTGAATAGGTGTGGGTTGCTCGTAACCTAATGATTTTACAACGTCAGTTAACGATTTATCTAGTGCTAAAGAAGAAAAACTCATGCTAATTTATCGCTTAATTTTTGATTGTTGCTGCTTAAGATCATGCTCAAGTTCATCAGGATAAAACACTAAACCTTGTTCATTCTGGTTTGGAAAAACAACGATAGCAAGTTCATCATCAGCTAGACCATGTGACCATCGGCTAAACCATTTATTCAATGAAATAGCTTCTGGCTGACAAGTTTGCCACTCATCCGTTGCCCAGGCTTGAGCAAATTCTTGATTAGGCCATACTGGCACACAATCTTCATCTTCAGTATTTAGCATCACACAGCCATGCTCATCGGTTAATATCCAAAGTTGATTATTCGCAACCACTTCCTTCAAGAAGTAAGTCGCTCGTTGGCTATCATCCATTTGCAGTACTTGTTTTACTTTTGCGGGCTCTAACACGGTAATTCCTATCAGAAATGACAATTCATTTAATCTGCCTATTCTACAAAAATTTGCATCTCTTCGCCGATTTGTTTGCGCATTTCCATTAATTTTTTTGCACTGGCATGCTGCTTTTTGTCATCTTCAGTTTCAGGAATCCATTGCGGTACACGCTCAGACTGACCATTCTGGTCAACTGCAACCATAATCACAATACAATGGGTGGTTAACCTACGATTAAGCGATTTTGGGTCACAAGCGTTAACCTCTAAGGCAATATGCATTGAGGAATTGCCGGTATAAATAACTTTCGCTTCAACTTCCACTAAACTTCCAACATGAATAGGGGCAACAAACCGTATGCCACCAGCATATGCGGTAACGCAATAGCGGCCACTCCAACCCGCAGCACATGCATATGCCGCCAAATCTATCCATTTCATTACTGCACCGCCGTGAACTTTACCACCAAAGTTCACGTCTTGTGGTTCAGCTAAAAATCTTAAAGTGATATCTCTTTGCGGTTGGTTCATAATTTTTCCTAATTGTTATAAAGTCGCATTTTAACGAAGACATGACAGCGCTTACAATGCATAGTGTTTAGAGGTACATTACCACTAGTTAAGTCATTGAAGAAATTTATAGGAATACCATGAAAATTTGGGTTGATGCCGATGCCTGCCCGGTAGTGATTAAAGAAATATTATTTCGCGCTGCCGAACGCACACAAACACCAACAATCTTGCTTGCTAACCATTACTTAAAAGTACCACCGTCAAAGGTTATTAGTTTCACGCAAGTCAGTGCAGGCTTTGATGTTGCCGACAATGAAATAGTCAAAAGAGCCGTTGCTAAAGATTTAGTCATTACTGCAGACATTCCTCTAGCAGCGGAAGTAGTCGAAAAAGGCTGCTTGGCATTAAACCCTCGTGGTGAGCTCTATACAGAAAGTAATATTCGACAACGGCTAAACATGCGAGATTTTATGGATACCTTGCGCTCAAGCGGCATAGAAACGGGTGGAGCTGCGCCAATAAGCCAAGCAGACAGACAAGCCTTTGCCAATAACCTCGATAAACTGCTGGCGCAAAAAAAGTAACAATCTTATAAAACAAAATACCAAGCTAAGTTGGCATTTTACAGATAATTTAATGTCGCTTAGCTTGAACTTGCGTTAATTCGACAACGTACGCCACCATTGCCTTGTTTTTTTCCTGGGCTGTTAGCGTAAGGGTTATTCGATTTATTACCAGTATGGCGCTTATTCTTTCCTGTTGGTTTATGACCGCGAGCATTATCACCCGAACGTTGTCCGTCTTTATGCTCTACACGCTCTTTTTTAACCTGCTTAATTTTTTTAGGCTTCTTCGCTTTTAATGGTCTTAGCTTACGTGATTCAGGTAACGCATGAACAGGCTCAAAACCTGCAACGATCGCTCTTGGCAAATGGGTTTGAATAACGTGTTGTACATCATTTAGCAGATCCATCTCATCAGCACATACTAATGAAACTGCGTGACCGCTTGAGCCGGCACGCCCAGTTCGGCCAATACGATGTACGTAGTCTTCAGGAACATTTGGCAATTCAAAGTTAACCACTTGTGGTAATTGGTCAATATCAATACCGCGAGCAGCAATATCAGTAGCAACCAAAACATTGATATTACCATCTTTAAATTGCGCTAGCGCTTTCGTTCTTGCTCCTTGGCTTTTGTTACCATGAATAGCAGCCGCTTTAATTCCGGCAACATCAAGCTGCTTCGTTAATTTATTAGCGCCATGTTTAGTTTTCATAAAGACAATAACTTGTTGCCAGTTATTAGTCTTTATTAAATGGATGAGTAAAGGCGACTTTTTATTTTTATCGACCGAATAAATTAACTGTTCAACTGTTTCAGCTGTAGTGTTTTTTGGACTTACTGATATCTCCACAGGGTTATTCACTAAGCCTTTTGCAAGTTCGCGAATATCAGGAGAAAATGTTGCGGAGAACAAAAGGTTTTGGCGACGTTTTGGCAAAAGCGATAAAATCTTTTTGATATCACGCAAAAAGCCCATATCCAACATTCTATCAGCTTCATCAAGCACCAATATTTCAAGTTGGTCAAAGCGCACAGCATTTTGATTGTAAAGATCTAACAAGCGACCAGGTGTAGCAACAAGAATATCAACACCTTGTCGTAAACGTTGCATTTGCGGATTTATTTTTACCCCACCAAAAACCACCGTCGACTTCAATGGCAAATTTTTCCCATACATTTCGACATTTTCAGCAATTTGTGCTGCAAGCTCACGAGTTGGCGTAATGATCAAGGTTCGCGCTTGATTGGCTCTAACTTGTTCACCCTTCGACAGCAGCTCTAAAATAGGTAAAGTAAAACCCGCTGTTTTACCCGTACCCGTTTGCGCGGCAGCCATAACGTCTTTGCCATCTAGCACAGCAGGAATAGCCTGAGCTTGAATAGGTGACGGCTCTGTGTACCCTTTATCAGCAATAGCTTTTTGAATGGGGGCAGATAAACCTAACTCGGTAAAACTCATAGAATATACTCTTCTCGCAGGGGGTTGAGTCAATATCAAACGGCGGTGCAGAATACAGTATAGACGCCAACAGTGCAATGATACTGCTGGCGTCTAATTCATTATCTCAATAATACGAACACATTAGCTATAATCAAGACTCTGCTAATTGCTCAACAACCATTTCGAAGCAAAATTGATAGCCCTTTGAGCGAACTGATTGAATAACAGCAGCAGGCAGGCCAACAGCTTTAAGTTTATTGCGAATTCTAGCTACTTTAATATCTATGGAGCGGTCAACACCATCATAGTCTGCACCTTTTAATACTTTTAAAATAATTTGCCTAGAAACAGTGCTTTTATGCTTAGTTGCGATGAAATAGAATAACTCATACTCTTCTTGTGTTAATCCCAAAGGTTTTGACTGATAAAAACAATCTGTCGCATCTGGAATAAATTTTAATTCCCCAAACTCAAGAATATCAGCGGGCTTATATTCAATTGGTCGTAAGCCTAAACGCTTTATTCGTTGATAAAGTACTTCAAATGGTGCAGTTTTCAAGACAAAATCATCAGCACCTACTTCAAAGCATTTAATCTCTGCTAAATGATCTTCAAGGCTTGTAATAAAAATAATTGGCCTTTGATAAAATTCCCTAAGCTGTCTACAAACTTCATAACCATTAACATCAGGTAAGCCAATATCTAACAAAACCAAGTCTGGGAAGCTATTAATGACTTTACGCAACGCGGCTGAACCATTAAATATTTGTGTTACAGCGAATCCTTTGCTTTCCAGCTGATTCTTTAAATTTAGAGACACCACATTATCATCTTCAACAATTAGTATTTCTTTCATGATGGCGCTCCTCAATCCCACTATTAGTAAACTTCGTTTAGATCAAATACTTAAATCCAAAAAATATTTACTTACATAATGATTTTCCTCCTTTTATCTCCTTACAACAATACTGAAAACCGGAATAATTGTATCTAATATGTAACTCTGAAAATAAAGGATAGTTTTGTAAGAAGCATGGTGTTTAACGATTGAGCATTATAGAGATATTAATCGAGAAACAAAAAAGCCCGTAACTATTGTTACGGGCTTTATGAATGATGGTGGAGGGAGGTGGATTCGAACCACCGAAGGCGGAGCCGTCAGATTTACAGTCTGATCCCTTTGGCCACTCGGGAACCCCTCCACGGGGACGAAAACCCAGCATAAGCTGGGTTTTCTGAAAAGGAGCCTAGCAATGTCCTACTCTCACATGGGAACTCCCACACTACCATCGGCGCTACTGCA
>NZ_BAAJLV010000005.1:0-257124 GCF_057548755.1 Colwellia aquaemaris | reverse complement strand
TAAAAAGCCCCTTAATTGGGCGTTAGGTGTTTCGAGAGTCTGTATGTCAATTCTGAGAAAATTATTTCGTTGGGAACGAGGTAGGCAACAATCAGGCTACGACAAAATGTTACTTTGTGGAGCGGTTTGGCCTATAAAATTTGATACTTATTTGCTTAAATTTCCACAAGGAAGCGAAATAGCACCACATACTGATAAAGTTAAATCGGGGAAACATTTTCGTCTAAACATAGTGTTAATTAAAGCTGAAGTTGGCGGGGAATTTAGGTGTACTAATCCGATATTTGAAACTAAGCGCATTAAGTTATTTCGTCCAGATGTCAGCGTGCACCAAGTATCAAAAGTAGAAAAAGGAAATAGATATTTACTTAGTATCGGTTGGGTAAAAAACACCTAACAAGGCAATCAAGCGGGACTGCTAAAGCATGGCTCGGTTTCGCTTCGCTACACAAGTTTAGCCATGCATTATCAGCCCCTTATTGGGGCGTTATATGCTTCAAAGAATTACGTATTAGAGCAAAAGATTTTTACGTAGTGTTTTTCGCTAAAACTGTTTAGTGTATGCACTAATAAACTTTGTTTTTTTATCCTTTTTCAAAGGTAACAAAGTTATTAATTTAGTTCGGCCAGTTGTGCTTAACGCTCAAAAGTTCACGGTTGGTCGTTTTATAACGGGTGCCTTTAAATTCGTGTAGCGTTTGTATTAAATTACGCTGCATATAACAAGCAATTCAAGCGGGACTTTTTAAAGTTTGCTCGGTTTCGCTGCGCTACACAATTTTAGCAAACTATTAAAAAGCCCCTTAATGTGGGCGTTAGGTGATTAAGGATAATCTTGCACAATCTCGACGAATGGTTACCAAATTGCTCCCCATATATAACTAAGCTTGTGTATGACATTGATAAAAGGGAGTTAGTTATTGAGTTCGCTTTAGATTCAAAAGAATTTAAGCCTCATTCTCGTATTATTTGTTCTTCCATACTGGAATACTCAGAAAGTGATATGGATGATGGGACTCATGATGATTGTATTGATGGTGTATTGGATTTAAATTGGATAGAGGAATCAGGCACTTTTTTGGTGGTTACAGATAAAAAGGAAATCCTTTTAACTTTAGAAAATAAACCTGTTCGAGTAGACATCACCTAACAAGAAAATTAAGTGGGACTGCTAACAGTTTGCTCGGTTCCGCTTCGCTTCACATTTTAGCAAACTATTAATCAGCCCCTTATTTGGGCGTTATGTGTTTTTCTAAAATGGAGTTCTTAATGTTAGAGCTGAGACCAAATTGCGAATGTTGTGATAAGGACTTACCTCCAGAATCAACTGAAGCTCATATCTGCACATTTGAATGCACTTTTTGCACAAGTTGTGTTGAAGGAATTTTAAAAAATCAATGTCCAAACTGTGGTGGGAATTTTGTTTCTCGGCCAATAAGGCCAATTGCGGCATTAAAAAATAACCCTGCATCAACTAAGCGCGTGTTAAAAGAACAGGGTTGTGCACCAAACACATAACAAGTAATTCAAGTGGGACTTTTTACAGTTTGCTCGGTTTCACTTCGTTCAACATTTTAGCAAACTATAAAAAGCCCCTTAATTGGGCGTTAGGCGTAAAGGATGAACCGAGGTCAATTTTCAAGTAATGTAAACTATTTCCATGTCAGGTTGGCAGGTGCTCAACATGCTGACTTGAGCTTATTTGAAAATGTAATTACAAGTCTAGAGTTGTATATCGAGAATCTTGAAGAGTCTTATGATCCAATTGATGAATATTCACTAAATGATTTATGCGAAGTGTATTCATACAATTACTATAACAAACAATATTTGTTAAATGGTGCTGAATTAATTCCAAAGTTTGAATTAATCACTGATATCATTGAAAAACATAAAGAATTTCTTGTTGTTAACGGGGTAGCTCCGGATTATATTTTAAATTGGAGAATTCAAAGTAATGTATAAATTACGCCTAACAAGTCGTTTAAAAGGACAAAAAACAGTTGGCTTTTGCTCCTTCGTCGCTAATTTTAGCCAACAAATTTTTGTCTCTTAACGAGGCGTTATGTTTAAGGTGAAATTTTGAAGTATATTTGCATTTTTCTGGTATTTCTTTGTATTTCATGTGCATCTAATAATCATGGAAGCAACTATGAAAATGAGCACCCAACAATTGAATGTAATATTAGTGGTAAAGATAACAACTCAACCGAAAATGAGAACCAAAGGCTGGAAAACAATTGTGAGCAGCCTCCTTCGAACCCTATAGGGGCAGTAATACAAGGAGGTATTTCAGTAGCAATATTACTTGCTTTGATACTTTAAACATAACAAGCCACTGAAGCAGGACAAAAAACAGTTGGTTTTGCTCCTGCGTCGCTAATTATAACCAACTATTTTTTGCCTCTTAGTGGGGCGTTATATGCTCAAGTGTAAACTATGGATTTTTGGCATCGATATCGAATTCACTTACTAATTATAATATGTGTAGTGCTTTCTCCATTTATATTTCAGTTTTCGTTATTTGATGGGAAATATATAGGCGAAACAAAAGGAGTTGTTAAAAAAACATACTACAAAACTTATGGAGTCTCACGAGGGAGATCAAGTTTACCAAAAGCTAAATTAATGATTGAAGGTATAGGTTTAGTAAACGTAATATGTGAAATGCGCTGCATTGTTGGCTCCAACATAAATGTTCAAATATATCGTCCATTTTTCTTTGGTGAAGATATTTACATATATGAAGACGCATATAACAAGCTGTTCAAGCGGGACAAATAACAGTTGGCTAGGTTCCGCTTCGCTTCACATTTTAGCCAACTACAATTTGCCCCTTAACAGGGCGTTATGTGGCAAGGAGTATTAATTGATTTCTGGTGCAGTAGGAAAAATTATCGGTCTAGCTTTAGCGCATAGCGTTTTGATTGGTAGTGAATTACAAGAAGGTGAAAACCGATCAATTAAAACTTTTGAAGCTGACACACAAGAAGAAGCTGTTATTCTTGGACAAGAGTTTTTAAGCTCTTTGTCAGAAAAATCTGATAGCTGGGCTTATGTACAAGATGGCTTAATTACTCTTCCAAATGGTAATAAGCAAGACGTCTATTTTATAAAATCGTGGGCTAAAGGTATGTCAGAGCCAATGGAGTTATATCAAATGTATACAGCACAGCCTTTTACACTTATAGAAAATATTAAAGTGCTAAATTACGCTGATACTGGTTTATCAGCAGAAGATGCAGATTCATTTATAGATGCGTTGGATGAAGGAATATTTTCACACCCATCAGCAACTAAACAAGAATTAGAGAAGTGGTTCAAATAAGTGGCCACATAACAAGTTGCTCAAACGGACGCTAAACAGTTGGCTAGCGCTCGTGCCTCGCACATTTTAGCCAACTATTTCGCGCCGCTTAGCAAGGCGTTATGGAGATATCCAGGGATATGAGTCACATCAGAGTTTTGTGTTTAATATTTAGTTTTTTCATTGTAGAAGTAAGTGCTTTTGACCGAATAAAAAATGAGGCCGAATTTCTAAAATATCTTGAAATAGAAAGTATTACAAAGGCCGCTATAGAGCAATATCGTAACGAGGCAGTTCGTTTGTATCCCTCAATTTCGTCTGAAAATGTAGATAGAAAATTTTCTGATGTGTTCAAGCTTGGACGTGAACAAATATTTAATGCTTACAAGCAGTCGCTGTCTGCATTTACAGACGAAGAATTATCAGAACTAATTAAATTTTATAAAACTGATTTTGGGAAATGGTATCTCAACAATTTTCAAAAATTTAATCACAAAGCGATAGAAAATATGAATCATGCCTCAAAGAAGTTAAATGATGCATATATTCAATGAATTCAGGAGCTACAATCTCCATAACAAGCTGTTCAAGCGGGACAAATAACAGTTGGCTTTTGCTCGTTCCTCGCTTATTTTAGCCAACTACAATTTGCCCCTTAACAGGGCGTTATATTTTTCGGTGGTACGGAGATTACTTGAAGTATTTTTTAATCATTCTATTTATTACTGTTAGCTGTTGCTCAATAAACTTTGCTTTGCCGCCTTATGCGATCCAATCATTAACCTTTTTTACATTAAATAAAAATCAATTAAGTGAATTTGATGCAAAGTTTACTAAAAGTTCAGAGCAGAAAACTAGCTCAAGTATCAAAGGGTTAAAACTAGCTTTTAAAACAAAAATAGGTGCAAGGCTTTACTCTATTGGTGCAGAAAAAAGATTTAAGCGTTATTACAACATTTCATTTGTCAAAGGCGGTTTAAATTACCCTTACTGTTCACCTGCATTAATTTATTCCGACGCGATAGACATAAAATGTAATATTGAGCTAAGTGATGGTTGGGTTTTATATTATAACGGTATCATTAGGCACAGACTTAAAGAATTGGTGAACAGCAAAATATAACAAGCTGTTCAAGGCGGGACTGCTAAAGTTTGGCTCGGTTTCGCTTCGCTACACATTTTAGCCAAACATTATCAGCCCCTTAACAGGGCGTTAGGTTACCAAAGCACATGGATGAATTAATTGAGCTCAGCGTAAAAGGAAAGTTTCAGCTATTTAAAAGTGCCGAAAATCCGAGGCGCTCACTTGGAAACGCAGCTTATCGACCTAGTCATCAATTTGAGGGGCAAAAGGATTTCTTCATGGGATTCGTAGAGTTCGAAAATGGTGAATGCTTTCCAAATAAAACTGTTGCGTCCGAAATTCATGTTATTTGTTCAAAGCAAAAACTTTCTCATTTCAAACCTAATTGCCAATGGTTTGTTTTTGAAGGTAAACAACTTGTAGGTAAAGTTACAGTGGATTCAGTTGAACAAGTAACCTAACAAGAAAATTAAGCGGGACTGCTAACAGTTTGCTCGGTTTCGCTTCGCTACACATTTTAGCAAACTATTAATCAGCCCCTTATTTGGGCGTTATATGCTTTAAAGAATTACGTCTTAGAGCAAGATATTTTTTTGCTTAGTGTTTTTCGCTAAAACTGTTTAATGTATGCACTAATAAACTTTGTTTTTTAAACCTTTTTCAAAGGCAACAAAGTTATTAATTTAGTTCAGCCAGTTGTGCTTAACGCTCAAAAATTCACGGCTGGTTGTTTTATAACGGGTGCCTTAAAGTGCTAGCAGTGTTTGTTTTTACTGGCGCTGCATATAACAAGCAATTCAAGCGGGACTTTTTAAAGTTTGCCTGGTTCCGCTGCGCTACACATTTTGGTAAACTATAAAAAGCCCCTTAATATGGGCGTTATACGTATTGATAGTCAGGAGTTCATTGAATGGATGCAGAAATTATTGAAGTATCAGAAGAGCAAGAAAAGAAAGTAACATTTCCTTATTTGGCATATACATTTGGTGTAGGTTTAGCTTCGATAGCTTTGGTTGTATATTGGGGGATTATTGGTTTCTCAATCATTCTTGCAATTACTTTTGGCGGTTTGATACAAGTTTTATTCAGAATAACTAAAAGGATGTGGTCAAATCATTTAAACCCTAATATGCAAGACTCTAGAACCCCCTTGGTATTGGGTTTTATTGAGACATTACCCACTATTAAAGTATTCATGTCACTCTACTTAGTAATGGTTGCAGTGTCTTTGTTTTGGTATGGTGTAGGCGTGTTTTTTGGTTGGCTATTTAGTTAGTGCATAATACGTATAACAAGCTGTTCAAGCGGGACAAATAACAGTTGGCTTTTGCTCGTTCCTCGCTAATTTTAGCCAACTACAATTTGCCCCTTAACAGGGCGTTATATGCTTCAAAGAATTACGCATTAGAGCAAGAGATTTTTTACTTAGTGTTTTTCGCTAAAACTGTTTAGTGTATGCACTAATAAACTTTGTTATTTATTCCTTTTTCAAAGGTAACAAAGTTATTAATTTAGTTCGGCCAATTGTGTTTAACGCTCAAAAGTTCACGGTTGGTCGTTTTATAACGGGTGCCTTTAAATTCGTGTAGTGTTTGTTTTAAATTGCGCTGCATATAACAAGCAATTCAAGCGGGACTTTTTAAAGTTTGCCTAGTTTCGCTGCGCTACACATTTTGGCAAACTATAAAAAGCCCCTTAATTGGGCGTTATAAGTACAGGGAAAGTATGAGTATGTGGAAAAATTTGAGTACTATTCAAAAAGGAATATTTATCGCCTTAATGTGTTTAGTCGTACCATTTGCGCCTGAATTCATTCTTATGTCGGAGATAGGTGGCATTGAGCTAGTATTTAGCTTTTTAGTTCTATATTACAAGCCTGTAATTCTTAAGGTTCAATCATTTATCGAGCAAGTCAAAATTGAGCTTAGTATTTGTGCGGTAGCATTCAAAAATAGTTCATTTGTTCAACCTAAAGTGTACTTTACTCAAGCATTATTTTACTCATGCGCATTAGTTGTAACAGGTTCAGTAATGTATTCATCTATATTCTTTCTACCAGCATTAATGTTAAACGGCGTTCTGGTGTAATGTACTTATAACAAGTTACTCAAACGGACGCTAAACAGTTGGCTAGTGCTCGTTCCTCGCAATTTTAGCCAACAATTTATCGCCGCTTAGTAAGGCGTTATATGCTTTAAATAATTACGTATTAGAGCAAGAGATTTTTACGTAGTGTTTTTCGCTAAAAATGTTTAGCGTATGCACTAATAAACTTTGTTATTCAATCCTTTTTCAAAGGCAACAAAGTTATTAATTTAGTTCGGCCAGTTGTGCTTAACGCTCAAAAGTTCACGGCTGGTTGTTTTATAACGGGTGCCTTAAAGTGCTAGCAGTGTTTGTTTTTACTGGCGCTGCATATAACAAGCAATTCAAGCGGGACTTTTTACAGTTTGCCTGGTTCCGCTGCGCTACACATTTTGGCAAACTATAAAAAGCCCCTTAATATGGGCGTTATATGCTTCAAAGAATTACGTTTTAGAGCAAAAGATTTTTACGTAGTGTTTTTCGCTAAAAATGTTTAGTGTATGCACTAATAAACTTTGTTATTTATACCTTTTTCAAAGGTAACAAAGTTATTAATTTAGTTCGGCCAGTTGTGCTTAACGCTCAAAAGTTCACGGTTGGTCGTTTTATAACGGGTGCCTTTAAATTCGTGTAGTGTTTGTTTTAAATTGCGCTGCATATAACAAGCAATTCAAGCGGGACTTTTTAAAGTTTGCCTGGTTCCGCTGCGCTACACATTTTGGCAAACTATAAAAAGCCCCTTAATATGGGCGTTATATAAAACAAGGAGGTTTGGTGCATGCATAAAGTTTTAGGGCGATTAGCACTTCTCTTAATTGTTATCGCTTTTGTGTTTGGTTATTTCGAACATCAAAGTATAGTTAATGCTTCTTTATCACTTGATGAGATATTTGAGCAGCGCTACTTATTAGAGCTAAAAATCGGCATATTTTTATTATTTCCTTGTTCTTATTGGTCATATCATTGGTTCATAACTTTCAAAAATTGGCCAAAAGATCAACGTACTGTTCTATTTGGTAAAACAGTAAAGTACGGCAATAGTTTAATACTAAGGTTCTTACTCGGTTCATTTGCTATTTTCGGTACTTTAGGTCCTTGTTTACTTTCATTCTATATGGCGAGTGTATTTAAAAGTTTTATATAACAAGGCAATCAAACGGAAAATTTACAGTTGGCTGTTTTTCGTTCCTCAAACATTTTAGCCAACTATAATTTTCCGCTTATTGCGGCGTTATATGCCTTTGATGGATCTGAGCTGAATGGAAACGAATAGTGTTATAAAGAATGGAGAGGTAGAACTTCCAATACCACCTATATGGCGAAGCTCTATTGCTAAAATAGTCGATGCATTGGTCACTGAAGATTACGTTTTACGTTCTGTCATTTCAAATTCAGAGTTAAGAAGCCCTGATGTAGCCAGCCAGATGAGAGCATATATAGATGATTACGGCGAAAAACTTACACCGTTATCTGAAAAGTGTTGGGATTCATCAGTATATATTTGGCAAGGTAGAGACTGGCTGGCATTAGTTGATTTGTCGACAGATAAAGAAGAAGTTAGCGACTTGGTAATGCAGTTATCCATTTCCGAGCATGAGGCTGATTTTAAATTTACTGTCGAGATGGTTTATGTGCCGTAATGGGTATATAACAAGCCAATCAAGTCGGACGCATAACAGTTGGCTGCGTTCACTTCGTTCACAATTGTAGCCAACTATTATCCGCCGCTTATTGGGGCGTTATATGCTTCAAAGAATTACGTATTAGGGCAAGAGATTTTTTTACGTAGTGTTTTTCGCTAAAACTGTTTAGTGTATGCACTAATAAACTTTGTTATTTACTCCTTTTTCAAAGGTAACAAAGTTATTAATTTAGTTCGGCCAATTGTGCTTAACGCTCAAAAGTTCACTGTTGGTAGTTTTATAACGGGTGCCTTTAAATTCGTGTAGCGTTTGTATTAAATTACGCTGCATATAACAAGCAATTCAAGCGGGACTTTTTAAAGTTTGCCTGGTTTCGCTGCGCTACACATTTTGGCAAACTATAAAAAGCCCCTTAATTGGGCGTTAAGTGTCTCAAGGAGTATCAATGTTCTGCACTAATTGTGGAGATGAAACGGATTTAAAAATTAGGCACTGCCAACATTGTCAGTTTGACTTAATACACGTTCAGTCACTTTTAGACGAAGATGATTTTGATGATGACCTTGAAGATGAATTTCGAGGCGCTTCGGATTGCGCTAAAAGGTGTATTGTATTATATGCTCTAAAATCCGTAGCACATGGTGCTAATGCAGAGTCTGTTGTTTCTTGGTTAAAATCTGAAAAACTATGGCCTGCTGTTAGTAATGAAGAGAAATCTTTCTTTTTATCTGCAAATCCAAGTGAGAGCCAAGTAATAAATGCTTCTTGGCGAATTGAGGCTTTGTCTTTACTGTTATGGGCTTTAGGTAATAAAGTTAACATCAGTGATTTGTCAACTATGTGTGATTCAGATCAGGTAGACTCGATATGTAACTTTTATTTAAAAAGCACAATAGCATTCATTGAGTCAGCAACGTTAATTTCCGAATCAAAAATCTATGATGTTTACGAACTGATTTATGAATCACATTGGAAAATTCGAGATGCCCAAATAAATAGTAAATCGCTAGATAAAAAATATGATTCAGGTGTGGTTATGGAGAGGCATCACGCTATTAATTGGTTAATGGGGCATTGCGGCCAAGAATGGGATGAGGTAACAACCGACACTTAACAAGTCGTTTAAAAGGACAAAAAACAGTTGGCTTTTGCTCCTTCGTCGCTAATTTTAGCCAACTATTTTATTGCCTCTTAACGAGGCGTTATGTTGCTTATTTGACTTGAGTCACCGGAAAGAATTATGAGTGTTAATTTACGTTGCCCTTGCAAAGCATGTAGTGGTTGGGTTTGTGAAGTAGAACAAGATTAATCTCCTACCTTTTGGGGGTGCGGAACTTGTGGGAATGTATGGTTTAAAAAGAAAAGTTTAGAGCTCGATATTTCTAGCGCTATATCTGAAAGTGATTATCGAGCAAAGGTTTATCTTAAAACTCAAAATGGCTTTGTAGGCATTGACATTGACGATGAACCAGAAGATTATGCAGAGTTGGTTGCAGAAGAATGGGATTAATTATCGTGTATTCAGCAACATAACAAGCTATTCAAGTGGGACAAATAACAGTTGGCTAGTTCCGCTCCGCTACACATTTTAGCCAACTGCAATTTGCCCCTTAATAGGGCGTTATATGCTTTAAAGAATTACGTATTAGAGCAGGAGATTTTTACGTAGTGTTTTTCGCTAAAACTGTTTAGTGTATGCACTAATAAACTTTCTTATTGATACCTTTTTCAAAGGCAACAAAGTTATTAATTTAGTTCGACCAGTTTTGCTTAACGCTCAAAAGTTCACGGTTGGTCGTTTTATAACGGGTGCCTTTAAATTCGTGTAGTGTTTGTTTTAAATTACGCTGCATATAACAAGCAATTCAAGCGGGACTTTTTAAAGTTTGCCTGGTTTCGCTGCGCTACACATTTTGGCAAACTATTAAAAAGCCCCTTAATTGGGCGTTATATTTACGGAAAAATATGAGTATTGAATTTGAGTTAGAAGCAATAATTGATGGCGAAACTGTAGCTCTTATTGCTCGTCAACTTAGCTCGATTGATTTTAAACTTAATAATAAATCAACTCTAAATGGTTACGAAATCAAAAGTACTTTTACCCAACCTCGAGCATTAAAGCCTGATGGTAATCCAGACTTAGAAGTTTTCTGCTTCTATTTGGTTAACGCAAAGGATAAAGATAAGTTTATTGTTGGTAATAAAACCGTACTCTTGTAGCATTGTAAATATAACAAGCTGTTCAAGCGGGACTGCTAAAGTTTGGCTCGGTTTCGCTACGCTACACATTTTAGCCAAACATTATCAGCCCCTTAACAGGGCGTTAGTTTTCTATGAGTATGATTCGAGTATTCTTTTTTAATTTGATTTTTGTATCAGCGGTGACAATGGCAAATGATAAACCAGCCGACTTAACTGACGAGCAATGGAACAAGTATCTTGAGCATAAAGCCTCGTGGGAAAATATGCTCAAAGAACGTTACGAGAATGAATTAAAAATTAGTCCACCTGAACCACCATGGATTAAATTTCCTGATTACCACCCAACAGATATGTTTTGGCGAATGGGTAAAGGTGAAGATTACTTAGTCGACTATTTCGGTTTGTATTTTAAGTATGCTCCAAAGGCGGAATTAAAGGCTTATAAGCAAAAATATCCTGAGCACAAAGATTGGTTTGGGACGTATGAGAACTTCGAAAACTAACAAGTTACTTAAAAGGACGCAAAACGCTTGGCTTGCGCTCCTTCGTCGCCAATTTTAGCCAAGCATTTATGCGCCCATTAGTAAGGCGTTATGTTTCTGGAGAATCATGAGTAATCATCACGTTATTATTTTTGATGGAGTTTGTAATTTTTGTAACAGCTCAGTCAATTTTATTATAAAGCGTGACCACTCAAATAAGTTTGTTTTCGCACCAATGCAAAGTCCAGCAGCTCAAAAATTAATTGCAGATTACAACGTAGAAAAAGTTGGTTTTGATACATTTCTTCTAATTAAGAACGGTGAATGCTTCTATCGTACAAATGCTGCAATTGAAATCACGCAAGATTTAAGCGGTGCTTGGTATCTATTTAAAGTGTTCAAGATACTACCTAGACCTATTCGTGATTATTTCTATCGTTTATTTGCGAGAAATAGGTATAGTATTTTTGGTAAATCAGAAACTTGTATGGTTCCAACTAAAGAGTGAAAAAACAAGTTCTTGTGGTAGCGAAACATAACAAGCAATTCAAGAGGGACTTTTAACAGTTTGCTAGGTTCCGCTTCGCTACACATTTTAGCAAACTTATTAAAAGCCCCTTAATTGGGCGTTATAAGGCACAAAGGATTATGAGTAATTCTGCTAGGATAATTGTATTAATCAGCAGTATTCTTTTCATAATTGTTGGTTGTTATTTCCTATTTGTTACCTGGCAACATAATCCACAATGTGAGTTTCATTGCGAAGGTAATATTAACTGGTTAAATTGGCTACCTTATGGATTTGTATATGGGTTTTATGCTTTCCTAATTTCTATCGTGTCAGGTTTCTTTATAAAATACTGCTACGGCTGGGTTAAAAGTGCCATATAACAAGCCACTCAAGCAGGACAAATAACAGTTGGTTTTTGCTCCTTCGTCGCCTATTTTAGCCAACTATTATTCGCCTCTTAGTAAGGCGTTATGCGTCAGTCGCGAATTCGAATAAATTTGTTGTTTTCGGTTGGCACTTTACAAAGGCTAGGGTGCTTGTTGCCAATTCTTTATCTTGGTAACGTGTGTGCTAAGTTTTCTGTGTCAGCTTTTGGCCCAACAGTTTTTCGCCAAAGTAAGTTTGGTGGTAAAAACCATTGTAATTAAGTGGCTCAAAATTCATGGTTTGATGTGTCGCGCTGCGTGGGAGTTCTTGTTATCTACGGTCGGGCTGCCACGAAATTTTATATAAATGGCGTTGTTTGTGGTAACCGCAACCAGCGCATAACAAGGCGCTCAATGGGACGTTTAAAGTTTGGCTCGTTTCGCTGCGCTCACAATTTTAGCCAAACTATAAACGCCTATTAGCTTGGCGTTATACGGTTTTCGGAAAAGGAGTTCTAATTGTTCGGTTTGATTAAAAAATTATTCGCAAAGCCACATATTGAAACTGAAGTAAAAGGGATAGGTAGAGTTACCTTTAATGCTGAGGAAAGCGCGTGGGAATTAAATGAGCAGCCTAAAGATTTAACTAAGGGATTAGATTTAAATTTTTGTTGTATTTCTGGAGATGCTCAAGGACTTACTCCAAAAAATGTACAGGCGTTTATTCGCTATATCGAATCTCCTGAGTTGTTATGGAAATTTATTGGTAACAAATTCCAAAGAAAAGCATCTGAAAATATTCCTGAAATCATATTAAATAATTTTAAAGAGCACCTCTATATTTACAGCCTTACTTTAACTAACCCCAATGAATTTGAGGTTGGCTTTCATGCACGTAATATCGATATCTTTATAGAACTGTTTATTGTGAATGACGTAATTAAAAACATAGAAAAAGATGTTGGGTGCTGTACCGTATAACAAGGGTTTTCAAGTCGGACTCGTGACAGTTTGCTCGGTTCCACTTCGTTTCACATTTTAGCAAACAATTACTCGCCGCTTAAAACGGCGTTATATGCTTTAAAGAGTTACGTCTTAGAGCAAAAGATTTTTACGTAGTGTTTTTCGCTAAAAGTGTTTAGTGTATGCACTAATAAACTTTGTTTTTTAAACCCTTTTTCAAAGGCAACAAAGTTATTAATTTAGTTCAGCCAGTTATGTTAACGCTCAAAAGTTCACTGTTGGTCGTTTTATAACGGGTGCCTTTAAATTCGTGTAGCGTTTGTTCTTACTGGCGCTGCATATAACAAGCAATTCAAGCGGGGCGTTATAAGGTTCGCTAATTTGGAGTATGATTGATATTTGGTCATCTTTAAATTAGATTGGTTTTACTATGGAGGGGATATCATGAAAAATTTAAAACTCATTTATATATATTTCTTGTCAGGTGTTTTGTTTTTAATAACAGCTGGCGCATTCTATTCCTCTGAAAATAGTCATCTAACACCAGCCTTTGCGAGTATTGGTTTCGCGATAATCTCAATCAGTTTGTTTTTCTATAGCCGTTACAAAAGTTGTAAAAAACCAAAACAAGACATAGAGTAAAAACCTTATAACAAGTCAATCAAGTCGGACGCATAACAGTTGGCTGCGTTCACTTCGTTCAAAATTTTAGCCAACTATTATCCGCCGCTTATTGGGGCGTTATATGCTTTAAAGAATTGCGTATTAGAGCAAGAGATTTTTATGTAGTGTTTTTTCGCTAAAACTGTTTAGTGTATGCACTAATAAACTTTGTTAATTAACCCTTTTTCAAAGGCAACAAAGTTATTAATTTAGTTCAGCCAGTTGTGCTAACGCTCAAAAGTTCACGGCTGGTCGTTTTATAACGGGTGCTTTAAAATTCGTGTAGCGCTTGTTTTTACTGGTGCTGCATATAACAAGCAATTCAAGCGGGACTTTTTAAAGTTTGCTCGGTTTCGCTGCGCTTCACATTTTAGCAAACTATTAATCAGCCCCTTATTTGGGCGTTAGTTGCCGCAACTTGTTCGAGTAAATTTATTTATTAAACGTGCGGTATTTCACATCAAAGGATTGGTGTTTGTTTCCTTCCTTTTTTGTTTCAGTTTTTAGCTTTATAAAATTACATTTGTGCTTTTGGCAACACAGTTTTCGCCTAGCGTTTGTTAGGTCTAAATACTTATGTAAAGTGTAATAGGCTCAAAGGTAAGGTTTGTGGCTAAGTTGCGGTAGGTGTGTTTTGTATCTTCCGAATATCCCATGAACATGGTAATTTGTTGTAAGTGTTGGTGTTTTTAATAAAAAACAACTAACAAGGGATTCAAACGGACTTTTAACAGTTGGCTGTTTTCACTCCGTTCAACATTTTAGCCAACAATTAAAAGCCGCTTAGTAAGGCGTTATATGCACAAGGAGGTTTCGGTGGAAGAGTTAGCCGAAGGAGCACTAAAAACTATTCTTAGGTTGATCCATTTTATCCTCATAGAAGCTATTTGTGAGTTTCTTATCTATTGGGTTGGTCGCATATTTTTGTTAGTTATCACATTAGGTAATTACCCACGCGGCAAGCAAGCTGAAGAACATGAAGGTCGCATCATTTGCACAGGGATAGTGGTCATCATATTAAGTATTGTTCTAATCAGCATATATGTGTAAATTGGCATATAACAAGCTAATTAATAAGGATAAAAAACAGTTGGCTGTTTTCGTTCCTCAACATTTTAGCCAACAATTTTTTGCCCATTATTAGGGCGTTATATGGTTTCAGTGGGGGACATCAATGCAAGTAGTTTTTAAACGGTTAATTAATGTAATAAGTCTTATTGCTATATTAGCTTTGGCATTGTTTATCATCATGATTGTTTCTGGTTCTGTTGCTAATTGGATCGTTTTCACAGAGGCAAACTGGATTCCTATCGCATTAGTTTTTATCTGTATTATTACAATTAACTATGTAGCTTTCGGTAAAGTAACTATTTGGCATAAGAGTATAAAATAACCATATAACAAGTCGTTAAAGCAGGACAAATAACAGTTGGCTTTTGCTGCTGCGTCGCTTATTTTAGCCAACATATTATTTGCCTCTTAACGAGGCGTTATATGCTCAGGTCAGACTATGCGTGAACAAATGGATAAAGCCCTCAAAGAAATTGTTGTGCCTTACTTAAGAGAGCTGGGGTTTAAGGGGAGTTTCCCTCACTTCTATAGAGATAATTTTGAACACGCTGATTTGATTACTTTTCAGTTTCATTCTGGTGGTGGTTCATTCGTTGTAGAAATATCTAATACGGGTATTAACAATGAAAATATTACAAAATTCGCTCGCGAGTATCCCCTGAAAAAAATTCATGTTTCTCATTCTGGCAACCGATTAAGGTTAGGTAGCCAACCTCTCAAAGGTAAAAATGACTTTTGGTATTGTTATTCAAAAAAAAGTTTTTGGGGTATTTTTAATCAACCTAACTATTTAGCTAAATTGGTTTTAAAGCAATTAAAAAAACAAGCAGAGCCGTGGTGGAAAGAATTCGCATATAACAAGCCGCTCAAAACGGACAAATAAAAGTTGGCTTTTGCTCGTACCTCGCTCATTATAGCCAACATATTATTTGCCCCTTAGCGGGGCGTTAGGTGTACTTTTGAAAGTTGAGACCAAAGCTATAAGTACTCAGTATGGATTGTTGTTGAATGGAAGGTGTTGCATTCACCTTGATGATTACTCATGGAATCAAGCTGCTGGTGTTGTAACGTTAGAGGGTGATTTGAACGGTGATCTTGTTGAGCATACGATTAAGGATAAATGGATACCTTTCAAGCTTACTCTTAGTGGTGTAATTAGCAGCGAGCACATACAGGAAGATTCAGATTTTAGTGATATTGAAACTAAATCTAATTTTGATTTAGGCCTTAATAAATCAAATGGAATTATCAAACTAATAATCAAGACTTATGATGATGTATTTGTTGTGAAGTGCAAGTCTTACAAATGGGAATACGAGGCACCGTACACCTAACAAGGCAATCAAGTGGGACTGCTAAAGCTTGGCTCAGTTTCGCTCCGCTACACAGTTTAGCCAAGCATTATCAGCCCCTTATTGGGGCGTTATGTGTAAAGCAGGTTGTGTCTGCTATTTTATCCCCTAAAGGAAGTATTGATTTGAAAAAGTATATGGTTGTTGAGAAATTCAAACCTGGTTGTATCGAAGCTAATTATGAAAGATATAATACTCAAGGTCGTATGTTTCCTGAGGGGTTGCATTATCTAAATTCTTGGGTAAACAAAGAACTTAATGTGTGTTATCAGCTCATGGAATCAAACGATATTGAGTTATTTTATGAATGGTTCAAAAAATGGGATGACTTCGTTGATTTTGAGTTAGTGCCGCTCGATTAATTTGCACATAACAAGGCAATCAAGTGGGACTGCTAAAGCTTGGCTCAGTTTCGCTCCGCTACACATTTTAGCCAAGCATTATCAGCCCCTTATTGGGGCGTTATATGTATCACTCGTTTAAGTGTGTAAAACTATGAATTTGACCAATTTAGAAATATCCATCTCAATTATATTAATATTGGTAATTGCTTTAGTGGTTCATTTTTATAAACGTAGGGATATCAGGTGTTCAAATTGTACAGATCCAATGAAACTTAACAAAGAGTCTACTAAATGGATCTGTATCAGTTGCAAAGCAGAAGTTATTAAAAATAAAAACAGCTAGGTGCAAAATACATATAACAAGCTGTTCAAGTGGGACTGCTAAAGTTTGGCTCGGTTTCGCTTCGCTACACATTTTAGCCAAACATTATCAGCCCCTTAACAGGGCGTTAGCTGCTTTGATATCAATCATTAGTAAGGTGCCTTAATGAGAATTTTAGTAACAGGCTCTGCGGGTAGAGTCGGGCGTGCAATCTATATTAAATTAATGCGAACACATGATGTAGTCGGCATTGATAAAACGCCTTGTTCAACAGCCGATTACATTGGTGATATTCGTGATAGTACTCTGATTGATGGAGTTCTTGAAAATATTGATATCATCATTCATACCGCGGCTCTTCATGCTCCTCATGTTGGTTTAGTGCCAGATTCAGAGTTTCAATCTATCAACGTGGACGCGACTGAGAAACTGGCTTTGGCTGGCGTAAAAGCAGGTATTAAGCACTTTATTTTTACCAGTACAACTGCGTTGTACGGTTATGCTTCGACGCCTAAAGGTATTTCAGGTTGGATTAATGAGGAGGTTGCTCCGCAACCTAAGTCGATTTACCATAAAAGTAAAATTGTTGCTGAAACTAAACTAAAAGAAATTTCAAACTTGTTTCAGCTTCCAGTGACTGTGCTGCAAATGTCGAGATGCTTTCCTGAGGCTGCGGATTTAATGGCAGTATTTCGTCTGACTCGTGGTATTGATGCTCGAGATGTAGCAAACGCTCATTTATGTGCTGTGGAAAAACGCTTAAGCGGTTTTAATCGTTTTATAATTTCAGGTGCAACATCTTTTCATCTTTCTGATTGCGAAGCTTTATATACTGAAGCTGGATCGGTTATCAAGCGTAAGTGCCCAGAAATCGTGCTAGCATTTAAGCAAAGAAATTGGCAGCTACCTCAAAGCTTAGATCGCGTATATGATTCATCGTCCGCACGTGAGAAATTAGGCTGGTCACCTATATATGGTTTTGAAAGCGTTTTGGAAATGTTAGATACTGAAACAGCAGAAGTATTGCCAATTTTAAAACGCAGTTAACAAGCATTTCAAGCGGGACTGCTAACAGTTTGCTCGGTTTCGCTTCGCTACACATTTTGGCAAACTATAAAAAGCCCCTTAATATGGGCATTATATGCCAAGATTAATAATAGTTATGCGAAGCTATCAAGGATCTAACTTAGATGAAATGTATACTCTACTTTCTTGTTTTAAGCTTTACTTCAATTTGTAAATCAAACTCAATCGATTCTGAAACTATTATGCTAGTTCAATTGCGATATGTTGAATCTGGAGGGAGTAAAACTAGCGCTACAATTGTATTGTTTAATGAGTCTACTAGAGAAACATTAACTTTAAGGGCTAGAACTTCAAATGTCAGTAAAATATCACTAAAACCGGGAATTTATTCTCTAGATACTTATTTCACTTATGGTGGAGTCGAGGTCAATTTAGATAAAATCGGTTATAAATTTGAAATAAAACCTAATGAAATTAATTATGTAGGTGATTGGCTTTTTACTGAAAATTGGAGTGAGTTTATGTCTAAATATGGGAAGGTTGGCGTTTCATTTGAAACATCATTTAGTAAGGTAACTATAGAAAATGGATTTGCTAAATATCCAGACTTATTCAAGAGCTTAAAGTTTAATGTTGCAAAAGCATTAATCTCAGAATAATGGCATATAACAAGCAATTCAAGCGGGGCGTTATACGTTTCTCATGGATAGATTGAATAATCTAAAATTGCACTTCGAACAAGATGGCTCACTTAGAGACATTATCGTCACTTCAGAGTCAAAAGATTCATGGGGCTTATTTTTGTCTGCTCTAAAATCTTCCGTATATTCCCATTCGTTTAAACATGGGGATATTAGCTGTTCTTTACCTGAATCTATTAATGCAATTTGGAGCTTACAAAATACTGAGCCTACTTTACTTACTATTCAGGTCGGTGAATTACTAATTAATTGTCATATTTTTCAAAGCTATGAAATCGAATTCGATTTAGACCCTAAAGATGTAAATTCTCAAAATGACTTTGCTGTTTTACTTAACTTCTTATTGTGGTTAAATAAATCAATAAAATGCAGCGTTGTATTGACTCGCGAAAATTCTAGAAATGAAGTCATTTTTAGCGTTGAGTAAAAACGTATAACAAGCTAATTAATAAGGACAAAAACAGTTGGCTGTTTTCGTTTCTCAACATTTTAGCCAACTTCAATTTGCCATTAACAGGGCGTTAGCACTCTAAGGTATGCATGAGCATTTCATTAAAAGTATTGTTTATTATTATTTTTGTTAATTCTGCCAATGCGATTGCATGTATGGGGCGGATTTTACCGGATAAGAATTTTGATGTTTATGAGACTATATTTATCGGTGAAGTTACAGGTGTTCATTTAACACAATATCAAGAGCGAATGGTAAAGGGGTTAAAATCTGACGAAGGATTTACGGTTTGGACAGATACAACTCCTGAATATGAGGTAACAGTTCTTCCTCAACGTTTGAAAAAAGGTTCGGCGTCTGAAGTTGAAACATTAAAAATATCAGGGTGTGGGCTTCCAGAGCCTAGAGTTCGTCAAACAGGCTTGTTTTTTGTTAAACCAAACGGTCATGTTAATGTAATTTATAACGGCGAAAGCTATAACTATGAAGATTATATCGACGAAGTCGGTGCTTATTATCGTAGTGCAAGAAAAAGGTTGAAAGTTAATCGCGGTTAAAGTGCTAACAAGCCACTCAAGCGGGAAAAATAACAGTTGGTTTTGTTCGTGCCTCACAATCTATAGTCAACTATTTTATGCCATTTAATAGCGGCGTTAGCTGCCAAGGATAATTCTTAGCTTTGAGTGAAGAATCAATAAAAGTTGTGAGTTACAATCCAGCGTGGATTGGGATGTACGAATCTGAGAGGGATTTTTTATATTCACTGCTTGGTGATTATATTCAAGGTTCAATTGAACATGTTGGTAGTACATCGGTCGTTGGTATGGTCGCCAAACCAATTATAGATATTATGGTTGGTGTAAAATCACTTGACGCTTCTAGTGGTGCAATTAAGTTTCTTTCTAGTAATTCATATTGTTACTATCCATATAAAGCTGATGTTATGCACTGGTTTTGCAAGCCATCACCCGAAATTAGAACGCACCATTTACATTTAGTGCCATTTAATAGTCCGTTGTGGGTTGAGCGAATAACATTTAGGGATTTGTTGCGTAACAATTCTGATGTGGCTTCTGACTACGCAAATCTGAAAATGGGCTTGGCCTACAACTATGAAAACGATCGAGAGGCTTATACACAACAAAAGTGGCCATTTATTAAAAAGCTTTAGAATTAATTGGTAAAGTTGGCAGATAACAAGCTGTTAAACAAGGACAAAATACAGTTGGCTTTTGTTCACTACGTTCACTATTTTAGCTAACAGTTTTTTGCCGCTTAGCGTGGTGTGATGTTTTTAAGTTTTATTCCTTACTATAATTAATATGAATTACGATATTTAAAGGTCAAATTTATGTACCATTTAACGTTTGAAGAAAAAAGTGCCATTAAATCGTCTTTTAACCAAATAGCAGCAAAAAATGTAAGTTTTGGAAAGCAATTCTTTATAACATTATTTGAAATGGCGCCTTTAGTTAAGCCTATGTTTAAAAAAGAAATTGGAATTATAGAAATTCACTTTTATGAAATTATTAGCACTGCCGTTTCCAAGATAGATAATTTCGAAGAGATTAAACCGGTGTTATTTGAACTAGGTAATAAGCATAAAGATTATGGCGCAGAAAAAACACAGTTTAACGTAGTAAAAGCTGCTTTAATCTTAACTATTCAATCTGAACTGAGACAACAAAGTAATGAGTTAATAGAAAGTGCTTGGGCTAACTATTATGATAATATCGCAGCGGTGATGATTGAAGGGCTTGAAAGTGATACTTAATTTAATAATTGTTAGTAGGCAGGAAACTTCTGTAAGTGTACCCAAAACATAACAAGCTAATTAATAAGGACAAAAAACAGTTGGCTGTTTTCGTTTCTCAGCATTTTAGCTAAAACTACCAGCAACTTAAGAGGGCATGCCGTGAAAATTTTATATTTTATTTTAATCGCTTTAATTTCTTTATTAAGTGTGGTTGCAGGGTTGGCCAAAGTGCTGCAGGTCCCACAAGAAGTACAGTTTCTACAAATGTTTGGATTTAATTCTATGTTGGTTATTTCTTACGGCGTAATTCAAGTTTGTGGCGGTATTTTATTGGCTATACCTAGAACGATAAAGATTGGGGCAACCATCACTATGTTTGCCTTTGGTTTATCAACACTGCTGATCGGTATTAATGGTGATTATATTTTTGCTTTAATTTCTTTATTGCCAATTGCATTAACAGCGTTAATATTTAAGCAATCAAGTCAATTGGCGGCGAAATAGAATATAAATTATCAAAAAGCCCAGCATTTGCTGGGCTTTTTTTATTGAGATGGTCGGAGTAGCAAGATTCGAACTTGCGACCTCACGTCCCCCAGACGCACGCGCTACCAAGCTGCGCTATACCCCGAAACGTAAGCATAATGGGGATAAACTTACCTTGGTTATATTAATGATTTATCGTCTTAATGCAATGAAATACCGCCAAAAAACCAGCAAATTAGACTTAAGTGATTAATTATTGTTCTTTCTTTGCTTGTTGGCTAAATTGCTTAATAAAATGTACGCCATCGATCATTAACGGGAAGTCTGCTTTTGCGGTTATAGGTGCCGCTAATTGAATAGAGTAGCTTTGAAAGTTACCATTTTGGTCAACAAACATTGATTTATCTTTATTAAAAACCACAATACCGTCATCCATAGTGTTAGCGATGATGCGATCTTTTTTAAGTCGTTTCATGTCACTACCATTGCTATAAGTCATTGGCTCGATATTACAATTTAACCAGTGCTTAATAAGGGTTGGTTGAACGTCCATATGGCTTGTTAGTTTATCAATAGTTCTGTTTTTACCTTCAGGTAAAATTAACAATGCTGGTTTAATTGATAGTGACGTATCTTTGGATTGATTGCCTATCGAGCTTATCCACAGTGTATCTTTTTGTTGTTTTTGGTTTTGTGCTGACATTAATGCGTCTAAAAACAGCTCATACTGGTAGCTATCTTCTCCGTTAAAGTAAAATACGTGAAGACCAGGAGCATAGCTATTAAGTTTATCGGCGAAAATCAAACTAGAAATATCTGCCAAGTTATTTGTTTGTGGGAACAACGCAGCTAAATTTGTTGACTCAATAATATTTGAAGTATCACTTTGCTTGCCAATTATTGTGAACGACTTTGCCAAGTTTTTCTTTTCTAAAATTTGAAATAACAACGGCATACTTGCTTGTTTTAACACATCACTTTTATAGATGCTGGGTAAGCTATAAAACAGGTTAAACCACGCATCTTTCGGTAACGCGTTATCAACGTGATTATCAAGGGAAACCTTGCCGTGCTTGGCTCTTTGCTTAATTTTATTTAATTGTTGGCTGTTTAATGTTTGGTCGTTTAGCACCATAAAAACAGACTGTGTTAATGCCGCATCATTAGGACATTGTCCTTGATATTGAGGGTATTGCGGCACAGCATCAGTAAACGCAAGTGAGTTTGTTTTACGGGCAATGTAGTCTACTTCATCAAACATGCCATATTTAGTTAATAAGGTTTTTGCGGTTGATGGGTACGATAACGGTAAAACTGTGTCTTGACGTAAAATATCGTATTCTAAATTGGCATCAGCCCATATATGAACAATGTGACTGAAGAAGAAAAACACCACTAATGGAATAACAATAAAGCGTGCAAATATGGTTTTTTGTAATTCTTTTAAATGCTTCCAAGCATAATTAGAGGCAAGTAATTCAAACGATAAAATCACCATACACAGCACTAAACTGACGAACCAAAATATACGACTATTTTGCTGAATTTCGTTCGTTATCAGCTCTAAAATAGGTGCGCTTGAAGAAATATTTAAGTGGTAACCTAATCGGCTATAAATAAAGGCATCAAGTAATAGTAATAAAAGTTCAACAGTAAAAACGATGGAAGCGACAACCCGAATAAAGCGTGTTCGAGGGAATAATAAGGTGATCGGGAATAAAATTAGCACAAAACTCATAAAGGTTAAAAATGCCATATGGCTTAACCAAGTAGTGGCTAAATACGTTTGCCCAAGCAAGGTTTCTGGCATTGCTTCGTTAAATATATAAATTGACGATAATAAAATCGCCGCAATTATATTGAAAAAAGTGAACCAGTGGCTCCAGCTAATTAGCTGCAATAGGCGCTTACTATAGGGTTTTGATTCGAATGAAACCATTGCGTCGTGTAATTCTCTTATTATTGTTTAATTGTCGCTTTTTATTATATGTACAACTTATACGTTTTATTCAGATTTTTGTATAGATTGTTTTAATGCACTGATAAAATTGTTTACTATAGTTTCTCGTTGTTGCTCTGGCACATTATTATTAATAATTTCTGTCAGTGTATTTCCTAGACACATCAGCGCTAGATCAGGGGTTGCAGACTCGTTTACTAAAACATCATGCAAATCTTGAATAATTTTTTCTACACGTTCGTTGGAATACTTGGATACAATAGGCATCTTAAACACTTAATTGGTAATTTGATAAACATGACATAAGTTTATCAAATGCCTGAACAATATAATACTGACCTTTATCTATGAGTTTAATAATTTCGAATATTGCACTGCATTTTTTAACAAAAAAAGAAGAAACCGGTGAAGTTGTACTCAGGTTAGGGCCTGAAAACATTGCAGCTAGCAGCAAAATCGAGAATTTTGTTGATGCCTTACATAAAATTTATAATAGCAAAGGTAGTAAAGCGTACGGTCATTTTTCATCGATGCCAGCAGAGGGCGACAGTGCTCGCTTTGTTGATATTATGGAAAGTTATTTAGGCGATGTACAAAGCTTCTATCAATTTAGCAGCCAGTCAGCCAATTTACTAAAAAATGAAATTGAAAAGTATGACTTAGCAGAAACCGGTTATTTAATCATTTGTCATTATGAATATATGGGTGGCCGTTATTTATTAGCAGCAATAATTCCAATTTCCGAGCATTACTCGGTTGATGGCGAACTTAATATTTCTGCAGACCAACATTTAGACACCAACAAATTACAATTGGCCGCGCGTATCGATTTATTTGATTATCAAGACAATGCAGACGGAAATCGTTACATCTCGTTTATAAAAGGACGAGCAGGGCGCAAAGTGTCAGACTTTTTCTTAGACTTTTTAAGTTGTGAAGAAGGGCTTAATGCCAAAGAGCAAACTCAAACCTTAGTACAAGCGGTTGAAGATTATGTTGCTGTTAATCAGTTTGATGCTAATGAAAAACAACAAACCCGCAAAGAATTATTAAATTACTGTAAAGAGCAAAAAGAAACTGCACAAGATGTTTCCTTGCAGGAGTTAGGCGATGTTATTAAGTCAGAAGAAAGTGGCAACGACTTTTATAAATTCTGCCAAGAGCAAGCTTACCCAATAGAAGAGTCATTTCCGCATGACCAAGCTGTTGTTAATAAAGTGACAAAATATTCTGGCTATGGAAACGGTATTAGTTTGAGTTTCGAACGCAGCCATTTTGGCCAAGATGTGGTTTACAATCCTGCAAATGAAAGCATTACCATATTTAAAGTACCGCCAAATTTAAAAGATCAATTACTAGCACTTATTGAAAGCAACAAAGCAGCTGAAAATGGTGCTATATCGTCGCCAAGCGATGAAGGCAATAACGAGTTTTAACTTTAGACCGTGACCTTAAGAAACAAATTTAGAGGTTATGTAAATACATAACCAGCA
Organism: Colwellia aquaemaris; assembly: GCF_057548755.1. Classification (NCBI taxonomy): domain Bacteria; kingdom Pseudomonadati; phylum Pseudomonadota; class Gammaproteobacteria; order Alteromonadales; family Colwelliaceae; genus Colwellia; species Colwellia aquaemaris. The sequence goes on along the minus strand of NZ_BAAJLV010000005.1, from coordinate 232,857 downwards.
GATACAAGATTATATTAGGAAAAAACATGACTACTATCACCATTACTCGCCCAGACGATTGGCATGTACATTTACGCGATGGCGCATCATTAGCTACCACAGTGCCTGATATCAGCCGTTATTTTGGCCGCGCTATTGTTATGCCTAACCTAGTACCACCAGTAACGAACGCGGCGCTAGCAACCCAATATCATCAGCGTATTATGGCAGCTAACCCAAGTAAGCAATTTCAGCCGTTAATGGTGTTGTACTTAACCGACCAAACCACAGCAGAAGATATTAAAACAGCAAAAGCCTCTGGTATTGTATATGCCGCTAAACTTTATCCTGCTGGTGCTACAACCAATTCTTCGTCAGGTGTTACCAGTGTTGATAATATCGCTTCGGTATTAGCAGCAATGGAAGAAGAAAATATGCCTTTGTTGATCCACGGTGAAGTAACCGATCACGATATCGATATTTTCGATCGTGAAGCGGTATTTATTGATACAATATTACGTCCGTTAGTAGCAAGTTACCCAACATTAAAAATTGTTTTAGAGCATATCACTACCAAAAATGCTGTCGATTTCGTCAAAGAAGCAGGTAGTAATGTTGCAGCCACAATTACTGTACATCACTTATTATTTAACCGTAATGACATGTTAGTAGGTGGTATTCGTCCACATTACTTTTGTTTACCTATTTTAAAACGCAATATTCATCAGCAAGCGTTAATAGAAGCAGCCACTAGCGGTAATGAAAAGTTCTTTTTAGGCACAGACTCAGCGCCGCATCCTCAGCACGCTAAAGAGTCTGCTTGTGGTTGTGCCGGTTCGTACACCGCACACGCCGCTATTGAACTTTATGCAGAAGCTTTTGAACAAGCAGGAGCGCTAGACAAGTTAGAAGCCTTTGCCAGCTTAAATGGCCCTAAGTTTTATAACTTACCGGTAAACACAGACAAAATAACCTTAGTTAAAAACGAATGGTCGGTACCTGCCACAATGGCGTTTGGTGACGATGTAGTAGTGCCAATTCGTGCAAACGACACCATTGCATGGCAAGTGAAGTAGTAGGGGCGTTAAATGCAGTTATTTGTAAATGACTTAACCGTTATCGATTTTTCATACTGTTGCAGTAAGCGCGGTATTGTTGGTGAAAGCTGGATTGTGGATGTGCTACTAGACGGCAGTTTAAATGAAATGAGTATGGTGCTTGATTTTGCCGTTGTTAAAAAGCAAATCAAAGCCATTATTGATGAAGCTGTTGATCATAAACTGTTACTACCAATGCAAGATGACTCAATTGTTGTAAGCGATTCCGTTGAACGCGTTGGCCATGAGTTTGTCGATTTTACATCACAACAAGGCGGCTACTTTTTACAATCACCGGCTTGTGCCTTTGCCAAAATTGATGCTAAACACATTGATATTGCTTCAGTGACAACACATTTAACTGCAATTATTTTGGCTGAGCTACCAAAAAATGTGCAAGGGTTAACCTTGAATTTACGCCCAGAAGTTATTGACGGAGCGTATTATCATTACACCCATGGTTTAAAGTTACATGACGGTAACTGTCAGCGAATTGCCCATGGCCATCGCTCGAAAATACAGATATTTAAAAATGGCCAACGCTCAACTGCTTTGGAAGAAGTCTGGAGTTTACGCTGGCAAGACATATATTTAGCCAGCGAAGCAGATCGTATTAATGCAACTGATATTGAATTATCGACAAATGCTAGAGAGAATTTGACACCCGATCACCAATTATTTTCTTACTTTGCACCACAAGGGCGTTTCGATATAGCCGTGCCAGGAAAAATACTTGATGTTGTTGATTGCGACTCTACCGTAGAGTTATTGGCTGACTTTATTGTTCGCCAGCTTAAAAAACAAGCACCAAATGATAGTTTTAAAGTTATCGCTTATGAAGGTGTAGCTAAAGGAGCTATCGCTAATGGCTAAGTCTTTGTCTAAGTTATTAAAAATATCTTTAATAGCCAGTCTAGGTTTTGGCCAATTTGCGAGCGCAGAAGAAAAACTAAGCGAACAGTTTTTTCAGGGGGCGCTAATTGTTGGAAAAACAGCGCCAGAAAATAAAGTATTGCTTAACGGTAAAGCGCTGAAAGTTTCCAGCAACGGCGACTATGCTCTTGGCTTTAGCCGTGACGAGAAAAACAATAGTGAACTCATAATTGTTAAACCTGACGGCTCACAAGAAAAACGCCTGTTAAAACCGCTAAAGCGCGAATATAACATTCAAAAAGTAACCGGCATTTCTAAAAAAATTATGAATCCCAACAAAAAAGCAATTGCACGCGTTGGTGAGGATAATAAAAAAATTAGAGCAGCCCGAGCAATTGACAGTGATTTAACAGCGTTTGCCGAAGGTTTTATTGCGCCAATTGACGGTACCATTACCGGTGTTTACGGTAGCCAGCGTTACTATAATGGTGTTCCTAAAACTCCACATTATGGTTTAGATTATGCTGGTAAAACGGGTGACCCAGTTAAGGCACCTGCTGATGGTAAGGTACTGATGTACGTACCCGATATGTTTTATTCAGGCGGTACTATGATCATCGATCATGGCCACGGTGTAAGTTCAACATTTTTGCATTTAAGCGATTCTTATGTCAAAGTTGGTGATAAAGTAAGCAAAGGACAGCTTGTTGCAGCCGTAGGATCAAGCGGAAGAGCGACCGGACCACATTTAGATTGGCGTATTAATTGGTTTAGCATGAGGTTAGACCCCGCGTTAGTGTTGAAACTTAAGCCTTTGAAATAGTTAACATTTACCAAAGGCGATGATAGGTAGTCAATGAAAAATATCCTTATCGCCTTATGCTTATTAACGTTAAGCACTATAAGTAATGCCGAAGATCTCCAAGTAGGTTGGGAGCTTTGGTATCCATATCAGTATCGAAATAGTCAGCAAGAATTACTCGGCTTAGATTTTGAAATTTTCAATGCCATAATTACCCAAGCAGGTTACACCTCTCAATACACTGAATTACCCTGGAAACGTCACTTACATTATATAAAAACCGGTGAAATGGATGTTGCTATGGGGGCATCGTTAAGCGAAGAAAGAAAACGTTACGCAACGTTTACTCAACCGTATCGCACAGAAACCATCAAATTATTTGTTCGAAAAGGCCAAGCACAAAACATAAGTTTAAATACGCTTGCCGATTTAGCGCATAGTAATTATATGATCGGCATCGAAAGTGGCTATTACTATGGCGACGAATACAAAGCATTAATGAAGACTTTGGAATTTCAAGAGCATATTATTGAAGTTGTTGATATTGAAGAAAACGTTACCTTGCTTTTAAAGGGCCATATTGATGGATTTTTGGTTGACCCTGCAACCATAAAATCGTTTGCAAATAAATATCAAATGAATGGCGAGTTCGAGCAGCACCCACTTAATATTTATCAATCAGATATTCATTTAATGTTTAGCAAAAAAGCAGTCAACCCCGAAATTATAAAAGCTATCGATAATGCGATCAGTGATTTAAAACAATCTGGCAAGCTTAACCGCATAATCAATAAATGGAGCCAACTAAAGTAAGACTAAAGCTAAAGCATTATTAAGCACTGTTTTGTAAAATTGTCTCTTAAACTGCTGAAAGCATACAAAAAATGACACGGTCTAGTTAAACCTAGTTAAATTTACTGAACTCCTTTCTATGGCAAGTATTTAAAGCCCGTTACCATCGCCGATATTAAGGCCGTCTTTTTTTTCCGCAAAAATCACACCTAATATATGTAACGGGATAAGAAAAATTAAGGCATAGAAACCATAAACATGCGCAGTAATAAAAGGTTTACGTAATGCTCGCATATTTTGATAGGCGCTTTCATCTACATTTACTTTTGAATAAGGTTTAATAACGCCAACATTATTTTTATCAATCGCCATATTTTCTGGAGTAGGGGCATTTTTTCTACTGAGAGATATACATCAACGAACAGAAAATTTTGCAAGCTTGCAGCAAAAACTGCTTATTTCTGATGATAAATTAAAAATATATCGGCTGAAATGAAAAATGCACGTCATGAATATAGTGAAGTTATTTGTGAGCAATGTGAACAATGTCAACTAACACCAAGTGAGCAGCAAGTTGCTATGCTTTTACTTAAAGGCTTAAGTTTCAAAGAAATTGGCAGTGTACGTAATACCAAAGAAAAAACGGGACGTCAGCAAGCATCTATTATATATGGCAAAGCAAATGTTGAAGGCCGATACGAATTTGCCGCATGGTTTCTAGAAGATTTTATGTAATTTAAAAATGACGTAAATTTAATAATTCTAATGCGCCTTCTGTTATAATCCTTATAAAACAATTCGCCTTTTCAATTAAAGAGACAAAAAGAAATTAGTCATCAATCACCTTTAGTAACCGCACAAGTTACAAACAGCCAATTAAAAATTGCCACCTTCAATTTATTTAACTACCTTGAGCCTCCAAACGCTTTTTACGAATTCGAACGAATTTATAGTGCCGAGCAATGGCAAAAAAAGCAAAATTGGATTGCTGATTATTTACAAAAGCATCAGCCTGACATTGTTGGCTTTCAAGAAGTGTTTAGTGCCAAATCTCTACAAAAACTCGTTGCTGAGCAAAGTTATCAATATTTTTCGGTAGTTGACAAGCCACAAGTAATTGACGACTTTATTTATAAAAAGCCAGTAGTTGCCATAGCTTCTCGTTATCCTATTATTGAAACGGCAGCGGTAAAGCCAAATATAGAGCTAGCACAAACCTTAGGGTTAAACAGTAATTTTGCCTTTAGTCGACAGGTATTAAGAGCAACCGTTGATGTGCCTCATATTGGCCATTGCGATTGTTATGTGGTGCACTTTAAATCAAAACGCTCAATGCTTGAACATCTTGAACCAAAAGGCCAATCAGCTGAAAAAACTATTGTTGAATGCTTAAAAGCACAAGTTGCAGGGGGGTGGGGCTCTAGTATTCAACGAGGCAGTGAAGCTACGCTACTAATGATAGAAATGATTTCTCGGCGAGAAACTACCAACAACCCAATAGTATTAATGGGCGACTTCAACAATAGCTTAACAGACGGTGTATTAAGCCACTTACTGACTAATACCCTACGCTTTGTTTCAAGTATTGATCGCGATGCCTATCTTGCCAAATACTGTTTGCACGATGCGTGGGATTTATTTGTTACAGGGCAAATAAATGAAGGAAAAATAAGCCAGCGAGAAGCCCTTGAACGTACACCAAGCCACTATTTTGGCTCAACAAACTCGATTCTCGATTACATTTTATTGTCTTGTGAATTTGATGCTAGCTATCACGACAGTCTTTATCAAGTGAGTGAGCACCAAACCTACGATCGCCACCTTATTAACCCTATTTTTGATCGTGATGGTGAAAGCACCGACCATGGTATTGTTAGCGTAACGTTAACCTTAAGATCTTAATAATGGCGCTACTGCCAATAGATTTTACTAACCCAACTAACCACAAATAGGCTAAAATAGTTGGCTATTTGTATCTGCTTTGAACCTTAATATTAATGACTTCTGCTACTATGCCAACTAACTTTGAACAGCTTTGCCTTATTTCCCCGATATTGGATCGACTAGCTGAATTAGAATACAAAACGCCAACTCCAATTCAGGCACAAGCCATTCCAAGTATATTGCAAGGTGAAGATTTAATTGCGGGGGCAAATACTGGCTCAGGTAAAACAGCCGCTTTTGCCTTGCCAATGTTACAGCAGCTAGCAAAAAGCACGCTAACAAAAAGCAATAATCAACAAGGCAACTTTGTATCGGGTTTAATTTTAGTACCAACACGAGAACTCGCGAAACAAGTGGCAGATAGCATAAAATCTTATGCAGTACATTTTAACGGTGAAATAAAAACCACCGTTGTATTTGGTGGCGTTTCGGCTAATACGCAAATGCTGGCATTACGCGGCGGCACTGATATTTTAGTGGCAACACCGGGTCGGTTACTTGATTTAGTTTCTAGTAACGCCATTAAACTTAACAAGGTGAAAACCTTAGTACTTGACGAAGCCGACCGCATGCTAAGCTTGGGTTTCACAGAAGAATTATCAGAAATATTGTCGTTATTACCTAAGCAAAAACAAACTTTATTGTTTTCGGCAACTTTCCCTGAGCAAGTACAAGTATTAACGCAAGAACTACTGAACGAGCCTGTTGAAATACAATTACAAAGTGCTGAAGCTAGTACCTTAGTACAGCGTGTTTTTACTGTTAATAAAGGTGAGAAAACCGCGGTACTTGCAGATATGATCAAGCAACAGCAATGGCGACAAGCACTTGTTTTTGTTAACGCAAAAAACAACTGCAATCATTTAGCTAAAAAGCTGTCAAAGCGCGGTATTATTGCAGAAGTATTTCATGGTGACAAAGGACAGGGCGCTCGTAACAGAGTGCTCGATGGATTTAAATCAGGTGAAATAGATGTACTAATTGCCACAGACATTGCCGCTCGCGGGCTTGATATTGAAAAACTGCCAGTGGTAATAAATTTCGACTTACCAAGAAGCCCTGCAGACTACATGCACCGCATTGGCCGAAGCGGTCGTGCCGGTGAAGTGGGTTTAGCTATATCACTTATCGATTATAAAGATTATCACCACTTTAAAGTTATCGAAAAGAAAAACAAAATAAGACTTGAACGCGAACAAGTTGTTGGGTTTGAGGTTGATGAAATTATCACCCAGGCGCATATAGAGGCAAGCAAACCAAAAGCAAAACCTGCGGGCACAGGCAAGAAAAAAGGTAAAAATAAAACCACAATAAATGCCGATATTTGGTTGAATAATTCATAAGTTGTTTTTGGTAAAATATGTGGTTGTGCGAGAGTTCAAACTAGAAAAGGCAATACTCGTTCATTTTAAATAAAGGTTATGGTGAGGCTTAAAAGCCCTTATTAAATAGGTTACCAATAATGCTAACTATAGTTCTATATAGTTCTAGTTGACTAAGGTCAACTAGTGGGCCTATTCAGATTCAAAAAGGCAAGGTTAGTAGTAATATAATTGTCCTTTTACCAAAACCTAAGTAGCCACCATGATAGTTGATCTAAATAGCCGTTACGGCTTAAATCCTGCCCACAGCGAAGTTGTTGAAGCCTGCAAAATTATAAAACCGTGCGATACCCTAGATATGGGCTGCTCAAACGGTCGTAATGCCATCTACCTTGGTCAACACGGTTATAATGTTACAGGCATAGACGCTAACCCTAGCGCTATTGATATGCTAAAAAGCATTATTAATGAGCAAGGTTTTAACAATGTTAAAGCGAAAATATACGATATTAACAATGCCAATCTTAGCGAAAATTACGGCTTTATTTCTTGTACCGTCACCCTAATGTTTATTGAGCCGTCTCGCGTTGAAGCCGTTATTGCTGACATGCAGAATTCTACTTTACCTGGTGGTTATAACCTCATTGTTTGTGCTATGAATACTGAGCAGCATCCATGCCCAGCACCATTCCCATTTACCTTAAAAGTAGGGCAGCTGCGCGAAGCGTATCAAGGCTGGGAAATGATCAAATATAATGAAGATGTTGGTACTATGCACAACGGCGCAAAACTACAGTTTGCAACTATGCTAGCGAAAAAGCCTAGCTAAGCAATTTAAGTGGTTCAATACGTTTTACTTAGCGATATATCGAAATCTACATTGTATATTAGTGAGACTTCTCAGTAATTACATTCATTGCTCGACAAATATCATGACAGAAACATTTAAGAGATTGAGTTTCATATAATATCTGGTAACTTATTGAATATCGCAGTGGCCGTTATTAGTCAGACGCATACATAATAAGCTGTTATGTGTATTGTCGAGTTGAGAGTATATGGAAATAATTTTAGTTGGCATTACTTTGCTTACCATGAAAATCGCTGAAGCATACTGTGAAAAATATAATCCCACTACGAAGAAATGTATAGTTATTGGGTTGGGTTCACTTATTTCAGTTTCATTGGTTATAAGTGCTCCTATTGCTTATTATGTGCGTATTAATAACCCTGAGCCTCTTGCTGAACATAATTTATATATAACTTTAGCTTCACTTGTTGTAGTGTGCTTTGGTTCAGCTTATCGTTGCGCAATACATGCAAGTGATTGAATACAAATAACAAGTTGTTCAAGGGGGACAAAAAACTGTTGGCTTTTGCTCCTGCGTCGCTTATTTCAGCCAACAATTATTTGCCTCATAAAGAGGCGTTGAAACATAAGGAGAGTATTGTGATAAACAAAGGGAGTTGCTTGTGTAATCAAGTTCAATATGAAATTGATGGTGAATTTGAAGATGTACTAAATTGTCATTGTAGTATGTGTCGTAAATTACACGCTTCAGCGTTTAGAACTAGAGCAAAAATTACCACTGAAAGTTGGAAAACGATCCAAGGTGATAAATTTATTAAATTCTATGAATCTTCTCCAGGTGAGCATAAAGGTTTTTGTTCTGAGTGTGGTTCTAGCTTATTTACTAAATTTGATGAATATCCAGATATATTAGGTTTTCCTTTAGGTACTTTAGATACGGACCCTAAAGTTAAACCAACGCGTCATATTTATGTTGGTAGCAAAGCCGCTTGGCATGATATATCTGATAACTTACCTCAACAACAAGAGTATGAGTAAAGTCCGTTAATAGGGCGTTAGGTGTATTTCAATATGGAACATTGTTGCAATCAAATGAATCAGCGATTAACGCTGGAATGTGAAGAGTACAATAATGGATTTCAGTGTCCCGATGTACTTGTAAACTATATTCCAAAGTTTGATGAATACGGATTAATAATCCATGATGGCGGTAGCTCATTTATTGAAATTAGCTTTTGCCCTTGGTGCGGTTCAAAACTTCCGGAATCTAAACGGGATTCATGGTTCGATGAACTCGAAAAGCGAGGTTTTGATAATCCTAGTGAGCAAGATATTCCAGAAGAATTTTTGTCTTCAAAGTGGTTTAAGAGTGGCAAGTACACCTAGCAAGAACTTCAAGCGGGACTGCTAACAGTTTGCTAGGTTTCGCTTCGTAACACATTTTAGCCAACGACATTTAACGCTCTTAACAGGGTTTTAAATGTTTTTTGGATCTCGATAATATCTTAAAATATGCCCCTTGAAACTTTCCTTCAAATAATCGGTATGTTCAGGTTTATTATGATCACTTTTAAAGCCTTGTTCCGTCATTTTTGAGCTCAGTTTATTTTTTCTACCTCTTCCTGGGTCAACGATTATAATTTCACTTTTCGGTAGGGTATGTTTTTGTATAAATTGGGCTAATAATGAAACATGCAAATCTTCATACAATAAATCACTGCCAATGATCAAATCAAACAAACCTAGTTCGCTAGTGTCATCAGCCCAATCAACACGTTCAAACTCAATGTTTCTTCCACTGTTGAGTTGTATGTTTCGGTCTAAAAATAATTTAACTTCTGGGTGGTAATCGGTAGCTGTAATATCAGCTTTCCGTTCATTTAATAATAGGCTTGTAAGAGCCATGCCACAGCCAATTTCTAAAATTCGTTTATCTTTTATATCAAAGTCCATCATGTGATGAGCTAGAACAAGACTAGACGGCCAAATAATACCAAAAATTGGCCAAGTAGCTGACGAAATACCTAGGTTAAGTGCTGTATTTTTAGGATCAGAAAATTGTTGTTTATCACGTAGAGTGCATAAGTGTATATCGTTGTTACCAATTTCGATGGTACGATAGCGTAGGCGTAACGGGGCTGTCATGTATATCCTAGGTAAATTAGCAAAGCTAAGTCACCTTTATTGCTATAAATGACGAAACAAATGAGTTATTTAAACTACACTAATTTCACCGTTATACAAGTTATTTCAACTGCACTTAACTATGATTTAAAGCGAGGCGGCTACAGTTTGCTCGGTTTTGCTTTGATACACAGCGAGCTATTAATTGGCCGTTATATGGCTGAAGCTTTATTCAATAATGCTATAAGGAGAAGCTATGACTAATTACATTGATGGATTCGCCTTTCCTATTTCTCGCGATCACCTAAACGAATACCGGCACCTTTCTGAAGCGGTTGCCGAGATTTGGAAGCAGCATGGTGCACTTGCATACCATGAATACGTCGGTGACGATATGGAGCTTGACGGTACACGCTCGTTCACTAAGGCCGTAAAAGCACAGAAGAATGAAGTCGTCGTGTTTGGTTGGGTAGTTTTTGATTCTCGTGAGGCACGTGATCTGGCAAATGAGAAGGTCGCGGCTGATCCAAGAATGGTGGATTTGATGAATTCATCGAATTCAGGGTTTAATGCTGAGCGCATGGTGTACGGCGGTTTTCAGGCGCTCTCTTCTAACGGAAACTCTGCATAATAAGTATTTTGAATGCAGGTTAATTTATATCAATAAGGTAAAAACACCTGTTAAGGGTAAGCCCGACCCGTTATTAAACTGACAACTACAGATGGTGACAAGGTTATAGGTAACAATACTTTCAACAAAGCAGATATTATAGTTAACAACTTTCTTAACTGTTTGAAGTAAAGGGTAAAATAAAATGACTATTAACCTACCAAGGATTGTTCACATCCCATATAGAAACTCTTATAATACCGCGCGGATTGTATTTAGAGGTTTATATGTTTAAAGCTGCTTCAAAAGTGTTAGTTATAGCGGTAATGCTTGTTGCTTTTGTTGGGCAAGCGTTAGCTTTTAATTCCGCTATGTCTTGCGAAACCTCAGTAGACGCTATTTCCCTCGATGTTAAAGAACTAGATAAATATTTAGATTCAAACCAAATAGATACAGACAGCTTAGAAGATTGCTGTGGTATTGAATGTTGCGACCTTGGTTGTACTTGTATTGCCAATGCATGTTCGTCATTTGTCTATTTTAATACTGAAGTTTATGCCACTAAAATAGGCACTTTAAGTGAAGCCATTAATAACCAACAGTCTGCGCAACCTAAAGATATTTCTGCATTACTCTATCGTCCTCCCATCTTTACCTCATAAGAACTTAGTACGCCTGAAATTCAATACCCATAATAATTCCAAGTAATACCTGAGGTAAAAATGTTTAAAAAGTCTTTAAAAGTGGCAGTAGCATTACTGCTAATACCCGCGTTTGCATACGCGAATGAAAATAACGATGAACATAAGAACGAACATGATCACCATGAAAAAAACGACCATCATGAACATAGCGATAACAATATTGAAAAAATTCAAGTAAGGGCTTCTCGTTTAGGTCGTATTGTTACTCAATCGGCAACACGAACCGAAATAATTAACGGTGAAGAAATACAAGAAAAAGCTCTGATGCGCCCTGGTAATATTTCTATGTTAGTGGCTGAAACAGGTGGTGTTAGAGTGCAAACTACATCGCCGGCTTTAGGAAGTGCTAACATCAGATTGCAAGGACTTTATGGTCGCTATACACAGTTATTAAGCGATGGTTTACCTTTATACGGCGGGCAAACCGCTTCAATTGGTTTATTGCAAATTCCACCGACCGATCTTGCCAATGTGGAAATAATTAAAGGCTCAGCTTCCTCTCTTTATGGTGGCTCTGCACTTGGAGGGGTAATAAACTTAATTTCACGCACGCCCTCTGATGAATATGAAGGAGAAGTGTTGATAAATGCGACCTCTAAAAATGGTCAAGATATTACCTCCTATTTTGCATCTCCGTTAACGAGCGACTTAAGCGCGTCAATGACAGCTGGTATTCATCACCAAGCAGAGCAAGATTTAGATGACGATGGCTGGGCCGATATGGCAGGCTACGAAAGGGCTAGTGTGCGACCTCGCTTTTATTGGCAAGACGATAATGGTGCCAACCTTTACGTTACCTTAGGAGCAATGAAAGAACAAAGAAACGGCGGCACTTTAGGCGATGCGACATTACCAGATGGTAATCAGTTTCCGCAAACACAGGACACCCTTAGAAGTGATTTGGGCTTTATATACGACCAACCATTAGGCGAGGTTATGAATATAAATGTCCGTGGCTCGGCAATGAAGCAAGATCACGAACATGAATTTGGTGCTGTTAAAGAGGATGATAACCACGAAAGTTACCTGATTGAGTCGAGCTTATCAGGATATTCTGATCAAACGGCATGGGTAATTGGCTTAGCGCATCAATCTGAAAAGTTTGAGTCTGATACTTTCCCAGCATTTAATTATTCTTATCAAACGCCGGGGCTATTTTCCCAACTTGAGTATGAAGTAAGTGATGATATTTCCACGTCGCTTAGTGCACGCACAGATTGGCATAGTGAGTACGGTACGCAGTTCAGCCCACGTATTTCATTATTGTACAGCCCAGAAAACTGGACGGTTAGGGCAGCATATGGACAAGGTTTTTTCGCGCCGAGTCCCTTTATTGAAGACATTGATGAGGCGGGTTTATCTCGCCTTGCTCCACTAGAAAACCTTGTTGAAGAACAAGCATCTACGGCTTCTATAGACATCAGTTATGTGTTGGGTAGCGTAGAAACTAGCCTGACATTATTTGCGTCAGAAATTGATAATGTTACTGAATTAGCAACCATTAACGGTGTTGATGAAGCTTCAGGCAAGCAAGTGCGCATCGTTAATGCAACTGGCGAAAGTGAAATTAGCGGTGCTGAATTATTGTTACGCTATCGCTGGCAAGATATTAAATTTACAGGTAGCTATTTATATACTGACGCCACTAAAGAGGGGGATTCAGGTTTTGGCCGAGTCCCTTTAGCACTGACGCCGCAACATTCTGCTGGCATTGTGGTAATGTGGGAAGAGCATGGTAGTCATTTATTAGGCTTTGAAGCTTATTATACCGGGACGCAACGCCTTGAGAATAACCCGTATCGCGAACGAAGCGATCCTTATTGGCACTTGGGGTTGTTAGGTCAAATTACCATAGGAAAAATCAGTTATTTTGTTAATGCCGAAAACTTGTTAAATGTGCGACAAACTAAAGAAGATTCTTTAGTGTTGCCTGAACAAGCAGCTAGCGGCAGATGGACAACAGATATTTGGTCAAGAAATGATGGTTTTACCGTTAATGCGGGCATTCGTTTTCAATTTGGCGGCTAAAACCTATATTAAGTTAAAACATTATTCGAAGTGCTGCCACACATTAACTTGATTGATGTAAAGGTTTTCAAATGTGACTGACCAGGTTAATTTTCTGTGACATAATTTGGTGATCGGATATCGGTTACTTAAGGATGAATTCTATGTGGGCAATCATTAGCATGACCAATGATTTAAAGTTTTATAACTTCGATAAAAAAGAGTTTTGTCAGCTTGATGGGCTCGCATATGAAGAAGATATTTATGGATACGGTTCAAAAATAATAAAAATGGAAGATAACGATATCGCAAGTATTTTACTTGCTAATGGCATTGCCATTTTCCAGACGAAGAAAGATATTCAAGCTAGAGCAATACCTATAGGCTTAACAGGCTATAAGTATTTCAAACTAAATCCGAGTGTTTTAAAGATTTAAATTCTAGTCATGATGACAAGGTAAGCACACTCCCCATGAACACACCCTACTATGTCCGATACTCTTCAGTATTGGACATAGTATATATAATGCATTAAACTGAGTTCATACCAATATTGTTACTCAGAATTTAAAATAATATGTTACTAAATAAGCCTGTACCTTTATTTCCGCCATATCTAGATTTATGTGATTTCGACTTAGAAGATTATCCTGAGCTAAATGAATTGTTCTCAACAAATGAAGCTTGGTGGCTTGAGCAATTTAACTGGGGAAAAGTTTTTCTGGTTTATATCGGCAGAAATAAATCTGAGCACACTTATGACAGATTTAGAAATGATGTTGAGCGCTTTCTGTTATGGTCGTTTATAGAAAAGAAAAAGCCCATCGACCAATTACGTAAATCTGACTTTCTAGAATATGCTGACTTTTGTTGGCAGCCACCAGTTAGCTGGATTGGTACGTCAAACCAAGAACGATTTAGAATCACCAATGGTTATTCGTCGGCTAACGAACATTGGTTTCCATTTAAAATTCAATCGCCTAAAAGTCAAAAAGCTAATTTTGTTGTTGATAAGAAAAAGTATCGTCCATCTCAACAAACGCTGACATCAATGTTTACAGCAATTATCGCGTTTTACAATTACTTAATGGCTGAAGATTTTGTTATTGGTAACCCCGCGCAAATTGCCAAAAAAGATTGTCGGCACTTTATTATTGATTCACAAGTTAAAGAAATTAAACGGTTAACCAGTAGCCAATGGCAATTTGTTTTAGATACTGCTGTAGAAATGGCTGATGGAAATCCTGTTTTTGAACGAAATTTATTTGTGATTGCCGCGCTAAAAACCTTATTTTTACGTATTTCAGAGCTTTCTGAACGGCCTAATTGGTCTCCGGTTATGAGTCATTTTTGGCAAGATGAAGATGAAAACTGGTGGCTTAAAGTATTCGGTAAAAGCCGAAAATTACGTGATATCACGGTGCCTATTGATTTTTTACCGTTTTTAGAACGCTACCGTACATCACGCGGCTTAATGGGTTTACCATCGAGTAATGAAAACTCGATTTTAGTGGAAAAAGTACGCGGTCAAGGTGGCATGACATCACGCCATTTGCGACGTTTAGTGCAAAGTGTTTTTGACCAAGCCTATGAAAACATGCGGCAATCTGAAGGTGCAAATAAGGCGTTAAAGTTAAAAGAAGCATCTTCACATTGGTTAAGACACACAGGTGCCAGTATGGAAATTGAACGTGGCCGCCCTCTTAAAGATATTTCTGAAGATCTTGGCCATGCCAGTATGGCAACAACCGATACGGTTTATGTGCAAAGTGAAAACAAAAAACGTGCAAAAAGTGGTAAACGTCGAAAAGTGGATTAGTTTCAGTACTATACTAAGTACCTAAACGAGCTAGTTTATGGTTCGTAAAAACAATAATTGGGATTATTTATGTTAGAAAATGCGCTAATTTACTTGGCTGCGGCGATTATTGCTGTACCTATTGCCAAACGTTTAGGCCTAGGTTCGGTATTAGGTTACCTGTTGGCAGGAATATTAATCGGGCCATTTTTACTAGGCTTGGTTGGCGACCAAACGGATGTAATGCATTTTGCTGAGTTTGGTGTGGTAATGATGTTGTTTTTAGTAGGATTAGAACTACACCCATCAAGACTATGGAAACTAAGGCATTCAATTATTGGTTTAGGCGGGCTGCAAGTTACCCTTTCCACATTAATTTTATTTGCGGCGTGCTTTTATCTCCTTGATTTACGTTGGCAAACTGCGATGGCTATTGGTTTAATGCTGGCACTTTCTTCTACCGCCATTGTTTTACAAACCTTGACTGAAAAAGGTTGGATAAAACAAGAGGCTGGGCAAAATGCTTTTTCAGTATTACTTTTTCAAGATATCGCGGTTATTCCTATCTTAGCCTTGTTACCTTTACTCGCTTTTGCTGATTTATCAGCTATTGCCACAGAACAAAACCACGGTAATTTAATAGAACATCTGCCAGTTTACGGGCAAGTACTAATTTCTATCGCGGTTATTGCCGCTATTATTTTTGCCGGTAAGTATGTGTCTGCACCTGTATTTAGGTACATAGCCAATACGCGATTGCGGGAATTATTTACTGTGTTTGCGTTATTTCTTGTAATTACCATTGCAGTGTTAATGCAAAAAATAGGTTTGTCCCCTGCTTTAGGTACTTTTTTAGCTGGAGTTGTATTAGCAGAAAGTGATTTTAGGCATGAACTAGAAGCAGATATTGAGCCATTTAAAGGGTTGTTACTGGGCCTATTTTTTATTACCGTTGGCGCTTCAATTGACTTTAAATTATTTGCTGAGCAATTCAGTAATATTGTTATGTTAGTTGTGGGCTTAATTCTTATTAAAGCCGCGGTATTATATGTTTTAGCAAAGTTGTTCAAATTACCAGGACGACAAAAATATTTATTTGCTTTGGCGTTAGCACAAGGCGGGGAATTTGCTTTTGTTTTATTGTCGTTAACATCGTCCCTACAAATTCTTGATGGCACTGAAAGTAAATTTACAACACTCGTGGTTGCTATGTCGATGTTACTCGCACCACTATTACTCATTTTTTATGACAAGGTGATTGATAAAGACACTAACGCTGATAACGACTACGATGGCGGTGATGAAATAGAAGCAACGACACAAGTGATCATTGCTGGTTATGGCCGTTTCGGCCAAATTGTCGGACGGTTATTAACCGCGCAAGGTTATCACTTATCCATTCTTGACCATAGCCCAAGCCAAATAGAATTATTAAAACGCTTTGGTAATAAAATTTACTATGGTGACGCTTCAAGACAAGATTTACTTGAAGCGGCTGGAGCGCATGAAGCGCGACTTTTAGTTATTGCTATTGATGATGCCGATAAGATCATTGAATTAGCACAACTTGCCCAGAAGCATTTTCCTAACTTGAAAATTGCCGCACGAGCACGAGATAGACGCCATGCCTACGAATTAATGAGCATAGGAATTGAAGTATTTAGGCGTGAATCTTTTGATTCCGCCTTAAACTTAGGCATTGATGCGTTAAAATTGTTGGGAAATGATGAAAAAGTAGCAAGCCGAGCCGGAAAAATATTTTCAGAGCATGACCATGAGTCGATGAAATTGCTTGCCGATCTTTGGGGTGATGATGACAGCTATGGTGTTGCAGTTAAACAACGTAAAGCAGACTTACAACAGGTATTAGCAAAAGATAGCGCAGAATTTAAAAAGCTTAACACTTGTCAAGGTGAGAATTGCCAAGAAAATAATTAAGGTTATTGCTTGCTAGGTTTTTAAATTAAAAAGGTAGTCGTTATTACTACCTTTTCAATTTCATAAAAAAAATGCTCATGTTCGAATTTTAAAGGTTATCCGTAAATCGCTTTGAGTTGTTGGTCGAAAAATTCTAACCAGCTATCGAGTAATGCTTGTACATCTTCTTGAGTGACTTCTTTATTGTCAGACTGTTCACTAATACCCTTTCTTAACACTTCACCTTTGAGGTTATTCGTTTTACCGTCGAAGAGTTGCGCTTCTAAATAAATTGCTGCTATGGCGTCACGTCTATCGGTAGCTGATTTAATCATGGTACGAGCAATAGCGATTGGTAAAACATATTGATGTGCTTTTAATTCTTCTGTTTCTGAAGTGATGGCGGTAATAGCGGGTTTAATGGTTAATATATTATCACCAGGTGCAGTAGCAAGCCGCCCTATTTTTGATAACCGAACACGAAATCCTTGGTTTAAATAATCAGCAATTTTTTCTGCTTCTTTTGTACTGACCTGATCGTTAACATTAAAACCGGGTAATAAATTTATCGGTTCAATGTACATTTTTTCGTATTGCTTTAAGTCACTGTCGAGCCAACGCATGGCGGTTTCATCAGCCAGTGGTTTTAGTTTTTCATAGTGAGTTAAATAACCACTAAACTTCATTCCTTCGACATTTATTTTATGCTGACTGGTACATGCACCTAATAATAAACTCGCGACCATTGCAAACAATACTATTTTCATATCAATACCTACATTTTTATTAATGAAATCAATCTGTCTAGTGTCAGATATAGTATAAATAAGGTTGGCACATAAGGTGGCGGTGTCAAATTTAATTTAAGTTATAGACAGATTAATTTATTGAAAGTTATTGATTTTATATCAACCAAAGTCGCCCCTTGATAGGTTATGTAAACAGTAATTAAATTCACTGAGTTATTTCAGGACAAGGAAATTTTTGTGATCGGGTATCGCAAACATAAATTTGCTTGAAACGACTTTGCCACGCCACTAATTCTGTTGAGTTAACGTTGCCCTGCCAAATTTTTTGCACGTGATATAAGCTGTCTTTGCCACGAACTAGCAAATGCAAAATTTTGGCTTGGCTGGTATTTTTACGTATACAGTTTGTTTGCCATATTTCAACTGGGTAATTAGCTTGTAGATTAGAACGAATTGTATTGCTAGTAAAATTGTCACAAGATTGAATTCCAGGCTCATCAATAACAGTTCGAAAATGGGCAAGATTGTTTTTTTCACGTGGTGTAACACTTACGACATAAGCATTTTTAAAGCCCAATTCTGGGTGTTGCCACATTCTAGAATGATAATGTGGCTTATTTTCGGTATATACTTTCCAGCCGGCTAAATAGCCTGAATAAGGTGTGATTAAATTCTCGCCAGTATACACCTGCGACTGATGTTTAACATTGGCACAGCCTAATACAGTCATGCTTGTTAAACATATTAACGAGCTTTGAATAACTTTTTTTAAGTCCACATTTAATACCGAGTTATAAGCTTTATTATTTGTCCTAATATAGGCGTTATTCGTAACCTTTCATATGTTTATCTTCTAACTGATAGCTAGCAACTATTAAAAGTCGGCTATAACTACTGGAGTTTTCTGACAATAAGGCATAACGTATTAACACTAAATGCTAATAAAAATTGGAGACGGCATGAGTAACGATAATGTATATGTTCCGCCGAAAGTATGGCAATGGAATACAGAAAATGGTGGTAATTGGGCCAATATTAATCGCCCTGTTTCAGGGCCGACTCACGATAAAACATTACGCAAAGGTAAACATCCTTTTCAACTGTATTCACTTGCAACACCAAATGGTGTCAAGGTGACTATTATGTTTGAAGAACTACTTGCCCTTGGCATAAAAGAAGCTGAATACGACGCTTACTTGATTAACATTGGTGAAGGTGATCAATTTGGCAGTGAATTTGTTGATATAAACCCAAATTCAAAAATTCCAGCCTTGATAGACAACAGCAGCAAACAGCCAACACGTTTGTTTGAGTCTGGCTCTATTCTTCTCTACCTGGCAGAAAAATTTAATGTGTTAATTCCAAACAATGAAAAACGCGCAGAATGTATGTCGTGGTTATTCTGGCAAATGGGCAGTGCCCCCTATTTAGGAGGCGGTTTCGGGCATTTTTACGCTTATGCACCTGAAAAAATCGAGTATTGTATTGACCGATTTTCTATGGAGGTAAAGCGTCAATTAGATGTTTTAGATAAACAATTAGCAGACAATACATTTATTTGTGGTGATGACTACAGTATTGCCGATATTGCGATATGGCCATGGTACGGTGCTTTGGTATTAAATCGACTTTATGATGCTGGTGAGTTTTTAGATGTTGCCTCTTATAAAAACCTCAAACGTTGGGCTGAAAATATTGATCAGCGTCCGGCGGTTAAACGTGGTGTTATGGTAAATAAAACTTGGGGCGAGTTATCTAGCCAGCTTCATGAACGCCATAACGCAAGTGATTTTACTGAGCGCACACAAGATAAACTAGAAGCGGAAATTTAAGCGCTTAAATTGAAAAAGAGCATTTACTTCTAACAAAAAATAAATGCTCTTTCATTTTAAAACTTATTTTTATTATGCTAAATACCTAAAGATTTACACCAATTACTGGCATTTACGAACTCTTTATGAATAAAGTTTGCATCTAAACCATAAATATCAATAAGTTGCTGAATATTTCCACCGTCACCTGTGATGTAATTGGTTGTTAATTCTAATAGCTGCCCTAGAATACCAGTATGGCTTACCAAAGCATCTTCAATAGGTTTTGCTAATGGCATAGTTTTAATGATTTCGCTCATTGGCATGCTCATAATCACTTCTATTGCACTAAGTAAACCGGTTATAAAGGCAAAGTCGCTAATTTCAACAAAGGCACTTTCTGTTGCTAATGTTGACATTAACTTAGCCGTAATAAGTGACTGCCGAGAAACTTCGCTGGTTTTATCTGACGTTAACTTAGATAACGCTAAAATAGTGACAAATTGCTTTAACTTGTCTTCACCTAAGTAGGCTGCCGCTTGTTTTAAAGAGGTAATTTCAACACGAGTACCGGTAGAGACATTATTCACCAACTTAAGTAAGCCAACGGTTAAGTTAACGTCATGACTAATAATTTCAGCAATATGGTCAAAATCTAATGGCTTGTTGAAGGTTTCACTAATAAGATGCAACATTTGCGATTTAATTGGCGCTAGGGTCTGTCCTTCAACAATTTCAGGTTCATGATAGAAAAAGCCCTGATAATAATTAAAGCCAACTTCCGCCAAAGATTGTAATTGGTAATTAGTTTCAACTTTTTCAGCAATTAACTTAACATCAAAAGGTTTTAATCGCTCTAATACCGGACGTAATCGTTTAGCATTTATTACTTCTATATCAACTTTGATCATTGAAATATATGGAAATAAAACATCCCATTTACTATCTAAATCATATTCAGTTAATGCGATTTGATAACCTTTTTCATGATAGTACTTAACAATTTTTAATAATCGCTCTGTAGCAGACTTGTGACCAACCAACTCTATAACAATCGCTGATTTATCAAACATTAATGGATATTTATTGATCAAACATTTTTCGGTAAAGTTTATAAATGCCAGTTTACCTAAACTAATAGATTTAATATCACCTTGAAAATGGTTTTGAATAACCAATTTAGAACTTGCAATATCTTGATCTATTTCAGGAAATTTATTGTCAGGACTATCCCTAAACAATAGTTCATAACCAATAGTTTTATTATTTCGATCGAGTATTGCCTGACGGGCGATGTAGCTTATTTCCATAGAGAAAAATTATTATTAATTGTGTGATTTAAAACATACCCTATTATGCATGTTAATGAAAAGTTATTTAAGAAAATTTTTTGATTTGTTGGCCTTAGCTTGTTTGAATGGTAAACGCTTAACATTTATTGCAAAGTCAAATGACGGCTAATTATGTGTAGCTCGTCACCGTAATGTATATTCTTGATATACGGCAGCAAAATTTCAATTAAATTTTCTGGTTGAAAATGCTCTTTTTTAGTTTCAACTTGCGGTTGGTAAATAAGGCCAGAATATACTTGATGCTGCCTAATAACCTGACAATCGTAAAATTTAAAGTCTTCAGCGGCCAATTCTCTATGCCATTTAACCTGACTAAAAGAGTAATTCGCTTGCGTTAACACAACTTTATCACAAGCAAATTGGGCATTTAATGTTGCACAGAAATAATCTGCTAAGTCTAAACCGAGCTTTTTAAAATAAGGTTTTTGCGCTGCTATTGTGCCAATAGGAAACCTTAGGTCACCAGCATTTCCTGAAGCAACCTGGTGGCCTTTAGTTACGATAAATGGGTACTTTTTCATTGATTAAGCTTACTTTATTCGCTTACAAGTGACTTAACTACTTTAGTGGCAATTTCATAACTACCATCAATATTTTGTACATCCTTTAACCCTAAAGCCCTGGTTAGAATAGGTAAAATATTTACATTTTCGAACGCCTCAATTTTTAGCCCTTTGCTAAAAGCAGGCCCAGTTGCAATAAAAATCGCATCTAAATCACGTTGATGTTTAGGATCATAGCCATGTGTTTCAGGATCAATGTGTTTATCACCCTTATCGAAAATATAAGAAGTTTCCGCGTCAATAATGGCATCAGGTGTCGCAGCTGTGATGTTATTAAGCTGCCAATGTTTTGGAAAATTCGGTGACTGAAAAATTTTATAGCCCGTATTGCCACCTGTTCTCTGCTGGTCTTTAAACTTTTTAATGCTTTGTTTTATCGCCGATTTATCGTCACTATACAGGTAAAGCTGTGTCGAACCATTAACTATCTTTACGTTATCAGTTTGCATATTTTGCCACTTGATTATATTTTTACGGCCAATTTTCGTCATGCCATGATCGGATACAATCACTAAATTAACTTGCCCTGCAAATTCAGTATTAATGGTTTCAACAAAGCTAGCCAGCAAATGGTCTAGTTCTGCGATCGCGTTAATCAATTGCACCGAGTTTTCACCATAATCATGGCCAGCATCATCAACACTAGCAAAATAACCGGCTAT
The DNA here is from genome assembly GCF_057548755.1 of Colwellia aquaemaris. Lineage (NCBI taxonomy): Bacteria > Pseudomonadati > Pseudomonadota > Gammaproteobacteria > Alteromonadales > Colwelliaceae > Colwellia > Colwellia aquaemaris. Next base: position 210,940 of record NZ_BAAJLV010000005.1, on the reverse strand, counting down.
AAAATTTGGCCTTTTAGCTTCTGGTAACCGCAGCCAATTGATTATTTGCTCCAACCTGTCTTTATTAGGCGTAAAATGTTTATAAGGATAATAATAGCTTGCTGTTCGGTTATTAATTGGCGTTTCTGATTCCGGCCAAAAATACACAGCCGAACGATTACCCTGCATTTCGTTGATATACCACAAAGGCTCTGCCGTTAACCAACGAGGATCGTTTTTTCCATCTCCCAATTGATATTCTTTATTAATATCTCGATGAAAAAAGTCGTTATGCACAATGCCATGATTAATTGGGTACTGACCCGTAATTATACTGAGGTGATTTGGGAAGGTTTTGCTTGGGAAAACGGGTAACAATGCTTTAGCACTTGTACCTTGCTTGCTTAATTCAATTAGTGCTTTTGGTTTATATTGCTCTATATATCGTTGTGCAAAACCGTCTATTGATAGCAAAACTAACGGCGTTTTCGCAAAAGTGACTGTCGATATAAATCCACAAAATAGTAGGCTTAATTTTAGCTTCATAACTTACTGCAATGACATGTAAATGGCTAACTTAATGTATTAAGTGCAAATATACAAGGCGAGTATGGAAGGGAAAAGAAATGTAAGCAAAGTTGATATTATCATAAATTAACGCAATCACTTACTACGTTAATTTATGATAGAAAGATAAAATTATTCAAATAAATCTAAAATATTGACGAGATCTTTTTTACCTGTGGCTATTTCATCGTGAGTTAAACCTGATAATTCATGCGGGAATACTAACCACTCTGCAGACTCATGTACGTAGTAGTCTGGAACTAAATCTACTTTTGAGTTTTGAGGTTTATACCATGGGCATGCAATACGTACGTCTTTAGGCATGTTATTACGGGTTAGTTTTTTCAACTGTGTAATTAACGCTTCAATGCTACGACCAGAGTCAAACACGTCATCAACAATTAATAAGCCGTCATCTGCGTTGGCATTTTCGATAATGTAATGTAAACCATGAACTTTGATTTCTTTGCTTTGCTGATTAATACCATAGTAAGAAGATGTGCGAACCGCGATGTGATCGGTTTCTACTTTTTTAAAATCAAAATATTCTTGAACTGCGATACCAATTGGTGCACCACCTCGCCATATACCAACGATAAATTGTGGTCTAAAACCATCTTCATATACTTTCGCAGCGACACGAAACGAATCTTCAAGCAATTCTTGCGCTGTAATATATCGCTTTTCCATTGATGAGAAAACCTCAGTTAATTAATGTTTTAAGTATTGGCTATTATAACGTGTTTTTCTTTTAACAGAGTAGCAAAGCTTACTTTTTTATAGATTTTGATCAATAAAGGCCAGTTGTTGATAGATAGTATCAACCGCATGTTCAAAAAAAGTATGATTAACATTATTATAAGTGTCTGACGTTTGATGATAATTACTGTGTGTACCAACGCCAAAATAAATGAATGGAATTTTTTGTCGGTAAAACACGCCATGATCACTAGCAACCTCCCATTTAACGTTATTATTTTGCTTATCGTAGCCTAATTGACGAAAGCCCTTCTTAATTGGGATTGGTGCTTGCTGGCGCTGCGAAGCAAGTTTATTTAATGCTTGCTCAGATAAAAGGGTGTCAAGCCCGCGACTAATATAGCGCAGCCTTTTGGTTTTACTATTACCCGCTATCATATCAATATTGATATTAAGCATGATATTTGTCATTAATTCACTATTTTGCTCTACAAAAGCATTTGCGCCTTTTAAGTTTACTTCCTCACCGTCAGTAAAAAGTAAAATAACGCTATAGCGCAAAGGCGACTGCTTTAGCTTTGATGCATAGTGTAGCAATGCAGACGTGCCCGAGGCATTATCATCGGCACCATTATAAATACGACCGCCATGCCCGCCAATATGGTCAAAATGCGCTGATAAAACAATAAATTTATCGGGAACTTCCCTGCCCGGAACTAGAGCGATTACATTATTTCCTTGAATTGACTTAAACATGCCATCAATAACAAATGGTGCTAAATATTGTTGCCCGAAAGGTTCAATATGTGCTTTTGATAGCTGCTTAATCAGATATTCTTGCGTACGAGCACTGCCATCCGTACCCACCTTACGGCCTTTTAATTCATCGGAAGATAAATAATGCAAGTCTTGTAGTAAACGAGAATTAGGGACGTGTGCTTGTTGATTTTGTTGCTGGTACTGCTGCGAGCAAGCTGTAAGCAGTACCATTAATGAAGATAACAGAGGTTTAAATTTCACTATTTAAGCTTATCCTTTTGCTTGTCGTAAAATGTCTAATTTTGCAATATATTGCTCATCTAATTGGCGACTTTTATTTTTTGCGATGGCTTTTTTCAAATAACTTTGTGCTTTTCCAATATCGTCTAGCATATAGTAAATTTTTGCTAGGCCAAAATAAAACTCATGGATATTTTCATTAAGTTTTATCGCTTTACGATAATGTCGAATTGCTTGGTCATAATCGCCAATATAAAACTTTTCATCCGCAAGCAATGCATAATAGTAAGGATTATTGGCTCGTTGGCGCATAATAAAGTTATCTAGTTTTTTTGCATTCTCGTATTGTCCATTAACATGCAAAAGCATACTTAGATTAGACATAGCGGTTAAATTATCGCGATTTAAATTAATTGCGTATTGGTAAGTATCAATCGCCTCTTGCTCAAGGTTATTAAAGCGATACAGTATACCCAAATTCCCCCAAGCAGCAGAAAACGTTGGATCAACTGTAGTAGCAGCTTTTAGATACGCATATGCATTTGTGTAATTTCCATTAATCATCGCATTGGCGCCTTTGTTATTATAAAACATGGCAATGACTGTGTTTTTACTGATCACCTTTTTTGGGAAGGTTTTCTTGACGACAAACGGGTCAAAATCAATCTCTAGTACCCCTCTATCCAAAAATACCAATTTACTTGGTGATTTTTTATCAACAATTTTTAAATTTATATGACCCGTTAACATGTTAACACGACCATTACGCACCCAATACTCAGGCACTTTTACACTCTGAAACACGACGTCTAACCCCGACGCCTTTGCTAGCGAATAGGCCATTATAGTTAAGGATAAACAATTGGCTTCGTTGTTTTTAAATGCTTCAGATGCAATAACATTTGCACCGGACCTATAGGCTAATCTGACTTGTTCCGGGTTAAAAAAATGCCTTAATAACTTGGTAGCTTTGCGTTTGTTATTGCGCTCTTTCAACAGCTTTTCATTTACCATAGCTTGCATGCTTTCATCTAATGCAAATATTTCTTCTTCGCTTTCAATATTAGCTAAATGATAGTTTTCAAATTGTTCATCTAAATACAGTGAAGAATTTAAGTATTGGCTATTTTGTTGAAAACTAGGCGGCGATTGACAGGCAGTTAAAAGACTTAACATTAAACTTAAAGAAACAATGACTGAACAAAATCTCATAGCAACTCCATAAAACGCATACTTGCTGTTCTTTAAGCATAATTTAACTTTGAGATTTTAATTAAGTTTTTAGTGTTTATTAATAAACAATTACAATTTAGATAATAGTTATACTCAATAAATCATTTAGATAGCTACAAATTGAAACGTTTAATATGCATAAATCTATGTACTGTTAAATTAAAATGAATTATTAAGCATTTTGTCAACGTCGTGTATCGAGTATAAATTAGGGATTTTTAAATGAAAAAAAGTATTGCTGGCTTTTTACTTGGGTGCGCAATTGCAACTTGCATTATTATAGTGGCGGCGAGCTATCAATTATACCAATACAAATACGTGACGATAGACAAGGCATTGAAAGAAATATCAGGTATAGAATTTGATAAAAACATGAAATTGTGGGCTATTAATGATGGCGGAGACGATGCAAAGTTATACCAGCTAGATAAAAATGGCGCGGTTGAGAAAACGATAACGGTAACCAACGCAAAGAACATTGATTGGGAAGATATGACACAAGATGATTTTGGCCATTTCTTTTTAGGTGATTTTGGTAATAATGAAAATTTACGCAAATGGTTAACTATTTATAAAATTGAAAACCCAATTGATATTAAAGGAGAAACAACACAAGCTGAGATAATAAAGTTTAACTATCCTGAACATAAAGTATTTCCACCTACTGCCACCAATAAAGAATTTGATGTTGAAGCTTTTGTTTATTACCAAAAACACCTTTATCTATTTACCAAAAATAGAACTAGCCCGTTTAATGGCATAACGACTTTATATAAAATTGGCGATCACGCTGCCAATTTTGATGCTGAAAAGCTCAGCACATTTAAAACCTGCACGTTAGCTGAGAAATTGTGCTGGATAACCTCTGCTGCACTGAGCCCTAGCCGAAAACGGTTGGCGTTGTTAGACTCGCAACGCATTTGGTTGTTTGAAAACTGGCAAGGAGATAATTTTTTCTCTGGTGACGCTTATCGAATAGAGCTCGGTATAGTGACACAAAAAGAAGCAATAACTTTCTATAATGAAGACTATATAGTTTTCACCGACGAGGAGTTTCACGGTATTGGTAGAAATGCCTATGTTGTTAATCTAAATGAGATTGAAAAGCATAAAGTCAATTAAAAACTAACAATCTGCATCCAACAACCTAAAGCTTACATCAAATTATATAATTACAAAAAGTTATAGCATAGAAAGATAGTTAGGTTGGGCTGCTATACGCTTCATCCAGCTAATTACATGAGGATACTGTGCTAAATCAAATCCTCCTTCATGGGCAACATGGGTGTACGCATACAAAGAAATGTCAGCAACAGTTAATACATCCCCTGCAATGAATTCACTGTGTTGTAATTGCTGCTCCATGACCATTAACGCTTTATAGCCACCTTGATGTTTTGCTTGATATTCAGATAACCTTTCTTTAGGCATACCAAGATATTTTTCAATAAAACGCGCTACCGCTATATTGGGTTCATGACTGTACTGCTCGAAAAACTGCCACTGCTGTACTTTGGCCAGATCGTATGCGTTTTGAGGTAATAAATTAGAATTGAAAGCGAGGTAATTGATAATAGCATTGGATTCAACAAGAATTCGCTGGTCGTCAAGCTCTAACATTGGAATTTTGCCATTCGGGTTTTTATCTAAAAACTCAGCACGATTGGTATCCCCTTTTAAAATATCAATGTCTACCCAGTCATAGTTAATACTAAGAAATGCACATGTTAGTTGTATTTTATAACAATTACCTGACCGCTTATCACCGTATATTTTCATCAAATTTAACTCGCTAAACAAAAAGGAAAATAAACTTAGCACCGCAATTGAAAAAAGCCAACAAAGATTTATATAGCAATAATAATTTATCCTATAATCGAATAATCAATTATAAAAAAACAACTATAATCATTATATTAGCCAAAAAAATAACATAACCATGATGAAAGATGATTTAAAAGGTTTTGTCAAAGGAAAAGTACGTGATGTGATACCTTGGACAAAAACTGAGTTTTCTATACGAGTACACGCAAACATACAGCCCTATTTAGCCGGTCAATTCACCAAGCTTGCGTTGAAAAGTGAAAGTGGAGAATGGCTACGCCGAGCATACTCTTTTGTAAATTCGCCTAACCATGATGCTGGCCACACCGAGATGGAATTTCTGTTAATTGATGTTGAAAGAGGAAATCTAAGCCCGAAACTCGCCCGCTTAACAATAGGAGATCCAGTTTATGTTGGTGAACAAGCAAGTGGCTTTATGACTTTAAATGAAATACCTAAAACAGTCGAAAACCTATGGTTACTTTCAACTGGAACCGCAATAGGTCCTTTTCTTTCAATTCTGGCCGAGTCTAGCACGCAAAAACGCTTTGCTGATATTGTTTTAGTTCATGCCGTTAGAACACAACAAGAATTAGTTTATCAGCAGCTCATTCAAAAATTCGTAAATACCTATCAAGGACGACTCCGCTATGTACCGATCGTTTCTCGTGAAAAAATTAACGGAGCACTTTCCGGCAGAATTCCTTCATTATTGCTAAGTGATGAATTATTTACGGCCACTAATATTAAACCGTCAACAGAGAAAAGCTTTTTTTATTTATGCGGCAATCCTGACATGGTTCGCGATACTAAAGTTGTTTTAACAACATTAGGCTTTAGCAAACACTTAAGGCGTACCGCAGGCCATTTCAGTTCAGAGAATTATTGGTAACAATACGTGCCCATTCATTAGACAAGTTTAAGTGTATCTTTGGGCACTGAAAGATTAATTTTATTAAACTTTAATGCCGAACTTTCCTTCATTTTCTAATTTTTAACGCTTAATTTCGGCTAAGAATAAGCAGCAAGTTACAGCAAGCAATACCTAAAACAACTATATACACACCTTAAAATAGACTCTCAGACCTCCACCTTATTCGATGCAAATTTATTTAGTAAGTCCTTACTAAGTGAACTCAGTACGTTTGCAATTGCAAAACGTTAAACCTTTCTTAAAAAGTACGCTAAAAGATAGTGAACATTTACACACCGCAACCAGTGGGGTTATCAGAGTTATGTGTACGGGTAAAGATAGGGTTGCCAGGGTTATAGTAACCCAAAGGACAATAACTCTTAGGGTTATATATCACTTTACTCATAGGGTTATTAGGGTTACACTCTGTAAAGGCCAATTTTTCTAAGAAATAAAAATGAAATACCCAATACAAGTAATAAAAAATAATTTAGAAATTAACTACGTTTTTTCAGTAATGGACTTACCTGGTTGTCAGGTAAAAGCGGAAACTATAGACGAAGGATTAAGCAAACTTGATGCAGCTATGGCTTCACATTTAGAAATTTTAGTAGAGTATGGAGAGTCGGTTCCGCAAGCAAAATCGATTGAATATCATATGAAAGAATCGTCAGACTCGTCTGCTATTTGGGCATTATTGGAGTTTGATATTATTCCCTACATGGGCAAGAGCCATAAGATAAATGTAACCTTACCTGAATTATTGATAAAAAAAATTGATGATCGGGTTAGTAAATCTTCACAATACACTACACGCTCGGGTTTTATTGCTGACGCATGTATTGCGGAGTTGGTGAAATAATTTCGCCATAAAAATCGAATATCAGGTAAAATATCGTCTTATTGCAAATCGACGTGAGGTATAAAAGTGACCATAAAAAATGCAAACCTGCTACTACTTAGTAGCTCACGAGTTGGTGAAACCAAGTATTTGGCGCACGCTTTAAATATGATCAAAGCAAAGTTGAACGGCATTACAGAACTATTATTTGTGCCCTACGCCGGCGTTACGGTTAATTATGATGAATACACCGAAATGGTGCAGCAAGCATTAAATACAATTGGTGTGAAAGTTGTTGGGATTCATCAGTTTGATGATCCTGTTGCTGCCGTTAATAACGCACAAGCTATTGCCGTTGGTGGTGGCAATACTTTTCACTTGTTACACCAGTTATATCAGCAAGGTTTAATTTCGGCAATTCAGAATAAGGTTTCTACTGGTGCGCCTTACATTGGTTGGAGTGCTGGCTCGAATATCGCAGGAATGACAATTAGAACCACAAATGATATGCCTATTATCGAACCTAAAAGCTTTACAGCTTTAAACTTCGTTGATTTTCAACTAAATCCACATTACACCGACTTTAACCCTCCAGGGCATAACGGTGAAACACGCGCACAACGCTTAGCAGAATTTATGGTATTAAATCCAACTACAGCAATTGTTGCTATCGTTGAAGGTACAGCATTAGATGTTAAAAACAACACGTTACATTTAACTTGTGATGGCGGTAGCAATACCGGATATATCTTTAAAGCGGGTGATAAATCAACAATAACAACCGATGATGATTTAAGTTATTTACTGTAAAGCATATAAAATAAAACCTTCATAGTTTTACTTAAAGCAGCACAGTTAATGGTGATATATCTATTTCCTGTGCTGCTTTTTTGATGACAGGCTCAAAAGTCAATCGTGCCAACTTAGGCACTGGCAATAATGCACAAAGTTCATTTATATTTTCCTGTAAGTACGGCATTTCTTCCTGACAGTTAGCTATCCAACCTATACATTCTAAGCCGTCAGAAATAATCGCCTGGTAAGTAAGTATCGCATGGTTTAAACAACCAAGTTTCATATTTACCACTAAAATAACTTTTTGCTTTGTTAGTTGGACAAATTCAGATAAAAACTGACCGTTGCCTATGGGCAGTCGCCAACCTCCAGCGCCTTCTGTCACGATTACATCCGGCTTTAATTTAGTAAGTTGCAAAAAGCACTGTTCTACTTCTTGTAGCGAAATAGCCTTTTCTTCCTTTGCTGCTGCAATATGTGGTGCAATAGCTGGTTCGAATGCAGTAGGATTCACTTGCTTTATAGATTGCTGACAATTAGATTGCGCAAGTAGTAACTTAGCGTCTTCATTTATTAAATTGTCACCTTCTATTTCGCAACCAGCAGATATCGGCTTATATACTGCGACCTTTTTATTGCTTGCAACTAAGGCGTGAACTATTGCCTGGGCAATATGCGTTTTACCTGCATCAGTATCTGTTGCAGTTATAAATATTTTAAGCATGTAATTTTTCTTTCATTATAGGGGGTAGTTAACTAACAAATTAATCGCTTAATTTTACTACCAAACCAGAAAAAACTTTATAGGTTGCAGGATAAACACCGCCAGGCTCTTGAAAGTCTTGATAGCTTTCAGTCATTTTTTGCCATTTTTCTTTACCAGCTAAGCCTTTACCTTGTTTTTTAGGCACATGATTAGCACCTAAGCCTTTTAATTCATGTGCTAAATGCAGAACATTTTCATACTCTAAAATGATATCTTGCTCTTTTGCATTTAATAGCTTTCTATCTGTCCCTTCTAAAAGCTCACGTATTTCATTTTCTGGCTTAAAATCTATTACATGTTTGTCGTTGTCAACTTGAGCCCAAGACGACTTTAACTCGTATAGCGTCCCTTCAATTAATGTGCTAAAAACAAACAAACCGCCGGGTTTTAAAACTCGCATTATTTCATCAAGTACAGTGTTTAGCGGATCACACCACTGGATCATTAAATTTGAATAAATAAAATCTATGCTATTATCCTGAAGTGGCAATTTATAAGCATCGGCTTCAAGCCAATAGATTGTAGAATTACGGTTTTCTTTCGCAAAGCGCAACATTTTAGTTGAAATATCTAAGCCAATAACTTGCTGATACCGACTTGCTAATAGGTCAGTGAAAAAACCAGTTCCTGAGCCCAAATCAACCACAGTTAGATCATTCCGGTTTGGTAACCATGGCATTAAATGCTTACCGCAATAACGCTGCAAACGTGCCGAAATGTCATATGAATCGCTAGCTGAGCCAAACGATCTTGCTATTTTGTACCGATTATTTAATTCGGACATTAATTTATAACCTCATTGATACAATTTGCTAAGTAATTGATATCATTATAATTATGCTTTGATGTTATAGTAACGCGTAACCTTGAACTGTTATTTGGAACGGTTGGTGGACGTATGGCAGTTAACCAAATTCCTTTCGCTCGCAACTTTTGACAAACATCTAGCGTTGAAGTTTCATCGCCAATAACAATGGCATGTATAGACGATGAATTTTCTATTAAGCTTACTCTATTGCTAAGTTTTGACGATAATAGTTCACTAAGCTCAACAATTTTTTCACGGCGCCACGACTCACTTTGGGCTATTGCTATGCTTTTTCTCGTGGCCCATGCTAATGCTGGAGAAATTGCCGTTGAGTAAATGTAGTGACGAGAAAAATTAACTAGATATTCTGCTAACAATTCATCACATGCAACAAATGCCCCGCTAGTTGCCAAAGCTTTACCAAACGTCGCCATTACAATATCGATATTTGCATTAGCGATGCTGCCTTGACCTTTATTACCAATCACACCAATGCTATGAGCGTCATCTATATAAAGAAGCGCTTGATGCGTACGGGCAACAGCGGATAACTCTTTAATTTTTGCTTGGTCTCCATCCATGCTAAATACGCCCTCAGAAACAATAACCTTATTAGGGCAGATATTTTGCTTAAGTTGGGCTGTTACCAATAAACGTTCAAGTTGTTGAGTATCATTATGTAAAAAGCGTTTAACCGTTGCCTTACTATCTAATGCACCATCAATTAATGAGGCATGGCTTAATTTGTCTAAGTATAAATGACAATTTTTATCACCTAAAGCCTGCATCATGGCGTTATTAGCAGAAAAGCCACTGGCGAATAATAAGCACCTAGGCTTATTAAGCCAGTCACAAATATCATGCTCTAGTGCTTGATGTGCATACGAGTAGCCTGTTATTAAACTTGAACCACTTGCACAAGTACCAAATTTTTCAGCACCTTGTTGTAATGCTTTATTAATTTCACTGTGATGGTTTAAGCCTAAGTAATCATTAGATGAAAAATTTAAGTATTTTTTATCATCTATAATGACTTCTCGGCCATTTTGCTCGGCAACACATTGGCGCATCCGATAGCGCGCCTGTGCATGCTGCGAGTCAATTCTTTCTGCGAGAAACTCAAACGCCATCAGGAATTAGTTAACTGCATTATAAAACAGGTCGCTATTTTGCTGATCCACCACCGCAGTTCTTAAACGCTGCTCTTCATCACCTGAGTTGGCGATGGTTTCGGTATTAATACCAAGGCGTTCGAACAACATCATGTCTTTATTTGCCTCAGGGTTGCCGGTAGTTAACAGTTTGCAACCGTAAAATATTGAATTTGCGCCAGCTAAAAAGCACATTGATTGCATTTGTTCGTTCATGGCATCACGCCCCGCCGATAAACGTACATGACTTTTCGGCATCATAATACGCGCCACAGCAATACAACGAATAAACTCAAAATGATCTAAATCAGCAACATCAGATAATGGCGTACCTTCAATTTTAACCAACATGTTAATTGGTACACTTTCAGGCTGAGGAGAAAGGTTAGCAAGTTGTGCTAATAACGAGGCACGGTCTTTACTTTCTTCACCTAAGCCAACAATACCACCACTACATACTTTCATACCTGAATTTCTAACATTAGAAAGTGTGTCTAACCTATCTTGGTAAGTACGGGTAGTAATAATTTGATTATAGTGCTCTGGTGAGGTGTCTAAGTTGTGATTATAGTAATCTAATCCTGCCTCTTGTAGCTCATCAGCTTGTTCAGATGACAACATACCTAAGGTCATACAGGTTTCTAACCCCATGGCCTTAACGCCCTTCACCATTTCAACAACATGTGGCATATCACGAGCTTTTGGGTTACGCCAGCCAGCGCCCATACAAAAGCGCGTTGAACCTTGCTCTTTAGCAATTTTTGCTGCTTCGAGTACTTTTTCAATTTCCATTAATCGTTCTTTGTCGATATCAGTTTTATAGCGAGAGCTTTGCGAACAATATTTACAATCTTCCGGGCATGCGCCAGTTTTGATTGAAAGCAATGTGCTAACTTGTACTTCATTTGGGTTAAAGTTCTCTCTATGTACTAACTGCGCCTTAAACATTAAGTCATTAAATGGCATATCAAATAATGCCTTCACTTCATGGGCCTGCCAATTATGACGAATTTCACTGTGGTTTAAGGTAGGTTGTGTCATGGTATTTTGCTCGTTAGGAAAATTGCATCTAGATTATTTAACGGGTAGTCTATGCGCCAGCTCAAAGATGTCAACTAATTTACCAAAGCAAGCTTTACATATGAACAAAAAACAATCAGATATTTTAAGTTTTGACAAAAAACACGTTTGGCACCCTTATACTTCCATGTCAAAACCTTTACCTTCCTATTTAGTCGCATCTGCTAAAGGTGTACATATTACTTTGGCGTCAGGTGAGCGTCTTGTTGATGGCATGTCATCTTGGTGGTCAGTTTTACATGGTTATAATCACCCAGAGTTAAATGCAGCATTGGTTAATCAAGCAAAGCAGTTTTCTCATGTCATGTTTGGCGGTTTAACCCATACACCCGCCGTTGAATTATCAAAAACCTTAATTGATATAACCCCTGTTGGTTTAAATAAAGTTTTTCTGAGTGACAGCGGCTCAGTTGCTGTTGAAGTTGCACTGAAAATGTCAATTCAATATTGGCACAGTAAAAATAAGCCAGAAAAGCACAAAATTTTAACCGTAAGAAACGGCTATCATGGCGATACCTTTGCTGCCATGTCAGTTTGTGATCCAATTAACGGCATGCATCAGCTTTTTGAGCCGGTGTTAATGAAAAACTTTTTTGCTCCTGCACCAAAAACCGCAATTGATGAAGAGTGGGATGCAAGCGAATTAGAAGAGCTATCATCGCTATTTAAACAGCATCACCAAGAAATAGCAGCGTTTATTATTGAGCCTATTGTGCAAGGTACCGGTGGTATGCGTTTTTACCACCCTAATTATTTAAAGGCCTGTAGAGAATTATGCGATAAATACCATGTATTAATGATAGCGGATGAAATTGCGACTGGGCTAGGTCGAACCGGTAAATTGTTTGCTTGTGAATGGGCTGATATCAGCCCTGATATTATTTGTTTAGGTAAAACATTAACTGGTGGATATATGACGCTTGCTGCAACCTTGTGCACAGATGAAATTGCCAATGCTATCAGTAATGGTGAAGCCGGATGTTTTATGCACGGCCCTACCTTTATGGGTAACCCTTTAGCTTGCGCTGTTGCCAATGCAAGTCTAGCGATTTTAAAACGTAATCAATGGCAACAACAAATTGCTGATATAGAACAGTTATTGATTGAGTTGCTGTTACCACTTAAACAACACCAACGTGTTTATAGTAGTCGTGTGTTAGGCGGCATAGGTGTTGTTGAAACTAAGCAAAACGTTAATATGGCGAACATCCAAAAACGCTTTGTGGAAATGGGCGCGTGGATACGCCCTTTTGGAAAGCTTATATATATAATGCCGCCCTTTGTTAGTCAGCCAGAAGATATCAAACAACTAATAACAGCCATTTCCACCGTGCTTAACGAAGATGACTGTTTTACAGATTAACCAACATTAGCTTCAGATATTTGTACTAAGATAAAACTTACCCAAGCGATGGTGATCACCAACAATAAAATCATATTGAAATGGCCGCCATCGCTTTTACGTCGATTACGGTATTTATCTAATATCAAACAAAAATAGCTACTTAATGCGCTTAGCCATAATACGATATATAAATAGCCTGTTAGCGGTGTTAGCCAAAATTTTCGAATTTCAATGTTATGATAACGTAAAATGCCATAATCATGATCAGGTGCAGCATAATACGACATAACCAAGGCAAACACGAATAACCCCCAACCAACAATGGCTAATGTTCTTACCACGTATGTCCATACATCAGCTGCATTCCTTCGCTCTTTGTACTCAATTTTCATCGTTAATACAGCCTTTTCTAGCAAAATTTAAATTTTTCTTTTCATATAGACCGGATTTATCAACTTTTACTTGTTAAACCTTACCAGCAAGGTAACATATCAATCCTTAAAATTTCAGCACATTTTGACAGAAAAGAGGTTTGTAAATGTCAGTTATAGCAATTACTGATATCTTGGCAGGAAAATACCCTGTTAATGAATCAATTACTATCCATGGTTGGATCCGCACACGTCGTGATTCTAAAGCCGGTATTTCATTTTTAGCAATACATGACGGTTCATGTTTTGACGCTATTCAAGCAATTGCTCCGAATAATTTAGAAAATTATCAGACTGATGTATTAAAACTAACCACAGGTGCGGCAGTAAAAGTAACGGGTATTTTAGTTGAATCTCCAGGTAAAGGTCAGTCTTTCGAATTACAAGCTGAGCAAGTTGAGGTCCTTGGTTTAGTTGAAGATCCTGACACTTACCCTATGGCTGCTAAGCGCCATAGTATTGAGTTTTTACGAGAACAAGCACATTTACGTCCACGGACAAATATTGGTGGTGCTGTGACTCGTGTTCGTAATACCTTGGCACAAGCGGTTCATCGCTTTTTACATAGCAAAGGATATTTTTGGATCAGTACGCCATTAATTACTGGTAGCGATTGTGAAGGTGCTGGAGAAATGTTCCGCGTTAGTACCCTAGATATGGAAAATTTGCCGCGCAACGAACAAGGCTCTGTTGATTATAACCAAGACTTTTTTGGCAAAGAGACTTTTCTGACTGTATCGGGACAATTAAACGTTGAAACCTACTGTTGTGCAATGTCAAAAGTTTATACTTTTGGTCCAACGTTCCGTGCTGAGAATTCAAATACAACACGTCATTTAGCTGAATTTTGGATGATAGAACCAGAAATCGCCTTTGCTGATTTAGCTGATGCTGCCGACTTAGCTGAAGAAATGCTGAAATATGTATTTAAGGCCGTACTGGAAGAGCGTGCTGACGACATGGCCTTTTTCCAACAACGCGTCGATAAAACTGTTATCGATCGTTTAAACTCAGTAATTAATAATGACTTTGTTCGTTTAGATTACACCGATGCGATTACTATTTTAGAAAACTGTGATAAAAAGTTTGAAAATAAAGTATCTTGGGGTGTTGATCTAAACTCAGAGCACGAACGTTATTTAGCAGAAGAACATTTTAACGGCCCTGTTGTCTTACAAAACTATCCAAAAGATATTAAGTCGTTCTACATGCGTCTAAATGAAGATGAAAAAACCGTTGCTGCGATGGATATTTTAGCACCAGGAATTGGTGAGATTATTGGTGGTAGCCAACGTGAAGAAAGATTAGATGTATTAGATAAGCGATTAGCGGAAATGAACTTAGATCCAGCTGATTACAGTTGGTATCGCGATCTTCGTCGTTACGGTACTGTACCTCACTCAGGATTTGGCTTAGGTTTTGAGCGCTTAGTTGCTTATGCAACCGGTATGCAAAATGTTCGTGATGTTATCCCATTCCCAAGAACGCCAAATAACGCAGCGTTTTAATTTTAGCTTAAATCGTCATTAAAAAAGCCCTCATTTGAGGGCTTTTTTAATCTAATAGCTACGATGATTAAACATTAAAACTGGCTAGTAAAATCGGTTACTGGTTTGCTAAGCTTTAATGGCAGCTCTTTCGCTTTATCACCTATATACAAAAAGCCAACTATGTCTTCATGTAAGGCAATATTTAAACGCTCTTTTACCAGTGGATGATAACTCATTTCACCCGTGCGCCACATAGCGCCAAGCCCTAAACTTGTCGCTGCCATTTGCATGGCGTGGGCAGAGCAACCTGCCGTTATTAATTGTTCTTGCTTCGGTACTTTTGGATGCTGTTGGTATTTTGTGCTTATTACAATAATTAATGGCGCACGAAATGGCATTTTTGCAGCTTTTTCTATTTTTGCATTATCAGCACCGTCGCTAATAACCGCAGATTTAAACGCCTTACTTAATTTTTCTAAACCAGCTCCTTTAACAACCGTAAAGTGCCAAGGAGTTAGCCCTGCATGATCGGGTACTCGCATGCCTGCTTGAAGAATACTATTGATAACCGCCTCTTCGGGCGCGCTTCCTTGTAAATGAGGATTTGATTGGCGAGTATGTAAAAACTCTAAGACATTCATAAAAAAATAACTTCCTTAAATTCAAACTAATAGCGTTAAACTATTATGTAACGCCCTGTTATCTAACTAACACCTTATTTGTAACTTAGGAGTATTAGCTTGTCGCTACAATATCATCTTTTCATGATAAAAATCACAGGCTTTTATAAAAATTTTCAAACTAGCTTATAAAAAATAAAATTGCACTCAATACTGCATACTAAAGTAGAACCAATTTAACCTATTTTGCTTTCAACCCCCTTCACGACAAAAATATTTACATTTACGACTACTTAAGCAAGGGAATTTTAAGTAGCATATAGCTATCTAAATTTAAAACAACTTATCGATGAAATTGTATGAAAGAAAATAGAGGTACTTTCGCCCGCATAATATTTGGTTTATTCAGTTTATTGAATACATCGCGGAAAATTATTATCAATTTGGTTTTCTTTACCCTGCTATTGGTCATTTTTATTGCTATGACAAGCGAAGAAGAACGCATCAATATTGAAAATGGCTCTGCGTTAGTGCTAGATTTTCGCGGTGATATTGTTGAACAAAAGTATGAAATTGATCCAATGGATACTTTTATCAACGAAGCACTTGAACGCCCTGAGAAAGCACCAGAAGTATTGCTGTCAGATATTCTAGCTGTCATTGCTCGCGCTAAAGATGATGATCGAATTTCAACATTAGTGCTAGATCTTAAAAATATGCGTGGCTCTGGCATCACTAAACTCAGAGATATTGCTGACGCCCTTATTGATTTTAAAGCCAGTGAGAAAAAAGTTATCGCTTTTGGTGAGCAGTACAGCCAAAACCAATATTATCTTGCCAGCCATGCAGATGAAGTTTGGTTAAATCCAAAGGGCTGGATGTTATTAGACGGCTATGGCCGCTACCAACTCTACTTTAAATCTGCGCTAGAAAAATTATCAATTAGTCAGCATGTATTCCGTGTTGGTACTTATAAATCGGCGGTTGAGCCTTATTTGCGTGATGACATGTCAGATGCTGCCAAAGAAGCTAATCAATTATGGCTAAACGACTTGTGGCAACAATATAAAACGGATGTAGCTAAGCAGCGTGGCTTTGATGTCAGTAACTTCGATGAAAATGTTGATGTCCTTGTTGCAAAATTAAAAGCCGCAGATGGTAATGTTGCAGAATACGCTTTACAAAATAAATGGGTTGACCAATTAAAAACTCGCGCAGAAATTACCAGTGACTTAGTTAAACTTGTTGGTAGCGATGGTGAAGACAGTTATAAACGAATTTCATTTAAAGAATACCTAACGGAAATAGCTCCTAAAACAACAACAGGAAGTTTAGGCCAAGATAAGGTCGCGGTAATTGTTGCCAAAGGTACGATATTAAACGGTAATCAAAAACCTGGACTTATTGGCGGTCGAAGTACCGCTAATTTATTACGTCAGGCACGAGAAGATAACTCAGTAAAAGCTGTAGTCTTACGTGTAGACAGCCCAGGCGGCAGTGCTTATGCCTCTGAAGTGATACGCCAAGAAGTAGAGTTAATTAAAAAAGCAGGTAAACCTGTAATAGCATCAATGGGCACCTATGCAGCTTCAGGTGGTTATTGGATTTCTGCTCCGGCCGACAAGATTTACGCAGCACCAACAACCATTACAGGTTCGATCGGTATATTTGGTTTTTTCATGACCTTTGAGAATACTCTAAGTAAACTCGGCGTATTTACTGATGGTGTTGGTACCACAGACATTGCAGGCTTTGGCCTAACACGCGAGTTAACACCCGGTATGGCCAATATTGTGCAATTGAATATTGAACGCGGCTATCGCGACTTTATCGAATTGGTTGCAGAAAATCGTAATATGAATCCAGCACAAGTTGATGCCATAGCACAAGGCCGAGTTTGGTCAGGCCGAAAAGCGCAAGAATTAGGCCTTGTCGATGAATTAGGTGATTTAGATGATGCGGTAAATGCTGCCGCGAAACTTGTAAATTTAGATAGTTTTGAAACAAAACTTATAGAAAAAGAGCGTAGTGAACGTGCCAAAATTATGGATAATTTGTTTGGTCAGGCATCCGCTTTATTAGGTAAACCGTCTGCTACTCACTATCAGGAAAACAGCTTTACAACTGTATTTAACAAGCTTTCTAGTGAGCTTAAACAAATGGCACAGCTTAATGATCCACAAGGCATTTATTCTTTTTGTTTAGCCTGTGAGGTTGAATAAATATTTACCCTTACTATTAATTAAAAAACTTACCTTTTCAGCCTCGAATATTCGGGGCTTTTTTATAGCTATTGTTAGCCAATAAATAGAAAATAATTTACCTTGCTACTAGCTTTCGCTAGCTTGTTGGTAGCAGCTTTATGTACAATTGGCACATCTTTATCTAACGCTTAATTATTCGTTTAGCATAGATACTAATTTAAGTGATTCACCAAAAGACTTTAATGATGAGAAAACGCATTTATATCGCCTACACAGGCGGCACAATTGGCATGAAACCTAGTGAAAATGGCTATATTCCCCAGAAACAGCATTTAACTGATGCTATTATGAACATGCCTGACTTTCACCGTCAAGAAATGCCAGAGTTTACCATTAATGAATACCAACCATTAATTGACTCTTCAAATATGTCGCCTTTAGATTGGCAGCGAATCGCCAATGATATACAGCAGCATTATAACGAGTATGATGGTTTTGTAGTTTTGCATGGTACCGATACTATGGCATATACCAGTTCGGCATTGTCTTTTATGTTAGAAAACTTAACTAAACCTGTTATTGTTACCGGCTCACAAATCCCGTTAAGCCAATTGCGCTCTGACGGCCAAGAGAATTTACTTAATTCACTTTATATTGCTGCTAACTACCCGATTGCCGAAGTTGGTTTATATTTCAACAACAAATTATTTCGAGGTAACCGCTGCATTAAAGCTTACGCCGACGGTTTTGACGCCTTTGATTCACCAAATTTAACACCATTACTCGAAGCAGGAATTAATATTAAACTGCTCGAAGGCACAATTTCATACGCAAGTACAGAGCCGTTAAAACTAGCCAATATTACCCCACAACCCATAGGTGTTGTTCATTTATATCCTGGTATTTCAGTGGAACTTATTAAAAACATAATTAAGCAACCAGTTAAAGCATTGATTATTAGAAGCTACGGTGTTGGCAATGCTCCTCAAGATCAAGCCTTGTTAGATTGCTTAAAAAACGCAAATGAGCAAGGGATCGTTATTGTAAATTGTAGCCAGTGCATTAAAGGCACGGTCAATATGAGTGGTTATGCAACCGGTGCGGCGCTAAATAACATAGGTGTGATCAGTGGTAGCGATATGACGCTTGAAGCAACGCTAACAAAATTGCATTATCTTTTAAGCAAAGACTATTCACACGCCGAAATTTGCCAACTATTACAAGCAAATTTACGTGGTGAATTAACCGTAAACAAATAAATTTAGCTTTCCAAATAATAAAGCCAGTTGCAAAACGATATTGCAGCTGGCTTTTTATTTTAGCGTTCCAAAAGCAATTAATTAACAAATATAGACTTAACTCTTTGCAATTGTTCAATATCTTGTTTATTCAACGTGCCTAGCATAAGCCATTGGTTAAACTTAGCAGGTAAATCTATGCTATTTCCCGATGACATTTGTTCTTGCATTAGGTTTACTTGCACAGCCATACGCTTTTGCTGAAGTTCTGCTGGCGAAGTTACGCCAGATAGTATTTCTAACTCTAAAGTTAATTCATCTCGGTGCGCATCTTTTTTCAAGTTAGTTAATTCCAATAGCCGTTTCTGCCATGCCTGGCTTAAGGCAGAAAAATTCTCATGACATGAAAAATCTTGTGCTTGCGAGACACTTTCTTCAATAACCTGAAAAACATTTTGCCACTGTTGCTTTTCAAGGGAAATTTTACACGCTGTAATTTTCTCAGCAGTTATCTTTTCCGCTTGGCTTATAGCTTTATCTAAACCTGACATTTTCGGTTTTTGTTGTTGCACATCTTGTTTTAATGAAGATAGTGATTGCTCAACTTGTTGTAACTGAGCTACGTTATCTGCAACTGCAAGCTCTTTTTCTAGCTTCTCAAGTAGCGCTTTAAACTCTACAAGTTTTGCTGAGGTTGCATCTTTTTCACGGGCATTTTGCTGTTCGCGCTTAGAAAAAATTTCATCATTTATTTTTCTAAAATTTTGCCATAACTTGTTTTCGACTTTATTACCGGCATAGCCAGTATCGCGCCATTGAGTTTGTAATAACTTAACTTGTGAAACCGCAGAGTATATGTCATCTTCAGCTAATAAAGCTTCAGCTTTTTCAATTAATGCCAACTTTGCTTGCTTATTCTCATGGTGAAATTGCTTAATAGCTAATTTTATTGGCTGTAAAGCACTATTAAACTGCTGATTGATCTCTTGATAGACATTTCGATCAACTTGCCCAGCACTTTGCCATTGCCTGAGCAATTTGTTTAGTTCGGTATCAAAAGCCTTAAAGTCAATTGTTGTCGCTATGTTTGATTGTTGACTTTGCAAGTCATCAACAAGTTTTTGCGCTTGCACTAACAACGACTTTCTTGCCTGTAAATGCTGTTCACGTAATTTTTCTTGTTCTGCAAAGTATAAACGACACGGTGCGAATGCGGTTTCACAAAGCTGATTAAATTCAAAATTGAGCTCTTTTTCAGCATCATCATCAGCATGACCTAAACTATTCCAGGTTTTTCGGTATTGCTTTACTTTTTCAGCTTGCTCATTTGGATTATCCAATGGTGTTTCGACAATCGCTTTTATTTCAACCAATAACTGCTGTTTACGAGGTGTAGCAATATAATGTTCCCAATCTGCCAAGTCAGCAATTTTTTCACTAACGTTATCAAATTCTCGCTGAAGTCTTTGTTGTTGCTGCTCAGACAAAGCAGAAAAAAGTTGCTTAACCTTTTTAAAGACCCCAAAAGCGGCATTATATTTGCCAGCGCCAATTAAGCGCTTTACGTCATGCAATTTCTTTTGGGTAACTGAAAACTCCTGTTTTTGCGCTTGTTGTAGTGGTTTTAATGCTTTACGCCAGTTTTGCTGAATTTCTTGCGAGGCATTTTTAATTGACTCTGGCAAACTACCTGCGGAAAGTTTTTCCGCGTTTTGCCAATCAGCTAACCAAGCTTGATACGTTGGCAGGCGCTCATTCATTTCTTCAATATTGCTTGGTAATGCTAATTGCGAAACTTTAGATATTAAATGGGTTGCATCACTTACCGACTGAGCTATTTCGGGCAATTGTTGTAGCTTTTGCTGCTGTTGACAAATTTTTGCAATGAAAGTGTTTTGCTCGTCTTTATGTAAAGGCGAAGCCATAATTTCACTGGTAAGCTTGTCGAACACCGTTTGATATTGTTGCTCATCAATCTCTTCACTTTCAAAAATGCTAGTGGTCAGGGTTTGATCAACTATCGTTAACGTTTTGTCAAAGTGTATTCGACTTTTTTGTTTATCTGCTTCTAACTTTCTTACAAGCTCAGCCTGTTCGAATTGTTCGGCTTTTACTGCAAAAAGTTTCGTTAGACTTTCAATTATGCCCTGCTGTTTATTAATAAACTCTGTACTTACCTCATTTGCTAAACAATCAAAGGTTTCAACAAGAGCAAACCATTCACTTTCAAGCGCTTGTCGCTTTTTAATATAAAGCACATAATCACTTTGATCTTTTAGCGCTTGTAACTTAGCTAAAACTAAGTTTACTTTTTTTGTTAAAATTATCGGCTGTTCTAGTGCAAACTGAAGCGCTGAAACTTTTTCTTCAATTTGCTTAGCAATAGCCTCATTAGTTGCTTTTTTCTTAAGTTTTTCTAAGGTGACTAAGTCATCTACTTTATCAAGAATATACTGCTGAACTTCGACATTTTGCTTTTGTTCGAATAAGCTAATTAGCAGCTGTGGTTTTAAATTTGTTTTTGCTTTTTGTTCATTCGCCGATGTTTTACTGGCTAATTTTTCAAATAGCGTAATGATCAGCTTTGCTTGTTCTGCAATCTTTAGCCAGTTTTCGAAAAAACTGAAATAATTATAGTTAGCAATATAATCTAACTTTTCTTGCTCAGTAACTTTTATGGCATCTTGTTCAGTTAAAATTGCTTCAACTTTCTTTTGGGCATACTGCTTTATTTTTGCCATTGAATTCTCTTGGCTGTGCATTAACCAAGATTGAAAACTTGCCAGTTTAATTAGTGCTGCACGTCTTACATTTTCACTATCATCATAAAGTGCTAATTGCGAAATAATGTCATAATCTTCAGGTGTGTTAATCGACAAACTATTATTTATCGCTTCAACTCTTACAACACTGTCTTTGTGTTGCCACTTCTTTTTTAAAAACTTGGAAAAAATCATAAATCGGAAAACCTAGCAATACTATTGCTATCTTCTGCTTGTGGGAAATCTGAACGTAGTTCACTTTTTGTTTTTATTATCATTTCGCCTTTCGGACCAATTGACAATGTTTGATCTGAATTTAAATGCTTCGACTGGTATGCCATGGTAATTTGTACGGCTGACATTTGCTGTTCTTTGTCTACTGATGTTCCGTCAGGCCATTTGCCAGTTTCAGCGGCGCATTTCAAACGTAAATACATTTCTTCTGACATATTGTCGACTAATTGAATGATATCCATGGGAATCTCTTTAACTACAATTTATATATTTAAAATAACTAACGACTTCGTTTAATCAATATCAAGCGAACACGGGTTACTATGTATAAAATAAAACCAAGCACAGCACTGGTGATTGAAGCAATATATTGCCAAGTGCCGGGTTGCGCGTTCTGCCAATACAAAAATAGAAAACCACCACAAAATAACAACATAGCGATAAACGAATGATTCATTAGTTGTTGCGACTTTTCTACCGCACTGACTTTTTTAAGTTGTGCAATTTTATCTGCGTCTAAATTACTCATATCAAGTTGACAGTGAGAGCAAGTTTTTGCTTTATCAGAAATTTTCTTTTTACAACTTGGGCAATTAATTACGGCCATATATTCACCTTTATTTCGATAGTTTATTTTACCTAAAAAAAACGCCCTTGCGGGCGTTTTTCTTCAATAAATAGTATTTATTTATTATTTTTTTGTTCTAATCGTTTTTGCCAGAAATCTGCATTTTCAATTTCTAACGATTTTGGATCAAAAGTATATTCTTCCACCCCTTCTTTTTGTTGACGCTCGTAATCCTTTAGCGCTTTCACTGCTGGCTTAGCCATAAAGAAAATAACGATAATGCCAATGATGTTTAACCATGCCATCATGCCAACACCTACATCACCCATACCCCAAGCAACATCTGCAGCTTTTACTGTACCGTAGAATGTTGCAGTCATGATCAACACCTTTAATAAAAAGGTAAGTGCTGGGAAGTTAAAGGTACGTTTAATGTACGAAACATTATTTTCAGCGATAAAGTAGTAAGCTAAAATGGTGGTAAAGGCAAAGAAAAATAGTGCCACGGCAATAAATGGCTTACCAAATCCAGATAACATACTTTCCACTGCTATTTGTGTATAAGCTGGACTGTTAGCCGCAATATCACCAGCAATATTTTGCACAATAAAGCTTGCCTCACCTTCCAATTGCACATTATATGACTGGGTAATTAAAATCATAAATGCTGTTGCTGAACAAACAAATAACGTATCAATGTATACTGAAAACGCTTGTACTAAACCTTGTTGTGCCGGGTGAGCAACTTCAGCCGCCGCAGCAGCATGTGGACCTGTACCTTGACCTGCTTCATTTGAGTATACACCACGTTTAACGCCCCAACCTATAGCAGCACCTACACCAGCCATAGGTGTGAACGCATCACCAATAATCAACATAAAAATATCAGGTAAGCGATCAATATGTAGGAAAATCATCACACAAGCGATAATAATGTATGCAAGTGCCATAAACGGTACAACAACCTGGGTGAAGTTGGCAATACGTTTAACACCACCAAAGATAATAAAACCAAGAATCATGACAATAAATACAGCTGTATATAATTTAGTCATTGCAATTGGACCCAGTGCTGTATCTAGCATGTTTCCTGTACCAAAAACCATAGTTACCGCTTCACCAATACTGTTTGACTGCACAGTTGGCAATAACGCACCACAAGCTAAAATAGTCGCAATAGCGAATATCCATGCGTACCATTTTTGTCCCATGGCTTTTTCAATATAATAAGCTGGACCACCACGGTATAACCCGTCTTGCTCTTCTTTGTATATTTGCGCATTGGTTGACTCAATATAAGCAGTTGCAGCACCAAAAAATGCTACCACCCACATCCAGAAAACCGCGCCCGGGCCACCAAAACCAATGGCCGCAGCAACACCAGCAATATTACCCGTACCAA
This sequence comes from Colwellia aquaemaris, assembly GCF_057548755.1. Taxonomy (NCBI): domain Bacteria; kingdom Pseudomonadati; phylum Pseudomonadota; class Gammaproteobacteria; order Alteromonadales; family Colwelliaceae; genus Colwellia; species Colwellia aquaemaris. Next base: position 186,991 of record NZ_BAAJLV010000005.1, on the reverse strand, counting down.
CACGGCCAGATAATGAAACGGCTAACGCTTGGAACGAGGAAATACCTTGTTCAGAGCTTTTTCCAGATAACAACAGACGCCACATTTCTCGAAAATGACGAATTTGTACAAAACGGGTTATAACAGAAAAAAACAAACCTGTGCCCAAACAAAGATAAATCAATGCTGGGCTCCAAATTATGCCATTTAAAGTATTTACTATTTCTTGCACGCTAGACTCCTGATAATTATTATTTTTCTAAAGTTAAATTTGCGTTGTAAAGTGTTGTTAAATCGAATGACGCCTTAGCGTAAGTCGTCAACAACATGATAAATAGCGGTTAAAAAGTCACGTCCAAATAAACTACTACGTTCATCAGACCAGCCTACACTATAATCAGGTAACAATTCATTATCTTTAAATGGCATTTCTACGGTATACGCTAAACATTTAAATTGCTCACCAACCCAGTTCGAACAAACGGTTAAGTTCGCTTGGCCGGGTTCGTCTTTGTCGTAACCTTTATCATCTTGGAACTCTGGTGTGATAGCTAATAATATGTTTTTAAACTTTTCTTCCAAGCCTTTATGACGCTCGTCATAAGATGGAATACCTTCACAACCTGCAACAAAGTTAAACGGCAATGCTTCATCACCATGAATATCAAGGTGCATATCAACGCCAGTTTCAAGCATTTTTTCTCTAACTAAATAAACTTCAGGGCTATTTTCCATAGAAGGATTTTGCCACTCGCGATTTAAGTTTACGCCATTGGCGTTGGTACGAAGGTGACCACGTACTGAACCATCTGGGTTCATATTTGGAACCATGTAAAATACAGCATTATTCAGTAAAGAACGCGCAACGCCGTCGTCTTCATCCAATAAACGGTCAATAAAGCCTTCCATAAACCATTCAGCCATAGTTTCACCCGGATGTTGACGGGCAGTTAACCAAATTACTTTTTTACCTTCGCCTTCTTCACCAACTTTTAATAGCGAAATATCTCGGCCATCTATGGTTTGCCCTAACACTTGTAACTGACAATCAATGTCTAATTGCGCGCCGTGAATTAAATCTTGATGACGCTCGTAACTATACGGCGCAAAATAAGCGAAATAGGTAGAATCATGCTCAGGTGTGAAGGTAATCGTTAAATTTTCACCGTCAAACTCGGTAGGAACTCGAAACCAAGTTTGTCGATCATAAGAAGCAACCGCTTGATAATTTTTCCAACCTTCAACATATGCTGATTTACCTGCATTGGTTAACTTCATTACATGTTCCGTATGCTCGGTATTATGCAGTTTAAAGTGGAACCATTGGTAGAATTCTGATTGACGATCTTTCTTGATCGCTAGTTGAATATCTGTAGGGTTTTGCGCTGAAATGACTTCGATATTACCTGAGTCGAAATTTGCTGAAATTTGCATAAGGTGTTCTGCTCACTATTATTTTGATAGCCTTAGTGTACACAAACACGGATTAGATCAGAAGACTAAAAACTCCTTAAATACAGGCCAATTTCCGAAGAATAGCCAAGAGAACGTGCAATGATTGTATTTTCTTCATCTAAAACATAGTAACTTGGGTAACCCATGACTTTATAATCACTTTTTACCGTTTCATTTCCTAATGCCACAGGAAAGGTCAATTGATGATTCATGGTAAATTTTTTTACTTGCTCAACATCAACAAAATCTAATGCGACCGCGATAACATCTAAGTTGGGCGTTTTTTGATAAACATTTTGCAAATTATCAATACTTAAATTACATACTTGGCACCAAGGAGCAAAAAAATAGACAATGGTTTTTTTACCATTAGCCTGTAAGTCGATTGGTTTATCCATAATTGTTTTTAATTGATGTGTTACTGGCACAACATCATTACTCGATGACAACATGCTGGTTTCACGTAACATGGCAACGGCATTAAAAATAAATAAAAAAACAATAACTTGAATTAAAATGCTGCGAATCAAAAGCGAATACATCCTAAAAGATAAAAACGATATTTACTAAGACCTGATTAGTGATTTTTTTGTTCATTATTCTTAATAAAAATTTAATCGTTTATGAAATATAGCTCAGGTACTTTAAACAAAAAATCCAATACCTAAGTATTGGATTTTAAGTTTTAACTAGCCGTTAATATTAAATCTAGCTAATGTTAGTACAACCATTCATGTATGGTTGTAACACTGTAGGTACATTAACGCTACCGTCCGCTTGTTGGTAGTTTTCTAATACCGCAACAAGTGTGCGCCCTACTGCTAAACCTGAGCCATTTAAGGTATGCACAAGTTCTGGCTTGTTAGTTTCGCTATTGCGGAATCTTGCTTGCATTCTGCGCGCCTGGAAGTCACCCATATTTGAACAAGATGAGATTTCACGGTAAGTATTTTGTGCAGGTAACCATACTTCAATATCGAAAGTTTTCGTGGCACTAAAGCCAATATCACCAGTACAAAGTACAACGGTACGATACGGTAATTCTAATTTTTCTAGAATTTTTTCAGCATGACCGGTTAACTCTTCTAAGGCTTTAAAAGAGTCTTCTGGCTTAACGATTTGCACCATTTCAACTTTATCAAATTGATGTTGGCGAATTAATCCACGAATATCACGACCGTATGATCCGGCTTCACTACGAAAACATGGCGTGTGTGCACACATCTTAATCGGCAGTTCTTGCTCTTCAACAATTTCGTCACGCACTAAGTTGGTAAGTGGCACTTCTGCAGTTGGGATCAATGAGAATTTTTTACTGTTTAAATCCGTATGAAATAAGTCTTCACCAAACTTCGGTAGTTGGCCTGTGCCGTATAATGAATCTTGATTCACTAAGTAAGGCACATACATTTCTTGATAGCCGTGCTCTTCACTGTGTACGTCAAGCATAAATTGCGCAAGTGCACGATGAAGTTTAGCGATTTGGCCACGCATTACCGCAAAACGCGTACCAGCAAGCTTAGCGCCACTTTCAAAATCAAGACCTTTATCAAGAGCACCAGCAACATCAACGTGATCTTTTACTTCAAAATCAAATTCACGAGGCGTACCCCAACGTTTAACTTCAACGTTGTCGTCTTCGCTAGCACCCACTGGCACTGATTCATGAACCAAATTCGGGATAGCTGAAGCGATATTATCAATTTTTGCAAGAATTTCACTTTGCGCTTCTTTCGCCGCTTCTAATTCATCACCAAATTTACTTACTTCAGCAAGTAAAGGTTGAATGTCTTCACCACGCGCTTTAGCTTGTCCTATCGACTTAGAGCGAATTTTACGCTGATTTTGTAAATCTTGCGTTTTCATTTGAATAGCTTTACGTTGTGCCTCCAACTCAACTAGTTGGGCGGTATCTAACGTGTAGCCTATTTTGGCAAGTTCAGCTGCTGTGTTTTCTATGTCTGTTCTAAGTAGTTTTGGATCAAGCATGATATGTCACGTGTTTTCTTTGTTATTTACTTATTAAAAATAGATACAATAAACATTCCTAATGCCGCTGCGAATATACATAAGCTGACATTTAGTAAAACATTTACTGACGCTTTTATTACATCACCTTGCTGAATTAACAACAAGGTGTCTAATGAGAAAGTTGAAAAAGTGGTAAATGCGCCTAAAAAGCCAATACCAATTAGCGTTCGATATACGCCAACTTCAATGATACCTTGTTCAATTAACCCATAAAGTGCCCCCATGATCAGGGAGCCGGAAATATTAACCGCCAACGTCGCAAAAGGGAAACCTTTTCCGAGCCAATTTAAAATTAATTGTGAAAAATAAAATCGTAAACTTGCACCACTGGCACCACCTATGGCAATTAATAAGTACAAGGTAAAGTTACTGACGGGATTAGTCATAACGACGTTTACTACTTTGTTGGTCTAACTGATTCAAATAATTTAACTTCTCACGTAATTGTTTTTCTAAACCACGGTCTGTTGGCTGATACAATACGGTATTAGCAATATCTTCAGGAAAATAGTTTTCACCGGCGGCAAAAGCCCCAACTTCATCATGCGCGTAGCGATACTCGCTACCATGACCAAGCTCTTTGGTAATTGCACTGGTAGAATTTTTCAAATGTATTGGTACATCTAAATCACTGGTGGCTTTAGCTAGAGCCTTTGCTTGGCTAAATGCGCTATATACGGCATTACTTTTTGGCGCCAGCGCCATATAAACTGTAGCTTGAGCTATAGCTCGTTCCCCTTCAGCAGGGCCAACGCGTTGAAAAGTATCCCAAGCATTAATGGCTAATTGCATCGCTCTTGGGTCAGCATTACCGATATCTTCACTGGCAATCGCTAATAACCGACGTGCAACGTACAAAGCATCGCCACCACCAGTTAGTATTCTTGCATACCAATACAAGGCAGCGTCAGGGTTTGAGCCGCGAACAGATTTATGAAAAGCGCTGATCAGATCGTAAAAGGCATCACCACCTTTATCATATAGCGCTATTTTGTTACCGGCGACTTGAATTAACTGCTCTTTGGTTAACGTTTGCTTGTTGTCGTTGACAGGAGAAATTTCTAAACAATTTTCCAGCAAGTTTAATAAACGCCTAGCGTCACCATTAGCGAGTGCGATTAATTGTTTTTTAGTTTCAGCAGAAATATCAACGTCAACTTGATTACTTTCTTTTTGATAATTGAGTGCCCTTGCTAAAACATTACTTAGGTTGTCTTCACTGAGTTTTTTTAAAGTGTAAACCCGCGCTCGCGACAAAATCGCTTGGTTAAGTTCAAAGGCCGGGTTTTCGGTTGTTGCGCCAATGAAAATAATGGTGCCGTCTTCTATATGAGGAAGAAAAGCATCTTGTTGGCTTTTGTTAAAACGATGTACTTCATCAACAAACAATACTGTGCGGCGTTGCTGGTGAATGGCTCTACTTTTGGCATTTTCAATGGCTTGACGAATTTCTTTAATGCCTGAGGTAACAGCAGAAACACGTTCAATATCAGCATTGGCATGATTAGCAATGATTTCAGCAATAGTTGTTTTACCTGTGCCTGGTGGGCCCCAGAAAATGATGGAATGTACTTTACCTTGCTTAATTGCCGTTGGTAGCGGCATACCTTCGCCAAGAATATGCTCTTGCCCCTCATATTCCTCTAGTGATTTTGGCCGCATTTTCGCGGCCAAAGGTTTAAAGGTGTCGTTTTCGGCAAATGCTAAATCTAGCGAGCCATTAACGTTGGTCATCTAAGTAAACACCTTCGGGCACGGAAAAACTAAACAAATCAGCATTAGGTTTATGGTTATGCTCTGATAATGAGATAATACTTAACTGCCCTGTGGCATCAAGAATATTAAAGGCAATAAGTTTCTCTGAGTTATTGCCAGTTTCGAACGCTAATTCTAAAGACTTAACACGAGAGTTTTCATTCTTTGCTTGTATCAAATAGCGATTATCAGCCAATTGGCTAACATTATAATCTTGCCATAGTTTTGGGTCGTTATTGGTGATCAATAAAATCGGGGTATTGGCAATTGCGTTTTCTAAGGTATAAACACTAACTTGTTCTACAAATGGGTCATAGAACCATAAGTTGCTGCCGTCAGAAACAATTATAGACTCATCAGGTAACTTAGTTTCCCAGTTCACCAAATTAGGTTTACTGACTGACAATTGGCCACTACCTTGTTGTAATTCGGTACCATTTTCATCAAATATTTTTTGGCTAAATTTGGCACTAAAAAAGTCTATTTTTGCCAGTTTAGCCATTAATGCCGTTTTGCTATCTGAACTATTATTTTGCACAGCATCTAGCTTTGCATTTGCACTTTCAATTGTCGTCATTGCATTTTTTGCTTCAACATTACTCGCAACTGAATTTTCAGTAGCTAGGCTTGGTGTTGATAATACGGCATTAAATAATGTTGCAACAACAACACCATTTTTTATCAAATTCATTCTTTTTTGCACCTTAGTTTTCCTTAATTGGCGGTGGCGCTAAAACTTCTCGAGCACCATTATTACCCGGTCTACTTACGACACCTTGTAATTCCATTTGTTCAACAATGCGCGCTGAGCGATTGTAACCAATTCTAAATTTACGTTGAATACTGGAGATTGATACCCTGCGTGATTCAGTAATAAAAGCTAAGGCTTCATCATAAAGTGCATCTAGCTCTTCTTCACTGCCCCCTTCTGGTTGTTCACCTGGTAATAAAATTTCTTGTTCGGTATCGCCAGATAATATCTCCTCGATATAATTTGGCTCTGCGCGTGACTTCCAGTCGCTAACAACCGCATGAACTTCATGATCATCAACAAACGCACCATGAACACGAATTGGCACTGCTTCACCAGGAGGCAAGTAAAACATATCCCCCATGCCTAATAATTGTTCTGCACCTTGTTGGTCAAGAATAATACGTGATTCAATACGTGACTGAACACGTAATGCCATTCGGGTTGGAATATTAGCTTTAATTAAGCCGGTAATAACATCAGCAGAAGGTCGCTGAGTTGCTAGTACTAAATGAATACCAGCGGCGCGGGCTTTTTGAGCAATACGTGCAATAAGCTCCTCAACTTTTTTACCAACAATCATCATCATATCGGCAAATTCATCAACAATAATCACTATTGCCGGTAATTTTTCCAATGTTGGTGGTGTTTGTGTAAAAGCGTCACTTGGCTGCCATAATGGGTCAATCATAGGCTCGCCATCAGCAATGGCTTGCGTTACTTTCTCGTTATAACCTTTAAGGTTTCGCACACCTAATTTAGACATTAACTGATAACGGCGTTCCATTTCGCCAACACACCAACGCAAGGCATTAGCTGCTTCTTTCATATCGGTTACAACTTCTGAAAGTAAGTGTGGAATGCCATCGTAAACCGAGAGTTCAACTTGCTTAGGGTCAATCATGATCATACGAACATCTTCTGGTGAAGACTTATATAAAATACTGACGATCATGGTATTAACCGCAACAGATTTACCCGAACCTGTGGTACCAGCTACTAGCAAATGTGGCATTTTAGCTAAATCAGCAATCACGGGATCACCTGATATATCGCTACCAATAGCCATAGCCAAATGAGACTTTGATTGCGCAAATTTCTCATTAGAAATAACTTCTGAGAAAAATACCGTTTCTCTGTGCTTATTTGGTAATTCTATGCCAATAACTGACTTACCTTCAATAACCTCAACAACTCGAACGCTTTTTGCCGACAATGAACGCGCTAAATCTTTTGAAAGATTAGTTATTTTACTAACCTTTACACCTGGTGCTAAATTTAATTCAAAGCGAGTGATAACAGGGCCTGGGAACACATCAACCACATCGGCCTTAATACCAAATTCAATTAACTTTGCTTCAACTAAACGTGAAACTTTATCTAGCTGTTCTTGGTCAATAGGATTTTTAACTTTATCAGCACGATCAAGTAAATCAAGTGACGGCATATCAGCATAATTTGGCTCTGCTGGCTTATCATTTTCTAATTGCTGATAAATTTTATCATGTAGAGTTGTTGGCTCATTAACAACAATTTTTTCAACTGGTTCAAATGCCGCAGCTATTTCATCATCACTCACATGTTCTTGTACATTAATAGCTAGTGGCTCACCCATTAATTCATCAATATCAACAAATGGCTCTTGTTCACGGCTGTTATAAGCACTGTCATCTTCACTTTTAGCAAATAAACTTTCATGTTCCTCTTCACTAAGTGCCGCTAAAGCTTCTTTCACTTCTTCAGGCTCTTCATCAAATGGAATGTAATGCTCAGTAACCTTATCTTCAATAGACATTTTTTCGTCAAGGTTATTTGCCAATCCGGCAATATCTGCCTGTGGTTTTTGATTAGTTATTGATTGAGATTGTTCGCCATTGACAAGTTTGTCGCCGCCAGTACCCAAGTGATGCTTAAGCAAGGCTGGTAGTGCAATAAGGTACTCCAATGCAAGAATGGTATATTCACCGATACGATCAATAATTTTAAGCAATGAAATACCAGTCAATAAGACAAAGCCGGAGCCACAAAAAGTTACAAACAATAAAGTACTACCCACAAATGACAAATAAGGTAGCAAGGAATTACTCAGCACATCGCCAAGAATTCCACCGGCAGAAAAATAGAAAACATCATCAAAATTCATACTGGCAATTGAGGTGATGCCAATATAAAACAAAATAAAGCCGATAAATTTTAAGCCAAGTGTCAGGTAGTCTAATTGGATTAATCGGTGATACTTTTGAAATAATAACCAGCCAGTAATTGCTATTACAAATGGCAGGCTATATGCAACGAGCCCAAATAAATTTAATAATAAATCAGAGAAATAAGCGCCGATTGCACCGCCCATGTTTCTAACTGGGGTTTGATAACCTGTTTGCGACCAACCAGGATCGGCGGGGTCAAAACTAAATAACGCTAGCATAATAAACATAGCAAAAACACAAGACACTAACAGCCCTGCTTCGAGAAGACGCTGAACGCCATTTAACTTGGGAGTTGGAGAAGACAAATAAACACTCTTGAAAAAGTTATCATGATAGTAAAGGTAAAATACCAAACATTAGTTAAAAATTAAATGTTATTAACGTTTAATTGGTAGCGCGTTAGAGGATTTCACTTCTTCCATTACCACATAGGTTCGACTTTCACTCACTGCTGGCAGCCTTAATAACGTATCTCCGAGTAATTCACGATACGCAGCCATATCAGCAACACGTGTTTTCAATAAGAAGTCAAAATCACCAGAGACTAAATGACACTCTTGAATAACGTCAAGCTCATGTACTGCCTTAGAGAAGTCGTCAAAAACATCGGGGCTAGTTTTAGTTAAGGTAATCTCAACAATAACCAATAATGCCGCTTCAAGCTTGTGTGGATTCAAACGCGCTTGGTAGCCTAATATATAACCGTCTGTTTCTAACCTTTTTACTCTTTCTAAACAAGGAGTTGCACTTAATCCAACTCGCTTTGATAATTCTATGTTCGATAATCGACCATTTTTTTGTAGTTCAACTAAAATGTTTTTATCAATTCGATCAAGTTTTTTTACAGATGAAGACGACATTTATATTATTCACTAGTTTAGTCACTATTTACAGAATTATATCCTAATAAAATAAAAATAACGACAGGTTAATCCGTAAAAAACTCACTATACTAGTTTCATATTTTTGAGGAGAGATAGAACTATGATTATTGGTGTACCAAAAGAAATAAAAAACCACGAATACCGCATTGGCTTAACTCCAGCAGGCGTTAAAGAATTAATTGTAAATGGCCATGACGTTATCGTTGAAAATAATGGTGGTGCAGCAATCGGTTTTGATAATGAACAATACATTACAGCCGGTGCAAAAATTATCGATTCTGCAGCAGAAATTTTCGCAACTGCTGACATGATTATAAAAGTGAAAGAACCACAGCCAAATGAATGTAAAATGCTTCGCCCAGGGCAAGTATTATTCACTTACCTACATTTGGCACCAGATCCACAACAAACAGAATTACTTGTTGCATCAGGCGCTACATGTATCGCTTATGAAACAGTTACGCAAAACGGTGGTGGCTTACCATTACTGGCACCAATGTCAGAAGTTGCTGGTCGTATGTCAATTCAAGCCGGCGCACACGCATTAGAAAAAGCCCAAGGCGGTTTAGGTGCATTACTTGGTGGCGTACCAGGTGTTGCCCCAGCTAAAGTACTAATTGTTGGTGGTGGTGTAGTTGGTACACAAGCCGCTCGTATGGCGGTCGGAATGGGCGCTGATGTTACTATTTTAGATCGCTCATTACCTCGTCTTCGTCAACTTGACACAGAGTTTGATGGCCGCTTAAAAACGGTTTACTCGACCGCAGACGCAATGGACCAACTAATTGTTGAAGCTGATTTAGTCGTTGGTGCGGTATTAATTCCAGGCGCTGCGGCTCCTAAACTAGTTACTGCTCAACATATCAAGATGATGAAAAAAGGCGCAGTAGTAGTTGACGTTGCAATTGACCAAGGTGGTTGTTTCGAAACTTCAAAAGCGACAACCCACCAAGAGCCAACGTACGTTGTTGATGACGTAGTACATTATTGTGTTGCTAATATGCCAGGTGGTGTAGCTCGTACATCAACAATGGCGCTCACTAATGCCACTATGCCATTTGCTGTTACCTTAGCTAATAAAGGTGCCAAACAAGCTATGCTAGATGATAAACATTTAATGGCTGGTTTAAACGTTTTGGGTGGAAAAATTACCTACAAACCTGTTGCTGATGTTCTTGGCTATGATTATGTAGCAGCAGAAGATGCAATCGCGACACTTTAATTAGCTCGATAAGTTATCTAAAGCCGTTATTTTTAATAACGGCTTTTTTATTTATTACTGCTATTTACTGTGTCTAATAGCAGCATATACAACACACGCTTGGCTGTTCTTTTCGCTTTACAGTACAACAATTCGTAACATTAAGCTTGCAGTTTGGCGAAATTGGTAATTATTTATAATTATTTCTTTGTTGCTCTCTTGAGATATTCCCTTAGAATCCCAACCATTAAAACATCAATATATTTTCTTTTGGAGTAGTTCATGAGCGAAGCAAGACATTGCCCGTTACTCATTTTAGGTTCTGGCCCTGCCGGTTACACAGCCGCTGTATATGCAGCAAGAGCAAATTTAAAACCTGTGATGATCACAGGCATGCAACAAGGTGGCCAATTAACCACCACAACAGAAGTTGAAAACTGGCCTGGTGACGCTGATGACCTAACAGGGCCAGCACTAATGGAACGCATGCAAAAACATGCCGAAAAATTTGATACTGAAATTATCTTTGATCACATCAATGAAGTTGACTTTAGTGAAAAACCATACAAGTTAAAAGGTGATTCAGGCTCTTATACATGTGACGCACTTATTATTTGTACTGGCGCATCAGCACAATATCTTGGTTTACCTTCTGAAGAAGCCTTTATGGGCAAAGGTGTATCAGCATGTGCAACTTGTGATGGATTCTTTTACCGTAACCAAAAAGTTGCCGTAGTTGGTGGTGGTAACACCGCTGTTGAAGAAGCGCTTTATTTATCAAATATCGCGTCAGAAGTTCATTTAATTCATCGTCGTGATACTTTCCGCTCTGAAAAAATATTAACTAAGCGTTTAATGGACAAAGTCGAAAATGGCAATATTGTCTTGCATTTAAACAGTACCTTAGACGAAGTGCTAGGTGACAATATGGGTGTTACAGGCGTACGTTTAAAAGATACGCAATCAGATAACACCAAAGAGTTTGATGTTATGGGAGTGTTTATCGCTATAGGACACAAGCCAAACACTGATATATTTAAAGGCCAGCTAGATATGAAAGATGGTTATTTAACTATTCAAAGTGGCACTAACGGAAATGCAACACAAACAAGTATTGAAGGCATTTATGCCGCTGGTGATGTTGCTGATCATATCTATCGTCAAGCAATTACGTCTGCAGGCGCTGGTTGTATGGCAGCGTTGGATGCTGAACGTTATCTTGACGCTAAAGGCAGCCACTAGGCAATGAGCAGAGCTCTTCCATGGTTATCTGTGGATAGCTCTGCTTTCCCTAAATTATCAAGTGCCTTAACAGAGCCAAATGGTCTACTAGCATTTGGTGATGATCTTACCCCAAACAGAGTAATCCAAGCCTATCACAACGGAATATTTCCGTGGTTTAGTGACGGCGAGCCCGTAATGTGGTGGAGCCCTGATCCCCGAGCTATTATCAATATTGATCAGCTAAAGGTTAATAAGACCTTGAGAAAGTTTATCAAAAAACTACCTTATCAAGTCTCTGTCAATAAAGACTTTCAACAGGTGATAGAGCACTGTGCAGATGCTCCTTTTCGTAAGGAGGAAACATGGATAGTACAGCCGATGTTAACTGCATATCAGGAGTTACATCGCTTAGGATACGCACATTCTATTGAAGTTTGGCTTGAAGATAAACTCGTTGGCGGCCTATATGGTGTTGCGATTAATGGTTACTTTTCAGGTGAATCAATGTTTTACAGTGAAAGTAACGCATCGAAAATAGCCCTCGTCTACCTTGCTGAGCTGCTAAAACTTATTGGGGCGAGTTTTATAGATTGTCAAATGCAAAACCCTTTTCTAGCATCTATGGGCTGTATTGAAGTAACGCGAGAGCATTTTATTCAGCGACAACAACATGCCAAACAACTAACTATACCAAGTGATTTTTGGCAAGCTCGGCAATTAACCTAATCTATTGCTGATACTGCCTGTATTTCATTGGCGAAAACGACACTGCAATTGCGTCCTTTAGCTTTAGCTTCATAAAGCGCTTTGTCTGCACGAGAATAAATAGATTTCTCGTCATCTCCGGTTTTATAAATTGCGCCACCAATACTAACGGTTAACTGGTTAGAAACCTCAGAATTAGGATGAACAATAGCTGCCCTTTCAATATTTCTTTGAATTCGCTGACAAATATTATTGGTGCTTTGCCAATCAACATCAGGAATTAGAATAGCAAACTCTTCGCCGCCTAAACGAGTTACAGTGTCGGTTTCTCTTTGAAAAGTATCAGTCAATATTTGTGCTATTTTAGTTAGGCATCTGTCTCCTTCCGGATGACCAAGGCTATCATTAAACTGTTTAAAAAAATCGACATCTAAAATAAGTAAAGAAAAGCCCAATTTAAAGCGGTGTGCACTCGCTAATGCAGAAGCCATAGCCATTCTAAAACCTTTTCGGTTTTGTATCTGGGTTAAATCATCAATTATATTAAGACGTTGTAACTGTCGTTTTAGCATTTCATTTTTAACGACATGATACTGCCCTTTTAGTAACAGTTTACGAATAGTGCGCATAAATAGCACAAGTAATACAGGAAACTTGATAACAGTTATAACCAAGTCTAACGCTGAAATAGCTAAAACTTGCATTTGCAATGCTAAATACGTCGTAGTGAGTACAGATGAAGAAATAAGTAAAAGGCTAAAGTGAGAGTAAAATCCAAGTATGGTACAAATAAAGCCAATAACAATTAAATCTGATGCAGATTCAATTTCTCCCCATTGATGAAAAATAATAAAAGCTAAATTAATCCAAGCAATAGATAGCATTATTGACGCTAAAAAAAATTTCTTATGGTTTATCGCCTTCTCTAAAAAATACTGGGCAGAATATATAAGACAGACAATAGAAAGCGAAAAACTAATTGCAGTGCCTAGTTTTAAAGCTGCATTATCAAGGACAAGATATAAAGTTACGATAGCTTGAAAGAAGGCAACTAAGATAAGCATCCATTGAATGCTAGAACGATTTACTGTGTGTTGAATTTCATTGGCGTATCCCTTCCATTCCGCAGATTCTTTCAATGAATAAATACCTTGTTTAAATTAAACTGATGGATTGAGGCGATAAATTTTAACATAATTAAACTTTAGTATAGAAAACAATTCCTGGCAAAATTATACATTAATAACAATATCTTGACTGTTAGATTACACAAAAATCACGTAAAAATTACCAATCGTCATTTGCTATAATGATAACAAATAGTGACAATTTTCATGTAAATAAATGTTAAATTTATACTGAATAATGAAATGGTAAACTTAAGGTAATAAATGAATTTAAATTACAAACTTGGAATTACTAAAGCTTTTCCTTGTAATTATTTACCAAACCAGCAAGAGCGTTTACTGGTTGCGGTTGACCAACTATTACATGACAGTGAACATTATAGTTGGCTAATGCAGCAAGGCTTTCGACGTAGCGGCAATGATATTTATCGCCCTCATTGTGTATCGTGTCAAGCGTGCCAGTCAATTCGAGTGATCAATGCTTTATTTAAACCATCAAAAAGCCAAAAACGTTTACTAAAACGTTGCCAACATTTTACCGTAAATTTAAGTTATGAAATAAAACCTAACTACTACTCATTGTATGAAGAATACATTAACAACATACATTACGATGGCAGTATGTACCCAGCGACTCCTGAGCAATTTAAAAGTTTTACAGATAATGATATTACCGAACAAATTTTTATCGAAATTTGGCACGACAATAAATTAATTAGTGTTGCCGTGACAGATGACATACCTAATGCGTTATCAGCCGTTTATACCTTTTATCACCCTGACTATCGAAAATATGGTATTGGTGTGCTCTCCATTTTAAAGCAAATTGAAATATCACAGCAATTAGAACGCGAGTTTCTCTATTTGGGATATCAGATAGATGACTGTAGCAAAATGAATTATAAAAACCGCTACAAGCCTCATCAAATATTAGTAGAAAATCAGTGGAAAACAGTAAATAAATAACACTATAGCTTTACTTTAGCGTTGCAATTCGGCATTATCTGCGCAGCTTTTTATTTACGCACTAATTTAGAGGTTTGGCGCCCAATGGCGAAAGAAGAAAATATTGAAATGCAAGGTACTGTTTTAGATACTTTGCCAAATACTATGTTCCGAGTTGAATTAGAAAATGGTCATGTTGTTACCGCTCATATTTCTGGAAAAATGCGCAAAAACTACATCCGTATTTTAACTGGCGATAAAGTTACTGTTGAATTAACTCCGTACGACTTATCTAAAGGCCGTATTATCTTCCGTGCTAGATAAAAAATAATTCATTTTTAAAAAACGCTTTATGTTTAATTACTAAAGCGTTTTTTTATGCCTGTTGTTTAAGGAGCAATTTAGTTTTTATTTTGCTTTTTATTAAAGACAAAAAAACCGAGCATTGCTCGGTTTTTTGTTTGCAGATATTAAATTAAAAATCTAATGCTCTACTAACTCTTTTTTTGACTCGTAGTTAATAGCAAGTTTGTCTTTTTTAACAACAACTTTTGCAATACCACCTTGTGTTAATTCACCAAATAACAATTCATTTGCTAGAGGCTTTTTCAATTGCTCCTGAATTAACCGCGACATTGGCCTTGCGCCCATGGCTTTATCATAACCATGTGTAGCCATCCATTTTTTAGCATCTTTGGTGATCTCTAAAGAAACCCCTTTTTCATCTAATTGCACTTGCAGTTCAACAATAAACTTATCTACAACCTGCTGAATAACCTCGTCACTTAAATGATTAAACCAAACTATGTTATCTAAGCGGTTTCTAAATTCAGGTGAAAATACCTTGTTAATTTCTTCCATGGCATCAAGGCTATTATCTTGCTGCTTAAAACCAATAGATTGTTTGGTCGTATGGGCAACACCCGCATTAGTTGTTAGTACGAGTACAATATTCCTAAAGTCTGCTTTGCGGCCATTATTATCAGTTAATGTACCGTGATCCATCACTTGCAATAAAATGTTGTAAACATCTTCATGGGCTTTTTCTATTTCATCTAATAAAACAACCGCGTGTGGGTTTTTAATAACAGCATCCGTCAATAAACCACCTTGCTCATAGCCAACATAGCCAGGAGGAGCACCAATTAATCTGCTTACGGCATGTTTTTCCATGTATTCAGACATGTCATAACGTAACAGCTCAACACCTAATACTTTTGCCAATTGTTGTGTAACTTCAGTTTTACCGACGCCTGTTGGTCCAGCAAAAATAAACGACCCTACAGGTTTATGCTCATTCCCCAACCCAGCTCGAGATAAACGAATAACTGACGATAGCTCATCAATTGCATGATCTTGTCCGAATACCACTAACTTTAAGTTTCTGTCTAAAGTTTTTAAGCTATCAATTTCAGTTGATGAAACAGATTTTTCTGGGATCCTCGCCATTTTAGCGACAATATTTTCTATATCAGTGTTACTGATCACTTTTTTGCGTTTTGACGCCGCTACTAGTTGTTGTCGAGCACCTGCTTCATCGATGACATCAATCGCTTTATCTGGTAAAAAGCGTTCATTAATATATTTATCGGATAATTGTGCTGCTGCGCGAAGCGCTTTATTAGAGTAACGAATACCATGATGGGCTTCATACTTGTCTTTTAAGCCTTGTAAAATTTTCGTGGTATCATCAACACTGGGTTCAACAACATCAATTTTTTGGAACCGGCGAGCTAAGGCACGATCTTTTTCAAATATGCTTTGGTACTCTTGGTAGGTCGTTGAACCTAAACAACGTAATTTACCTGATGAAAGTAATGGTTTTAACAAATTTGATGCATCCATCATACCGCCAGAAGCAGCACCTGCACCGATAATAGTATGAATTTCATCAATAAATAATATTGCGTTACCATCTTGCTCAAGTTCTTTTAACAGTGCTTTAAAACGCTTTTCAAAGTCACCTCGATATTTAGTGCCGGCAAGTAAAGCCCCCATATCTAGCGAGTAAATAGTCGCATCAGCTAGAAACTCAGGTGCTTTATCTGATATCACTAAATTAGCTAAGCCTTCAGCGATAGCCGTTTTACCAACACCTGCTTCCCCCACATACAATGGGTTATTTTTTCTACGGCGGCTTAATACCTGTAAGGTACGCTCAAGTTCATTATCACGCCCTATTAAAGGATCAATGTTACCCTTTAATGCTTCTTCATTTAGGTTTGTAGAAAAGTTCTCGATAGTTCTAGGCTCTTCTTCGCCTGTTTGTACTTGTTCTTCAGTACTTGAATCACCTTGTTCTATTTTAGCGATACCATGTGAAATATAATTAACAATATCTAGGCGACTGATATCTGATTTCTTTAAGAAATACGCGGCTTGAGACTCTTGCTCGCTAAATATAGCCACAAGTACGTTTGAACCGTTAACTTCACTTTTACCTGATGACTGAACATGGAAAACCGCTCGTTGCAGTACCCGCTGGAAGCCAAGGGTTGGCTGAGTTTCGCGCTCTTCTTCACCGGTTGGGATCACAGGTGTAGTATCAGCGATAAAGGCTAACAGCTCTTTTCTAAGTTTTGTCATATCTGCTCCACACGCGTGTAGAGCATCAATTGATGAAGGGTTATCTAATAGCGCCAATAATAAATGTTCAACCGTCATAAATTCATGGCGAGACTCTTTAGCCTGACGAAAAGCCATATTTAACGATACTTCTAAATCTTTATTTAGCATAGGTTACTCCAATTCAAATCTCGCGTAATTACGCTTTTTCCATGGTACATTTAAGCGGATGTTCATTGCTTGTTGCGTAATTAAGTACTTGATCAACTTTTGTTTCAGCTACTTCAGCCGTATACGTGCCACAGCGACCCTTTCCCTTATAATGTACAGCCAACATTACGTCAGTTGCTTGCTCTGAGTTTAAGTTAAAAAATCTACACAATACATCGATGACAAAATCCATCGGGGTATAGTCATCATTTAATAAAACAACATTGTACATTGGCGGTTTCTGATGTTCTTCGATTATCTCATCATCAAGAACTGCCTGATCATCTATTAACTCTTTCCATCTACTCATAATTCTATATTAGTCTGTCAGTCAAATTTTTGCTTTAAGAATTAAAAAAAATAATCACTCAAAATCACTAATATCTAGTAGTTATCACTTGACTATTTTTTTTTATTATCTACGATTTACTTGAGTGGGCGTTTTTTGTCCACTTCTGATACAAGTTTAATGCTTTGAGGAAAGCATACCTAATTACCGATGATTTTAGAAGGATGTTGAAGTATGGCTCACGGTACAGTTAAGTGGTTTAATAATGCAAAAGGGTTTGGTTTTATTCGTCCAGAGGATGGTGGTGAAGATATTTTTGCTCATTACTCTACAATTCAAATGGAAGGATACCGTACGTTGAAAGCGGGTCAAGACGTAAACTACGAGTTAAATGCAGGGCCTAAAGGTCACCACGCAGCAAGTATTACCCCATCAGAAATAGAATCAGAAAAGTAAACTCAATTATTTATTGATGGCGTAAAATAAAAAAACACAGCATTTATGCTGTGTTTTTTTATCGCTGTAGTAAGCAGGAGTATATTTACATATGTTCGATAATACAGTCACCAAATTCAGAACATGTCACTAATGTAGCGTTGTCCATTAATCGTTCAAAATCATAAGTAACTGTTTTAGCATTGATAGCCCCCGACATACCTTTAAGTAAAAGATTTGCCGCTTCAACCCACCCCATATGTCGCAGCATCATTTCTGCAGATAATATAACCGAACCGGGATTTACTTTATTTTGCCCAGCATATTTAGGTGCTGTGCCATGTGTTGCCTCAAAAATAGCGACGTCATCATTTAAATTGGCGCCCGGCGCTATGCCTATACCCCCGACTTGTGCTGCAAGCGCATCAGATAAATAATCACCATTTAAATTTAATGTCGCAATTACACTATACTCTGCAGGGCGTAATAATATTTGCTGTAGCATGGCATCAGCAATAACATCTTTAATTATAATTTCTTTACCTGTTTTAGGATTTTTCAAAGTGCACCAAGGCCCACCATTAAGTAAGTCAGCGCCGAACTCTTCACGAGCTAGTTCATAGCCCCAATCTTTAAACGCACCTTCTGTAAACTTCATGATATTACCTTTGTGTACTAAGGTTACCGATTCACGATCATTGTCAATTGCATATTGAATAGCTTGTCTAACTAAACGTTGCGTACCTTCTTTTGACACGGGCTTAATACCAATTCCACAGTTTTCCTTAAAGCGAATTTTTGTAACCCCCATTTCTTCACTAAGAAACTGGATCATTTTCTCTGCTTGCTCAGTGCCCGCTTGATATTCTATACCGGCATAAATATCTTCTGAGTTTTCACGAAAGATAACCATATCTACTTCACTTGGCTTCTTCACTGGGCTTGGCACACCAGTGAACCATTGTACTGGGCGCTGGCAAACATAAAGATCAAGAATTTGTCTTAAAGCGACGTTCAAAGAACGCATACCACCACCAACGGGCGTTGTTAGCGGCCCTTTTATGCCAACCTTATATTCTTTAAACATGTCTAACGTTTCATCAGGTAACCATGTTTCTGAGTCATACATTTGCGTCGCTTTTTCACCAGCATAAACCTCCATCCAATGAATTTTCTTGTCGCCTTTATAAGCTCTAGCTACCGCTGCATCGACCACTTTCATCATTGGCGGTGTTACGTCTACACCTATACCATCTCCTTCGATAAAAGGAATTATAGGGTTGTTTGGCACATTTAAAATGCCATCTACTGAGGTAATTTTATCGCCTGCGCTAGGAACATTTACATGACCCGACATATGAACTCTCCTAAATTACTAATGAAAATAGCCGTTTGCTAGTTTCTTTAACATTAAACTAAATGAAAAAGAGTAATGACACTAATACTGAAACAGTGATATTGAACATCATTACTATGAATAATTAAAACGTGCGTTTTAATTATTTGCAAATTTATCACTAGATTTTTTAAATATATTCAGTTTATTAGCAAATTCAGAAGTAGAGATATAAATAAAAGGCAAAAAAAAGCTAGGCATTTGCCTAGCTTCTTCTAACAATGATTCAGCTTACAATAAGCTAGATAAAATTGTATTTAATGTTTCACTTGGACGCATTGCTTTTGACGCTAGCTCAGCATTCGCAAAGTAATAGCCTTCAATATCTATACTCGGACCTTGTGCAGCATTTAATTCTTCAACAATTTTAGTTTCCTGTTTGGTTAGTGCTTGAGCTACAGCAACAAAGCTAGACTTTAAGCTTTCATCTGTAGTTTGCTCAGCTAGTGCTTGTGCCCAAAACATGGCTAAATAGAAGTGTGAACCGCGGTTGTCTAATTCTCCAACACGACGTGAAGGAGATTTATTCTCTTGTAAGAATTTAGCTGTTGCACTATCAAGTGTATCAGCAAGTACTTGTGCTTTCGCATTACCCGTATTAACGCTTAAATGCTCAAGAGATGCTGCAAGTGCTAAGAACTCACCTAATGAATCCCAACGTAAATGGTTTTCTTTCTCAAATTGTTGAACATGTTTAGGTGCAGAGCCACCAGCGCCTGTTTCAAATAAACCACCACCATTCATAAGTGGCACAATTGAAAGCATTTTCGCAGAAGTTCCTAATTCTAGAATTGGGAATAAGTCTGTTAGGTAATCACGTAAAACATTACCGGTAACAGAGATGGTATCTTCACCTTTTGCAACACGTGCTAAAGTATATTCACAGGCTTTCACTGGCGCCATGATTTGAATGTCTAAGCCTGTCGTATCGTGATCACCAAGATAAGTATTTACCTTTTTGATCATTTCAGCATCGTGGCCGCGATTAGCATCTAACCAGAAAACGGCTGGTGTATTAGTAGCTTTTGCACGGGTTACGGCTAATTTGACCCAGTCTTGAATTGGAGCGTCTTTCGCTTGACACATTCTCCAAATGTCGCCTTCAGCAACAGCATGCTCAATTAATGTTTCACCTTTGTCGTTTACAACGCGAACCGTACCTTCGCCAGCCATAGTGAATGTTTTATCATGTGAACCATACTCTTCAGCTTTTTGCGCCATTAAGCCCACATTTGGTACCGTACCCATTGTCGTTGGGTTAAATGCACCATTTTCACGACAAAAATCAACAACAGCAGAGAATACACCTGCGTAGTTACGATCAGGGATCATAAATTTAGTTTCTTTTTGCTTACCATCTGGTCCCCACATCATACCTGACGCACGCAATGCAGCAGGCATAGAAGCATCAATGATGACATCACTTGGTACGTGTAAGTTGGTAATGCCTTTATCTGAATCAACCATAGCTAATTCAGGACGAACGGCGTAAACAGCTTGAATGTCAGCTTCAATTTCAGCTTTTTTCTCAGCTGATAAACGCTCAATTTTCGCATAAACATCACCAATACCATTGTTTGCATCAACACCTAATTGTTCAAATGTTGCAGCATGCTTAGCGAATACATCTTTATAGAATACTTTCACCGCATGACCAAACATAATTGGGTCAGATACTTTCATCATGGTTGCTTTTAAGTGCAATGATAGCAGTACATCTTCTGATTTAGCTTTTTCAGTTTCTGTTGTAAAAAAGTCAACTAAAGCATTTTTACTCATAACAGAAGCATCAATAATCTCTTGATCTAATAACGCTAAATGCTCTTTTAATAATGTTACTTCACCATTTTCAGCTACGTATTCAATTTTAACGTTAGTAGCACCATTGATAGTGACTGATTTTTCACTGCCGTAGAAATCGCCAGATTGCATATGCGCAACATGAGATTTAGTTGTTGGTGACCATGCGCCCATTGAGTGCGGGTTATTACGAGCATATTGCTTTACTGAGCCAGGAGCACGACGATCAGAGTTACCTTCACGTAAAACAGGATTTACTGCTGAACCTAAAACTTTAGCGTAAGTTAATTTAATTGACTCTTCAGCTTCGTTTTGTGGCTCTTCTGGATAATCTGGTAAGTTATAACCTTTTGCCTGTAATTCTTTTATCGCAGCTTGTAATTGTGGAATAGATGCTGAAATATTCGGCAACTTAATAATATTAGCTGCTGGTGTTTTAGCTAACTCACCTAATTCAGTCAAAGCATCTGACATTTTTTGTTCTTCGGTCAAGTACTTTGGAAAGTTAGCAATTATACGGCCCGCCAATGAAATATCGCGTGTTTCAACATCAATAGCAGAAGATGCAGTAAATGCCTTAACGATAGGTAAAAAAGAATGCGTTGCTAAAGCTGGCGCTTCATCGGTAATAGTATAAATAATTTTTGATGTATCTGTGGTCATTTAAAATCCTTTGCTGATTTGCCAATAATCGATAAAATGAATAGCGATTCAATTTAAACAAATTGATATTCATTTTATCGATAAAAAATATTTTGCGCGCGCATAGTATCGGAATTCAAAGCGCATTAAAATAGATGAATTAGCAACGAGATAAATTCACCAAGGCAAATATTAGTGACATTTAAGCAAAATCAGGCGTTTGCACGCAAAAACAGACGTAAACAACAAAAGGTACGACCAGTTGGTTTTAAAACTGAAATTGTGCTTTTTAACAAACCTTTCGATGTTTTAAGTCAGTTTACTGATGATCAAAACAGGAAAACCTTAAAAGACTTCATTAATGTACAAGATGTTTACGCCGCGGGCCGCCTTGATCGTGACAGCGAAGGTTTATTGCTATTAACCAACGACGGTAAACTACAGCATAAATTGGCTAATCCAAGCCAAAAAACTGAGAAAACCTATTGGGCGCAAGTGGAAGGAGCACCAACACAAGAAGATATTGACGCGCTGCGCCACGGTGTTGAGCTTAAAGATGGTATGACCAAACCCGCTAAAGTAAGCATAATTAACGAACCAAACATTTGGCCAAGAACACCACCTATCCGTGAACGCGCGGCAATTCCAACAACTTGGTTGAAAATTACCATTAGTGAAGGCCGAAATAGGCAAGTTAGGCGCATGACCGCCCATATTGGTTTTCCCACCTTAAGATTAATTCGCTACTCCATTGGAAAATGGACGATTGATGACATTAAAAACGGAGAATTTAGAAAACTAAGTTATGACTAATTATTCTCAAACAGATAACCCTTCTATTAATATTCATGGAAAAGAGCAATTTAAACCGAATACAACGGTAGCCGCTGTTGTATGCTGTCATGATAAATTTTTACTTGTTGAAGAATTAGAGTATGGAAAAACGGTTTATAATCAACCAGCTGGACATATAGAAAGTAACGAAAGTCTTATTAGTGCACTAAAACGTGAACTAAAAGAAGAAACAGGCTTAAGTTTAGCACCAGATTACCTTTGCGGGATTTATTACTATTATCGTGAAAATATAGATTTATATTATTTAAGGTTTTGCTTTGTTATTGAAATTGACAGTACATTAGCAACACACCCTGAAGATAGTGATATTATCGCTTGTCATTGGCTAACATATGATGAAATTAAAGAAAAATCTGCGCAATTACGCAGTCCATTGGTTTTAGAATGTATAGCAGACTACCTCAGTGGTAAAAAAATTCCATTAAGTCACGTAAAATCTAATCTTTAATCTATCATCAAGATAATTGCCCGTGCTATAATTTCGCGCCATTTTCCATTGTAATGTAGTTGTAATGACCTCAAACCAAGATTTAAATATAAATACAACAGTGCCTAGCGAAAAATCGCCACAAGAAACTAAAGTGATTGTTGGTATGTCGGGCGGTGTTGACTCATCAGTTTCCGCATATTTATTACTTGAACAAGGCTATCAAGTTGAAGGCTTGTTTATGAAAAACTGGGAAGAGGATGACAACGACGAATATTGCGCAGCAGCTGAAGATTTAGCCGATGCACAAAATGTTTGTGACAAATTAGGCATAAAATTACATACCATTAATTTTGCGACTGAATACTGGGACAATGTCTTTGAGTACTTTCTAGCAGAATATAAAGCAGGAAGAACGCCAAACCCTGATATCATGTGTAATAAGGAAATAAAATTCAAAGCCTTTTTAGAATTTGCCTGTGAAGACTTGGGGGCAGATTACATTGCTACCGGTCATTACGTTCAACGTCGTTTTACTGATAATAAATGGCAAATGGTCCGTGGCTTAGACAATAATAAAGATCAAAGTTACTTCTTATATACCTTAAGCCATCAACAAGTCGGCCGAACATTATTCCCTGTTGGCCATATTGAAAAACCACAAGTGCGTGCTATTGCCGAAAAAGCGGATCTTGTAACCCATAATAAGAAAGATAGCACTGGCATTTGTTTTATTGGTGAGCGTAAATTTAAAGACTTTTTAGCTAAATATTTACCGGCACAACCTGGTGTTATTGAAACAGCTGAAGGTGAGGCGATTGGTGAGCATGACGGTTTAATGTATCACACCCTAGGTCAACGCAAAGGCTTACGTATTGGCGGCTTAGCAAATGCAGGTGAGGAGCCTTGGTACGTAGTTGAAAAAGATCTTAAGCGCAATGTGCTAATTGTAGGCCAAGGGCATAACCACCCTCGCCTATTTTCTAAAGGTTTAATCGCCAATCAATTGCATTTAATCGATCGCGTTGAACTAACAACACCTATTTCTTGCACGGTTAAAACTCGATACCGCCAAGAAGATGTTGCTTGTAATTTATCACCTATGGCAAATGGCGAATATTTAGTGATTTTTTCTGAGCCGCAAAGTTCAGTAACACCTGGCCAGTCTGTCGTTTTTTATCAAGATGATGTTTGCCTTGGCGGCGGCATTATCAATTCTTTGATTCGTTAGTTGATGCCTTCATGAATAATTTAGAAAAACAAACCATTACCATGGCAGCCGTTTGCCAAGTAGCTGCATTGGTGCAAAAAATTGCCCGCAGTGGTACTAATATTGAAGATGAACTTAAAGTCATGCTAGAAAGCATCATAATTACTTCTCCTGAAAATACTTTAGAAGTATACGGCAATGATATTTCACATCTGAAAATGGGTTTAACGGCATTAATCGAGCAACTTGGCAATCAAACTAAGCAAAAAGATCCTGAACTAACCCGTTACGTGGTTAGTTTATTAGGCCTAGAACGACGCCTTGCCAATAAACGCAATCAATTGTCGTTGTTAGGTGAGCGCATTGAGCAGTGTCAGCGTCAACTAGCACATTATGAAATTGATAGTGATACTTTAATTGCCAGTTTAGCCAGTATTTATAGTGACTTATTAAGCCCTCTTGGCACGCCAATTCAAGTTGCTGGCGAGCCAGAACGGCTGAAACAAACCAGTAATCAACACAAAATAAGAGCATTGCTACTTGCAGGTATACGCTCGAGTGTTTTGTGGCGTCAGGTTGGCGGAAAGCGCAGAAACATTTTATTTGGACGCAGCAAATTGGTTGCTTGCGCCGAACAATTACTTAAACAGATTTAATAATAACTTCAGGAATATACTATGGAACTTTCAGCATTAAGTGCAATATCACCGGTTGACGGTCGTTATGGCAGTAAAGTTAAAGCATTACGCCCTATTTTTAGTGAGTTCGGCTTAATTAAATACCGTGTTACCGTTGAAGTACGTTGGTTACAAAAACTAGCTGCAACTAACGAAATAAATGAAGTTCCTGCATTTTCAGCAACTGCCAATGACTTATTAGACGCAATAGTGGCAAATTTTTCAGAAGCTGACGCACAGAAAATCAAAGACATTGAAGCGACGACTAATCATGATGTAAAAGCCGTTGAATATTTCTTAAAAGAAAAAATTGCTGATAATACTGAGCTTAATGCAGTTACTGAGTTTATTCATTTCGCCTGTACTTCAGAAGATATTAATAACCTTTCACACGGTTTAATGTTATCTGATTGTCGTGATGAGGTGCTTTTACCTATGATCGACGATATTCTTGCAGACTTAAAAGCATTGGCAATAGAATATCAAAGCATTCCTATGATGTGTCGTACTCACGGCCAACCGGCGTCTCCTAGTACCTTAGGTAAAGAAATGGCCAATGTTTACGTACGTTTGAAACGTCAACGTGAACAAATAGCTCAAGTTGAAATGTTAGGTAAAATTAACGGTGCTGTTGGTAACTACAACGCTCACTTGTCAGCTTACCCAGAAGTTGATTGGCACAACTTTGCCAATGAGTTTGTTAATTCATTGGGTTTAAGTTGGAACGCTTTTACTACGCAAATAGAACCACATGATTACATCGCTGAGCTTTTTGATGCTATCGCTCGTTTTAACACTATTTTAATTGATTTCGATCGTGATGTATGGGGTTACATTGCCCTTGGCCACTTCAAGCAAAAAACTATTGCTGGTGAAATTGGCTCATCAACTATGCCACATAAAGTTAACCCAATTGATTTTGAAAACTCTGAAGGTAACTTAGGTATTGCCAACGCATTATTTACCCACTTAGCGCAAAAACTGCCTATTTCTCGTTGGCAGCGTGACCTTACCGATTCCACCGTTTTACGTAATTTAGGGGTAGGTTTTGCACACACGTTAATTGCCTACCAAGCAACACGCAAAGGAATTAGTAAGCTTCAAGTAAACGAAGAAAACTTACTTGCTGAACTTGATGCTAACTGGGAAGTATTAGCTGAGCCAATTCAGACAGTTATGCGTCGTTACGGTATTGAAAAGCCATACGAAAAATTAAAAGAATTAACCCGCGGTAAGCGTGTCGATGGTGATTCAATGCGTGAATTCATCATGACCTTAGCATTACCAGAAGCGGCAAAAGCACAACTTTGTGAAATGACACCAGCATCTTACATCGGGCGTGCTGTTTCATTTATCAAAGAACTTGATTAATTAAAACATAACTATATGTTAGTTATAAAAGGGATCCGTAATGGCTCCCTTTTTTATTTAGCATTACCATCAGATTTTTCAAAACAGCAATTATTAAGCTAGGCCATACTATGAATATTGAATCTTTAAACTGGGGCGATTTATCTCCAGAAACATTTCTTAAAGAATATTGGCAGAAAAAGCCATTATTAATTAAGCAAGCCTTCAAAGACTTTCAAGATACCATTCCTGCCGATGAATTGGCGGGCTTAGCGATGGAGTCTGAGATTGAATCGCGCATTGTTAGTAATAACGGTAATAATACGTGGCAAGTTGACCACGGTCCATTTGATGACTTTAGCCAATACGGTGAGGAAAATTGGACTTTATTAGTGCAAGCCGTTAATAACTGGTCTCGCCCAACAAATGCCTTGTTAGCGCCGTTTTCGTTTATTCCACGATGGCGTATAGACGATGTAATGGTAAGTTTTTCAACACCAAACGGTGGTGTTGGTGCCCATTTAGATCAATATGATGTTTTCATCATTCAAGGCAGTGGTAAACGCCGTTGGCAAGTCGGTGCCCCAAACAATACCTTAGAAACACTCGTACCCCACCCTGATTTAAAACAAGTATCTCCCTTCGAGCCGTTAATTGATGAAGTGACTGAGGCCGGCGACTTATTATATATTCCGCCCAATCATCCACATAACGGAATCTCTATCGAAAATTCCGTGAATTTTTCTGTTGGCTTTCAAGCACCGTCGAGCCAAGAACTTTGGTCTAGTTTTGCCGACAAATTAATTGACAAAAATATAGGTGAACAACGCTTTAGCGATGCAACAAGACAATTAACGCCTGATAGCACTTTAATTAGTAAAGCCGATCAACAGCTGTTAAAATCATTTATGCTCCAACAATTAGCAAACGAAGAATTATTTGAGCAGTTTATTGGCCAGTACTTAACTCAAAGCCATCATGCACTTGAATTGTTGGTACCTGTTACTGATATCGATAATAAAAAGCTAAACGATATTCTCTCTGAGCCTGATATTTTATTTTTGCCCGTTTCAGGTATCAAAGCAGCCATTAGCAATGAACATAAGCCCACTTTATTTATCAATGGCGATAGCTTTGCCCTCGAGTATGAAACATTGGCTCTTGCCCAAGAACTTGCTAAACAGTCGCCTTTGACAACTGCACAAGTAAAAAGTTTCACCACTTGTTTGAAAAACAGTCAATTATTAACTAGTGTTTTAAATAAGGGTTATTGGTATATAGAATAGAGTGCAATGTCATACACAGTTAGTCGAGTGCAATGGGAGCAAGCAGCTCCTTTACTAAAAAATGTTCGTGAGCAAGTTTTTGTCTGTGAATGGCGTATTCCCAAAAATATAGAATTTGATCAAAAAGACCGCTTTGCTTTTCACGTTTTGGCCTGTAATGACGTTACTCAAGAGCCTATCGGCACCGGAAGGATTTTGACCACAGGAGAAGTAAGTAGAATAGCGGTTCTTAAGTCTTGTAGAAAAGATAAAGTTGATAAAATTATCTTACAAGCACTGCTCGACATTGCCAGAGAAATGAATTTAAAAGAAATTTTTATCTTTAGTCCATTAGACACAATTGACTATTTTAGAAAATTCAACTTTATTACATCAGGCGCTGTATTTATGGAAGCAGGTATGCCAAGGCAAAAAATGACGTGCCCGCTTAATGATGCCAGTTTAGCTAAATATTATTTAAGCCATTAACAAAGATAGTTAATGGCTTTTTATTGAGGTTATTTTATTAAGGCAATTGCCATAATATTAAGCCCCTTGCCACAACTCTTCTTTTTCATAAAGCTTATATAAGCCATCGGCACGACCAATCAATAGCTTTGCAAACTCATGCTGCTCTTTATCTTCACCTCGCAATAAGTTTTCTGCTTGTAATTGCCATTTCAAGGAAAAATGTCGAATAACTTCTCGGGCAGTTTCATTACCATCTAATGCCACATGGTCCGTTGGTAAATCTCCAGAAATAACCCATACTGTCGATTTATCTAGCAAATTAATTTTCCATACTGCTAAAACTGGTACTAAATAACGACTTTCGGTGTCAGCAACACTTGCTGTGACTAGGCCTTTGTCTGCAAGATATTTAGTCGCGCTTAAGTATTGCTCTCTGATCCATGCTTGCTGCTGCTCTGCAGTCATAGCTTGTTGTTCTGTCATGATTATTATCTTTTTTTGTTAATTATATTAAAGAGATGTTAACTTTGAAAACTTGTATGAATTAATTCACAGTAAATTTCAATTTAATTTGTAGCTGCACTGGCGAACCACCTGCCTAGATGGTATTGTGCGCAGCGAATTATTACAACCTCTGTTCAATAATTATTTATCATTGGACAGTTTCTATAATCATTGGAGATTACGATAGTGGCCGTTTTTGATTTAGTAGATTTTGATAACCATGAGCAAGTCGTTTATTGCAGTGACGAGGCCTCTGGTTTAAAAGCCATCATTGCAGTTCATAGTACCGCATTGGGGCCAGCAGCTGGTGGTTGTCGCTTTTGGGATTACGCGAGTGATGCCGAGGCGTTGAAGGACGTTTTACGTTTATCGAAAGGCATGACTTATAAAAATGCCATGGCCGGTCTTAAACTTGGCGGTGGTAAAGGTGTCATTATTGGCAACCCTAAAAACTTGAAGTCAGACGCTTTATTTAAAGCGTTCGGCAATGCTGTTAACAACTTAAACGGACGCTACTACACCGCTGAAGATGTTAATATCACCACAGGCGATATGGCAATAGTAAACCAAAGTACTGAATTTGTTTCCGGGCTTGAAGGGAAAAGTGGTAATCCTGGACCATTTACCGCCTTAGGTACATTTTTAGGTATTAAAGCGGCTGTAAAATTTAAACTTGGTAAAGACGAATTAACAGGTGTTAAAGTTGCCGTGCAAGGCTTAGGCAGCGTTGGTTACTCATTGTGTGAAAAATTACATCAGGCCGGTGCAGAGTTAATTGTTACCGATATAAACCAAGCCGCACTAGATAAAGCTGCAACTGAATTAAATGCAAAAGTTGTTGGTTTAGACGAAATTTATAGCCAAGACGTCGATGTATTTTCACCATGTGCACTAGGTGCTTCAATTGATGACAACAGTATTGCACAATTAAAAGCCGTGATAATTGCTGGTTGTGCCAATAACCAGTTAGCAGAAGCTCGCCATGATCAAATTTTATTAGACAAAGGCATATTATACGCTCCAGATTATGTTATTAATGCTGGTGGTATTATTAACGTTGCCTTGGAAATTTATCCTGAACCATACTGTGCAGACAGTGCAACGGCTTTAGTTGAGAATATTTACAATACCCTAATGACTGTTTTTGAAACCGCAGCGTCAAAAAATATGCCGACAGGTATTATTGCTGATGAAATGGCTCGAGAGATCATTGCTAAAGGCAAAAAGTAACTGACTTATTACAGTTAAAGTTAGTAACAAAAAAAGCACCTCAAGAGGTGCTTTTTTTTATGCGATATTCATCACTAAATCGCTTTCAATAACGCCTGTACCGGGTGCTGTACCACTTTTTTATCTAAACGCTTAATTTGACTACGACATGAATAGCCTGTTGCCAATACTTGCTCGGTCGCTAATTCAGATACTTTATCTTTCCAACTCATCTCATAAAGCGACTTTGAGTTATCTAAATTCGCTTTTTCATGACCATACGTGCCTGCCATTCCGCAACAGCCCACCGAAACATTAGACAAGGCTAAACCAAAGTGGTTAAAAATACGCTGCCACTGCCCTTCACTACCAGCTAATGCGGTTTTCTCGGTACAGTGTGCAAACAATTTATATACAACTTTTTCTGCTTTATCGTGAGAATCTTCATGTACTTTATTATGGTGATCGAGAATAGAAATTAACCATTCATGTGCTAGCATAACGTTAAAGTCGCCTCGGTTTTCGCCAAGCGTCTGTTTGTACTCATCTCGGTAACACAAGGCTAATGAAGCGTCTAAGCCTATCATAGGTAATTGCAATTGCTGTACTTTATTAAGAAAGTCAGCGGTAGATTTTGCCGTTTTAGCAAACCTAGCAAGGAAGCCCTTAACATGTTGTGGCTTACCATTAGGTTTAAACGGTAACAATATAGGTTGATAGCCGAGTTTTTTCACCAATAGCATAAAATCTTCAACAACTTTGGCATCATAAAACGCGGTAAAAGGGTCTTGTACTATCAATACCTTTTTAGCTCGCGCTTCGGTGTTCATTTTACTCAGTGAGTTAAGGTCAAAGCTATCAAACTGCTGCTCTTTAACTCGTTCATCTAATGTTGGCACAGACAATAACGGCGTATCGACATAACCAATAGTTGTTTTAGATATTTTGTTATAAACCTTAGAGCTCAAAACGCTATTTACCAATTTAGGGGCTTTCGCCATCATTGGTGTCATAATTTCAACATTAGCCACTAAGTGGTCTTTAACAGGCCTAAAATATCGTGAGTGATAAAGATTAATAAAACGCGCTCTAAAATCTGGAACATCTACTTTAATTGGGCATTGGCTAGCACATGCTTTACACGCTAAACAGCCTTGCATTGCAGCCATAACTTCATGAGAAAAATCGTCACTTTCTGGCGTAGCATTAATCTGATAAAAGCGATTTTTAACTTTATCTAGCAGCCTTTTAACTGACCAATCTTGTATGTTTTTCTCTAAAGCAAGAATATCAACGCCTTTTGACTCAACAAGACGTAACCACTCTCGCATCAAGCCAGCTCTGCCTTTTGGTGAATGGCGACGGTCACGCGTAACCTTGCTAGAGGGACACATAGGACTATTTACGTCATAATTAAAACATAAACCGTTACCATTACAGTCTAAAGCTGAGCTAAAGGAATCTTTAACCTTTACGGGAATTTGTCGGTCGTAAAAACCGCGCTTTTTATCATCAACTGAAACCAATTTTTCATCAGAATTATATGGTGTACATATTTTTCCTGGGTTCATTTTATTGAATGGGTCAAAGACACTTTTTATTTTTCTTAACTCACTAAACAGTACTTCGCCAAAAAATTTTGGCCCATATTCACTACGATAACCTTTGCCATGTTCACCCCACATTAGACCACCGTATTTAGCGGTCAGCGCTACCACTTGATCAGAGATTTTTCTAAGTAATATTTCTTGTTCAGGATCGCACATATCTAATGCTGGACGAACATGCAAAACGCCAGCATCAACATGACCAAACATGCCATAATGCAAACCATGACCGTCAAGCAAAGCTCTAAACTCAGCAATAAAGTCTGCTAAGTTCTCTGGTGGAACAGCAGTATCTTCGGCAAACGCTAAAGGTTTTTGACTACCTTCGGTATTACCTAAAAGCCCTACTGCCTTTTTACGCATGGTATAAAGTTTTGCAATACTTGCTAAGTCGGACGTTACTTGATAACCGATTACGCCGCTTCCCTTAGCTATATCAGCATCAAGCGTTGCACAAAGGGCTTCAACTTGCTCGGCAACAGCTTCAACACTTTCGCCGTTATACTCAACCATATTGATGCCGTCCATGATCGCACCATCAACATCTTGCAACATGTCACTAACGAGTTGCCAAACAATATCCTGCTTGGCTAAATTTAGTACTTTACTATCTATAGTTTCAACCGATGTTGCCTTTGCTTTTACCAATGACGGTGAGTGCCGCAAAGCTGAGTCAAAACTATCATATTTTATATTGATCAACGTTTTAGCGTTGGCAATTGGAGTTAAATTTAGCTTCGCTTCGCAAACAAAAGCCAATGAACCTTCAGAGCCAGTAATAATACGACTTAAATCTAGTACAGATAAATCGTCATTAAATACATTTTCTAAGTCGTAGCCAGTGAGAAAACGATTTAAACGAGGAAACTTTTCAAGGATCTGTGCACGATTATCACGACAAGAACTCAGCACCTGCTGAATTAATTTGCCGTGTGTTGATTCTTGTTTCGCTAACTTTTCTGCTTCCGCTACGCTCATTGGCGAAGTTTCAAGTAACTCGCCATTTGCCAGTATGCTTGCCAGGCCTAAAACATGATCAGAGGTTTTACCGTAAACAAGGGAACCCTGACCTGAAGCGTCGGTATTGATCATACCGCCAATGGTCGCTCTGTTACTGGTTGATAAGTCAGGAGAAAAGAAAAATCCATGTGGCCTTAAATAATCATTTAATTGATCTTTTACAACGCCAGCTTCTACACGTACCCAATTTTCTTCAATATTTATCTCTAAGATACGGTTCATATATTTTGATAAATCAACCACTATGCCAGGTGTTAAACTTTGACCATTGGTTCCTGTGCCGCCACCTCGGGCACTGAATTTAATCTCATTAAAGCGAGATTCTGCGCCAAGTTTTGTTATTAACTGTATATCTTGTTTGCTGCGCGGATGTAAAACCAACTGAGGTAATTGCTGATAAACACTATTATCGGTGGCATGCGCCAATCGAGCGCTGTACTGAAAATTAATATCACCGGTAAAACGTTTTGTTGCTAAAACTGTTGCATATTCTTGATATAACGGAGAAACGAGCTCTTGTGGGGCTAGCTTAGGTAACATGAATTAAATTTTCTATTGGCAATAATATGATGTTGAGATTATATCATGTCAATGTCAGCTTTTGCTCAGTAAAACAAAAAAGCCCAATAACTTTTTTATAGCATTTATAAAAATTTATTGGGCTTTATTTTTAACGACTTACATAAGTAGTCTAATTTATGCTTGCCTGCTTATTTGCCGTGTTGCTCTGCCAAGTATAACCATGTTGGTAAAACGGTGTCAGGGTTAAGAGATACACTCTCTATACCTTGCTCAACTAACCAAGCTGCAAAATCGGCATGATCCGATGGGCCTTGACCACAAATACCAACATATTTACCACGCGCTTTACAAGCTTTAATCGCCATTTCTAATAAGGCTTTAATTGCTGGATTACGCTCATCAAATAAATGAGCGACTAAACCGGAATCACGATCTAAACCCAATGTTAATTGGGTTAAATCGTTCGAGCCAATTGAAAAGCCATCGAAATAATCTAAAAACTGGTCCGCAAGTAACGCATTTGACGGTAATTCACACATCATAATGATACGTAGGCCATTTTCGCCACGTTTTAATCCGTGCTCAGCAAGAATATCAATAACGGCTGCTGCTTCTTCTAAGGTTCGAACAAATGGGATCATAATTTCCACATGTGTCATATCCATGTCATTGCGAACACGTTTAATAGCTTCACATTCAAGGGCGAAGCAATCTCTAAAATCTTTCGAAATATAACGAGATGCACCACGATAACCTATCATAGGGTTTTCTTCTTCCGGTTCAAACTCTTCACCACCAACTAGGTTGGCATATTCGTTAGATTTAAAATCAGACATACGCACTATCACTTTTTCAGGTGCGTACGCCGCTGCTAACGTTGAAATACCTTCTGTTAACTTAGCAATGTAGAATTCAACTGGGTTTTCATAACCAGCGATAATATCGCGAATTTCATCTTGTAAATCAGCAGATTGCTCATCAAAATTTAATAGTGCTTTCGGGTGAACGCCGATCATTTTATTAATAATAAATTCTAAACGTGCTAAACCTATACCTGCGTGCGGTAAACGAGCAAAAGCAAAAGCTCGGTCCGGGTTACCGACATTCATCATTATTTTTAATGGTAAGTCTGGCATTGCATCAACTTCAGATGTGGTAACGGTAAAGTCCAGTTTTCCTTGATAAATAAAGCCAGTATCACCTTCAGCACACGAAACCGTAACTTCATCACCATTGGCAATTTTACTGGTAGCATCACCACAACCGACAACAGCTGGAATACCCATTTCACGGGCAATAATGGCAGCATGACACGTTCTACCGCCACGGTTAGTGACAATAGCAGATGCGCGTTTCATGATTGGCTCCCAATCAGGATCTGTCATGTCAGTAACTAAAACATCGCCAGGTAAAATTTTATCCATTTCCTCTAAAGAAGATAAAACTTTTGCTTCACCGCTACCTATTTTATGCCCAATTGAGCGTCCTTCACAGATAACATCGGCAGTAGTTTGTAATTGGAATTGTTCCATTACATTGGCATTTTCACGGCTTTTTACCGTTTCAGGACGAGCTTGTACAATATACAGCTTTCCATCTAAACCATCTTTAGCCCATTCGATATCCATTGGGCGACCATAGTGTTTTTCTATGATAACGGCTTGTTTAGCTAATTCTTCAACTTCTTTATCCGTTAGTGAGAAAGTGTCTGATTGCGCTTGTTCAATATCAACAATTTCTACTTGCTTGCCATGCTCTTGGGTATCTGCGTAAATCATTTTAATGGCTTTACTACCAATATTACGACGTACAACGGCAGGCTTGCCTTTAGCTAGTGTTGGTTTGTGAACGTAAAATTCATCTGGGTTAACCGCACCTTGTACCACCATTTCACCTAGGCCAAAGCTAGATGTTACAAACACCACATCTTCAAAGCCTGACTCGGTATCAATTGAAAACATAACGCCGCTAGACGAAATATCACTGCGCACCATACGTTGAATACCAGCTGATAATGCCACACCACGATGATCGTAGCCTTGATGTACACGATAAGATATTGCGCGGTCATTAAAGAGCGAAGCAAATACATGCTTAATTGCAATCATAACGGCATCTAATCCGCGAACATTAAGAAATGTTTCTTGTTGACCAGCAAAAGAAGCGTCTGGCATATCTTCTGCGGTAGCAGATGAGCGAACAGCAAATGAAGCATCGTCAGCAAAACCACCCGCTAGTTGTGCGTAGGCTTGTTCAATATCCTGCTGCATTTGCGGTAAGAAAGGAGTATCAATTACCCATTGACGAATTTTATTACCGCATTCAGCCAAGGCATTAACATCGCTGACGTCTAAATCATCAAGAAGACGATAAATTTTATCGTTAAGACCACTTTGTTCAAGAAATTCATTAAAGGCAAACGAGGTAGTAGCAAAACCTCCAGGCACTTGCACACCAACATTTGACAGGTTTGAAATCATTTCACCCAATGATGCATTTTTACCGCCAACACGGTCTACATCATTCATTCCTAAATCTTCATACCAAAGTACGTATTCTTGCACGACAACATCTCCATTCGAAATAAAAGAATTAAGGAAATTATTTTTTGAATATGACTATTGTCGTTAAAAATAATTTTCTTAAATCTTTTTGGCTTAATAACTTTGTCACATTGAAGACAAATTTATTAAGTTTCATTTAACGGTAGTTTTCACGCTGCAGACATTTTACACTGCTAACCTTGAAACTAAAGCACTATTTGAAAGTTTTCACCTTTCATTACAGAATAATATATAGGATTAATTATGCGGGCAGCGTTTTATATTTCTGATGGTACCGCCATAACTTCTGAAGTTTTTGGCCACGCCTTATTATCTTTATTCCCAACAGAGTTCGAACACGATACCATTTCGTTTGTTGAAACCAAAGAAAAAGCGCTAGAAGCATGCGAGCGCATTAACCGAGCTGCAAAACGCACAGGCGAACCACCACTGGTTTTTCATACCTTTGTTAATCCTGATATTAGGGAAATTATAGATGGCTGCGATGGTATTATTTATAACTTTCTTGAACATTTTGTTTCACCACTTGAGCAACAATTAGGTATTAAAGCGAAACCAAAAGCCCATAGAACCCACAGTATTCATGAAAATAGTTACGATTACCGTATTGATGCCGTTAACTATTCTCTTGCTAATGATGACGGCTCTAATGTTACTAATTATGAGCATGCTGATGTTATTCTTGTTGGTGTATCTCGCTCTGGCAAAACCCCTACATCCCTTTACCTAGCACTTCAATACGGCATAAAAGCGGCAAACTATCCATTTACTGACGAAGATATGGATGAACTCAAGTTACCGTCATTTTTAAAAATGCATAAAAAGAAAATTTTTGGCCTTACAATTGATGCGCAAAGGCTGGTAGATATTCGTGACGGAAGAATGGCTAACACAAAATACTCTTCCGCTCGCCAATGTCGTATGGAAGTACGTGAAGTTGAAAAGCTTTATAAAAAAGAAAAAATCCCTTTTTTAAACACTACTAAATTGTCTGTTGAAGAAATTACCGCAAAAATATTGTCTGAAACGGGCCTGCAACGCTATAAATATTAATTTATGACAAATTAGTTCAATAAAAACTAAGAAAGCGGTTCACTTAACTGGTTATATTCGTTATGTTAGCGCGATATTATTATTGCGCTACATAACAACTGTGTGCCGTTAAAAAGTATTTGATAGCAAATGACTATAAAAACAGATGAATTTAGAACCACGTTAATTGAGAATTTAGTTTCTCCTGCCGAGCTTGCTCAGCAAATCCCGCTAGATGATAACACCGCTAATTTTATAATTAATAGCCGCCGCGACATAGAAGCTATCATTAATGGCGATGATGATCGCCTGCTTGTGATCATAGGTCCCTGCTCTATTCACGATATAGAAGCAGCTATAGATTACGCTAAAAAACTAAAAGTTCTGCATGATAAGTACTCAGATGAATTACTAATTGTTATGCGAGTATATTTTGAAAAACCTCGCACTACGGTTGGTTGGAAAGGATTAATTAGCGATCCTGATTTAGATAAATCATTCCATGTTGCAAAAGGTTTAGATTTAGCACGTAATTTATTAATGGAAATTAATAAATTGGGCTTACCTGCCGGTACTGAATTTCTAGATATGGTAACAGGGCAATATATTTCTGACTTAATTAGTTGGGGCGCGATTGGCGCCAGAACAACAGAAAGTCAAGTTCATAGAGAACTCGCATCAGCTTTATCTTGCCCTGTTGGCTTTAAAAATGGTACTGATGGTAATATTCAAATTGCTGTTGACGCTATAAAAGCATCTAGTGTACCCCACGTACTTTATTCGCCAGATAAAAGCGGCCAAATGTGTATTTACCAAACACATGGTAACCCATTTGCGCATGTTATATTACGTGGTGGCAAGCTACCGAATTATCATGCGGAAGATATTCAAACGACTCGTGCAACATTAACCAAATCTGGGTTAGCTGAGAAAGTCATGATTGATTGTAGTCATGGTAATAGTTATAAAGATCACACCAAACAAATTGACGTTGCTCGTTCATTAGCTCAGCAAATTACCAATGGTGAACAATCAATATTCGGTGTCATGATTGAAAGCTTTTTAGTAGAAGGTAATCAAAAAGTTATTGAAGGACAACCTTTAAACTACGGACAAAGTATCACTGATGCTTGTATCAATTTAGATACCAGTGAAGAAATATTAGATGTATTGGCACACGCTATAAAAACGCGTAAATAGCAGACAATATTTAAAAAACTTAATGTTAAAAAAAGCCGATTATCTAATTGATAATCGGCTTTTTTATGTTCAATATGAACGGTATGCCACAATCACATGAATGTGAATTAGTGGCAATGTTCAAGGAACTTCTATTAAATTAGGTTTTAAAAGAAGTTTGCTTTAAATTCTACACCCCAAAAACGTGGTTCGTTTACGTAACCCGTTAGGTTGTTGAAATCAATTGCACCGGTTAACTGCTCTTCGTCAGTAATGTTGCGGCCAAATAACGCTACTTCATATTCAGCATCATCACCGTACCACTCGTAACCCACACGTACACCACCTTCTAATAAGGCATCACCAGTAAACTCTGTTGATTCATATAAGAAGAAGTTAACTTCGCTACGGTATGACCAATCGGTGTAAACATAAAGCTCGCCATCAGCAATTTCTTTCGTCCAGCGTGCGCTTAAGTTGCTGATCCACTCAGGCGATTGCGGTAAAGAGTTACCATCTATGATTGCTAAACCATCGGCATTTAATGGATCTGTCACAGTACAACCACCACCACAGCCCGGCACCGCAACATTACTATCTTTAAGCTCTGTATGGTTGTAACTTACACTTGCAGCAATTACAAAGTCAGGCGTTACAAAATATTCAGAATCTAACTCAAAACCATAACCCACAGCTTTATCAGCGTTAAGTAAGCTTGCAACATTACCTGTACCGCCAACAGCGGTTAACTGTTGATCTTTTACTTGATAATAGAAAACAGAACCGTCAACACGAGCAGTATTTTCCAAGAAGACCGACTTAAAACCAGTTTCAATTGAATCAACTATTTCTGAATCAGCCGTAGTTGAATTTGCAGAGAACAATAAACTACGTCCTTGAATACTTGGAGCTCTGTAACCACGAGCAATTCGGCCATAAACGTTAGTTTCGTCATTTAACACGTATGAAATACTTAAATCACCACTAACCTGTGAGTCATCTACATCATTGCTTTCTGAAAAGCCTGGCGCACCAAACGGAGATTGTACTAATTCGCCGTCCCATTTACGCTCATCATCTGAATAGCGTAAACCACCATTTATACTTAGCTTATCTGAGATTTCATAATCAAGTGAAGCGAATATGGCCCATGCTTGAGTTTCCATATTCTGAATCGCGATACCATTTTGTGCACCACCACCCAATGTGTCAAAGCTTAGATTATTGATGGTTAAGTCTTCATCAAATAGAAAAAAGCCAAACTGGTAATCTAACGCACCTAGATCGTTACTCGCAATGCGAATCTCTTGCGTTGATTGCTTATGATCTGGCATTCTAGCACCTGTTTCTGACGGAAACGGGATAAAGCCTGGTCCCATATAATCAGGCAAAAATGCTGCACCGTAACCACCATCAATATCGCCAACAGAAAACATTTCAGCTGATTCGTGGCCTGTAACAGAAGTTAAGGTATGGCTACCAAAATCATATTCAATTTTTAAGCTTGCGCCTTTCATATCAACCGTTTGATTGTTGCGAACTGCCGCATCATGAAATACCGTTTCACGGTCAAAGCCAGCAACTAAATCATTAGTTCCGGGCTTAATGATATTAGCTCTAAAAATACGAGCGTCAGCTTCTGCATCTCTAAAGTGGTAATTAAACAAGGCAGAGAAATCGTCATTCGGTTGCCACAATAGTTGCAAGCGCCCAGCAGTTTCACTATAGCCACCTAGTTGATCTTTCTTTTCAAAGCCTGGCGCTTTGTTATCAATCCAATCATCACGATCTTGTTGTAGTAAGGCAACTCGCGCTGAAAGTTCGTCCGTTAGACCACCGCCAACAGCTACTCGAAAATCTGTTGAACCAAAGCTTCCGTATGAACCAGAAACTGTCGCATCAAAATCTTGTGTTGGCTTTTTAGATTGAACTTTAACAATACCCGCCGGTGTATTACGACCGAATAAAGTACCTTGAGGACCGCGCAAAACTTCTACACGTTCAATATCAAACATTGGCATACCTTTCGTTAAGGCATTTTCCAATACAACGTCATCGTAAATTAAAGACACGGGTTGTGAAGCTAGTAAATCAAAATCTGTATTGCCTAAACCACGAATATAAAAGCGTGGAAAAGTACGACCAAATGATGACTCGATTAAAAGACTAGGAACTTTCGCCGATAAGGCTCTTACATCCATACCTGAAGAGCCAAGCACTTCTAATTTCTTTGGTGTTAAAGCAGAAACTGAAATAGGTACTTCTTTAACATTCTCAGTGCGCTTACGTGCAGTAACTTCGATAACTTCAATGCCGACAACTTCGTCAGCTTTTTCTTGAGCCATTGCTGAACCAGAAACACTAGCAACAGACGCAAAAATAGCCGCGTTTACACAAAGTGCAAGCGACGTTTTTTTAAAAACATTCATTAAGTACTCTCCCAAGAACTGTTTATGTTTTGTGTTGAAATTTGTAATTTGTAATTTGTAATTTTTTAAATAATGCGCAGCGACAAATGCGCATTATATTTTGTAATTTTATAGTATATTAAAGGTCAAGCGCTGATAAAAAGCTCGTGCCGTAAGGCATTTTTTCCAATTTAAATAAATCAGCGATAGTTTGACCAATATCAGCAAACGTATTTCTTTCGCCAATATTAACAGATTGTACCTGTTTATGATACGCAAGTACGGGTACGTATTCACGAGTATGATCATTTCCGTGCCAAGTTGGATCACAACCATGATCTGCGGTCATAAATAATACATCATCATCTTTCATTGCGGCCGTAATCTCAGACAAACGCTTATCAAAATTTTCCAATGCTAATGCGTAACCTATTGGGTCACGACGATGGCCATAGTCTTGGTCAAAGTTTACTAAATTAGTAAAAATTAAGCTGTTATCTTGCGCACTTTCTATATGTGTAAGTGTCGCATCAATTAAGGCATCAATTCCGGTCGCTTTGGTTTTCTCACTGATGCCTTGATGAGCATAAATATCGGCAATTTTACCTACACTGATGACATGGCCACCTGCTTGCGTAAATACATCTAATACCGTTGGCGCGGGCGGTAATATAGAATAATCGCGACGATTGCCGGTACGCTCAAAATCGCTAGGACTTTCGCCGACAAATGGCCGTGCAATTACTCGACCTATATTCATATCTGACAACAATTCACGTACCGTTTCACAATATTTATATAAGTTATCGAGACCAAAATGTTCTTCGTGGGCAGCCACTTGAAAAACACTATCTGCTGATGTGTAACAAATAGGTAAGCCTGATTTTATATGCTCTTGCCCTAATCGGTTAATAATATCGGTACCCGACGCGTGACAATCACCTAGTATGCCATCAATGCCGGTTGCTTGATTTATTTTGTCAATTAATTCAGGCGGGAAAGCGTTACCTTCTTTAGGAAAATATCCCCAATCAAATAATACCGGAACTCCCATCATTTCCCAATGGCCACTAGGCGTGTCTTTACCAGTACTTAATTCAGCAGCATATCCATAAGCGCCCTGCTCTGGTTGTTGCGTTTGAATGGGAAAAGTCTCTTTGCCTGCCGCTACGGCAGCATTAATTAGCCCCATTTTGGCAAGATTAGTTAGTTTGATTTCACGCTTTTCTTGCTGGTAGAATTTTTTTGCTAAATTAGCAAAAGTATTAGCCGTTACATCTCCAAAATCAGCCGCATCAGGCGCATGCCCAATACCAAAACCGTCGATTACTAAAACTATTGCTCGTGCCATGATACTTTCCCATATTTATATAAATGCATTTTAACAAACTTTTTTGAATTATCCTCGATATTACCGACAAAAAATTCATGACCAGATGGTCAACATGTGATACTTTACCAAGCAATAAATTATAGACAACTGAAATTTTGTAAATAATTAACAATTCCCGCTGGAGATTAAGGTGATTGTTATTAAATTCGGTATAATTAGTCCATAATATGACCGCTGAACTGCTTAGCGCAGTTTGGCTAAAAATAATTTTAACGTTATTGTTAACCACACTTTTAAGGCTTTCTGTTTTGCAAACCAATAAACCGACTATTATTGCGGTAACTGGCGCGTCAGCATCAGGCAAATCTCTTTTTGCGCAAACCATTTATGACGAACTTTTACCTGAGCTGGGGCCAAATGGCATTTCGATCATCAAAGAAGACTCCTACTATAAAAGCCAATCTCACTTATCAATGGCAGAGCGAGTAAAAACCAATTACGATCACCCAAGTGCCTTTGAACACAGTTTATTAACTGAGCACTTAACCCAATTAAGCATAGGTGAAAGTGTTGATATTCCAACTTATTGCTACAAAACTCACACTCGTTTGGAAGAAACACTTCATTTGTCTCCTACTTCAATTATTTTAGTTGAAGGTATTTTGCTTTTCTCAAACGAAGAATTGCGTAAAAAGTTTGATATTAAAATCTACATTGATACACCACTTGATATTTGCTTAGTTCGTCGCATTAACCGCGATACCATTGAACGTTCGCGTAGTGTTGAGTCGATTACTGAACAATATTTAACTACGGTTAGACCTATGTATCACCAATATATTGAGCCCAACAAACCATTTGCTGACATAGTGGTAACTCGCGGTGGTAAGAATAGAATGGCAATTGAAATGCTAAAAGCCAAAATAAGACAAATAATGGCAAGAGATTAAGCATTTTTAACGAACTGTAATCTTTAAAAATAATAACGATAACAAAGAAAATCATGAGGTAAGTATGGATTTAAGTGCACTTAGAGGCGTTATGGGCATTATTGCTCTATTGGTAATTGCCTTTTTATTGTCAAAAGACCGTAAAGCGATCAACTGGCGCACCGTAGGGTTTGCGTTTACTTTGCAAATTTTATTAGGTGCTTTTGTACTTTACGTGCCATTTGGTAAAGATGTACTCGGGTCAATAACTAATGGTGTTCAACAAGTAATCGACAGTGCCAAAGCCGGCATAAACTTTATATTTGGTGGCTTAGGTACTGATGCTATGTTTGGCAACGGTGTTGGCTTTGTTTTTGCCATTCGTGTGCTACCCGTTATTATTTTCTTCTCTTCGTTAATAGCCGTACTTTACTACTTAGGCATAATGCAGTGGGTGGTTAAAATTATTGGTGGCGGTTTACAAAAACTTTTAAAAACATCTAAGCCTGAGTCTCTTTCTGCTACTGCTAACATTTTTGTCGGTCAAACTGAGGCGCCACTGGTTATCCGCCCTTATATTGCCAAAATGAGTCAGTCAGAGCTATTTGCAATTATGGTGGGTGGCTTAGCTTCAGTCGCTGGTTCAATTTTAGCAGGTTATGCGGGACTCGGCGTCAAGCTTGAGTACTTAATTGCCGCGTCATTTATGGCCGCACCAGGTGGCTTGTTAATGGCAAAAATACTATTACCTGAAACCGAAGAAATCAAAAATGATTACAAAGACGTTGAAATGGATAACGCAGGCGAAAAACCTGCTAACGTAATTGACGCAGCGGCATCTGGTGCGGCTTCAGGGGTAAAACTTGCAGTAAATGTTGGTGCTATGTTACTGGCATTTATCGCTATTATTGCCTTACTTAATTCAATGGTCTCAGGTTTTGGCAACTTACTTGGCTTTGAAGGTATCACTATTGAGTGGATATTAGGCTACTTATTTGCGCCTTTTGCATTTTTAATTGGCGTACCATTTGACGAAATGCTACAAGCTGGCAGCTTTATTGGACAAAAAATTGTTGTAAATGAATTTTTTGCCTATGTAAATTTTGTTGAAATTAAAGATACGTTATCACCAACGACTCAAGCCATTGTTACATTTGCATTATGTGGTTTCGCTAACCTTTCTTCGATAGCAATTTTACTAGGTGGCATTGGCTCTATGGCTCCTAATCGCCGTCCAGACATAGCTCGTTTGGGGATGAAAGCTATGCTAGCGGCAACAATGGCAAATTTAATGAGTGCAGCAATAGCCGGATTATTCGTAAGTTTATAATCCCATTAATCAAAATAAAAATATGACGAGCCTAGCATCATTGCTAGGCTAATTTAATAATCCCCTTTTTCATAAACGAGGCTTATCATGACTACAATTGAAAACTACGCCCAACGCGCACTTGAAATGATGGACTTAACGAGTTTAACTGATAGTGAAAGTGCCGACGATATCATTACCCTTTGCCAAAACGCAAAATCACCAAAAGGCAATACCGCCGCCATTTGTATTTTCCCTCGTTTTATTCCGCTAGCAAAGAAAACGTTAGCTGCACAAGGTACATCTAATGTAAAAATAGCCACTGTAACTAACTTCCCACATGGTAATGATGATATTGATATTGCAGTTGCAGAAACAAAAGCAGCTGTAGCATACGGCGCAGACGAAGTTGATGTAGTATTTCCTTACCAAGCATTAATGGCCGGCAATAAAGATGTAGGCTATGAACTGGTGAAAGCATGTAAACTTGCTTGTGGTGATCAGGTGCAACTTAAAGTCATTATTGAAAGCGGCGAGCTGAAAACTGATGAATTAATTATTCTAGCCAGTGAAATATCTATTGCGGCGGGTGCTGATTTTATTAAAACATCAACGGGTAAAGTACCAGTAAATGCTACGCCGAAAACGGCAGAGCTTATGTTGAATGTTATTAAAAACAAA
Source organism: Colwellia aquaemaris (assembly GCF_057548755.1). NCBI lineage: Bacteria > Pseudomonadati > Pseudomonadota > Gammaproteobacteria > Alteromonadales > Colwelliaceae > Colwellia > Colwellia aquaemaris. The sequence continues at coordinate 142,838 of NZ_BAAJLV010000005.1, read as the reverse complement.
AATACTAAAGTAGGCTTTAAACCCGCTGGTGGTGTTAAAAGTGCAGAAGATGCAGCAGTATATTTAGATTTAGCAAGTGATATTTTAGGCCATGACTGGGCCAGTAAAGCTAACTTTAGATTTGGTGCAAGTAGTTTATTAACAAACTTACTAAACACCTTAGGCGCAAGTGACGATATTGCCGATCCTTCAAGTTACTAATATTAATCGCATTTAAAATAATAATAGGTTTTATAAAATCATGGCACAGTTATATTTTTACTATTCAACAATGAATGCCGGTAAATCGACTCATTTATTGCAATCTTCTTATAACTATCGTGAACGTGGCTTAGATACTCTACTCTTTACGGCAAAAATAGATGATAGATTTGCCCAAGGTAAAGTATCTTCTCGCTTAGGCATTCATGCTGATGCTCATTTATTTGATGAAACCTCAGATATTTTCTCTGATGTTCAAAGTAAAATTAAAACAAGCAAGCTGGCTTGTGTGCTAATTGATGAGGCGCAGTTCCTAACAAAACAACAAGTTAAACAGCTTACGAATATTGTTGATGAGCTTAACATTCCAGTTTTAGCGTATGGAATACGAACTGACTTTCTTGGTGAAACCTTTGGTGGTAGTGCCGCCCTGCTTGCATGGGCAGATAAATTGATCGAATTAAAGACTATTTGTCACTGTGGTAAAAAAGCAAACTTTGTTATTCGTTGCGACGAAAACGGTAATGCAGTCAAAGGCGGAGAGCAAATTGAAGTTGGTGGTAATGAACGCTATGAATCTTTATGCAGAAAACACTTTAAAGCTTTAGTTTGGTAAAACATTCATTATAAAATCAAAACTAAAAAGGGAAACGATGAAAATCATTTCCCTTTTTAATTATTACCTTAGTGTCAAGTCAAACTAAGCAGTTATTGTTTGATAAATAACAGGTTGTTCATCCACTACTTTTGTGTTGATAGCTAAAGCAGCCAGATATTGCTTACTTGCCAATGCTGCCGCATCTTCGTCTATTGCATGTACTCTCGCAACCACGTCACCACGATTAACTAAAGTACCAATTGGTAAAATACGATCAAAACCAACACTATGGTCAATAGCTTGTCCGTTTGCGGTGCGACCACCTTTAAGGCCTACTACAGACATGCCTATATCTCGTGTTTGCATACCAACGATATAACCATGCTCTGGCGCTATAACGTCAGTAACAACATTAGCACGTTGCATAGTTCGCCATGGATTTTCCATAAAATCACTAGGGCCGCCTAGAGCATGAATCATCTTGCCAAATATTTCTGCAGCTTCACCGGATGCTAGTGCATAATTAATTTTTTCAAGTGCAACGTCTTCATTTTCTGCAACTTTAGCACTCACTAACATAGCTTTCGCTAGCGAAACCACCACTGCATGTAAACGAGGTTCACGTAAAGTACCATTTAAGTATTTTACCGTTTCTGCCATTTCCAAGGCATTACCAGCTGTCGCACCTAGTACTTGATTCATATCTGTAATAATAGCCTGTGTTGGCACACCTGAACCATTGGCAACATTAACAATGCTTTGTGCGAGTGCTCTTGCATCATCGATATTCGACATCATAGCGCCATTACCCACTTTTACATCCATGACTAATGAATCTAAACCAGCAGCCAACTTTTTCGATAAAATAGACGCGGTAATTAACGGAATAGACTCAACAGTTGCGGTAATATCACGTATGCCATATAAGCGTTTATCAGCAGGCGCCAGGTTATCTGTTTGAGAGATAATGGCGACGCCTAAATCTTTAACAATCCGTTTAAAGTCACTAATACTAGGTTGAACGTTAAAACCTGCAATACTTTCAAGCTTGTCGGAAGTACCACCAGTATGTCCTAAGCCACGGCCAGATATCATAGGTACGTACGCACCACATGCAGCAACAATCGCAGCCAACATAAAGCTCACTTTATCACCAACACCGCCGGTAGAATGCTTATCAACAATTGGCCCATCAAGTTCAGGCCAACTTAGCACATCACCAGAATTTTTCATTGCTGAGGTAAAGTCAATAATTTCACGGGTTTCCATACCCTTTTGAAATATTGCCATTGCCATAGATCCAACTTGAGCGTCATTAAAATTTTTCGTTACTAAACCATCAACAAAATGTTGTATTTGTTCTTGGGAGAGTGAACCACCATTACGTTTGGTGCGAATAATTTCTTGTGGTAGTAACATTATTTTAAATCCTTATTTTTCAAGTAAATCTTTAGGTGTAAAAGCATCTGGTAATAATTCGTTAACAGTCCATTCCTTTGAATCATTGTTATGGTTAACGGCTTTTACCAAAGCTTCAGGCGCTAAAAATTCAGCAATAACTTGCCGACAAGCACCACATGGTGGGGTCAATTTGTCTTGGTTAGTGTAAATAACAATCGCTGAAAATTCTTGCTCACCAGCAATAACACCTTGAGCCAAGCAATTACGCTCTGCACAAACAGTTAAGCCATAAGAGGCATTTTCTACATTGCAGCCTTTCACTATCTTGCCATTTTTAGTTAATGCCGCAGCACCAACATGAAAGTTACTATAAGGCGCATAAGCTTTGTCGAATCCATTTTTGGCAGCAACAATTAACTCTTCTACTTTGCTATTTTCAATTTTTGACATTATCAAACCCTTTAACTGACCAACTGGTCAACTTATGTATATCCTAATGAAACTGAGTAAAAATATCAAGATAGATCTCACAATATTCTAGCTGTTCTATATTAAATTTAACTTTTTACCAAATTTAGGTAAAAAAAAACCAGTAACTCTCGTTACTGGTTTGATTATTTAGTCAAATGTTATCTAGAATGTATATCTAACACCCACTTTAATTCGCCATGTAGATTCTTCTGCAGCGAACTCATTCCAGTTGCGAGTATCTGAGCCTCTAAATCTTTCGGTAATTTGATAACGACCGTCATCTGAAATACCTTTTAGATCCCATAAAGCTTGTTGTGGGAAACGCATTTCGTGTACTTGACCCCAATCATCATTTAGCAAATTAGCTAAATTATCAATGGTAAAATAAAGGAGACCTTTATGATCTTCACTAAAACCAGGTAATTCCTGGGTAATGCTTAGGTCAAGTGTAGTAACCCATGGTTGAGTTTTTGAATTTTTACTTGCATAACCACCAGCATCTCCTGAAAGACCAGCAGCATCAATCAACTCTTTCATTTCATCATAGCTTAAGTCACTATTTTCCCAATCAATATTAGGATCATCAGCTCCTGACGGAATATACGGTAAGTATATAGTGTTGCTGTAAAAATCAGGTTGGTCTCCGAAATCACCGTCTTGATATAGACCTAGAGTATATGATAATGGTGTACCTGAACGACGAGAGAAGAATAAGTCAAACGTCGTATTATAATCTTTATAGAATTGAGTTTTATAACCTAGATTTAGAACAAACCTATGCTTAGTTTCAAAGTCTGTAGTGCCTACTAATGGTACATTACGATTAACATTCACATTATATTGGTAGTTAGATTGAGCACGTGAACTTGTACCTGGATTTGCCCCGGTAATGTCTTGATTAGTATATGACATACTCATTCTCAAACCATTATCCCAAGATTTCTTCAAACTTGTCGTCCAAATCAGGCTACGACCATTGTCATCTGAGTTGGTTAGCATAATATCAAAGTTATCAGCCAAATCACCTTCGTAACGGCTTTCATATATAATTCGCTCACCGTCGGCAGTCGTTTTACCCGAGTCAACTCTTGAAGTATCTACCCAAAAACTAGAGTCTTCTTGTCTAACATAGTTAAACTCTGTGCTCCACTCATAACCTTCTCCTAAATATGGAATATCTAGGTTCCAATCGAAGCCAACCTGCGCACGCCAATCTGAAGGTAATTTATAGTTGTGATCAATGTAGTTTGTACTACCTGTTCCGGAAACCATACCATCGAGTGCAGCTTGAGGTATTTTACTAAAATCAACGTTTGCAGGATCACGTACTAAAGCAGATGAGATGCTTGCTGGTAATGCTACAAATGTAATACCATCATTAGTAAATGAGTTAGCCGTCCATACATTTGGTTTACCGCCACTATAACGACCTAAACCACCACGTAGTGTCATTTCGTCGTTCATGTACCATTTAACAGAAAATCGAGGTAAAATAATATCTAAACCATCTAAGTTTTCCGTGTTGTCGTACTTATAAGTGTTGTAAAAATTCTCGTTGAATTTAGGTTTGTCGTCTGTGCTTAGTCGTTCATAACGTAAACCAAAAGCGATTTCAACATCATCTGTAATCGCCCAAGTATCTTCAATGTATAACGTATGATTATTACGCGTTAACTCATAAGCAGTATCGGCTGCATTGTTTGTATATGCATTCTTATATACAAAACCAGCTCCTCTAAAGTCATCTGGTTTTTTATCTGCAAAATCTTCTAAACCGGTCGTACCATCAAAACGATCACCATCAAATGACCAAACACCTAATGAACTTTCTGCAAACAAGTTGTATTGATTTAATCTTTCAAAATGGTAACCAAATGAAATACTATGATCGCCAACTAAATAGTTTGCATCAAATTTGACTTTTAACGTCTTAGTTTCTGCTTCGTTACCATGGCGAAATGCATCAGTACCAAAAATAATATCGCCATTTATTGATTCAATATTAACTTCACCAATATTTGAATTTGTTAGCGAAGCAATTTCAGTTTTCTTATGACTAACTGAAACTTCTGTTGAAAAATCATCATTCCACTCTGAATATAGGTGCGTTGCAAAGTTGGTAGACTTAGTGTTTAATTCATACACATTAGATTGCATACGAATTTCATCATCTTCATCTGTTGTATTTCGGTCTTCTGAATTATCTTGATATTGATACGTAAAATCGGCACGGTGAGACTCGTTAATATTCCAATCTAACTTAAGGAGAATTTTTTCATCCGTTTCTTCAGGATCACCCGCAAGACTATCAGATAATCCATATGTATCACCCAAAATAGAGAAAAACTGATCTATTTCTGCCTGAGTGATATCACTTTGGTTAGCACCACTACCAATACCATATAAAACTGGAGTTTCTTTTTTGAAATCTTCATAACTTAAAAAATAAAATAATTTATCTTCTAAAACCGGGCCGCCAACATTAAAGCCAAATGTTCTCTCTTTGCCCGTAGCAAATTTTTCTACTGGGGCATCTGCGTCAAATTGAGGGTCTTCATCAGCTCTTTGGTTTTCAGGTGTACCCGATAAATCGTCATTTTTAAATTCATAGAAAAAAGATCCATGTACTTCATTTGTACCTGATTTAGTAACAGCATTAACGATACCGCCAGAGAAACCGCCTACTTTTGCAGTAAATGGTGTAGTATCAATTGATATTTGTTCAATTGCATCAAGCGAGATTGGCGAACGCTGTGTTGGGTATCCACCAGAATTCAGTCCAAAATCGTCATTTTGTCCAATACCATCAACAGTTATACTATTAAATTTAGGGTTCGAACCCCCAACACTTAAATTTCCACTTGAATCAACAACAGCTAATGGGTTGTTCCGAACAATATCTTTTAAATCACGATTAAATGATGGTGCACGAGAAATATCTTCTTCTCCCCAAGAAGAGCGAGAGCCAGTTGCGTCATAAGCAATACTTGAACCTGTTACAGTGATACGCTCAACATTAGCATCTTCAAGTACTTCATTAAGACGAAAAACATCACCCAACTTGATATAGATATTTTCTAATGTTTTGTCAGAATACACATCTGAATCAATCGTAACGGTATATGGACCGCCAACGCGAAGGCCTTTTGCAAAGAAAGAACCTGTATCATTAACTTTTAATGTTTTACGGGTGCCCGTAGGTTCATGAACGATAGTTATTGTCGCATCAGTAACAACATTGCCATTTTGTGTTAATACATTGCCTCGAATTGACGACGATGTATCATCTGCCATCGCAGAAGTTGATAGCCCTAAAGCAATAACTACCGCACCAGCGATATTTGAGAGACGATGAGTTTTCATCATATTATTCCTTGGTAGAAGTTTTATATTGTTTGTAAATTGTTAATTTATAGCTTTACTTGATTACTTTTTAATCTATTTATTGTTTTTCAAGTGTATTTCAGCAGAAATTAAATCAGAGTTTTCTTACATTTTCATTACAAAATTTTACAAGCATCATTTTAATAAGTTCTATTTTTTTTAACTTCAAATTAATAAAACAACGTCAAATGTAAATTATCAAATAAAAACAAACATCTATAACAGAAAATAAAACACTGTTAAATTTCACTTATAACATTATTAGTTTGATATTTAATTAATCATAACAAAAAATCATAAAAACAAACCACTTGGTCAAGATAAAACCTAGTATGCTTTTATTGCCAATAATAAAGGTCTCCAATAAAATGCTTTAACTAACCAAAAGAACATATTTGGTAAATATTCAATAATTAAAACTAATAATGCAATTGAAAGGTATTAAAACAGTGTTTCAAAGCATTAATTCACATAAACTAGTTAATAATTAATGAATAAGAACTGATTTTAGAATATAAATGCAGTATTTTATTCATCATATTCTAAGTAAAATGAATTTTATTGTTTTGATCTGTTTTAAGCATAGAACAGTTGAAATAATATGTAACATTAGTGTCATAAGATAACGCTAAAACTATAAAAACTAAATTTGAAAGGTTATTCGTGTGAGCAACAATACATCAAATGATAAGCAAGGAAGCATAAGAGCGAGAAGTGAAGCCGTCATTTTGGCCGCCGCGCAAAAAGAATTTATATTACAAGGCTATAAAGGTGCGACAGTACAGTCAATTGCCGATTCTGCTGGTTTACCAAAAGCCAATGTACTTTATTACTTTAAAAATAAAGAAAATATCTACCACGCAGTATTACAGCTAACACTTGATACATGGGATCAAGGTATAGGCGATATTGACACCAGCGAAGGTCCTGTTGTTGCAATTGAAAAGTTTATCGCTGCAAAAGTTAAAATGTCATTTGAGCACCCGCAAGCGTCAAAAATTTATGCCATGGAAATTATCCAAGGTGCGTTACATTTAAAAGAATTTGCTCGCACCTATTTACGTCAATGGGTTAGAGAAAAAGCAAAAGTATTCCAAGTTTGGATTGATAACGGCGAAATGGCCAATGTTGACCCGGTTAAACTTATCTTTTTAATTTGGTCTTCCACACAGCACTACGCTGATTTTGAACAACAAATTTTGACCATTATGAACCGTGCCGATTACGAAGAAGATGATGTTACACAAGTTACAGAGTTTTTAACTGATTTTATTTTACGTGGCTGTGGCCTCAAATAAGGAATAAAAGTGCGCTTACTAACAACCGCCATTGCAACAACTATTTTACTTACTACTGGGTGCAATATGATTAGTTCAAAACAGTCAGAGCCGACTAAACTACGCATTGCTACTTTTAACGTAAGTATGGAGGCGCTCAACTACTTGTCCGCTGAGCAAACTAATAAGGTAAGTGGCAATGAGTTAGCCTTGGCTTTAAAGGAAGATCGTCAACAAATTAAAAATGTTGCTGAAATTATTCAACGGGTTAACCCTGACATAATTTTACTAAACGAATTTGACCGCAATGATAACTCACATCGCTCGTTGCAAACATTTATAAAAAGCTACCTAAACAAGCCTCAAAATGGCAACAATAGTGTTGACTACCCTTACTTTTATCAAGGGCCTGTAAATACTGGTGTGGCGACAAAATATGATTTAAATAACGACAGTAAATTAGGTCAGCTTCCTAACGATGCTTATGGTTATGGCCACTTTCCCGGTCACTTTGCTATGGCGTTATTGTCAAAGTACCCGATTGATGAAGAGAAAATTAGAACGTTTCAAAAGTTTAAATGGCAAGATATGCCAAATGCACTAATACCGATTGACCCTGAAACCAATCGTCCATGGTATAGCGAGCAAGCTTGGAACGACTTTCGTTTATCTTCAAAATCACACTGGGACATTCCGGTAACGATTAACAATAAAACATTACATGTATTGGCCAGTCACCCTACTCCACCAGTTTTCGATGGCCCAGAAGACAGAAACGGCAAGCGAAACTTTGATGAATTAAGATTCTGGATTGATTATTTAACGCCAAGTGCTAGCAGTTATATTTATGATGACAAAAAGCAGTATGGCGGCTTAGCACAAGATCAAGCCTTTGTTATTCTTGGCGACCTAAATGCTGATGCCATTGACGGTAATGCTATTAAGTCCGGAATACACCGCTTAACCCATCACCCTAGGGTTAATGATCCTAAACCAGAAAGCGAAGGTGGAAAGTATCACAAAATTGACAACCCTAATGCAAAAAATCACACCGCATTTTGGGGAATGCGTGCCGATTATGTACTGCCAGCGAAAGCTCAAATGACTGTACTTGATTCCGGCATATTTTGGCCAAAAGCTGATTCAGCAGAATTTAGATTAATTAAAGACCGAGCCGCATCGTCTGATCATCGCCTAGTTTGGGTTGATGTTGAATTAAAGACACAATAAACATGATTGAATAATTGCCATTAACCGCAATTATTCAGCACATAACAAACCGGAAAAACACATGAGAAAATTCGTTCCTAGTATTTTAGCCAGCGTAATGTTGATGTCTTGTAGCCAAATACAAGCCAATAATGTTAGTAATGCTTCAACAGATAGCGATAGTCCGAAAAACATTATTATGATCGTTGGTGATGGTATGGGGCCAGCCTATACCACAGCATATCGCTATTTTAACGACAACCCAGATACCGCTGTAATTGAACAGACTGTTTTTGATCGCCATTTAGTTGGCAGCAGCAGTACCTATCCGGCGAGAGTTTCAGGTTATGTTACTGATTCAGCTGCTGGCGCAACAGCACTTGCCACAGGCACTAAATCATACAACGGTGCTATCGGTGTTGATGTTAATAAAAAACCGGTTGAATCTGTTTTAGTTTGGGCAAAAAAACAAGGTAAGAAAACCGGCATGGTAGTTACCTCACAAATTAACCACGCAACTCCTGCTTCTTATTTAGCGCATAACGAAAGTCGTCATAACTATGACGAAATAGCAGATAGCTATTTAGCTGCACATGAAAATATCGATGTATTACTTGGCGGTGGTTGGCAATACTTTATCCGCGAAGATAAAAATTTAGTTGAAGCATTCAAAGCTGAAGGTTTCAGTTACATCGATAATTACCAGCAGCTTGCAACACTACCAAACAATAAAAAAGTATTAGGGTTATTTGCAGATAAAGGCCTTCCTTGGGCATTAGATGACAGCAATAAACATCGTCTATCTGCTATGGTAAAACCTGCTATTTCTCAATTAGAAAATAAAAATGGCTTTTTTATGCTAATTGAAGCCAGCCAAGTTGATTGGGGCGGACATAGCAATGATATTGCCGTAGCTATGGCGGAAATGGATGACTTAGCAAAAACACTTGAATATTTAGAAGGCTATGTTGAGAAAAACCCAGATACTCTGGTGATACTTACTGCAGACCATAGTACAGGTGGCTTTACTATAGGACAAGGTGGCAAATACTTATGGCAACCTGAAGTGCTGCGCAGCATGACCATGTCACCTGATACAATTGCTAAGAAGTTAGCAATACAAGAAATAACAGCAAAAAAAGCGAGTGAATTGCTTAATTTTGAAATAACTGAAGCAGAAGCCGGACAATTAATAGCAACCAAAAAATCTTTAGCAGATGCTTTAATCTCTTATAACAAGCTGTCAAAAGCAGAAAAAGTCAAAATGAAAAAACCTACAGCACAACGTTTATTACGTCAACATATCAACCGCATTATCGACCAACGTAGCATTACGGGTTGGACAACCTTTGGTCATACTGGTGTTGACGTTCCGGTATTTGCTATGGGTAAACAAAAAGAACTTTTTCAAGGCTTAAGTGACAATACAGAAATCGCCAAAAACATATTTCAATTACTCGGTAAAAAATAGTTTTTCCCTAAAGTTACTTTCTAAATTAAAAACGCCGAATATATTTTATTCGGCGTTTTTAATTATTGCGCTATATGTGCCTGATTTTAATAATGCAGCTGAATTGTGTTGCCGTGCTGAACTGCTCCTCACCGCTCCTAAACGTTTTGCTGAGCACGCAGCGAAGAAAATGGTGCTGACAGTTTTACCATTGCCAATTCATGATCCTCCTTTTACATACCCATTGTTTTGACATGAAAGCATAAGTATAAATGACATGTGCAGGTGCCAATAACCAGTGTTTATCGATTAATACTGCGCCCCCTTGAAATGGCATATCAACAAAAAACTGAGGTACGTTATCAACCTTATACAAGTTGGGATCTACGTCATGTCTTATAACTACCGCATGCAAATGAAAGGTGACGAATAATAGCAGTAAAGCCGAGAGGTATATCACAATCAAATCCTTATTAAGGTTTGTTTTTATTAGTTTTAATCAACTTTAATAGATTCATTTTGCGAGTTTTATAGGCATTATTTTCAACGTTTTCTACAATGCTTTTCTTAATGACTAAATTTCTCATTTCCAACGCTTTATCTAGCTCTCCATTAGCTTCATAGCCATCAGCCAAGCTATCATAGGCGTCAGCTTTATAAGGATAACTCTTTACATTTTCCTTAAAAATAGCGATTGCTGTAGCAAAGTCTTTTTTATTCAACACGCTATAAGCTACTCCATTAATGGCTCCGTAGCTTGGCTTTATTTCATAGCCGTAGATTTTGGATTGTTTCTTGTAGAACTCTTTGACTGCTGGCATTCCTTTAGCAATAGTCTCTTGACTCGGGCGTAATGTCGAATATAGCTTTTGAAAAGCTAATGAGTGTCCTGCAAGAGCAGTAGTATTGTGGGTTTCGGATATATCTAAATCTGAATTAAATTTAAATTCTTTTCGGCTCTGTGAATTAAGTAATTTTGTATATCGCTCATATGAACTCAACATATGAACGCCCTCATTCCCCATATTCACATAAAGATATGTGTATAATTCGTCTGAATTTTTCAAAAAGCTTTCTGCTTTCTTGAATATGACCTGCGTATGCCACCATAAGCTCGGGCTGAATGCGAAGTGCGCTTGAAATAGCTCGGGTCTTGATTGTAAAGCATAGATAGCAAGCAATCCTCCTAAGGAGTGGCCTGAGATTATTTTAAAATTGTTAGCACGGTATTTTTTATTAATATATGGACTAAGTTCTTTTTCAATGAAATCAAGAAAGTCATCTGCACCACCTGAAATACCCCATTCGTTGTAGCTTTCATCATAGGTAGGAGTGAAATCTCTTGTTCGATGTGTGTTTTTTATCGCGATTACAATCATCTCTTGCGCCATATTAGATTGATTCAGTAAATCTAAAGTGCCAACGGTATGAGCAAAGTTTCTTTGCCCGTCCAATAAATAGAGCACAGGATAATCAAGCATTTTATTTTGATTATAGTTGTTGGGTAAATGTATTAATAAATCTCGTTGTTCTGACAAAATGGTTGAATACAAGCTGTCAGTGTTTGAAGTGCCGCGTACATTGGCTTTTGTTTCCTCGACACAAATTAAAAACACAAAGAGTAGAGTTGCTATCTGTTTAAACATAAATTTTCCATTATCTTATTAATATTAGAGGGATAATGTGACAAGTAACCTTTGAAAAGTAATGAAGTTGTAGGGAAAAAAGGTGATGAAAAGGTGATTTTTACGAATCAGTCGGCAAATTAGAGAACTGAAGCTAATTCTTTTTTCAATATAGCTATCGGTATGATATCGTTTGAATGAGAGTGATGATTTTGGGTTTTATTATAGTAGGTTATGATCAAATTTGGCGAGTATATACTCGATGTAGAACATTCACGTTTACTAAATGCTAGTGATAATTCCGAAATACTTATAGAGCCTAAAATATTTGAATTACTGCGGCTATTTGTTGAACGTCCAAATGCGGTTATCTCAAGACAAAATATACTTGACCAATTATGGGCGGGCTCTGTCGTTACAGACAATGCCATCAATAAGTTAATAGGTAACCTTCGCAAGCTACTGGGTGATGATGCTAAAAAGCCGCATTACATTCAAACTGTACCTAAACGGGGATACCGTCTCGTTTGTGATATTGAAACACTAGAATGCATCGCTTCACGTCAAAATGATTTAACCCAAAATAGTTCAAATTTAATTAATGAAAACACAGCCCAAATGGCCTCATTTGGTTTTTTGGAAAAAAAGTGGAAAACTCATATAGGGATTTCTTTTACTGTTATTTTGGTCATTGCTTTAAGCTATTTCATGATATTTAAAGCTAGTACCAAAAGTTCCTCAAATATTAGTTACTCGGTAGCATTAACGCGAGATCAAGGTGCAGAGCTGTCTCCTATAATGCATCCAAACAATACGCACTTATATTATTTGAAAGCAAATGATGACCATAAAAGTCTTGAGCTATGGCTAAAAAATATTGACACCTCAGTCACTAACCAAGCAAAAATAGCAGGCAATATTAGTCAAATCATTTCTATCATTAATGACAGTAATGCAAATCAAACTACCATTTTTTACCTTGATATTTTGGAGAATAAATGCGGAGTTTATCAAGAGTTTTTACCAGCGCCAGAAGAGCTAAATCAAATAAGTAAAGCATCCAAAAAGCTATTTGATTGCAGTAATAAGAGAGTCAAAGATATAGATTATCATGTTGGTCAAAATACCTTTTATTATGCTGCTCAACCTAAGAATTATTGGCCGAATCAAATTTATGCTTTTGATGTTGATACTGGCGAGCACAGGATTGTTACTCAACCACACCCCAAGGGCTGGGGACACCATAGTCTTGATATATCCCCTAATGGCAAGAAACTTTTAGTAATGAGCACTGATAGTGACTACAAAACGCAGTTACTGTCGCTAAATTTATCGGATAACAAAATAACAAAAGGTATTAAGTTTGAAAAGCCAGTGTATGAGGCTATATGGCATCATAACTCAGAGCAAGTGTATTACTTTGCATCTCCACCTGCCCAGCGAATCATCAAAAGTGACATAAATGGCGAAAATGCTACTGAAGTTATCAATATATCAGAAGAAATATTACCAAAGCTTGCAAGGTTGCCTGACGGGAAAAATATACTCTTTAGTACAGAGAACAAAAACTATAACAATCGCTGGTTAATTTCGTCCAACAACATCAACTCTATTGATAATTCATCAGTGCTTGATGTTTATCCCGCACTATTTCACAAAAGCGATAAGTATTTATTCGTTTCAAAACGAAGTGGCCGTATGCAATTATATTTAGCAAACAATCAATATAAGCAGGCTAAAGTAGTCACTAATTTACCTAATTCTCATTGGCTCAAATATGTTGCAATTTCTGAAAACGATAAACATGCTTTATTAAATGTTGATAACAAGGTTTATCAAGTTCCCATAAGTGAACTAAGCCCAAATAAACCATTGACTGCGTTTAAGTCAAAACATTTAATTTATCAAAGTAAAAACCCAATCATTGCTTTGGATTGGCTTGCAAGCCAGAGTGTGGCTATTACTCAGGTTGTTAATGGAAACCCTGAATTGGTAGTAGTCCAGCTCTCTAACAATGAAAAGCTAAAACTTGATGGAAGATGGGCGTATGGTTTGAAAGACAATGAACAACCTGAACTTGTCTATTTTATTGAACAACAAAGTAACGCCTTATACCAAGCAAGCTATTCATCCCGTGATGACAACACTCCTTCTAAACAAATAAGTTTTATTAATACGCAAATATCCTTACCAATTGATTTTTATCATGTAAAGGTCGATTCAAATAACCTTTATTACGTTAATGCAGAAAACGGTAATGAATATCTTTATGTCGTTCCAATTAATAGAAAATCTGAGCGCCGGAAACTACCATTGAATGACTTTTTTAGTTATGACATAAGTAAAGGCAACATAATAGTGAGCGACGCTAATAGCCTCGAAGGCGATGTCCATCGCACTATGTATTGAATGTCTCTTTTTAGCTCTTGGCTACCTGTCAGGTTATGCAAAAATTATCAAGCATAACTATCAGAATAGCTATGAGCTACTACAATTAAGTCTTGCGTTTAAACGCTCAAACCCTTGCTCTAAATCCGCAATTAAGTCATCAACATTTTCTAAACCAACATGTAAACGAATAAGTGGATATTCATAAGGCCACTGTGTTGCTGAGCGTAAATTTCCAACCTTAGCAATGCCAAGAATCAAACTTTCAAACCCGCCCCACGAATAGCCCATTTTAAAATGTTTCATACCATCTAAAAGCGCGGTTAGTGCTGCTTGATTACCTCTATTTAATACAAATGAAAATAAACCATTAGAGCCAGTAAAATCACGTTCAAATACTTCATGCCCAGGGCAAGACTCAAAAGCAGGATGAAGCACTGTTTCCACTTCTTCACGATTAGACAGCCATTGCGCAATTTTTAACGCACTTGCTTGATGTTGTTGTAACCTTACCGGCAAGGTTCTAATACCGCGCATAGCCAAGTATAAATCATCTGGCGAAGTGCATTGCCCCATGGTGTAGCTGCTTTCTCTAAGTTGTGGCCAATGGACTTCATTTGCGGTTGCTGTGCCTAACATTACATCCGAATGACCAACAATATATTTTGTTGCAGCTTGAATAGAAACATCAACACCATAGTCAAATGGTTGAAAATTCACCCCAGCTGACCAAGTGTTATCTAGCATTACAACACAATTATGTCGGTGCGCAACTTCTGCAATCGCTGGCACATCTTGCACTTCCATAGTGATTGAACCAGGCGATTCAAGAAAAACAACTCGGGTATTAGGCTTAATGAGTGATTCAATATCACGACCCACTAATGGATCATAATAACTGGTTTCTATACCTAACTTAGCTAAAATTTTATCGCAATAATCTCTTGTTGGTTCATAAGCGGTATCAACCATTAAAATATGATCACCAGTTTTCACAAAAGCTAAAATCGCATTGGTAATAGCGGCAGTACCTGACGGGTAAACAGCACAACCTGCACCGCCTTCTAACTCTGTCATCGCATCACTAAAGGCAAATGACGTTGACGTACCGCGACGACCATAAAACAATACCTGATTAGTTTTATTCGCCGTTGCATGTTTCATTTCTTTAACAGAATCAAATACCACGGTTGACGCGCGTTCTACAGGCGGATTTACAACACCACGCGTCCATTTGCTTTTACGACCTGCATTAATAATTTTTGTTTCTTTTTTCATCAGCCCAAGAATTCCCAACGTTAATACTGCACAAATTTAGCTATCTAGCCATCTATAGCTCTTTTATATATCGGATGGCGTAAAGAAGCACGAATTATTTTGTCATGACATAGTTTTAATTGATCTTATACCACTAACAATCAAACAAGTTCATTTGCGCGTTGGTAATTTCATCAAAATTGGTATTAATAAACGGTAATATGGCATCGGCAACCGCTTGTAATTGTCGATCAATATAAAACTGATAATCTAACGGTGCGGTCTGACACCCTTTCGCTTGTGGCCCACTGGTAGTTATTACGTACTCTATCCAGCCTTTATTTTGATACTTCAGTGGTTTGCCCTGCGTTTTGTTAATTTCGTCAGCGAGTCTTGCTGCACGAACATGAGGCGGAACATTTTTTACGTACAGCTCAAGTTTACGGCGTAATCGTTTACGATAAACTAAGTTTTCATCATGTAATCCAGACAAAGTTTCTGCAACAACTTGTTTAATATACTCCGCCACAGGTTGATCATTAAATACCATTTGGTATAGCTTTCGTTGAAACTGCTTTGCCAATTCAGTCCAATCAGTACGAACACTCTCTAATCCTTTAAATATCAGTTGTTGCTCGTTATTTTTCAAAACTAAGCCGGCATAGCGCTTTTTTGTACCAACTTCTTGTCCACGTACTGTTGGCATTAAAAATTTACTAAAATGGGTTTCAAACTCTATTTCAAGCTCGCTCACTATATTAAATTGTTCCAGTAACACCGCTTGCCACTTCTGGTTTATATAGTCCTGTAGTGTTTTGCCTAAAATTTTACTCGACTCCGGTGTTTGCTCGTCACCAATATGAACAAATATCGAGTCGGTATCGCCGTAAATCACTTGATAACCTTTTGCTTCTATCCAAGTTTTCGTGGTTTTTAACAGGCTGTGACTGCGCTTGGTAATTGAACCCGATAAACGAGGATCAAAGAAACGACACCCTGTTGAGCCCAAAATACCGTAGAAAGAATTCATAATAATTTTTATCGCTTGCGACAAAGCAGCGTTTTTTTCTATTTTTGCTTTATCACGTTCTTTCCATAGTTCGGTAATAATATTCGGTAAAAAATGTTGCTCTCGTGAAAAATACGCGCCGTCAAAGCCTTCTATAGCTGTTTCGGGCGATTTCAGACCTTCTATTAAACCCATAGGGTCGATATTAAAACTTCTGATAATGCTGGGGTACAGGCTTTTAAAATCTAGTACCAAAACATTGTTGTAAAGACCCGGAATAGAGTCCATAACAAAGCCGCCAGGTGATTCAAAGCCTTGGTCGCCATCGCCCATATTTGGCGCCACATAACCACTACGATGTAATTTCGGTAAATACAAGTTGGTAAAGGCCGCAACTGAGCCGCCAACTCTATCAATGGCTAAGCCCGTTAGCTGTGCTCGTAACATAGCAAATTCTAATAATTGGGTATGGCGAAATATCAATGATACTAAACGGCAATCTTCCAAATTATATAGTGCTAGTGCAGTTTTATTGTGGTTAAAGTTATCGGTAATTTCTTGTACGCGGTTATCAACATCATTTACTTTTTTACCTATACCTAACAAGGTATTAGCAACATTATCAAGTGAAAAGCTTGGGAAACTGTAAGTGGCAGTTTTTAATAAATCTATGCCATCTAAAATAACTCGGCCGTTTATTTCAATAAATTGTTGTTCACTGGCTATATTTTTACGCCAATGCGGTGCTCTGCCATCTCGTCCAATCGCAAATTTAATTTCATAAAGATCGTAGCGCTTTTGCAATAAGTTAAAATCAAAGTTAATGACATTCCAACCAATAATGATGTCAGGATCATATTCACTAAACCACACTAATAGACTATGTAATAATGCCTGCTCATCAACTTGCCAGATGATTTCGATATCTGCATCTGTGTTTTGTTCTTGCTCCCGCTGAGCCTCTTCACTATTAGCTATCATAAATACGCATTGACACATTTCACTGTACAAACCAATAGAATAAAGCTCTCCCGACATTGAGCATTCTATATCTAACGAAACCGTCGTTAACTGAATATCTGTTTGCAGTGCTTTATCTATGCGCTTGCATTTTACTTGTTCAAAGCGTTGATAATTTGTCTGTGATCTCGCTTGTTGGAATGGGATATTTTTTATTGGCACTTGCCGACCAGAGAAAACTAGATCAGCTGTTATAAAACGTTCCATTAAAAAGCGATCATCAGGACGAAAATCATCCTCATAGCACTTAATACCTTGTTTTTTCAAAATTTCTCTTGCTTGATAAAACTCTCTTAAGGTAGAAAAATAAACAACATTAACCTTCACTTGGTTAAACGTTTTTAAAGCGACTGGCTTAATGTGTGTAGAATTAAATTGCTGGCTTTTAAGAATACGCTGAACTGAATCAACATGCTGATGTTCAATAAAAAATACTGCACGTTCATTATTAATAATAAGCTCAACTGGGCCTTTAGGGGTTTTTAACCACAAGGTAATTTCGATTGCATTACCTAGATCACGCACTGAACGCGTTAATATAAAACCACGTTGTAAATTCACTATATTTGACTGTTCATTTAAATTTTGCGGAGAAATTTGCATTTAGTGACGAATACCAAGTGGATTAATTAGTGCAACCAATCCAAATAAACTGTTAATATATACAGCAGTGTAAATCATCTATTCTTTTTAGGAAACCACAGCCGCAATGTTAAGCGAAAAAATTAAGCAAGTTATTCGAACTTCCTATAAAAGCATAGGTGAAAACCTAAACAATTTTAACCCACGCAAACAACAAACCTTCTTAATTGCCGAAATTGCCAAAACATTAGCTGGCGAATATGACAAGCAACGCAAAATCATCACTATTGAAGCCGGCACAGGTACGGGGAAGTCACTAGCGTATGCCTTAGGTTCAATCCCATTAGCACTTAGTAGAAACAAAAAGGTATGCATTGCAACTGCCACCGTTGCACTACAAGAGCAGTTAGTTGATAAAGATTTACCGTTTTTAAAAAAACACAGCGGCCTTGATTTTAATTTCACCTTAGCCAAAGGCCGACAGCGCTATGTTTGCCGACAAAAATTATCTCAAGCTGTAACCAATGATGATAACCCTCAAGTGGGTTTTACTTTCGCGGAAAAACCACAAGCGCATGATATTAGAATGCTAAATAACATGCATAAAGCGCTGTCAGACAACTCTTGGTCTGGCGATATTGATTCTTGGCCTGATCCCGTAAATCATGTAATTTGGCAACAAATTCAAGCTGACAAACACAGCTGCTTAAAGCACTTATCTGAGCATGCACATTGTCCATTTCATAAAGCGAGAGAAACAATGGAAGCCGCTGATGTTCTCGTTGTTAACCATAGTTTGCTACTTGCTGATTTAGAACTGGGCGGCGGCAGAATTTTACCTTCACCTGAAGAGACTTTTTACATTATTGACGAAGCTCACCACCTTCCCAAGGTTACGCGTGACCACTCTAGCGCCAGCCTTACCATCAAGGGAGCCCTTGACTGGCTTGCAAAGTTACAAGAAACCGGTGACAAAATTGCAAAATTAGTAAAATCGCAAAGTGCTATTTCACCATCGATAAAATTAGCCGATGATTGTCGAGATATTCTAGCCGACATGCAAAAAGTGTTAGCTTTTATCGACAATAATCGCAGTATTTATTTCAACGATACGGCAGCAAAAAACGGCAAAAATCAAACGCCATTATTTCGTTATGAAAACGGAATAATTCCAAAGTCTTTAAAAAATTGGGCAGAAGATTTAAGTGAAAGTTCTAAAAAATCACTTAGCCATTTGAATAAGCTTTATAACCTTTTGATGGAATCGGTTAAAGATGGCGACACACAAATGTATTTAGCTGAGCCATTATTGGCTGAATCCGGCTTTATGATCCAACGGCTAGAAAATTTCAATGCACTCTGGCAAATGTACGCAAAAACCGACAGTGAAAAAGGTGCACCTATGGCGCGTTGGATGGAGCAACTTGAAAGTAAACGCAATGACTATTTATTGTGTGCGTCACCAATTGAAGTTGGCTTCACATTAGAAGATATGTTGTGGTCAAAATGTGAAGGTGCGGTTCTATGCTCGGCAACAATTTTGGCACTAAACTCTTTTGATCACTTTCGTCGACAAGCCGGTTTGCAAACTAACGATGGCAGCCAGTATCAAAAAGTTGATTCACCATTTGATTATCAAAATAATGCGCAATTAATGATAGCAAAAATGCAATATGAACCCAGTGCCGATGGCTTTACTGATGAACTTATTGAAAAGCTACCAGCGTTAATTAAGCGTGGAAAAGCAACATTAGTATTATTTTCATCCTATTGGCAAATGGATAAAGTGGTTACTGCCCTGCGTGAAAAAAATAAACTTAGTATTTTAGTGCAAGGCGAACAATCACGACAAAAAATTATCGAAACACATAAAGCACTATGCGATAAAGAAAAAGTCAGCATTATATTTGGTACGCAAAGCTTTTCAGAGGGGTTAGATTTACCTGGCAACTATTTAACCAATGTTATAATTACCAAATTGCCTTTTTCCGTGCCGTCTTCCCCTGTTGAGGAAGCACAGGCTGAATATATAACGGCAAAAGGCGGCAATCCGTTTATGTCAATTTCAGTGCCTGAAACTTCAAAAAAGCTAATTCAAGCCACAGGCCGCTTGCTTAGAAACGAAAAAGATTACGGCATTATAACCTTAATGGACAAGCGTGTTGTCAGTAAACGCTACGGTAAAGACCTATTAAATTCACTGCCGCCTTTTAAACGTATTATTGAATAAAGATTATCGCCTTTAACTTTGTAAATAAATTAACAACTCAATGCTTAACTAAACTAGTAAACTGATAACAAACTGTTTTTGGTAACATTTAGCAATTAAATAGTTTTTCATTCCAACAAAGTTATCCCGTATGATGATGTTAACTGTATTCGTTGGCTTAGGTATTTAAATGGAAAATTGGGACGATTATCGCTTAATACTCGCTGTTTATCGGGGTAAAACACTGAGAAACGCCGCGCAGCAATTGGCCTTGAATCATAGTACAGTTTCACGACGCCTAGCTAATCTTAACCAAAAATATGGTGCTGATATTTTTGATTTAACACCAAAAGGTTATGCGCTAACTGCATCGGGTAAAACGCTGCTAACTTCTGCCGAAAAAATTGAGCAACTTACCCTAAGTGATAACCGTTTAAAGAAAACTCATCAACTGGAACTAGCAGGCGAAATCAACCTTTCTATACCACCGGCTATTGGTCAATACCTTCTTTTAGAAGAACTGCACAACTTTCAGCAGCAATACCCTGAAATTATTTTGAATATGCAAACTTCATATCAATTGGCTAATTTGGATAGATCTGAGGCAGACGTGGTTATTCGGGTATCCAATCAACCATCTGAGCATTTAGTTGGCCATAGATTATTCCCCATCGCCTTAAGCTATTACGCCAGTGCACAATATCTTTCAGCAAGGCATGAAACAGAGTATCAATGGTTGACGAATATTGGTGCCAGACCGGCTTGGATTGAAAACTCTCCTTACCCAAATGCCAGCATAGCCATGCGAATAGAAGATTTAGTACTGAGACATTATGCTGCTGCACAAGGACAAGGTATGACAATGGGGGCGTGTTACATCGCTGATTCAATAAAGGGCTTACGCCGCATAGATAAAAACATGGTATTTCCTCATCAAGATATTTGGGTGCTTACTCATCCCGATTTACGCAACGTGCCACGTATAAAACTATTAATGACATTTTTAACTAATTCACTGCGAATAAAAGAAAAGCTAATTAGCGGAAAGGCTGTCTAACAGTTTTAGCAATTAGCTTTTCAAATAAGGTTAACTCTCAGATAAAAAATTCAGACTTTTTTCAGGTGCATGGAGTGCAAACGCAGATATTTCCCATCCGGTTGCTGCCTTATTTAAAAAATATGTCGCACCAGCGCGATCATAAACATCGCCATTTGCTAAAAAACGCACGGCAACATTACTTGCTATAGCAATGTTATCTGCTAATAACTTAACTTCAACATTTTCCCAAGCAACTTTACTAACTCCTTTGGCTTTTAATCTTGTTAAAAAACCTGTCACCCCTTGATTCATTTTTTCAGGTGTTAATGTTGTAGACTTACCATTACCCGAAATCAGCATTACTTGCTCTGAATACAAAACAGGAGATAACTTTAACTCCTGATTTTTTATGAAATGGTTATACTTTTTCATATAACTTTTAAATACTTGGGAAATTTCAGCTAAATCACTATCAGCTTTCTCCTTGTTTATATTGGCAGCAAATACTGTTCCTGTACTAATGATTAGCACAGCCGCTAATGTTAATTTTTTATATATATTCACGCTTTATCCTTTTATAAAAATAAACTCATCATTAAGTAAATGTAACTTAAGAGACACTATCATCTAGGAAAAAGCATGTCGTGGATTATTATGTTTTCTGCAGGTTGCAAAAATGCACCATAAAAAAACCAATGCTTAGCAAGCAAGAGATTAACGATGTTGATCAATAAGAATGGCATTACCGTCAGGATCTAAAAATGAAAAACTAGCTGGCCCTTGTTCCCCTTCAATGTTTTTACTTGTAACTTCAATTCCTTGTTGTTCAACTTTTGCCAATAATTCACGAACATCGGTAAAATTCTCAAGATTACTAGCACTTTGGCTCCAACCAGGGTTAAAAGTTAAAATATTGCCTTCGAACATGCCCTGAAAAAGGCCAATATTGGTATCGCCATTTTTCATTATTAAATATTGATGTGCTAACTCTCCGGCAAACACACTAAAGCCTAATTTTTGATAAAAGTCGCGTGATTTTTCTAAATCCTTTACTGCTAAACTGACAGAAAAACAATCTAATTTCATAATTTATTCTCCAATACTTTTATATTGTCATGCGTTAAAACATTAGTCCCACTGCAATAGTTAAAACTGCAATGGGACCATAGTTCTCTTCAACTTAACCTACTTAGGTAAATTTTATTGCCTATGTGCAAGTAAAGTGTCGTGTACTTGTTATTTGGTAATTAACCAAATGGCATGTAAAACACCCGGGATAAAGAAAAACAAACATAAAATTATGTTGATCAGCAAACCTTTTCCAACCCCAGACTTAAGAAAAACAGCTACAGGCGGTAAAAAAATGGCAAGAATGATATGTACTAATTTATTCATACTAACTTCCTATTTTTAATTGTTGTTATACAAAGCTAAAGTTACTGCTTAGCCACTTAATTAATAGCACAAATCGAGATTTTTGCTGGCTCAGTAAATGATATTGTTCAGCGATATTAAAATGACGAGCCAGGTTGTTGTAAAAATTCTAACTCCTCTGCAGTAGACTGACGAGCAAGTATATTATTTCGGTGTGGATAACGACCAAAACGAGCAATTATTTCTTGATGCTTTAATTCAAACGACAAGTTCGATTCATTACCTAGCTCAGTATATAACTTTATGGCCTGTTGATGGATTGCTGCTGATTCACTATGCATATAGGGTAAATACATAAAACTACGTTGATTGTCAGCGAGTGTTTTATCTGCACCTAAACTTACCGCTTCTTGTGCCAAAACCAAGGCAAGTGTATCTGATGCAAATGCTTTGGCGGTATCTCGAAAAATATTCCGAGAAAATTGATCCAGCACTAGTATTTCAGCTAACCGCCCTTGCGCAGTATTACGCCAATGAAACAGCTCGCCACAATTGGCACTTTTATGTAAATCAAGAAAACGCGCTTTTATTTCTTGATCAAAGTTTGGATCTTTTATCCACCATTGCTCTGGCGATATTTCATCAAACCAAAAATCTAGAACCGTTAGATAATTCTTCATTTATACTCACCTGATAACTCATATGTTCAACAGCTTAGACTGAAATATTCAGTAATGTCTAGCTACTGTAACGAAAACCTAGAAATAATAAAAAACCAAGGCATAAACCTTGGCTTTCACTGCAATTTAAATTCAATATAACTGGGAATAATTTAGTTTACTGTTTCTGTGTTTCACCTCCTACATTTTCCAACATAAAATCAACTAGTTAATAAATACGCGGTTTAAAAGTTCTTTGCCACTTGCGAATCACTATTTTCTGAAGACTTATTAGCTATTGCTTCATTTTTTAACTTAATAACAACTCGGCGGTCGTAAAAGCTGACTTCCTTGTCATTAGAAGCAACAACCGGTTGCTGCTCACCATAGGCAAATAAATTTATTCGTTCTGCTGCTACGCCTTGATCAATTAAGGCATTTTTAACAGCATTGATACGTGCTAACGACAATGCTTGATTTAATTCATCACTACCTTGTTTGTCGGTATAGCCTGAAAGATCAATAGTTAGTTGTGGCGATTGCTGGACGATATTCACTAACGCTGTCAATTGCTCTTGATAATGATCTTTAATTTCACTTGAGCCAGTAGAGAACTGTAAGCTCATGAGTAAGTTTTGAGCTTGCAATAGACTTGTTTTTTGATAGTTTTTTTCTAGCGCAAATAACTCTTCTTGGTACGCTTGCTCGGTGTTTGCAATTTTTTCTTGATACATAGCCAACGCCATTTCATTGCTTTGTTTCTCTTGTTGGTAAGCCGTTGATATGTGTTCAATTTCATCCTCTGCATTTATATTTTTTGCAATAAAGTTACCTGCCAAGCCAGTAATAAAAGCCCCCGCTGGGCCACCAAAAATAGCGCCAATAACAACACCTGCACCAAAACCTATTTCTTCGTTTCGCTGTGCCTCTTCAATACTAGTTGGCGAGAGCTGGGCTTGATTGTGGGATGTTGCAAATGCTGGCGTAATTGACAAAACCGAAATTAAAGCCGCACTAACTAATGTATTAGCGGTTGCTTTCTTGCCTTTAGTATTGATTGTTAAGTTTTGCGTAGTCATAGTGTTTCCCTTAATAAAAAGTAATAGTTAAATCATTGAGTATTTGAGTTTTGTTAACTCACTTATCTCGTTTTCGATAGAGCTATTAAAACGCAGGAAAACGGCCACTTACCGACGCAAAAATGACAATTCACTGAGCAAATGTGGCAAGATTATGGCAATTACAACTATTAGCAGCATCACTATGAATTATTCGATATGATGCAAACCACAGTTAATAAGGTAATCATTTAAGATGTCAAAACGAATCGCTATAGTTGAAGACGATGCAGCAATAAGAGAAAACTACGCAGACGCCCTACGATTGCAGGGATATCAAGTACAAACGTATCCAAACAAAACCACAGCTATGCAGGCTTTTGCTTTACGTTTACCTAATTTAGCAATATTAGATATTGGTTTAGAGCATGAGTATGATGCTGGTTTTGAGCTTTGCCAGTGGCTCAGAACAAAATCGAATACTTTACCCATCATATTTCTAACCGCCCGCGACAGTGACGTTGATACCGTATCAGGGCTAAGAATAGGTGCCGATGACTACTTAACCAAAGATATTAGCCTACCGCATTTAGCCGCACGCATTGCCGCCTTATTTCGTCGACAAGATGCCTTAGGCAAGCCACAACAAACTGATCACTTATTAAAACTAGATGCCTTAACTATTGATAGTCAGCGTATGACGATACAATGGAGAGAAGAGTTAGTTGATTTAACCATCACCGAGTTTTGGATGCTCTATGCATTAGCAAAGCACCCTGGCCATGTAAAAAATAGAAGCCAGTTAATGCAAGATTCAAAAATCTATGTTGATGACTCCACTATCACTTCACATATCAAGCGGATCAGAAAAAAGTTTACCCGAATAGACGCAAAATTTAATTGCATTGATACCGTTTACGGCATGGGATATCGATGGAATCAAAGCCAAGTGCTTGAGCAGTCCACTGCGAACGAGCAAGGTCAATAACAACTAATGACGATGAAATGGCGCTTTGGCTTAAGAAGCAAATTACTTTTACTTTCTAGTTTTCTCTTTACCATTCCTTGGTTTGGCTACCAATACGTTTGGGAAATGGAAAAGTACCTGCGTTATGGTCAAGAACAAACCATTATTGGTACAGCAAGAGCATTAGCCACCGCAATGCATGAAAGAGCCAATTTATTTAACAATCAGGCGAGCTTTTTACCCAGCGTAGAAAAAGGTAAAGATTTATATAGTTATGCCTTATCTGCCCCTATTCAGTTAGACGGCTTAAATAACGATTGGCCTGACTTTGCCAACAAGGCTCATTTTTATCAGCAAAACAACCAACTTTATACGCAACTGCCACCCGAACAGTTATCTGTGAACTTTACTGCCGCTGTAGGCACATATGGCAAGTATCTGTATTTATATTTTTCAGTTAACGACAACGAAGTTATTTATCGCAATAGCAACGCCCGTAGTATTGTTAAAAATGATCACTTAGAACTTGCTTTTATTAATCCAAAAGGCGTATTTAGTCGCTTTATTATCAGTAACAAAACCACCGGTTGGATTGATGCCTATCGTATTACCGACATTGAAAACAATATTCCAGTTCCGGCAACACAAATTCAAGGCCATTGGCGAGACACAAATCAAGGCTACAATGTTGAAATTAGACTACCACTGACAGAATTTAACGACCATATAGCATTTGCAGTGCATGATGTTGACAAAAACTTAGGCAATATTGTTAGCTCTCTCGGCTCTGCTGACCCTAGCTCTAGAGAAACCTTAGGCACAATATTGGTACCGTCGCCAGAAATTGAGCGTATTGTAAAAGGCATGAGTTATACTAACTCGAGTATTTGGGTGGTTGACCAACATCACAGAGTATTGGCAAGAGCCGGAGATATCAAACAAGCCAGCGGCGTATGGAATAAGCGCATTAATAGCAGTAACAATGAGGCAATTTCAAATAATCCTATTTGGGCTGGTATTAAAAATACTTGGTATAGTGTTGAAAAAAACTGGCTAAAGCCTTTTTATGAGAAAATTCTCACGCAACCACCGCGTAACTTTATTGATCAGCTCTACGACTCTGAAAACCTAACGGGCAAACACATAGAAAGCGCCTTGAGCGGTAACCCTATGTCGCAGTGGCGACTATCAACCGATCAAAAAGCCGTTGTACTGTCTGCGGCTTACCCGATATTTATCGACGAAAGTGTCAAAGGTGTGGTGATAGTCGAAGAAACCACTAATGGTATTCGTACCCTTAGAAACCAAGCGCTTGAGAAGCTATTTAGTTCGATACTGGCCATTATGTTACTTGGCGCACTGGCATTTTTCCTATTCGCTTCTCGTATTTCTAATCGTATCAGAACTTTAAGTAATCAAGCTGAGCTTGCTATTGATGAACACGGCAGAATTAACGGTAACGTTGACACTTCTACTACCAATGATGAAATTGGCGATTTATCACGAAGTTTTGCCACCGCGGTTAATCGCCTTGGCCAATACAATCATTATTTGGAGAATATGTCGTCTCGGCTTTCACACGAATTACGCACCCCAATAGCAGTTGTTCGCACATCGTTAGAAACTTTAGCCATGCAGCACCAAAGCCTAAATCATAATGATGGCATGGATGAAAACGCACAGGAACATGAAAATCCATATTTAACCCGAGCACAACGTGGTGTTGAAAGACTTAGCCTTATTTTAACCAATATGAACGAAGCGACACGTATTGAACAAATATTGCAAAACACCGATAAAACTCAGTTCGACCTTGGTGAAGTGATTAATGGCTGTATGCAAGGTTACCAGCTAATTTATCAAGATATTAACTTTAGCTATAGTAATATTCCTGAAGGACAATACCGAATAAACGGCTCACCTGAACATATTGCACAACTACTTGATAAAGTTATCGCCAACGCGGTTGAATTTTCTGACGATCAAAAAGTAGCGTTAGCATTTGCTCAACAAGCACAAGAATGTATTATCGCCATTAAAAATACTGGCGCTTTGTTACCAGAACAGATGAGTGAGCAGCTTTTTGATTCCATGGTATCGATTCGGCAAAAGCACAATAATGAACAGCCCCATTTAGGCTTAGGTTTATATATTGCTCGTTTAATTTGTCAGTTTCATCGAGGTTCGATTAAAGCTGTAAATAACACCCTTGCTGACGGTGTCGACGTAATAATTACTTTACCATTAGCAAAATAAACATGTCGTGTTTCAATATTTAGATTAACAATTTAATCTGCTATACGTTGAAATTTATAGTCGACAAAACTCTCACTATTTTTCTGCTGGAAAATAATAAACACGGTTAATTTTGTCACCAATAAATTCGTAAACCGACAACGCACGTTGAGATTTTACACCATTAGCCCCCTGCCAACTTGCCATTTCGATAGCACTGATACGATTTTTTGTCACAATAATATTGGATACTTCTGAACGGCAAGTCGGACACGACTTAAAATAATCATTCATACTTTGAATTAAATTATCTTTGCCCTGTACTTCTAGCAAAATATTTTCTCCATCAACACTTAGCCATTGCACATTTTCAGTAACAAATGTCGCCATTGCCTTGCTATTTTGAGCATTAAAGCTTTTAACAAATTGTTCAACGGTAGTGGCATGTGAAGAAGTGACTTCATTGGCATGAGCTTCTGAAATAAATATTACAAACAACGTCAGTAGTAAAACCTTGAAAACATTCATAATTTATCCCGTAATAGGTTTATCCCAGAAGCTAGCTGTACTCATTAACTATAATAAGCTTCAACTGTGCCTTTCATTTTCATTAACAAAGGTTGTCCGCGGCGATCTAGAGCTTTCGGTGATGGTATTTTCACCCAACCTTCACTAATACAATATTCTTCAACATCAGTGCGCTCTTTGCCATTCAAACGGATACCAATATTATGTTCGAAAATTTCTGCAACATGGTACTTGCTACGCGGGTTACCTGATAAGCGATCGGGTAATTCCGGTAATGATTTTTCCTCGTTCATATTCTTGCCCTGCAATTAATAAAAGTGCGCCATTCTAGACAATATAGTCCTTGTACTCAAGGCGTTAGCATCAGCTCAAGGCTTTATAATAATCTAACGCATAGACTTTTATCGCAGTAGTCTCCTGCTATTCAATACCGATATATTTATGAACCTGAACTGACAAGCGCCAATTATTTTCAATACAAGTAGCAATGGCGAGTTCCGTTGCTCTTTGCTTTTGGCTGATGGGTTGTAAATACACTTGCTTATTTTCAACCTTAAATCGCGCTAGTAACTTTTTTAAATCATCAATATGTTGCTCTGTTGCCACTGGGTGCTTAATTTCATTTGCCCTTTGCATTGCACTGGCTAGAATATCGTAGCCGCCACGCATATTAACTTTCGGAGAAACTGTTACCCAACAATTATGCGATACGCGAATGTCGAAAGTCCCCGATGTTTCAACCTGACAGCTATAACCAAGTGCTTCAAAATACTCACATAATTTTGTTAAATCGTACATGCACGGCTCACCACCGGTAATAACAATATGCTTAGCTTTAAAACCTTGTTGCACAAAAATATTGGCAATATCATCTAGCGACAAGTTTGACCATTGCTCGGTTTCTTCTGATTTACTCAGTAGCTGTTGACTGGAAATTTCTAATTCAGGATGAATTTCCCACGTATGTTTGGTGTCACACCACGAGCAGCCTACGGGGCAACCTTGTAGGCGAAGAAAAATAGATGGTTGGCCAGTAAAAGAGCCCTCACCTTGCAAAGTTTCAAACAATTCATTTATTTTATAACGTGTGGTCATTACTTTAATGCTTAGATAATTTCGAGTAGAATGCGCAAGTTTTTATTATACCTCAAGAGATAAACAATTATGAGTAATAAAGTTGTGGTAATTTTTTCCGGTGGCATGGATTCATTCACCGTTCTTAATCGTGCCCTAAAAGACGGTAAAGAAGTTTACGCTCTAACTTTTGATTACGGCCAAAAGCATGTCAAGGAAATAGCTTGTGCCAGTAAGGTTTGCCAACAACTTAATGTTGCTCATAAAATTATTGATATTTCAGCTATAAACCAATTACTTGCGGGCTCTTCATTAACAGATGACATAGCAATTCCTGAAGGACACTATGAAGCAGAAAATATGAAATCAACCGTAGTGCCAAATCGTAATATGATTTTACTGTCTTTAGCGGTAGGTTATGCGGTTTCTGTGAAAGCGTCACAAGTTTATTATGGCGCCCATTCGGGTGATCACGCCATATACCCTGATTGTCGCCCTGAATTTGTCATGAAAATGAATGACGTTTGCCAAATTGCAAACTACGAAGCCGTAGAAATTTTCAGCCCTTACTTAACCGTCAGCAAAACTGATATTTTAACCGACGGATTAAAAATGGGTTTAAGCTACGAAAATACCTGGACGTGTTACAACGGCCGTGAAAAAGCCTGCGGCAAGTGTGGCGCGTGTCAAGAACGCTTAGAAGCCTTTGCCGACAATAACGCGATTGATCCATTAGCATACGAAGTGTAATTGATAGAACAATACATAGATATTATGATCATATAGGCTCTTTTACGTCTTTGTAACGGCGTTATACTCTACTTCCTATAGATAAAAAAGGGACAATAATTGTCCCTTTTTTATCGCTATCTAGCCAGATATCACAATTATTTACTGGGTAAATAAAGTGTCATGTAAACGCTCTACCACTTGATTAGCATCTGCTTCTGGAACTAAAAAGCATAGGTTGTGTTCACTCGCACCGTGGCAAATCATCCGAATATTAAAGTCATTCACTTTATCAAAAATACTGCTACCAACACCTTTAGTACCATGAATTTTATTCCCGATCACCGCAATTAAGCTTAAGTCGTGCTCAACCGTTACTTCACATAATTGCTCCAATTCTTCAACCACAGCTTTGGTTAAAAGTGCCTGCGTTGAACCTAATGGGTTATCAAAAGTTAAAGCGACACTAATTTCACTAGTGGTGATCAAATCAACACTGAGTTGATGCTTAGCTAATACAGTAAATACTTTCGCAAGAAAACCACTGGCATGTAACATTTCCGGGCTTTTTACCGTTACCAGGGTTTGTTCACGACGCAATGCTATTGAGCGATAAGTGGGGTTCGAATTAACTTGTCGTTGTATACGAGTACCGCCGGCATCTGGCTCTTTACTTGAGCCAACAAACACAGGGATATCTTGACGCATAGCGGGGATCAGCGTAGCAGGATGCAATATTTTAGCGCCAAATGTTGCCATTTCTGCCGCTTCCCCAAAACTAATCTCATTAATTGAACGCGCTTGCTCGGTAATTCGTGGATCTGTGGTAAATATTCCAACAACATCAGTCCAAATACTTAAGTTACTGGCATTAACTGCTTCAGCGAGTAACGCTGCACTGTAATCAGAGCCGCCTCGACCTAGTGTCGTGGTATTGCCTTGTTCGTCACTGCCAATAAAACCTTGGGTAACAACTACATTATTTGTAAACAATGGCATTAAGCGCTCTTTCGCATGCATAGCAAGCTGCTCAAGATTAACCTGTGCTTTACCGTATAAATCGTCAGTTTTCATCACAGTACGAGCGTCAAAATAGCAAGCATTAACATCAATGCTTTGTAATACTTGCGCAAAAATACGCGAGCTCATTTGCTCGCCAAATCCTAGAATTTCATCACTATTTTGCAAACTATGCTGATTGGCTTGTTGCTGAGTACATTTTGCTAACATAGTTAACAATTGCTCTAATTCACTATTTAATGCGCTCGCATCAGGTAGGTGCTCTGTAATGGCAAACTGGATGCGACTAATATCACTGAGAATATCAATACGTTCTGGTTCAGGAACATGCGCTTGGCTTAAACGTACTAAGTGGTTTGTTACCCCAGCACTTGCCGAAACAACCACTAAACGGTTACTAGTATCTTTTTTAATAATTTCTGCACAACGCAACATTGCCTGATAGTTAGCAACGCTAGTACCACCAAATTTTGCGACAGTCGTTTCACTCGCGCTTGCTGGATTTTCCACTATTGACATGCAAGTTCTCCATGAAGTCGAGGTTGATTCGATAAATAGCCAAGTCTTACTCGACCGTTATACATTGAAGTCATAGTGACAGTATGTGTTGTGCCACTTAGTATTAATTGCTGAGATATTAACATAAAAATTCTCCCTTATAGCGTATTTACCGGTAATTTAATTAAAATAACGCGTAAAAATAAGCTAATAAAAAATAGGAAGAGCATGACTGAGCGTAGACTGAATAACGGCTAAAGATAGCCACTATTTATGCGGTACTTTTCAGCCAGAAGCTCTCCACCCAAATCAAGAAAATACCAACAAAAGTATTTTCCAGCGGTGACAGCCCTAAGGATTCAGCCCTAGTGACCGAATGTGATATGCCACCCATACCAACATTCTCGGCAATTGTCCCCATTAGTAACCATCAACGGATGTGGTTCCTCTTGTTACCTACCTGGCAATTGCACCTCTTCTGGTGAGTAAATTATTAACCAATATTTATTTAAAAAAACAAATATCGAGTAAAAGTTCTAATTTACTACAGCGCCATTTAACCTCATTTATTAAACAAGGTCAATAGACTTTTAGATGTCTAAAGTGAAATATATAATTAGAAATTGAATACAAAAATTTAGCGTTCTAATGCTTAAAATAATTAGGATTGATTAATAGGCATTACAAACAATGTTTGGCTAAACGTTCAACATTCCATTTTTTAGTGATATTGAACAATGTGCCATTGCGCGTCATTTCACGAAATGCCGTCTGAAAATGTTGAAACAATGCCTTATCAGTCTCTAAATTAAAAGCAATACTGAGGGGGTTAGATACTACTTTATTTTCAAACACTCTTTTAACAGTATTTAGATCTCGACCGAGATTTCTTACCGCCAATCGCAGTGAATATTCTGTAGCAAGAATGAAGTCTGCTCGACCAAGAAAGAGCATTTCGATGCTTTGCATCTCATTGGAAGTTAAATAAACATTTGAAAAGCCGTTATCGAATAAATATTGCGCACTGATGGAAAAACGAGGCGCTGAAAATATTTTACCTTTTAATGCTTTGTCTACTAGTTGTTCTGTATCATCATTTTTATTAAGCGTCCAGTAGCATAATTTTTCTTCGAAAAACTCGCCAAGCCATAAAAAATCTCCATTTCGACTAGCCGATTTAGTAATCGAGTAAATCATAACGTTTTTAGCACTTAGCGCTGTGCTATACGCACGAGCCCAAGGCATTACTTCTATCTGTGCCTTAGAGCCAGCATGGCGAAATAAGGCAGTTACTACATCGGTTGAAAAGCCACCTAAACTGCCATCATGATTATAGACTTGGTATGGCTCCAATAACTCAGTAACAACCTTTACCTCGTAATGTGGGCTTTGTTTAGCAACAACATTATTTGAGGCTAGAT
Organism: Colwellia aquaemaris; assembly: GCF_057548755.1. Taxonomy (NCBI): domain Bacteria; kingdom Pseudomonadati; phylum Pseudomonadota; class Gammaproteobacteria; order Alteromonadales; family Colwelliaceae; genus Colwellia; species Colwellia aquaemaris. The sequence continues at coordinate 110,155 of NZ_BAAJLV010000005.1, read as the reverse complement.
AAAATGCACTTAAAAACCACAATTTTAAAATTTGCAATGCTTAACTTCTCTCAACATTAACTTGTCATCGTCGTTCAAAACAAATTACAAGCAATAACCTAGTTATTTATACGTGCTAATCTAGTTGCCTGATAATTAACTTGTTATTATCTAAGCATTCAAGTTTAAGGTTAGCGTAAATATGGATTTATTCCTGTTAAAAAAAATAATTGCTTTACTGGTTATGCCGCTTAGCATCATTACTATGCTACTTCTGGTTGCGATAGTATTTCATGGCAAAAAGCCAGGTTGGAGTTTTAAATCGCTACTGTTGGCGACAATATTACTTATCGTAAGTACCTTACCTGCCATTTCAGACTCACTAATGGCACCATTAGAAGATAACTACCCTGCTTTTACTCGCAGTAGCCTTCCTGTTGATTATATTATTGTACTTGGTTGCACACACACCAGTGATCACAGTTTACCTGCCACAAGCCAATTAAAGTCTTGTTCATTAGAGCGCTTAGTAGAAGCTATTCGTATTTTTAGAATTCACCCAGAAGCACAACTTATCACCTCGGGTTATTCAGGTAGTGACGAAACCTCAAATGCCGAAAAAGTTAAGCAAGCCGCGATATTACTTGGTGTTCCAGAGCACAAGATACTGACGGAAAACTTCCCGCAAGATACTGAAGAAGAAGCTGAGTTGATTGCTCCAAGAGTTAAAAATAAAAATGTAGTATTAGTAACTAATGCCGATCACTTACCGCGTGCCATGAATTACTTTGAGATGCACGGAGTTAATGCTATTCCAGCTCCAGCAAGCCCTTGGGTTAAAGAAAGCCCAAACAAAGATTGGCGATATTACGCGCCAAGTGCCAACAAATTACCGCAAACAACGCGTGCTTGGTATGAAACTTTAGGTCGAATTGTTCAGTGGTTTAAAACTTTGTAGCTAACATAGTTAACGCTAAATAAAAGGCAAAAGTATCACTAACAACCAAGCAGCTGTTGGTGATACTTAAAAATATAAGCAATCATGCAGGGTTATCGATATCGATAAACTTTGCTTTTAACGCTAAGTTTTCATTAAAATGCTGCGCTAACGCCTTGGCGCCATAGCGTTCAGTAGCATGATGACCTGCACAGTAAAAATGAATATCCATTTCTCTTGCCACATGAGTAGTTTGCTCAGATACTTCACCACTTATAAAAGCATCTATACCTAGTTCTGCAGCTAGTTCTATATATCCTTGACCACCACCACTACACCAAGCCACAGTTTTGATTGACTTATTTGAAGGTGCGCCAATATGTAAACAATCACGGTTTAACTGATGGCTAATTCTTTGTTGTAAACTATCTGACGCAAGTTCTGTTGCAAATTCACCGCGCACAGCAACACTTAACGCATTTCCAGCTTCTAGTGGCGCAACATTTTCAATATCAAACAATTTCGCCAGTTGGACGTTATTTCCTAATGTTGGGTGAATATCTAACGGTAAATGATAGGCAAACAAATTAATGTCATTCTCAAGTAACGCTTTAATACGCTTATGCTTCATCCCACGAATAACATAGCTTTCATTTTTCCAAAAAAAACCATGATGAACCACTAAAGCATCAGCTTTTTCTTCAATAGCCCTATCTATTAATGCTTGCGTAGCGGTAACACCAGTTATCACCGTCGCTATACTATCTCGCCCTTGAATTTGCAGGCCATTTGGACAAAAGTCTTTAATTTGTTCAGGTTTTAATAAGTCATTGAGATAATTTTCAAATTCATGACGTTGCATGTTTCATTTTCGCCTATTTGTAAGTTGTAGTCAGTCATTCTTCTTTAGGGTGACTATTTGTTATTTTGTTTACTTGATGAGTTCATTGTTGGCACTTTCACCGGTTCAAAACGAGGCCTAAGCTGCCATTTGGCTTTAATTGGCGTTAATGGTAACACGCGTTTTTTCGCCACAATAACATAAACAGAACCTAAGCTTGGAAAATAGCGTGCGGCAAGTTTTCGCCATTGGGTACTAAAAACCCCTTCGCTATATTGACCCGACAACGAAGAGTGTAAAAATCGATGATCTAACTGAATTTCAAAGCCCATTAAATGCAACCAATCTTTTACACGCATAGGAGAAAACAGCCGTTCATTCCAAGGGGGTTGTTTTCGTCGATACGGAATAAACTTATTAAAGCCAACTAAGCTAAACGGATTAAAACCTGTGATCACCAAATAGCCATTCGGTATTAATACCCGGTTAGCCTCACGTACAACATGGTGTGGGTCAAGCGAAAATTCAAGTACATGTGATAGCAGACAAACATCAATACTGTGCTCTAACAAAGGCAAGTCATCAACTTCTGCAACAATATTAGCAGAGCTAGCTTGATTACATAATGTTAACTGATGTTTAATTAGGCTTGTCGAACTGTCAATCTCAGCACTTAATGCCCCCAGTTTCAGCAAATGATAACCAAAAAATTTTGGCCACCAGTTACTTAATACTTGATCAATGTTTTTAACAATTAACTCACCATTTGGTAACTCTTGCCATGACTTTGGCAGATCTGGAGACCTAAACGACAGCGCAGGTTTCATAGTTTAAACTTGTAAAAAAGTAAGTATAATCATACCTTCAGTATACTCAGGAGCCCCGCATGCTGCAAAGTCAAACAACATCAAATATGAAAGTTTCTATGATCAAGGCATTTTCAGACAATTATATTTGGGCGATCACATCGAGTAACAGCCAGACGATGGCATTAGTTGATCCTGGGGATGCCGAGGTATGTATAAAGTTTATTAAGGACAATCAAAAAAAACTCAGTACCATTCTGATTACTCACCATCATCATGATCATGTTGGTGGCATTCAAAAACTAGTACAATACTGTCAAGATAATGCATGGCCATTAACAATATATGGCCCTGAAAATGAAAATATCCCTCATTGTGATATTAAAGTTAATGAGCAATCAAAGGTGTCATTAAGTGATTTAGCTATTGAATTTAGCGTGCTAGATTTACCAGGACACACCGCCGGACATATCGCTTATTTAGCGCAAGATAATTTATTTTGCGGTGATACCTTATTTTCAGGTGGCTGCGGACGCTTATTCGAAGGTACAGCTCAGCAAATGTTAAATTCACTTGAAAAACTAAGTGCTTTACCCGAAAAAACACATGTTTATTGCGCACATGAATACACTAAAGCAAATCTAGATTTCGCTTTAACAGTCGAGCCAAGCAACGCTGAGTTGGTGCATTATTACAATCAAGTGCAAAACAAACGGGCACAAAATATTGCGACAATCCCAAGTTCAATTTTACTAGAAAAGAAAATCAACCCATTCCTGCGCTGTCAACAGGAAAGTATTCAGGAAAGTGCAGCGGAATATAGTGGTGAAAAAGTTAACACTAAATTAGCGACATTTACCGCGATACGCGCATGGAAGGATAACTTTTAACGAGGTTTTCGGCTTGAAATCTTGAATATAACGATTAAATAAGTAACACTGACGGCAAGTAAATTTAAATAGATTATTCATGAAGTATATATCGTTATCAGTTGCCGCCGCATTAATGTTATCTGGCTGCCAGTTACCTATTAGTAAAATTCAATCAGAAGCTCCTAAAACCAACCAAGAAGAGCAATCGTTTATCGACATTGCATCGGTTAACGAAATTAACCAAGCCTTATTAGTCGATGAAGCAATTGACGTTATTCACCCTGTTGCTGATGTTAATGTTGATTTAGGTAACAAACAACACGAAAATTATTTAGCCAATGATCTGTGGCAAAGAATTCGCGGTCAGTTAAATTTCTCAATTCCAGAAAACCGTCGAATTAAAAGCCAGCGTGACTGGTTTGTTAAACACCCAGCTTACTTAGATCGTGTAGCGAAACGCGCTGAGCCATTTCTTTATTACATCGTAAAAGAACTTGAAGCGAACAATATGCCGTTAGAAATAGCACTGCTACCTATTGTAGAAAGTGCCTTTGATCCGTTTGCATATTCGCATGGTCGTGCCTCAGGTATGTGGCAATTTGTGCCCGGTACGGGAAAACGCTTTGGCATGAAGCAAAATTGGTGGTATGACGGACGACGCGATGTTGTCGCCTCTACACAAGGTGCAATCAAGTATTTAAAATATTTACATAAGTTTTTTGATGGCGATTGGATGCTAGCCCTCGCCGCCTATAATTCAGGTGAAGGCCGCGTACAACGAGCGGTGAAAAATAATAAGAAGAAAAATAAAGCAACTGACTTTTGGTCGTTAGATCTTCCAAAGGAAACACGGGCTTACGTACCTAAACTCTTAGCACTTGCCGACATTGTTAAACGTAATGATGAATTGAAAATTCAGTTACACCAAATCGAAAATAAAGCAGTATTGAGTCAAGTAGATATTGGCTCGCAACTTGATTTAGCAAAAGCTGCTGAACTTGCCGACTTATCGCTCACTGAATTACAACGTTTAAACCCTGGTTTTAACCGTTGGGCAACAGACCCTGATGGACCACATTATTTATTACTACCTAATCATAAAGTTGCAGGTTTCCAACAGCAATTAGCGAAACTAGCTAAAAACGAAAGACTAGCATGGCAACGTTACAAAATTAAAAATGGTGACAGTTTAGGGAAAATTGCGAAAAAATTTAATACTGAAATCGCTTTAATCAAACAAATTAATAACGTTAAAGGAACGCAAATAAGAGCTGGAAAGTTTTTACTAATTCCAGTTGCAACAGCGTCACTCGACAGTTACATTTTATCGCAAGATCAACGTTTAGCAAAAACCCAAAATCGACAATTGGCCGGTGAAAAGCGCATTCACATCGTCAAGCGCGGTGACACCTTGTGGGAATTAAGCCAACGCTATAATGTATCGACACGTAGTATTGCAAAATGGAACGGCATGGCGCCACGTGACACCATAAAGCCGGGCCAAAAGTTGGTTATTTGGCAAAAGAAATCTGTGAAAAACCTAGCAAAAGCTCAAGTAACACCTACTGAGCAAGCTATAATGCGAAACATTAGTTACCGAGTCCGCAAAGGCGATTCTTTTGCTCGTATTGCTGATAAATTTAATGTCACTATCAGAGATATCGAACGCTGGAATAGCTTAAGTCGTAATAAGTATTTACAGCCTGGTCAAATGTTAAAGCTGTCAGTTGACGTCACTAATAATATTTAAAATGTTATTAACACGCTAAAAATAAAAAGCGCTATGTGTATTAGCGCTTTTTTTATAAATAAATCCTAAAATTTCTCTAGCTATAATTTAGCAACACCTTGAGTAATAATATTTTTTGTTTGCGTAACAATATTCAATAAGGCTTGCTGATCAAACGATTTAATTCTCGGCGTATGAATATGGCCAACGGGTAATAGCGGGTTGTATTTATTACGTAGTAAAATACTTCGATACGATATCTCATTAGACAAATAACCTCCACCCGAGCCACTAACCGAAGTTTGATTAATAATTTCCAGCAACGACTGTGCGGCAAAAGTTTCCGGATTTACTAAGGTACTGACATTGCGATTATCATTTACTTTATACGGCCCTGCCCCTTTTTGCATCGCTACAACTGGTAAACTAAATTCAACAAATTCTGGTCCTTTTAACTGCTCAGATTTAAGCTTAGGCGATAAAGGAGTTTGCTTTGATGCGCCGGTATATACATTTAAATTATCTGGCGCTTTAGCACTGCGTCGTAAAGCTGGATAGCGTTCCAAATCAAAATTTTCACGGCCCATACTAACTGTCACAACCATATCAACATCTTTGCCTGCAATATAAGGCGATAATAATTCCTCAATCATCCCCTGATCAAAGTCGGCAAAACGCACCGGTACTATCAATGCTTCTACCTCAGCGGTTTGCCCATCTATACTTAAAACAATATCATCTAGTGATAAGGCGACAACCCCCGACGGGTTACTTTGGTCTATATGCCGATCAAGAAAAAACGGATCAAAGCCTGTCAGTAAAATTTTCTTACTGGTGTTTTTATCAAATTTTATATCTTGCTGGCCTCGAGACAATAATTCAAATGTTGATAACAATTTTTGTTGTTGATTGGGAAAAAGCTTAGCAAAGCCTTTTGAGGTTCGTAACGCTTGAGTCATTTTTAAGCGTGACCAATATAAAGCACGGTCATCTAAGTCCGCCAATTTACGGTAAGAAGTTTTTGCATCTCGCCAAAGCGCGGGCGCATGTCGTAATACAAGTTGTGTTAATACGGTATAATTATTATCTTGACTAATTTGCTTTTTAAATAGGTTAACTCGCTCCGCTAAACGCTCGGTGATATCGGGCATAGTACTTTCTGCTTTAGCAATGCGTGCCTCTTCAACGGTAACTGTGCTTAGTTCACTCGGTTTGGCCAACGCTTGTAGACTTAGGCCCAACGACATCGCAAGTAAAAGTTTACTAGTTTTACTTATTGTTATTTTTTTTTGCATACGTTTCTCTTTACCATCAAAAAGTTATCAACTACTCATGCTTAGTTTGTGATTTGTCATGTCATACTAATTCAAGGTCGCTATTAAAACTAGTAGCCTTGAAAGTATTCTTAATTTAATAACAAATTCTCAGAATACATCAGGGCCTGAGTGTCGCCTTATAACCTTTTTGTAAATTTAGAGTAAAAATACTATTGATTTTTTATCAAATACTGGCAAAGTGTTTAAACGTTAAAATAAGTACGTTTTCCAAAAAGGCCAACTTAATTAAACGCATATTTACATTACAGCTTGATCATTTAATGTAAGTCTTACAATTTGACATTTTTAAATATAAAGGGGTAGCACTTCAATGTGTTCGATTTTTTGTATATTAGATATTAAAGCCGGTGCAGATGCACTACGTCCAAAAGCACTAGAATTTTCTCGTTTACTACGCCATCGCGGACCAGATTGGTCTGGAATCTATAACAATGACAACGCTATATTGGTACACGAACGTTTAGCCATAGTTGATACTGAACATGGTGCTCAACCACTATATAACAGTGATAAATCACTTGTGCTAGCCGTTAATGGTGAAATTTATAACCATAAGTCTTTAGCGAGCCAACATACACCTAACTATAATTTTCAAACGGCATCAGATTGCGAAATTATCATTCCTATGTTTGAAAAATATGGCAGCGACTTTGTCGATAAACTCCAAGGTATGTTCGCCTTTTGTTTATATAAAGCAAAGGATAATAGCTACCTAGTTGCGCGTGATCACATGGGTATCATTCCTTTGTATACTGGTTATGATGTTGACGGTAACTTCTACGTTGCTTCTGAAATGAAAGCACTCATGCCAATTTGTAAAACTGTAGAAGAATTTCCACCTGGCCATGTACTTGATAGCAAAGACGGTGAGTTAAAAAAATATTATAACCGCAACTGGCAAAAATATTCGGCAATTAAAGACAACAACACCAGTAAAGAAAAGTTACGCGAGGCATTAGAAGACTCAGTAAAAAGCCATTTAATGACCGACGTACCTTATGGCGTTCTGCTCTCTGGTGGTTTAGATTCTTCATTAATTTCTGCCATTACTCAGAAGTTTGCCGCAAGACGCATTGAAGAAAACGACCTTTCAGAAGCTTGGTGGCCAAAAGTACACTCGTTTGCCTGTGGCTTAGAAGGCTCGCCAGATTTAGTTGCCGCGCAAACGGTTGCCGATAGCATAGGTACTATTCATCACAGTGTAATTTTTACCGAGCAAGAAGGTATAGATGCCCTTAAAGAAGTTATCTATCACTTAGAAACTTACGATGTCACTACGATTCGCGCGTCTACTCCAATGTATTTAATGGCGAGAAAAATTAAAGCCATGGGCATTAAAATGGTACTTTCTGGCGAAGGCGCTGATGAAATTTTTGGTGGCTATTTATATTTTCATAAAGCACCAAATGCCCAAGAATTTCATGAGGAATTACTTCGTAAACTTGAGCGCCTACATAAGTTCGACTGTTTACGTGCCAACAAATCGATGTCCGCTTGGGGTATTGAAGCACGGGTGCCGTTTTTAGATAAAGGTTTTATGGATGTCGCCATGCGTATAAATCCTGAAGACAAAATGTGTGGCAATGGTAAAATGGAAAAAGCAATTTTACGTGAGTCATTTGAAGGCTATTTACCAAAAGAAATATTATGGCGTCAAAAAGAGCAGTTTTCTGATGGTGTTGGTTATTCTTGGATCGACGGTTTAAAAAGCTATGTAGAATCACAAGTCACCGATCAACAACTTGAAAGTGCAAACTTTAGATTCCCGGTGAATACACCCGATAGTAAAGAAGCCTATTTCTATCGTTGTATTTTCGAAGAAAAATTCCCAATAGCATCAGCTGCCGACTGTGTAATAGGTGGTAAGTCAGTAGCATGTAGTACACAAGAAGCACTTGCTTGGGACGCGAGTTTTCAAAATAATGCCGATCCTTCAGGCCGTGCAGTGCAAAATATTCACAACGACAGTTACTAATCGTTAATTTATTAGCACCATTTGTTAAAAATTTAATAAAACCGACTCATTTTAGTCGGTTTTTTTGTACAAAATTTTCTAAATATTATACAGTTGCTACCATAATATTTTAAATTTCATTGTTAGTAGGACATTCTCTTGTCAAATCGTGTAGAACCTGAAATCCCAACGATTACCTTAGATCATGACCAAGTAAAATCTTCGCGTGCCAATGCAGAGTCAACGGCGAAAAACGTTTCGTCGGATAATAATAACAATTCGGCAAAGCCTAAGTCTTCAATTGCTAAGTCACTTTTAATACTCATACCATATATTGCGATTGCTGGCGGTGGTTGGTACTTTTATCAACAGCAAATCAAGCTTACAAGTGCCCTTGAGAATAGCGTGACAAGAATACAGCAACTTGAAAACCAGCTGTCAGCAACAGGTGAAGAAATGGGCGAATCAACTATAGCTTTAAAAGCTAAACTTGAAGCCATTAGTGAGAAAACTGAATTATTGCTAACAGAAATGGATAAGCTGTGGGCGTCAGCATGGCGACGCAATCAAAAAGAAATTAAAGAGTTAAATTCACAAAGTAAGAAAATAGCAACACAACAAACAAAGAACACCAATGCGATAAATACTCAAAATAATAATATCAACGACGTTAAAGACAAAATTACCGCAACTGAATTTGCCATTGACGCAGTATCTGAACAAATTGTTGCTGCCAATTCCATTAAAGATCAAATAGCAAAACTAACTTCTCAGCTTAGCGAATTAGATGCAAATGCAAAAACGCGTGATAAACAACAAATGGTAACTGCAACTAGTATTAACGAATTTGATACCACACTGCAATTACTAGTAGAACGTTTAGAGTCGATAGAAGCAAAACTTGCCACCAACAATAGCACGGCAATTAAACCTTAACAGCAGACTATTGCTAACAAACTAAATGATAAATATTAAAAAGGTAATCACAAGTTTGTAATTACCTTTTTATTTTAAGTTAATTGATAGACTAAAGTGTATTTACAATATCTTTTACTAAGTCAGTTCCTTGATAGATAAAGCCAGTATAAACTTGCACTAATTTAGCACCTGCGTTAATTTTTTCCTGTGCATCAGCGCCTGATGCAATACCACCAACACCAATAATAGGAAGTTTATTATCTAGCGCTTTTGCGAGAAGCTGAATGACTTTAGTACTCTGCTCTTTTACAGGCGCGCCACTTAAACCACCTTGTTCGTTGCCATGTTGAAGGTGCGAAACTTTATCGCGAGCTAAGGTAGTATTGGTTGCGATAACACCATCAATATCATTTGCAATTAAACATTCAGCTATTGAGTCAACTTCCTCGGCGGTTAAATCTGGCGCTATTTTTACTGCAACTGGTACATACTTACCATACTGCTCAGCTAAAGACTTTTGCTCAGCTTTTAATGCAGCGAGCAATTCATTGAGTGCTTCACCATATTGTAAAGAACGTAAACCCGGCGTGTTTGGTGATGAAATATTTACCGTAATATATGTAGCAAAATCATAAACTTTACGCATGCAATGTATGTAATCATCTTTGGCATTTTCATCTGGAGTGTCTTTATTTTTACCAATATTGATACCCAATACACCGGTAAATTTAGCTTTAATTACTTGGTCAACTAAATAATCAACACCTTTATTATTAAAGCCCATACGGTTAATAATAGCGTTCGCTTCAGGAAGCCTAAAAATACGCGGTTTATCATTACCTGGTTGTGGACGAGGAGTAACGGTTCCTACTTCAACAAAACCAAAGCCCATAGCCTCAAAGGCTTTAATACATTCACCATTTTTATCTAGCCCTGCCGCTAAACCTACAGGATTTGGAAATTTAATACCCATCACTTCCACAGGCTTATTCGGCACGGTTTGTTTATAAAGCATATTGAGCGGTGTTGCACCGGTCGCTTTAAAACCTTTAATGGTTAATTCATGAATGGCTTCCGGATCGAATTTAAAAAAAACGTTGCGAATAGCTGAGTAAAACATATAGCCCCTTTATAAAAATTAAATTACCGCTGGCAGTGTGACAAACGTTTTCCGTCAACTACCCTAGTTTTGAAGACAAAAAAATCCCCGCTCATTGGCGGGGATCTTAACACTTATTCGACGGTGTCGCAGTGTAAACTTAACAACATTAGCTCTCGAAGTGCAACTGAGAATTTGGCAAACTCATGTGTTTGTCCCATTCTAAACTCCGCTAAAATATGTTGCCAACGTTCTAATGGCTGTGCACTTGATTCAAACCATGTATCTAACATTTCATCAACATCGTTCGAGCTCTTGCTGCCACTTAAAATAACTGAAGTTAATGAACGTTGCTGCCAATCAAGCTCTTCCCTAAATGACGCTCTAGCCAATGCTTGCCAGTGATTAGAAACTGGCTGAGAGGTAATTTGATCTAAGAACCAGTGTAGTTCTAATCTTGCACCCAACTTAAAGTAAAGATCTGTTACTAAATCAATTGAATGACCATCAGATTGTGAAATCTCTGCCAAATCCATCGCTGAGAATAAGGTACTCAGTAGTGAAATTCTTAACGCAACGTTTGCAGGCACGCCAGCTTTAATTAGATCATTTTCAACACGTTTTAATTGTGCCGCTTCTTCTTCAACCATAAAGCTGGTTATTTTGCTCGACAAGGCAGCAAAAGTCGTATGATAAAACTCAATTGATTCAGCAATGTTTAACGCTTTATTACGGTGACGTAGGAACCAGCGTGTAGCTCGGCGTACTGTACGACGTAATTGGAACAACATTTCCGTTTGAATTGAGGTTGACAGTTTATTATCAAGATCGCTAATTTGTTTCCAAACATCAGATAGTTCAAATACTGCACTAGCCATTGAGTAACAATTGGCGATTTCTGCTGTTGTTGCGCCCGTTTCTTCCTTCATCCGGTTAACAAAGTTAAAGCCCATGTCGTTACCAATTTTATTGGCTAACTTAGTGGCAATAATTTCTGCACGTAGCGGATGCTCTTGCATTTGTGCGCTGTACTTTTCTTGCAACTGTTTAGGGAATGCTTCAATAAGCAAACTTTGATGATAATCGTTGTCGGTAATTTCAGGACAAACTAATTCTTCTTTGAGGATCATTTTGCTGTAAGCAAGCAATACTGACAACTCTGGTCGAGTTAAGCCTTTGCTTAGAGCCAAACGCTCAGCAATTTCTTCATCACTTGGAATAAATTCTAAGGCACGATCTAACTTGCCTGAACGTTCAATTTCGTGAATAAAGCGCGCTTGCTCTTTTAATTGGCTACCACCGCGTAATTCTGTAATAGAAAGTGAATGCGTTTGACGGTAACAATCTTCAATTACAATATCACCAACTTCATCTGTCATATCATAAAGAATTTTATTACGCTGTTTAACCGTCAAATCACCACTTTGTACTAAACCGTTAAGAAGGATTTTAATATTAACTTCGTTATCTGAACAATCAACACCACCGGCATTATCAACGGCATCAGTATTAATTCGACCGCCTTTAGAAGCAAACTCAATACGACCTAGCTGTGTTAAACCTAAGTTACCACCTTCACCAACAATTTTAGCATTTAATTCAGCACCGTTAATACGTAACGAGTCATTTGCTCTATCACCAACTTCTAAATGAGTTTCTTTAGAGCCTTTAACATACGTGCCAATACCGCCATTCCACAATAAGTCGACTTGCATTTTTAAAATTGCTTGCATTAAATCAACTGGCGACATGCTTTGTTTTTGTGTACCAAGCATTTTCTTAATTTGTGGCGTTAATTTTATTGATTTAGCACTACGGCTGAAAATCGCACCACCTTCAGAAATAAGGTCTTTGTTATAATCTTCCCAAGTACAACCTGGTAAATTAAACAAACGTTCACGTTCAACATAGCTTGATGCCGCATCTGGATTTGGATCAATAAAGATATGCATGTGGTTAAATGCCGCTTGTAATCGAATGTGCTTAGATAGCAACATACCATTACCAAACACATCCCCAGCCATATCGCCAATAGCGATACAGGTAAAGTCAGTGGTTTGACAATCAATATCCATTTCGCGGAAATGACGCTTAACTGACTCCCATGCACCTTTTGCTGTAATACCCATGGCTTTATGGTCGTAACCAACACTACCACCGGAGGCGAAGGCATCACCCATCCAGAAGTTGTATTCTTCAGAAATAGCATTGGCAACATCAGAGAACGTAGCTGTACCTTTATCGGCGGCAACAACTAAATAAGCATCATCTTCATCATGACGAACTACATTAAGTGGCGGTACGATTTCGCCAGCAACAATGTTATCAGTAATATCTAACAAGCCACGAATGAAGGTTCTGTAACACTCTTTACCTGCTTCAAAAATAGCATTGCGATCGCCACTTGGTAATTGTTTACAAACAAAGCCACCTTTTGCGCCAACCGGTACAATAACCGTATTTTTAACTTGCTGTGCTTTAACTAAACCAAGCACTTCTGTTCTGAAATCTTCACGACGGTCAGACCAACGTAAACCACCACGAGCAACTTTACCGCCACGTAAATGCACACCTTCAACTTGTGGAGAATAAACAAAAATTTCAAATGCTGGTACTGGTAATGGCACGTCAGAAATTTGTGAAGGTACAATTTTAAAAGAGATATATGATTTTTCACCTGTTACTTCATGTGGTTGGAAGTAATTAGTACGAATAGTGGCACTAATCATTTCGACAAAGCGGCGAATAATACGGTCATCGTCTAAGTTAGCAACATTATCTAAAGATGACTCAATATTTGTTAAAACTTTATCAATGGCTTTTTGGTTAAGCTTTTTCGCTGGCGAAAAACGTAAGTTAAATAAGCTAATTAATAATTCTGCAATACTTGGGTAGCGAGCAAATGTGTCTTCAATATAGTTTTGGCTAAAAGTACCACCAATTTGGCGTTCATACTTGGCGTAGGCTCGTAATATTGAAACTTCACGTCCGCCCAGCTCTGCACCTAAAATCAAACGGTTAAAGCCGTCATCTTCTAATTGCCCAGCCCAAACTTTTGCAAACGCATCTTGGAATAAACTTTGGACAATTTCTAAATTAAACTTACCTTTACCAGTTAGTAACATTGAAAAGTCTAGAATCCAACAAACTTCACCACTTGCTGTTCTTACCGCATAAGGGCTTTCGCCGATAACACGTAAGCCGAAGTTTTCCAACATAGGCAATACGTCAGACAAATGTAGCGGTTCGCCAGAATGGAATAATTTTAATTTAACAAAACGGCTATTGGTGTCTTCTTCTTGCGGTTGATAAAACAACATTTCTAGTTTGTTGTCAGCCGATAAAGACTCAAGCTTTTCAATATCTACGATTGCTGTGCCTGGTAAAACTTCATCTTTGTATGCTTGTGGGAAACTTGCGTACTTACGACTAAGCTCCTTCCCTGTAGCTTCACCTTTATGTGAGTTTAAAGCATCAGCCAAATTATCATCCCAGCTACGCGCGGCATGATTAAGATTTTTTTCAATTTCTTTCACGTTTATGTCTGCTTTTGTCGAGTTAACTCTTACAATGTAATGTGTTCTTGCTTGTGCAGACTCTGAGAAGAAAGTAGTAAATTCAACTTCTTCGTCGCTGCCAAGAGCTTCTTGTAAAAGCTTTTGTGTATTAATACGTAATGCTGTGTTGTAGCGCTCACGTGGCACGTAGACCATGCAAGAATAAAAGCGGTTAAAGGCATCGCGACGCATAAACAAGCCAGAATAATCTCGCTCTTGCATTTGAAAAACACCCATAACATTTTGCAAGAGTTCAGCAGGTGAACTTTGTAAAATTTCATCACGCGGATAAGTTTCTAAAATATTAATTAGTGCTTTATATGCATGTGTACCTTTGGCATAGCCAGAGTCATTACAAACACCGGCCACTTTTGATTTAATTAGTGGTAAGTCTAATGCGCTGTTGGTGTAATACGCCGAGCCAAATAAGCCCACAAACCTTTCTTCACCAATCACGTTACCTTTATCGTCAAAGCGTTTAACACCGATATAATCAAGATGTGCAGGACGATGTACTCGAGACTTAGCATTAGTTTTGGTTAATATCAGTAAGTTATCACCTAATGCAATTTCTCGCGCTGATTCGCTTAAGCCTGAAATTAAACGCTCTTTTGTGCCATCATACTGGTTCATTAAACCTAAGCTAGTTTTAACGTCAGCGGAAAGAGCCATATCACCTTTTAACGTTTTAACATTGTATGAACGATAACCTAACAAGGTAAAGTTATCGGCTAACATCCACTCTAAAAAGTCTACACTGTCTTTGTGCTCTGCTTTTGAACAAGGCAATTTAGCTTTTTTAACTTCATCAATTACATCGCGTAGACGCGTTTGCATTGGTTTCCAATCATTTACCGTCACTGAAATATCGCTAACGACTGAGTGCAGTTCTTTAGTGATATTTTCAAGAACGCCAGTATCATTTTGGCGATCAATCTCAATAAAAAACACAGTTTCAATTGATGTCGACTTAAATTTTGTATCTATTGCCGACGAAAGACCGCTAATATTTTTATTACTATCGCGAATAATTTTAATAGGCGAGTTCAACATTAAGTGTGGCGTAAGGTTTAATCGACTCAATGCTATACGGACCGAATCAACTAAAAATGGCATATCTCGTACAATAATCTCAATAATGGTATGACTTGATTTCCAACCATTTTTTGAAACCTGTGGGTTAAACACTTTAATTACAGGCTTATCATCTTGATGATCGTTTAAAGCATTCCAAAGACTTAGTGTGGCACCATACATGTCACTATCATTTCTATGATCTAAATCTAAGGTAGAAATATTGTTGTAAAGCAACTCTGCAAATTTATTAACAAGAGGAGCTGTTGCTGCTGGAACTTTTTGTTGTATTAATTGTGCTACGTTCGAAAGTATCACTGAAGGTAAACCGTCTACTAACGCCATGCCTTTTTCCTTTTTGGATAAAACGCTTGAAATAATTGCTGTATTTTTAGTCTTTTTAATCAGAATAGACTATTGGGGCGATTTTATTAATAAACTTAAGCGATTGCGAGTACTATTTTAGATATATTACTTTAAAAAATGTGCTTTTATGTAACAACTTTGATTACAAATAAGTGTTTATTCATTAGTTATAAATAGAAAATGACCTTTCGGTCATTTTCTTGTTTATTTATGCATAAAATATTTTTAAATTTTTATGAATTTATTTTCGTTCAGGCCAGAGAAATGCTGCGATAGCAGGTAGTACCAGTACGGCAGCAATCATATTAACCAAAAACATAAAGGTTAATAAAATCCCCATATCAACTTGGAATTTTAAATCGGAGAAAAACCAGGTTGAAACGCCAATTGCTAAGGTAACACCAGTAATTAATACTGCACTACCGCGCTCTTTTAATGCGTCAAAATATGCACTTTGCACACTGGCGCCATTTCTTAGTTTTACACTCATGGTAGAAAGAATATAAATACCATAGTCGACACCAATACCAACCCCTAAGGCAATAACTGGTAACGTTGAAACTGTCAGGCCAATATTAAGTTCGGTCATCAGCCATTGCGCTAAGGTTGACACAACATAAAGTGGTACAACAACGGCAATTGTCGCTCTTAGGCTTCTAAAGCTTAGTAAACACAAAATAATCACCGCGCCATATACATAAAGCATCATTGGTATTTGAGCGGCTTCTACCGCTTCATTGGTCGCTGCCATTACACCAACTGGACCGGAAGCCAATTTAAACGATAAATCATCATTGCCTAATTCATCAGCCACCAATTTCGCAGCATCAACAACACGATTTATCGTCTCAGCTTTATGATCTTCTAAAAAGAGGATCACTGGCATCACACTACAGTCACTATTTAACAGGCCACTTGATGAAGGAACACGTGCGATTGACTGTACCAAAGTTTGTTGGTTACGCGATAGTGCCCGCCATTTTGGATTACCCTCGTTATAACCAGCGTTAACAATTTTAGCAATCGACGCTAAACTCACCGCTGATTGTACACCTTGCACGTTTTCCATACGCCACTGGAATCTATCAATAACATCCATATGTTCATAGTAAGTACAGGCATCAGCACTTGTTTCGATAATCACTGACATATAATCAACACTAATGGCATATTTATCAGTAATTAAAAATGTATCTTGATTATAACGCGAAGTTTCATGGAGCGAAGGAGCCCCAGCATGTAACTCCCCTATTTTCATGTTTTGTGCATTTTGATAGCCAACAACATAAAGAATGGCTGTAATTGCAAGAATCACTAACGCTAATTTACGTGTTGCAAACGCTGACATAAAGTGCCAAACGCTATCATCACTTGCACTAGTAGCCAGTTTTTTTCCCGCTTCTTTGTTCTCTTTTCTTGGCACATGAATATAAGAAACGAGCAACGGCAATAAAACCAAGTTAGTTAAAATAATCATGGCAACGCCAAGCGAAGCAGTAATGGCTAGTTCACGGATAATACCGATATCAATAGATAGTAAGGTCATAAAACCTACGGTATCCGATAGCAAGGCGATACCACCGGGAACAAGTAAAATTCGAAAACTAAACTGTGCGGCTTCTTTACTCGTTTTACCTGAATTTACCATTTTCGAAACCGAGTTAATCATTTGTACACCATGACTTACGCCAATAGCAAACACTAAAAACGGTACTAAAATTGACATTGGATCTAAACCAAAACCAATGGTCGATAACATTCCTAACTGCCAAATAACTGCGATTAAAGAACATGAAATAGGCAATACAGTTAAAGCAATTGAACGGCAGAACCAGAAAACCATTAATGTTGTAATTGCTATTGCTATCCCAAAGAAAGTAACAACGCCTTTCGCGCCTTGGGCTACATCCCCCACCATTTTAGTAAAACCAATGATATGAACGGAAATGTTGCCTTCTTCAAATTCACCTCTAATGTCATTTTCTAGTTGCTCGGCAAGCACAATACTGTCGAGCTTCTCACCCGTATTAGGGTCAATTTCCATTAACGATGTTTTCACCATGGAACAACTATAATCATCGGCAACTATACTGCCAACAATGCCGGCTTTTTCAATATTGCCTTTTACAATTGCTAGGCCACTGTCATCAGGCTGAAAATCAGCGGGAATCACAGGGCCGCCGGCAAAACCATCTTCTACAATTTCAACAAAACGGGTACTTGGCGAAAACAAAGATTTAACTTGAATACGGTCAACACCTGGGATAAAAAATAATTTATCGTGTACACCTTTTAATGCAGTAAAAAATTCTGGATTAAAGATATCTCCACTACTGTCACACACAGATATTAAAACGTTATTTGCGCCGCCAAAGTTTGCTCTATGCTTTAAATACGTTTTCATATAGCTATGATTAAGCGGAATATGCTTGGTAAAAGCCGCATCAAGCTTTATTTGACTTGCTTGAAATAATAAGAAAATACTGGTCAGAGCAAAAAATACCAATACCGTTAGACGACGGCGAAAAAGTGTTGCTTCAACTACATTAATAAAAGAATTCAATTTCATGTGTGTTACTTCGTTACATTAATAGTTTTAATACCAACATCAGATGTGGCAACTATTTTATTGTTAAACCATACGCCACTAATTAGCGCTTTGCCGTCTTTTTGCGGATACGTGGTAAATGTTAAGCCATCATCCTGGCTTTCTAATAGCACACCGTTATTACCTAAAATAAATATACGTTGGTCATCCGTTAAAACAATACTGCTAAGTAAAGCGGTAACCTTACTTTCGCTTTCTTGCCAAGGAGTACCATTTTTTAAACTGCGAAATACATGCCCTCGTAAGCCAACAACTAATAAATTCCCTTCTTGCGTGCGATTAATGTCATAAAATGAGCCTGGGTAAATTTCATCAAATTTTTGCCAAGTCACGCCAAAATCATTACTTTTTGCAATTAAGCCAATTTCTCCCACCATGTATAAAGTACGTCCATCGGCAACCACCCTATTGAAATGCGGTAATATACTACTTTGCTCGTCTAAATACGCTTCTTCGTCTTGGAGCTTCAATTCGGCTAAATATTCTTGATCCTCGGGATAGAGAAATTCATTGTGATATTCAATTAACCAGCTTTTTCCACCATCACTAGTACGATAAAACAAACCGTAGGCACCTATAGCTATGCCATTATTCTCATCAGCAAAAAGAACATCTAACAGAGGCTTTTCAACTTGCGGAAAGTATTGTTGTACTTGCCAAGATACACCACCATCTGTTGTTGCTAAAATTGTCGCATCATGTCCCACTGCCCAACCAATATTATCATTAACAAAGAAAACCGCCGTTAACGTCGATTGCACCGGCACAACAGATTGTTGCCACTGTGTACCATTAGATGAAAGAAGAATATGACCACGCTCTCCAACAGCAACTAATTTATCTTGAGAAACTTTGGCAATATCAAGCAACAATGACTGGCTTGCTAATGGTGCTTGTCGTGCGCTAAGTGCCTGAGCATGAACTGCGCTGCTACAAAGCAAACTGAGTAAAATTACGAAAAGACGCATAATTTGAAATATTAGCTCCGTGAGTTTTAACTATAGAGGCCTCGCCTCAATGTAAGGTATTGATGATTTGGAAAAATTACGAGTTTAAAATTACACGTCAATACCGAAAAATCTTCTAACTTTTAGCTTAGCTAAAAATCATCAGAATGAAAATTTAAACAATTGAAATCGTTAAAATAAAAACGGCTAGCATTTGCCAGCCGTTTTTAATGCTCTGCTATCTATCTTCGACCTTCACGGCGTAACGCTGAAGAAGTAAAACTCACGTCTTTCAAGTCTGCAGAAAAATCATACATCGCTGCTTCGTTATCTAAGCCCATGGCGATATAACGACGAGATTGTAAGTCATGGAACACTTCTAAAGTCGACCATTGTGTCGGCACTTCATAATAATTAATACCATGAGCAACACCTACACGATAAAGTTCATCACGATTATCATAGATGTCTGTAACAGCTACTTGCCAGCTATCTTCGTCTATGTAAAACACGCGTTTTTTATAAGTATGGCGAGTATCCGATTTTAAATTCGCTTCCACAACCCAAACACGATGCTTTTCATAACGCACTAAGTCAGGGTTAATATGACCCGGTTGCAAAATTTGATCATATTTCAAGTTATCGCTGTGTAAACGGTAATCGTTATATGGAATTAGCAACTCTTGCTTACCTTTCAGTGTCCAGGTATAGCGGTTAGGTGCGCCATTAAACATATCAAAATCGTCAGTTGTTCTTAAACCATCTGACGCTGTACCTGGTGCATCGTATGCAACATTTGGAGCACGGCGAACACGGCGTTGTCCAGTATTATAAGTCCATGCTTGTCGAGGTGTTTTAATTTGATCCATAGTTTCATGAACCAAGAGTGCTGTGCCAGCTAAGCGTGCAGGCTCAGTCACTTTTTGTTTAAACTTAAACAAAATATTGGTTTTTTGCAGATCTGCAGCCTGAACGCCTTTTACACCATATGGGATCAATAACTGATCATCAAAGCCCATATACGTATAATCACCTGATGCCGTTGGTGCAGCTTGGCCACCTTCACGTACAATTTTTTCACCACGGTAGCGTAAAATATGGTTCCAAATCGCTTCTAAACCATCTTTTGGAATTGGAAATGGTACGCCAATCGCCGCTTCGATAATTCCATTACCGCCTTCAACCAACTCAGCTTTTGTAGCATTATCTAAAGTTGCTTGATATACATGTTCAGGGTATGACGCTGAACGCCTTGTTTTGTAAACACTCATTTTATAAGTGTCTGGGTAGGTTTCAAACAACTTAATTTGTCCAGGTGTTAATAGTTCTTTATATTGCGCTAAATTTTTAGCGGTAATGGTATAAAGAGGTTTATCATCAGCAAATGGGTCTTGATGATGATCGCCGACAGTATAGCCAGCAGGAGGCGTTGTAATACCGCCAGTCCATTCTGGAATTGAACCGTCTGCATTTGCGCCACGAACTGCGCCAAATGGCGTTAGTTCTTTACTTAGCTTAGCTGCTTCTTGAGAGCTAATTTTTGCTGAAGCTGTCGTCGATGCTAAAGCAACGGTCACCGCCAGAGATACTAGCGTTGCCTTTTTAAATGAATTTTTTAATATATTTCTCATGACAATAATCCTCAAACTTGCCTTAAATCGAATACTTAATGTTAAAAGACACGTAATCGCGATCTTCCATTTGGTTAGTCGTACCTACTCCACCGAAAAAGCTGTTGTAGTTTAAGTCAGCAGACCAACGGCTTTGATAATCAAAGCTAAAGCCAAGCGACATAGACTTTCTATCTTCTACAAATAAGAAGAGTGGATCTGGTGTAATACCATTCACGTCATGTGAAAAAACAATTTTAGGTGATACGTTAATACCAGCAAATACATCGTTGTAATCTAACTTAGCAACAAAGCGGTAGCCCCAGGCAAATGCACTTGGGAATGGGTTTGTTTCAACGCCATCTTGTAACGCTATTTCTAGCCCTTCTTTACCTTCAATTCCGCCATTTCTAGCAGTACCAGGGCCATTTAAACGTAACACATCTGGATCTGGCATATCTCGAATATCAATACCACCTACTTCAAGCAAGGTAGTAAATTGACTTGCCCATAAAGTTGGCCCCCATAAATTAGTCACGGTAAATTGTGCTTGTAAGGTATCTGATAAAATAAAACCGTTAGCACGTGACCCACCTGGAAATACATCCATTTGCGAGACGCCATCTAGTTCGTCTCGACCTAAGTCATTTGCTAATTGTTGTGGCATAGCAGCAAATAATAATTCCACATCATCTATTTGTAGCGGTTCATCCTGACGGAAGCTAACTTCACCAGCCACTGATGTTTCACCAATTGCCGTGTTGAAGCTCAAAGCATAAAGTTTTATATCTTCAACATAATCAAGTTCAACACGTGAAAACGCTTTTAAGTTAGTATAGTTATCATAAGTGATTTCAGTCGATGCCAACATCCTTACATCATGTTCTAATGCTTCAGCACTAAAATCAGCAGTAATACCCGAAAATACAGGACGGCGACTGTGATAGTTCATGTGATATAAACTAATTTCTGTATCATTTAACTCAGGTAAAAACCAAGATAAACGTAAACCATATTGGCCGCCATCATCAGGATCATTTTCCGCATCAGCTTGGCGCAATGTTAATTTAGTTGGGAAGCCACCAACATATGCACTACCCGCATCAGCCATTGCTACATTACCATTTAATATGTTAGCTCTTAAGGCATTTAAGTCTGTGATTAGCGAATCTAGATCCATATCTGGATTACTAGCAAAATTTAATTGTACATTATTAAATTGACCACCATCGCCGGCAAAATCATTGGTAGAAAAATAACTACCTGGTGCTGGTAGCACAGTTTTTTCCCAGCTGTATTGGTAAAACATTTCAACATTGAAATTTTCGGTAACTCCTAACGAGCCCCAAACTGCTCCAAATGGGATAAAGGCTTCTTTTAATTCTGCACCTGGTGCTTTCAATCGAGCAATATCAACCGGGTTTAGTTCACTAATTCCATGTGAAATTAAGGTACTTTCCCCCCAGCTAATCACTTGTTGGCCGACGCGGACGGAAAATGGCATTTCACCAATATCAAAATCACCGTAAACAAAGGCATCTAATAAACGAATATCACGACATACTTGGTCGCGAGCTTCTTTATCACGACATGGATCATTAACTTTACCTGAATGAGGGTTAGTCCATGCTCTGTCACTATCCATCATTTCAAAATCATAAAAATACATACCGCGAGCGAAAAAACCTAAGTTTTCATAGCGTACATCTAATTCATGAGAACCTTTGATCAGTTTAGAAAAGCTTTCTTTAGCATCATAATTCAAATTGCCATTATCACCATTGGTAGAATAACTACCTGCACTATTCCACACGGTATCAGCATTAGGATTTACATTTAAAATTGGGTGATATTTAGTTAAATCGTAAGCGCTAGTTACTTGAGGATTGTTAGACTTACCAATATTATCATTCCAGTTTCGATTTTCTACACGCCAACTTGTACCTGCAGAAAATGTTGAATCGAAACTTATATCGAAATCCCCTAACTGAAAGTTGGTTGCCTGAGCACTAGCACCTGCTAATGTCATCATGGCGGCAGCAATACTTAAAGCCAGTGGCTTCTTGTAAAACCCGTTGCGAAGGTTTTGTTTCATTTGTTATCTCCCCAGATGCGATTCTGCATTTTTATTTTTATAAATCCACGTAAATGGTATGAAACAATAATTACATCATTTTTGCAATGTGGCAAGTGCTAAAACATTAGTTAAAGCCCTTTATTTTAAAGACTTGAGTCAAGTCATCTGATGAGAAGAAAAAGCCGTTTAAAACACGCGTTTAAAACAGCTTTTTATAGTAAGAAGAAAGGTGCAGATAATGAACAAAATTAACAGTCGTATTCATGTCTACAAAATATTACAAATCAAAAATAATGGTCTGACCACTGTTTAAAGCAAAGGCTCTAATTAATTGATTTTTTCTAAAGATAAAAACTTATTGTTCTTAGTTTGCAAGCAAAACTGCCCTTTTATGCCACTTGCGGTAACATAATTTCGCAAGTGCATCGCGGGAAATTCAACTCGCATACCTTCATGTGTTCTTACAATTATGCTTTGCACTTGACCTTGGTAGTAGGGCAAAAATTCATGACTAGTCATGTTAATATTAAAAAAATATTTCACAATAACACCTATTAATTTAAAGCCGCATCAAGCTTTTCTTTTAGGTCTTTCGACAAGCCGTTTTGATTAGACAAATCGATTAACAAAGTTTTAATTAATTTCTGACGCTGTTTATCAAAAGATGAAAATTGAATCAGTGGTGTGATCAAACGTGATGCTACTTGCGGGTTAATACTATCTAACAATTTAATTTGCGCAATTAAGAATTGGTAACCTCTACCACTAAGGCAATGAAAATATCTTGGGTTATTCATGGTAAATGCACCAATTAATGACCGAGCTCTATTGGGATTTTTCAAAGAAAACAATGGATGCTCTAGTAATTGATCTAAATTATTGTATATGGTTTCATTGTTAACAATTGCTTGAATCGCGAACCACTTATCCATAACTAATGTAGTGCTACTCCATTGATTTTCAAACTCAGCCATCATGTTATCAAAACTGTCAGCATTAGATTTTGCGGCACAGTTTAAAGCGGCAAGGCTGTCAGTCATATTATGGGCGCTGTTAAATTGCACAGGCAATAAGTATTGCTTGGATGCAATTGTGCTTAAATATGAAAGACAAATATTTTTCAATGCTCGCTGCCCTATTGCTTCACCATTATTTTCAAACGCGGTTTGGGTATTATCTTGATAATGTTTTAAAAACAACTCCTCAAGCGTTTCCGCAAGTCCCTGTTTAACAGTATCTATTGCGTCAAGCAAAGCGATAGGATCTACTTCTTCGATACTATCAGCTAATTCATTAAAGCTAGGCAAGGTTAATTGCTCTGCTTTCAATGCTGGAGATATATCAGCATTTAATAGGTGAGTAAAAGTGCTAATAACACTACTTGGCAATGGTAATTCAGGTGTTAGCATTACCTTTTTAATATGGTTTGATAACAATATTTGCCCTGCATCCCAGCGACAAAAGTCATCTTGAGCATTTTTTAAAATAACTGCGAGCTCATCATCAGCCTGAACAAAGTTCACTTTTACTGGTGCTGTAAACCCCGTTAGTAGTGCCAGTACGGGTTTATTATTATAGTTGTCAAAAGTCCATGATTGTTGTTGCTCGGTTAACTGTAATAAGTGTGATGTACTTTGTTTGTTATCACTGTCAATTAATTCGATGCCAACTGGGATATGTAGTGCAGCTTGTTCATTATTACTTTGTGCTATGGTTAATTGATATTTTTGACTTTCACTATCAAATTGTTCTTGCACTGTAAGTTGCGGGGTACCCGCTTGTTCATACCAACGTTTAAACTGTGATAGATCAATATTTGAAGCATCAGCCATAGCATTAACAAAGTCATCACATGTTACTGCCATACCATCAAAACGCTGAAAATAAAGTTCTAAACCAAGTCTAAATTTATCAGCTCCTAATAAGGTATGAATCATACGAATAACCTCAGAGCCTTTTTCGTACACAGTTAAAGTATAGAAGTTGTTCATTTCCAATACTTTTTCTGGTCGAATTGGATGCGCCATAGGCCCTGCATCTTCAGCAAATTGCATTGAACGCAACACTCTGACATTTTGAATACGTGTAACTGCAGCAGAGTGCATGTCGGCACTAAATTGCTGATCACGAAAAACAGTTAAACCTTCTTTTAAGCTTAATTGAAACCAATCTCGACAGGTAACTCGATTTCCTGTCCAGTTATGAAAATACTCATGTGCGATAACAGCTTCTACATTAAAATAATCAAGATCCGTTGCACTTTTCTCATCGGCTAATACAAACTTACTATTAAAAACATTAAGGCCTTTGTTTTCCATTGCCCCCATATTGAAAAAATCAACGGCAACTATCATGTAGATATCTAAGTCATACTCAAGGCCAAAGGTATCTTCGTCCCACGCCATTGAATGCTTTAGTGATGACATGGCATGGTGCGCTTTTTTTAAATTTCCTTTATCAACAAATATCTCTAACGCAACGTCACGGTTTGACGAAGTTATATAATTGTCAGTTAAAACATCAAAGTCACCGGCGACTAAAGCAAAAAGATAGGCTGGCTTTGGATGTGGATCATGCCACTGTACAAAGTGATTGTCGCCCCCTACATCGCCAGTTGCTATTTTATTACCATTAGAAAGTAAGTACGGGTATTGTTTTTTATTGGCAATAACTTTCGTGGTAAAAGTTGCCATTACATCTGGCCTATCAAGATAATAGGTAATTCGTCTAAACCCTTCTGCTTCACACTGAGTACAGTACGCATCACCCGATTTGAATAAACCTTCGAGTGCAGTATTTTCTGTAGGATTGATTTCCGTCACAATTTCTAAAACAAAATCCGGCTCAGATACATTTATCGTTAAAGAAGTATCATCGAGCTGATATAAACTTTCGTGTAACTCTTTCTGGTTAAACGAAATCGCTAGTAGCTTTAGGTGTTCACCATCTAATACTAGCGGTTGCTCACCTAATACTGTTTTAGAAATTTGCATGCGGTTAGTGACGCGTGTTTTATGTTCATCAAGTTCAAAGGTTAAATCAACGGTAGAAATAGCGAAATTTGACCGCTGGTAATCTGCTAAATAACGTGGAGTAAAATCGCTCATGGAAATCCTTAACTGATAATTTAAATCATTGTCTACAATCGACACTAACTGGAAATAATAAAAAGCCTGTTATGAACAGGCTTTGTGAATAATTATTAATTTTGAAAATATTTTACTTATTTGTCACTAATTTTTTAATTTTAAAGCCCATAAAACCATATACAACTGCCAATATCGGATTAATTAAGTTAAAGAAACAATAAAAGATATAGTCAAATGGGTTTACTAGCAGTACGCCATACATATATGCACCACAGGTATTCCAAGGAATAAGTGGTGAAGTAATTGTGCCCGAGTCTTCTAATGTACGACTTAACACAACAGGGTCTAAACCGCGGCGATTATACTCTTCTTTGTACATACGCCCTGGCATAACTATAGCCATGTATTGATCGGCGGTAATTAAGTTAGTACCAATACAAGTACCAACAGTGCTTGCAATTAAGCTTCCTGTCGATTTAGCTGATGCAAGGATCACATTGACAAACTTACGCAACATACCTAAATGCTCTAATACCGCACCAAAACTTAACGCACACATAATCAGCCAAATGGTATTAAGCATACTGGCCATACCGCCACCACTTAGTAATTTATTTAGTTCATCATTACCTGTTTCAACAGCAACGCCATCATAAAATGCGCTCCAAACAACAGTTACGTTAGCCGTCATGCTATCTAAACCATCTGCTGCCAAACGGGCAATCAAGTCTTGTTGGAAAACAATGGCCCATAACGCTCCCATTAAGGCGCCAATTGAAACCGCTGGAAATGCCGGTACTTTTTTAATCGCCAACCCTAATAGAATAACTAAAGGAATAAGATTAAAAATACTTAACTCAAATTGACTGGCAAGTTGTTCGTTTAGCATCGCGATTGAATTATCACTTGCCGTAGCCGTTTCCGTTAAACCCAAAATAATAAAGAGAATTAACGCGGTACATATCGATGGCACTGTCGTCCATAACATGTAACGAATATGAGCAAATAATTCGCTGCCAGCAACCGCTGGTGCTAAGTTAGTTGTTTCTGATAAAGGTGAAATTTTATCACCAAAGTACGCCCCTGAAATTACAGCACCTGCAGTAATTTCTGGCGACAAGCCTAGACCCTGAGCAATACCGAGCAAAGCAACACCTATAGTTGCCGCCGTTGTCCATGAGCTACCTATACTCATAGCAACTATGCCACAAATGACACATGACGCCGCATAAAACCAAGTTGGGTCTAGTATTTTTAAACCGTAATAAATCATGGTTGGCACAGTACCTGACAGCAGCCAAGTACCAATTAGTGCGCCAACTGAAAGTAAAATCAATATTGCACTCAGTGATAAGGAGATTCCTTTAACAATCGCTTTATCTATTTGAACCCAACTAGCGCCATTTTTTAAACCAATAATAATTGCAATCCCCATACTGGCCAATAAAGCAATTTGGTTTGGACCATAGGAGGAATTATCACCAAAAAACGTTACAGCGGCCGCTAACATTGCAATTAAAGCAATAATTGGTATTGATGCGTCAAGCATTGATGGTTGTCGTAAAGATTGAGGTTCAGACATAGATAAATTTACACCTTATTATCTTATTTATTATAGTGATTTTGTTTTCGTGATAGTTAAGATGCCGACTGTTAACAAATTGTGCAAGTTTTATCTTACGCTTTTCACTTAACAAGCCCTTTATTAATAGGCTATTCAAGAATAAATATGCAGCAATATTAAGTAAAACTACAAGCCCGCTATTATTCTTCGGCACAATAAAAAGCCACCCTGAGGTGGCTTATAAAATCGATTATACAAATTTATTTTTTAGCGACCTTTCCTAATGAAACTAAATCAAAAGTAATTTTTGCCGTTTCATCTAAAAACGGATCTAATTCCTCTAAATCATCAGGTAAGTCATCTAAGCTGGCAACTTTATCTTTGCCCATTAACGTTAGCCGCTCATTGGCCCTTTTCAATTGCTTGGCTTTACGCGCTTCCCTTTTTTCTTTTCTAGTCGCTAAGTTCAATGATATCGTTTTATCATCTTTTTCGGCTTTGTACTCTTCGATATCTGACAATAAATAATTAAACTCTGGGTTGTCAACTACACGAGAGCTATGTAACGAGTTCAAATACGTAAGATCTTGACTAATATCACTTAACTTATTGTAACGAGCTTTAGGTATTTGGTCCCAAGGTAACGCATTCTCTTCACGACTTTCGCCCCAATCTGCTGGGTCAACCGCTGAAGGGAAATTAATATCTGGTAACACACCTCGATGTTGCGTACTACCACCATTTATACGGTAAAATTTAGCTATGGTAAATTGAATGCTTCCAAATGGATTGTCATATAAATCATAAACACGACCTAAACCACGATGTTGCTGTACTGTGCCTTTACCAAAGGTATGTTCTCCGACAATAACACCACGCCCATAATCTTGAATGGCGGCAGAAAATATTTCTGATGCTGAAGCACTGTAGCGATCAACCATGACAGTTAACGGGCCATCATAATAACTGATGCCATCTTTGTCGCTATTCACCTGTACCCGATTAGCACCATCACGTACTTGTACTACAGGTCCTTTATCGATAAATAAACCTGTTAATAGTGTCGCTTCTGTTAATGAACCGCCACCGTTACCACGTAAATCAACAATAATACCTTCAACATTTTCATCTTTAAGCTTAGCAATTTCCAGCTTCACGTCGCGAGAAAGATTATTGTAAAAACTTGGGATGGTAATTACGCCCAATTTCTTACTATTTTTATCGCCTTCTTTTTCAAAATAAACTTCAGACTTTGCCGCTCTATCTTCTAATTTAATGGTATCGCGTATAATTGATACGACTTTAATACTGCCATCATCTTCTGAATCAGCGCCAAGTACTTGCAAACGAACTTTACTGCCTTTTGGCCCCTTAATGAGTTCAACGACATCATCAAGTCGCCAGCCAATAACATCGACAAATTCTTTATCGTCTTGAGAAACACCGACAATTCTATCTTTAGGCTTTAACTCATTAGACTTATCCGCAGGGCCACCAGATACGACACTTTGAATAACGGTATAATCTTCTTCGGCACGCAGTACCGCACCAATACCTTCTAATGACAGGTTCATTTCCATTTGAAAGCGTTCGGCATTACGAGGCGATAAATAGGAAGTGTGAGGTTCAACAACACGAGCAAAGCTATTCATTACCACTTGAAAAACGTCTTCACTTTCACTTTGCTTTAAGCGTTTAATGGCATAACGGTAACGTTTGCCAAGCACTTCTTGAATTTTTGGCCACTCTTTACCTGCTAAAGTTAAATTCAAGGCATCGTATTTAACTTTTTTTCGCCATAATTCATTTAATTCAGCAACTGATGTTGGGCGCACTGCATCTTCACGGTCAAAATTGTACGACTCGTCCAATTCAAAATTAAATGGTTTTTCGTTTTCAAGTAAACTTAATGCGTAGTTATAACGCTCTAAACGACGTTGTAAATTAAGGTTATAAATTTGGTAGGCAATATCTAATTTACCACGAGCAATAACAGTGTCAAAGTCATCACGATATTGTTCAAAACCTTCAACATCAGAGGCTAGAAAAACATTACGTGCGTAATCAAGCTGTTTAATATAGCGATCAAAAATTTGCTCTGACAATAAGTCATCTATTTTAATTTGCTTGTAATGCGCACGGGTAAATTGTGCCGTAATTCGCTTAGTTGAGGTTGCATGCTGGCTTTCTGGCGCCAATATAGGAAGCGATTTATTTTCTTCCTTAGTGTCGGCAACCGCCGCTAAACCAGAAACTGATAATGATACTGCAATAGCTATACGACAAAATTTATGCATGCACATACTCCAAATTTATTCAGTAAATATATTTTTAACTTGTGTTTTAACAACCATACCTGAATTCAATTGCACGCTAACATCATTTCCTGATACTTCAGTAATCACGGCATCCATTGAAGATTGCCCTAGCTGTACTTTGATATGCTTGCCTACCACAACATTACTTGTTTCTACAGGTTTTAGTTTAACTGCAGCTTTTGGTGCTGAACGTTTTGAAGACTTAACGTTGTTAAACTTTTCTTTACGATTCTTTTCTGTAGAGTCTTTTTTAACAGACTTAGTTCCGTTATTAGCATTGCCTTTAAATGGTTTTTTCGCAACTTTATCTTTATTATTTTTGTTACCAAACTTTTCTTGGCTTTCTTTTAGCGTTTTACTTGCATAGTCAGCTTGTTCTTGATCGATTTCAGCAGAGTTATTGCCGTCAATGTCGACACGAAAACTACCAACCTTGATGGCTTTTAAGTAACGCCAGCTGCTGGTGTAATGTCTAAGCGCTTGACGTAAACGTGTTTTACTAACCGTTTCATCATCGGCAAGTTTTTCAGCTAAATCTTGGAAAATACCAATTTTAAGAGGTTTTGCATGACCTTCTGTTGAAAAACACGCAGGAAATTTCTCTGCTAAATACGCAATAATTTCTTTAGTGCTGATTCGCTTAACTTCAACAGCCTCAGTTGATTCAACTGGTGCATCTGCCGCTACGTTTACTTCGCTTTCTGTTTTAGGTTCCATAAATACAACTTTTA
Organism: Colwellia aquaemaris; assembly: GCF_057548755.1. Lineage (NCBI taxonomy): Bacteria > Pseudomonadati > Pseudomonadota > Gammaproteobacteria > Alteromonadales > Colwelliaceae > Colwellia > Colwellia aquaemaris. The sequence goes on along the minus strand of NZ_BAAJLV010000005.1, from coordinate 79,742 downwards.
AAAATTTTTAACTCTGTTCTGAAAGATACTGTTCTCGATTTTCCAACACATGTCGGCACCAATCATAAATATCTTCACTTTCAATTTCGGCTAAGGCTTCTTGCCCTATCCACGTGTCCCACACCAAAGACAACAATGCTTCTAAAACCTCTGGTGCAATATCTTCTTCAGCCAAGTCATAAACGGTATGATAAATTTCGTTAATACGCTCAGCAACAATTTCTTCTTGTCCATCCCAGTCACCAACAACGGCTTCTGACACAAGATAATCATGAATTACCACAAACTCTTTCATTAGTTTACCACGCCATGTTTGATCATGGTATTTTCAAATAAACTAATTATTTTCTCTAAACCCGCTTGGTCGTCACTATCAAAACGATTAAACGCCGTGCTATCAATATCTAATACCGCAATAACTTGGCCGTTTAATGTTACCGGTATAACTATTTCGGCATTACTACTAGCGTCACAGGCAATGTGCCCATCAAAGGCATGTACATCATCAATTCGCTGTGTTTTATTTTCACCTGCGGCGGTGCCACAAACACCACGGCCCACAGGAATTCGAATACAAGCAACTTTGCCTTGGAATGGCCCAAGAATCAGTTCATTATTAACCATGCGATAAAAGCCCACCCAATTAACTTCGGTTAATTGTTCAAATAATAAAGCGCTGACATTTGCCATATTAGCAATAACGTCAGATTCATCACTGATTAACGCTTCAACTTGAGTAAACAGGTCATGATAAAAGCTATTTTTAGTCATTAATAATGCTGCCAAAGATAAAAGCGCATAACATACCCCGATAGCGCAATAAATTAAAGTGCTATCGGTGGCAATTAGCAATTATATCGTCAATTTTTATGGTTTTATGGCAAATACCACTTTAACTTGCGCTTTTACAACTTCCTGTTCGGCGCTTTTGTTACTGTTGAAAGTATTGCTTACATGTTCGTACACAGCATCGCCTTTACCATTATTAGGGATAATTTCCTGAACCGTAACAACGCCATTAACAACAATATTTAATTCTTCTGCTATTTTATTAGCTTTTTGTTTTGCATTGTTTAATGCGCGCTCTAGTGCCTGTTGATAATGTTCTTGGTAAATTTCTAGAGAAATTTCTGTCGATTGTATGTTCGTTATGCCAAGTTTAAACAAATAATCAATAAAGTGTGGATAAAACTCGCGATTTAAAATCATCACATCAATTTCTAGCTTAGCCTCTATCAAGGCATTTTTATTCACACTCGTAGTTAACTGGGGCTTAGTATTAATTTTAGCAGGTAAATTATTTGGCAAACGAGAAATAAATTCTACTTGCTCTATTGTATTATTCAGGGCTGGATAAGAAACATCTAAAGTTACAGCCTGCTTGGCGATTATTTTAACTTTTTTGGTATTTTTCGTTACGAATTGCTGAAGCAACTTGGTTTGATGCTCAACGGCCTGTTTTACTTTAACCGCACTGGTACCACGCCTCTCAACAGAGAATTTGATTTGCTGAGATTTTATATCAACGTTAGCTTCACCGAAACCTGTCACTTCAATACTTTTACTACTTCCTGCGTGTAGCATATTATCTGCGAAAGTAGCTGTGCTAAAAACAATACACAAGGTTACAATAAAGCGCATAAATCTCCCTTACTTATTTGATTTTAACGCTGCCTGTTGCTGCGCTAAAATATAATGTACAAATGCATCTTGCTCCGCTTTGCTACTTTGTTGCCACATGCTTTTAAGCTGCTCTAATTGTGATACATTTTGGTTAGAAACATCAAAGTGATTTGAAGTTTTCATTGCGTTTGAGGTTTTCCTATTCTTACTTTTGATAACCGCTTGATGATGTGATTTTTTACTCTGTGGTAACTGTTGAAATTTTTCTTTTGCATTAAAAGATAATAATGACTCGCTAATACTTGCAATCTCTTCTCGGTCGTCACCTACTAGTCGCACTTTTGGATTTTTTGCAAATTCTTTTGCTGTTTTGACATCATCTAACATTGGCATTTCAACTGCAATATTGGCCTTGGCATCAGTCTCACTACTTAACGTGAATAACACAACAAATGGCTTTGAGCGCACTGTGGTATGGTCATCATCGCCATCAAATAAATCTTGATATTTTAATACCAAAATATGGTCACCTTTAGTAACTTCTATGCTAGTTTTTTTTGCAAAAAAAGAGCTTGCTTGCTCAACGCCATTTACGCTTTCAACAAGCAAGTTTTCTGGTATTGTGATTACAGCAGCTTTAGTCATGAATGGTAGAAAAATAATGATGGATAGTAAAATAAATCGCATTTTAAGCCCTGTAAGTATAGTGGAAATAAGTGTTAAGTTACGTTTGCTTTCGCTCATAGTATTTATAGCATTACCTATAAGCACACAATAAGCTTACTATATAATAGTTATTGTTGGTGCTAATAATAAATTCCCATAAAAAAACGCGAAAACCATAAAAGTAATTCGCGCTTTTTTAATTATTTCCAATAACTAAGTTTAATAACGTCAAAAAAGGTTAAAATGAATCTCCGGGAATTCGAACCCAGCCTTCCATTAATATTCTCGCACTACGACTCATCACAGCTTTATTGACTGTCCAGAAGTTATCAATATTTGCTGCTTGTGCGCCTACTTTCAGTGTCCCTGATGGGTGACCAAAAATAACTGATTCTCGCTCACCGCCACCGGCTGCTAAATTAACTAAAGTACCTGGAATTGCCGCCGCTGTACCTATGGCAACAGCTGCTGTTCCCATCATGGCATGATGCAATTTCCCCATAGATAATGCCCGTACATGCAAGTTAATATCTTGTGCCGAAACAGCTTTGTCACTTGAAGTAACATAGTCTTTGGCAGTGCTAACAAAGGCAACTTTTGGGGTATGTTGACGAGCTGCTGCTTCAGAAATATCAGTAATTAAGCCCATTTTCTTTGCGCCATAGGCGCGAATAGTTTCAAAGCGTTGTAATGCATCTTCGTCATTGTTAATGGCATCTTGCAGTTCAGTGCCGGAATAACCAATGTCTTCAGCATTTAAGAAAATCGTTGGAATTCCGGCGGTGATCATAGTTGCTTTAAAAGTACCAATTTCTGGCACCTCTAATTCATCAACAACATTGCCCGTTGGAAACATAGCTTCAGATGGGTCAACCGGTGCAATAAATTCAACCGGCACTTCGGCTGCAGGAAAGGTAACGCCATCAAGTTCAAAGTCTCCGGTTTCTTGCACTTGACCATTAACAATGGGCACTTGCGCAATAATCGTTTTAGCAATGTTTTTCTGCCATATTCGCACGGTGCAAACACCATTTTGTGGAATTCGTTCTGAAGAAACCAAACCGGAATTGATGGCAAATGAGCCGACTGCAGCCGTTAAATTGCCGCAATTCCCACTCCAGTCAACAAAAGCTTTGTCAATAGCGACCTGACCAAAAAGATAGTCGACGTCATGATCGGGCTGGTCACTTTTTGCCAAAATGACTGTTTTACTCGTACTTGAAGTTGCTCCGCCCATACCATCCGTTTGTTTGCCATATGGGTCAGGACTACCAATAACACGTAACAACATATTATCACGTGCTTCTCCCGGCACTTGGCAACGCTCTGGTAGATCCGTTAAATTGAAAAAAACGCCTTTAGAAGTACCACCACGCATATAAGTAGCAGGAATTTTTACTTGAGGAACAAATGCCATTGCTATTTCCTTTTTTAATTATCTGAAGAAAAGTAAAAAGCGGTATGAATACCGCTTATTACACATCAAGACGTTAGTGATATTTAAGCATTAGACTCTAAAAAGTCTTGAGCGAATCGTTGTAAGACACCGCCAGCGGCATAAACCGAAACTTCTTCTGCTGTATCTAAGCGACATTTAACTGGCACTTCAATTTGCTCGCCGTTTTTACGATTTATAATTAACGTCAACAAAGCGCCGGGCGTTCGTTCGCCGATAACATCGTATGACTCAGTACCATCAATATTATAAGTATGTCGATTGTCACCATTAATAAACTCTAGTGGTAGCACTCCCATACCCACCAAGTTAGTACGGTGAATACGTTCGAAACCTTCGGCAACAATAACTTCAACCCCAGCTAAACGTACACCTTTAGCTGCCCAGTCTCGAGATGAACCTTGACCATAGTCAGCGCCAGCAATAATAATTAATGGCTGCTTACGTGACATATAGGTTTCAATTGCTTCCCACATACGGGTAACTGTACCTTCGGGCTCTACACGCGCAAGTGAGCCTTGTTTAACCTCACCATTTTCATCTCGGCACATTTCATTGAATAACTTAGGATTTGCAAATGTTGCGCGCTGAGCCGTTAAATGGTCTCCACGGTGTGTCGCGTATGAGTTAAAGTCCTCTTCTGGTAGCCCCATTTTATCAAGATAAGCACCTGCGGCACTGTCAAGAAGAATGGCATTAGAAGGTGATAGATGATCTGTGGTGATATTATCGCCAAGTACAGCCAATGGACGCATTCCTTTCATAGTGCGTTCACCCGCTAAAGCCCCTTCCCAATATGGTGGGCGACGAATATAAGTACTCATTTCTCGCCAATCATAAAGTGGGCTTTCTGCAGGCTCAAAAGCGCCTAAATCAAACATTGGCGTATAGATTTTTTTGAATTGCTCTGGTTTAACAAATTCATTAACAATATCGTCAATTTCTTCATCACTTGGCCAAATGTCTTTTAAGGTAATGTCATTTCCTTGCTGATCTTGTCCTAAAACATCTTTCTCGATATCAAAACGAATAGTACCAGCTATTGCATAAGCAACCACTAATGGTGGCGACGCTAAAAATGCTTGTTTTGCGTAAGGATGAATTCGACCGTCGAAGTTTCGATTACCTGATAATACAGCGGTTGAATAAAGATCTCGCTCTATCACTTCTTGTTGAATTTTCGGGTCTAACGCACCTGACATACCGTTACATGTTGTACAAGCATAAGCGACAATACCAAAGCCTAACTTTTCCATTTCTGGCAATAAACCTGCTTCTTCAAGGTACAGTTTTGCGACTTTTGAGCCAGGTGCAAAAGATGACTTAACCCAAGGTTTACGGATTAAACCTAACTCATTAGCTTTTTTAGCAACAAGACCTGCAGCAACAACATTGCGTGGATTCGAGGTGTTAGTACAACTGGTAATCGCGGCAATGATTACAGCGCCATCCGGCATTGCACCTGATTGCTCTTGCGCTTTACAGTTATCCAATTCTTTAGCAATACCTTTAGAGGCAAGATCTGCTGTCGCTAAACGGCGATGAGGGTTTGACGGCCCAGCCATATTGCGACCAACACTTGATAAATCAAATTCAATTACACGTGCATATTCTGCTTCAACTAAATCATCAGCCCATAAACCAGTGTGTTTTGCGTAGGTTTCAACTAGTTCAACCTGTTCAGGATCACGACCAGTTAGTTTTAAATAGTCGATAGTTTGTTGGTCAATGTAGAACATCCCAGCCGATGCCCCATATTCTGGTGTCATATTAGAAATAGTTGCGCGATCGCCTATGGTTAAATCAACCGTACCTTCACCAAAAAACTCTAAGTAGCTCGATACCACTTTCTCATTACGTAAAAATTCAGTTATTGCTAGCACAATATCAGTTGCGGTAATACCCGGTTGACGTTTACCAACAAGTTTTACACCGATAATATTAGGTAAGCGCATCATAGACGGGCGACCTAACATCACAGTTTCAGCTTCTAAGCCACCTACACCAATCGCAATTACACCTAGAGCATCAACATGAGGTGTATGTGAATCAGTACCGACACAAGTATCAGGAAAAGCAACGCCATCTCGCGCTTGAATGACAGGAGACATTTTTTCTAAGTTAATTTGATGCATAATGCCATTACCCGCAGGAATAACATCAACATTCTTAAAAGCCGTTTTTGTCCATTCAATAAAGTGGAATCTGTCTTCATTTCGTCGGTCTTCAACGGCACGGTTTTTATCAAATGCGTCAGGGTCAAAACCGCCATGTTCGACAGCGAGTGAGTGGTCAACAATCAGTTGTGTTGGCACAACAGGGTTTACTTTCGCAGGATCTCCACCTTGTTCAGCAATAGCATCACGCAAACCAGCTAAATCTACTAACGCGGTTTGGCCAAGAATGTCGTGACAAACAACACGAGCCGGATACCACGGAAAATCTAAGTCTTGCTTACTTTCAATAATTTGCTTTAAAGAGTCAGTTAGTGATGCTGGTTCACATTTCCTAACCAACTGCTCTGCAAGTACGCGAGAAGTATAAGGTAGCTTTTTGTAAGCCCCCGGTTTTATTGTTTCGATAGCCGCACGAGTATCAAAAAAGTCTATCGTTGCACCATTAACTTTATAACCTGGCAACGGTTTGCGATAATCATAATTCATAATTTGTTCCACTTTTTAGAAAAAGGAGTACGTAAAAGTTATTCACTCAATGCACCCCTATACTAAGATAACCTAGTTAATGACGAGTCAAACTATCTTTTTGAGATTGCTATAACCTTACGTGGCTCAGCTCCGGTATAATCCGCTGACGGGCGAATAATACGGTTGTTGGCACGTTGTTCCATAACATGTGCTGCCCAGCCAGTTAGTCGTGAACAAACGAATATTGGCGTAAATAGTTTCGTAGGAATACCCATGTAGTTATAAGTTGAAGCGTGGAAAAAATCAGCATTACAAAATAATTTTTTCGTATCCCACATAAACTCTTCACAAGCCACAGAAATATCATAAAGCGATGTATCACCATTTTCAGCGGCTAACTTTTCTGACCACGCTTTAATAATAACGTTACGTGGGTCTGAAGTGCGGTAAATGGCATGACCAAAACCCATGATTTTCTCTTTACGCTCTAACATGCCAGCCATTTGTTCTTTGGCATCTTCAGGCGACTTAAACTTCTCAATCATATCCATTGCCGCTTCATTTGCACCACCATGCAATGGTCCGCGCAGCGTACCAATAGCGCCAGTAACACATGAAAACATATCAGAAAGCGTTGAAGCACAAACACGAGCAGTAAAGGTTGAAGCATTAAATTCATGCTCAGCATATAGAATTAAGGAAACATCCATTACACGGCGGTGTTGCTCTGATGGTGTTGTACCATTAAGTAAACGTAAAAAATGCCCTCCAAGTGAATCTTCATCGGTAATACAATCTATTTCAATATTGTCATGACTAAACTTATACCAGTAACACATAATGGCAGGAAACGCTGCTAATAAGCGATTTGCCGCTTTTCGTTGCTCTGAAAAGTCATTTTCAGGTTCAAGGTTACCCAAAAATGAACAACCAGTACGCATAACATCCATCGGATGCGCGCTAGCTGGAATGCGTTGTAAAACTTCTTTTAGTGCCTGAGGCAAATCACGCATTGCCATTAGTTCATTTTTATAGTCGGCTAGCTCTGCCTCATTAGGTAACTCACCGTTAAAAAGTAAATATGCAACCTCTTCAAACGTTGCATTTTCTGCTAAATCTGCAACATCATAACCGCAATAAGTTAAGCCACTACCTGATTTACCTACAGTACATAAAGCTGTTTCACCTGCACTTTGTCCACGAAGGCCAGCGCCTGAAAGTTTCTTATCTGTCATCATTCTTTCCTCTATTACTTTGGTGGCATTGCTTAGCCACCGAGAGCTAATTTATAATTTTAATTGTTAAATTCGATTAAATTTTATTTGTTTTTACCTTCAGAGAACAAAGCATCAAGCTTTTGTTCGTAATCGTGATAGCCAAGGTAATCGTATAAATCCATGCGGGTTTGCATATTATCAATTTCTGCTTTTTGATCACCGTCAGCTAGCAAGGTTTTGTAAACTGACTCGGCCGCTTTATTCATAGCTCTAAATGCCGACAACGGGTAAAGCACCATAGCGCAGCCCCATGCTCCTAACTGCTCTTTATTCCATAGCTCGGTCTGGCCAAACTCAGTAATATTTGCTAAAACCGGTACATCTAGTGCTTCGGTGAAGGCCCGGTAATGTTCTTCTGTTTTCACCGCTTCTGCGAAAATACCATCAGCGCCCGCTGCAACATAAGCTTTTGCACGTTCTAATGCTGCTTCTAAGCCTTCTTGAGCAAAGGCATCAGTACGCGCCATAATAAAAAAGTCTTTATCTGTACGGGCATCAACCGCGGCTTTAATACGGTCAACCATTTCCTCTGTTGAAACAATTTCTTTGTTAGGGCGATGACCACAACGCTTTTGTGCAACTTGATCTTCAAGGTGAACCGCTGCGGCACCGGCTTTTTCCATATCACGTATGGTTTTAGCAATATTAAATGCGCCGCCCCACCCCGTGTCGATATCTACAAGCAAAGGTAGGCTAGAAGCGGCGGTGATACGTTGCACATCGGCAATAACGTCATTTAAAGATGTCATACCTAAGTCGGGCAAACCGTATGACGCATTTGCAACACCACCACCTGACAGGTAAATCGCTTGATGGCCAAGTTGCTCCGCCATCATGGCGCAATAAGCATTAATGGTACCGACCACTTGCAGTGGCTTATTATCAACAAGTGCTTGACGAAATTTCGCACCCGGAGACAACTGAGTTGAAGATTGAGCTGTAGACATAATATTGTCCTTTTTAAGTAAAATGTTGTAATAAATTTATTAGGCAATAACGCGTAATTACGCTAATTTTGTTGATTAATTTTGTTTTCGATATTTTTTCTTGAAGCGGCAATATGTCTTCTCATAAGCATTTCAGCTAATTCGCCATCGCGATCGGCAATGGCTTCGATAATACGAGAGTGCTCACCAAAGGCTTTGGTTGCTCGTGGGCTATTCATACCAAACTGACAACGATACATGCGTACTAAATGGTATAACTGGCCACATAGAATATTGATCAATTGCTGATTATGGCTACCTAAAATGACTTTATAATGAAAGTCTAAATCGCCTTCTTCTTGGTAATACGACACACCATCACGCAGCCCCTTTGAATTGCTGTGCTGTGCTAACATGGCTTTCATGTCGGTAATTTCGTCATCACTCATATTCATTGCAGCTTGCCGACAGGCCATACCTTCAAGTGCTTCACGCACCACATAAATTTCCAATAACCCCGCGGTTGTGCACTCAACAACGCGCGAGCCAACATTAGCTTTACGCTCAATTAAATGACACTTTTCTAAACGGTTTAGAGCTTCACGTAGAGTTGAACGACTAATTTGATATGTTTTTGCTAGTTCAGGCTCGCTGATTTTACTGCCAGCCTTAATGTTGCCTTCAACAATGGCATGGAGCATTTGTTCAAACACTTTATCAGCGGTAGTCACTGCGGTTTTTGAAGTTGGGTTATCTAAAGCCATTATTGTCGACACATTTGAAAACAGTGTTGCTAATAATAGCTAAAAATACCGATTAGTCAATGTGAAAACCGAAACATTGTCGACAATAACACTTAGACATTAGTCTACATATTGACAATAAATAGGCGAAAAAACAGGCTAAACCCAAAACAAAATAGACTTAACGCAATGTAAGTAAAAGTGTTTATCGGGGCGTTATAGTCAACAAAGAAAAATTAATGCAAGTAAACATAAAAATAATGACTGACAGATAAACTGTCGACAATTTGCTCATAAGCCGTCATAAGATGGTTTATGACTAATGGAATAAATTACTTTCGCTATGCATTAGCAATAAAAGGGATATATTAAAAATATATACCCAAGCCCTTTGAAGATGCAGTTTTAGGTGGTTTAGGCATACAGCTAACCAAAAAACCAATAGCACACTGCGATTGCGGCACTAATACCAGCAAAGTCAGCAATAAGCCCGCACGCTAACGCATGGCGACTATAGCGTATGCCAACTGAGCCAAAATACACAGCTAAAACATAAAAAGTTGTTTCTGTAGAGCCTTGTACTATTGATGCGAGTCGTCCGGCAAAAGAATCTGCACCATGTGTATTCATCGTTTCTATCATCATAGCTCGTGCACCAGAGCCACTTAATGGGTTCATTAATGCGGTCGGTAATGCATCAACAAATCGGCTATCAGCATTAAAGTAAACGACCAAACTCCTGATGGCTTCAACAAATAAATCTAAAGCACCGCTAGCGCGAAAAACACCAATAGCACATAACATTGCCAATAAATATGGAATAAGTTTAATACTAGTTTCAAAGCCTTGCTTCGCACCTTCAATAAAACTATCGTAAACATTAACCTGCTTTTTCAAGGCAAAAAATATAAAACTTATTAGCGTTGAAAATATCAGCAAATTACCCATCAATGACGACTGTTGCGCTAAAAGTTCGGCACTTAGGGTTGCAAAGTACGCTGCAATACCGCCTACTAACGCGATACCTCCCGACAAGTACAGCACTATTGTTTGCTGGTATAGCTTAATTTTCTGTACGAATGCGACCGCAAACAATCCCGCTAAGGTTGAAGCCGTTGTCGCTAATAAAATAGGAACAAACACGTCAGTTGGATTAATAGCCCCTTGCTGAGCACGATATACAAAAACCGTTATCGGAAATAATGTTACTGACGAAGTATTTAAAACTAAAAACAGAATTTGTGCATTTGTCGCGGTATGTTTATGAGTGTTAAGCGATTGCAAATCTTGCATTGCTTTTAAGCCTAACGGCGTTGCCGCATTATCTAGGCCAAGGAAGTTTGCCGATAAATTCATGGTCATTGAACCAATGGCAGGGTGGCCTTTTGGAACCTCTGGCATTAAACGGGTAAATAACGGAGAAATAAGCCGAGCAAGTTTATTAATGAGCCCTGCGTGTTCAGCAATTTTCATCATGCCTAGCCAAAAACTTAATACGCCAATTAAACCAATTGCAATATCAACAGTTACTTTGGACATGTCAAAAATAGCATTGACTATTTGCTCAAAAACCAATACCTGATCAAACACCAGCCATTGTACTAGTGCAGAAATAAAGGCAATAAAGAAAAAACCACTCCAAATACGATTTAGCAAACCTACTCTCTTTATGTTTTTATTATGAAAATATCATGACATACAAAACTATCATTGCCTAGGGCGTGTTAAACAGCTGTGCAAAAGCTGTGTAAAGCCCGTGAAAAAGCCGTTCACAAGCAGTGAAGAAACAAATTTTGATAACAAACATAGAAAAAATGCATATCAAACATTACCAATAAAAACAAAAACTTAAATAATTAAAAAATATTATTGCATTTAAAACACCATACACTACACTTAATTCTACAGGTTACTTATCAACCTGTTGCTCGCAACGTTATACGCTAGACGTTTTTAAGTAGCGTAATTTTCTTTAGTAGTTTAGATTTTATGTTTTTTGTTTGTATATTTTGACAGTTTATTAGCGCAGGCTCATCTCCTTTTGAGCCATCCCCTGAGCCCAAAATCAGCAGTGATTTTGGGCTATTTTTTTCTGTGAGGAAATGTTTTCACTATCGTTTAGTTTGAGCAAATAAACGGTGAAAATTTTCCGTTGATTGCTTGGCGATTTCTGACACCGATGTGCCTCGAATACTCGCCAAATGCTTGGCAACTTCAACCACATAAGCTGGTTGATTTTGTTTTCCGCGATGTGGTACCGGTGCTAAATATGGTGCGTCGGTTTCAATTAAAAAACGATCAGATGGTACTTTTTTCGCAACGTCCCTTAAAGCACTGGCATTTTTGAAAGTGACAATACCGGAAAATGAAATATAAAACCCCATAGCTATGGCTTGTTCTGCCATTTCCCAACTTTCAGTAAAACAATGTAAAATTCCACCAACATTGTCAGCCTGTTCTTCACGCAAAATAGCTAACGTGTCTTCTTGGGCATCACGAGTATGAATTATTAACGGCTTATTTAATTGGTTTGCTACGCGCACATGTTTTCGAAATGAGTCTAATTGTACCTGTTTAGTCTCTGGCGCGTAAAAGTAATCTAACCCTGTTTCACCAATAGCAATAACCCGAGGGTTACTTGCAAGACTTTGTAATTGTTCAGGATTTATTTCGTCATCCTGATTCAACGGATGTGCACCACAAGTTAACCAAACATTGGCATATTTGGCGGTTTTTTCCGCCATCAATGGAAATTCTTCCAGTGTAACGCTAACACACAACAAGGTATTTACTTTATTTTCATGCGCTGCATTAACAACATTATCTAAATTATTGTCAAATTCTTCGAGTTTTAATCTATCTAAATGACAATGGGAATCTATAAACACAAAAGGTCTCCACACAAACGTGCTAAATCGAGTTTTATTTAATATATCTTCGCTATTGAGTGTATAACTGAATATTACATAGTTAAGGTTGGTTCAGAAGAATTTAATAAACGGCCAATCGCTTTATCAATTTGATTACGAATATTGTCAGGGTCTTCAACAAAACTTACACCAATCCCTGCTGGGGTACCATTTTGAACACCAATAGGTGTGATCCAAGATACTTTACCAATAACTTCTGAAGACTCTAAAGAGTCTGGCAAGGTTACAATTAATTTTATATCTGTTGCTAAGTCAAAATGCTGAGTCGTGCGAACAAATAATCCACCATTTTTCATAAATGGCATATAGGATTGGTATAAGTCACGATCTGAAACAAATTCAAGCGTAATATTTTCCAAAATTATTCCTCTGCTTTGTTGGCTATATTTGCAATATCAACCAGAAGCTTTTCGCTAACAAATTGTCGATTTACTTGTATTAATGTTTTTAGCTTAGTATTTGTTGCTTGTACTAATCGATAAATTTGCCAAAGTTGCTCTTCATTTAACCGAGCCTCGATATTACTGACGTTGCATGTTTGCCAATGCCATTGATGTCGCATTAAATCTACAATAACTTTCTCAAGCCAGCGTATACCATGACCATCAACAAGCACATTGAGTACCTCAGTGCGTTGCTGATGATAACATAGGTAACGCATAATATTCTCGCGAAATTCTGCAAAAGCATCAGCAACATTTGTATCAGATAATTCACTATAATGGCTAAGATTTGCAAATAAATCCTTGTTATTATGTGCCTTACCGTCAGCTGTATTAGAAAAGGTAGAAGACAGCTGTTCGCCCACCGGAGGCCTGATTTCAAATTTCTGACAACGACTGACAATGGTCGGCAATAAGGTATCTGCGCCGTCGGTAATTAATATAATAAAACTATTAGCTGTTGGTTCTTCTAAGGTTTTTAACAAGGCATTCGCTGCTGAAACACTCATACTTTCAGCGCGTTTTACTAGTGCTGTTTTTCGTTCACCGATATGAGCAGTTTTTTCAAAAAACTGACTCAAAATACGGACTTCATCTACGCCAATAGTCGTTTTGTCTGAACTTAATATTATATGGTCAGGGTAGCTATTACTGGCGTATAACTGACAAGTTTTACATTGACCACAAGAGTGCAACACAGCTTGATTATCAGCATTAACATTTTGGCACAATAATACCTGAACTAGCCAAAGAGCAACTTCTTCATAGCCAGCCCCTTTTTTACCAGAGATCAATATAGCGTGAGGTAGTTTATTCTCACTTATTTGCCTAGACAATTGCTGTTGAATACCTAATAACCAGGAATGCATTTACTTACCTTGCTGATTGACGATAAAGTTTTCCACGGCACGTGCAACATCTTGATGCACTACAGACATTGCTTGGCTCGCATCGATAATATCGGTACTGTTAGACGCTGTAGCTAATTGCATATATTTATTACGAACACGTTCAAAAAATTCAATTTTTTCCAATTCAATGCGGTCAAGCTCACCTCTAGCTTGGGCGCGGCCTAAGCCTAACTCCGGCGCTATATCTAAATAGACGGTTAAATCAGGCGTGAAGCCTTTTAAGGTTACTTCAGCAATCGCATTCATAACCTGATCATCAAACTCTCGACCACCGCCTTGGTAAGCTCGAGATGAGAGATCATGACGATCGCCAATAACCCAAACACCTTGTTCTAACGCTGGTAAAATTCTATTAGCCAGCAATTGGCTGCGGCTTGCATACATTAGTAATAACTCTGTTTCTTGTGTTAGCACTTCATCATGATTTGCAGACTTCACGATGTCGCGTAACGATTCCGCCAAGGGGGTTCCGCCCGGCTCACGTGTTTTAATAAAGTCGATACCGTGTTTCGCTAGAACCGTTTCTATCACACTAATTGCTGACGACTTGCCGGCACCTTCGATACCTTCAACAACAATAAACTTACCTTTTGAATTCATTAATATATACCCAGTTTAATTCTTTAATTGATACTTTTTTACGGCTTGATTGTGATCGCGCAAATTAGTGGAAAATATATGCTCCCCTTTGCCATTACTGACAAAATATAGATAACTCGTGCTTGCTGGTGCAAAAGCCGCATCTAAGGCATTTTTGCCAGGCATAGCAATAGGTGTAGGAGGTAGTCCTTTGATTTTTCGAGTATTATAAGGGGTTTTATCACGTAAATGCTTAAATTTAATATCACCGTAGTAATTCTCTCCCAAGCCATAAATAACGGTTGGATCTGTTTGTAAGCGCATTTTTTTATGCAGACGATTAACAAAAACAGAGGCGATTATTTCATGCTCCGCATACTTACCACTTTCTTTTTCAATAATAGACGCCATCGTTAACGCTTCATGTTTAGTTTTGTAAGGTAAATTTTTATCTCTATTTTGCCAACGCTTATCTAGCTCTTTTAACATTTTATTATTGGCTCTGCGAAGAATATCGATATCTGAGTCACCTAAAGAAAAAGCATATGTATCAGGATAAAAGTACCCTTCTGGATATTGCCGATCCACAGTAAATTGTTGTGAAAGCAGCTTTAATGCGGCCATTTTTTCCTTGTTGTCGACATAAGAAACTGAAAATGTATTCTCTTTACCTTGCATAAAAACATCAGATATTTCATGTTGAATATTTTCAGTACTCGCTAGTAACTCTAACCACTGCTTTATTGATGTGCCTTCAACAAAGGTAATGCTAAATTGATGCTCTTTACCTGCAACAATTTGTCTTAATAATGCCTGTAAACTTATATTAGCCTGAATTTGATAAGTACCCGCCTTAATTTTCGCTAACTCAGGATACAATCTGACATAATTCCTTAACCAAAATCGATTTTCTAGCCAGCCCTTTTTTACTAATAAACGAGAAAATTGATGAAAGGAGCTGCCTTCTTCAATTGTAATTAACTGTTGCTTAGTAAGATTAATAGGCTGTTTGGCTTGATAAAGGGTATTGCCAACAAGGTAGCTACCAATAAGAATAAAAACCATCGATATGAGTAAAAGTATCTTTTTAATCACAAGTGTCCTTGTCTATAGCTATCGCCAACGTTTTACTAACGTCAATAGAAAGTGTTTGTTTATTGAATGTGTGAACAGGCACTATACCCATAACGCTATTGGTAACTACCATAGCCGAAATATTATCTAGCTCATCTACCGATGCATGAATTTGCTGAATTTGCTGAGATTTTGATAATAAATTAATGATTTGTTGTCGCTTAAGCCCTGCAACACCAGAGTCTGAAAGTATCGGCGTAAACCAAATGCCATTTTTAAACCAAAAAACATTTGAACTACTTGCTTCAACAATATAACCATTACAATTAGTTACCAATAAATCGTCTTCTGTTCTGGTATCTAACTCTTGTCGGATCAATACTTGTTCAAGACGGTTAAGGTGCTTAATGCCAGCTAGTCTTGGATTAATGCCAAGTTGATACTCGCTTATTCCCACTGAAATACCATGTTGTTGCCAAGGTACATATTGTGCAGGAAATTGAGAAAATGTCACAATAACGTTGCTTGGCAAAGTTGATTGGCGCGCATAGCCTCTACCACCTTGCCCTGCCGTTATAATAATTTTAACCACCGCACAAGTATATTGCATGGCATTTTCGATCAGCTCTTGTTCGAGTACATGCATATCTGGCAAGGTAATATTAAGCTTTTCACAGCTATTTATTAGCCTTTGAATATGCTGCGCTAAATAACAAACTTGGCCATTAAGCACTTTGCCAGTAGTAAAAACACCGTCACCATAAGCTAAACCACGATCGCTTAGTGGTAGTTGGCTATTGTGTTGTCCATTTAAACTGCAATAATACATTTAGCGATTTTTAGTGAAGTTAATTAAAATCATTATATGTTAAATCTTTGTTGGCAAAAATAAAAAAAGCCTGAATACACAAAAAAGTATTCAGGCTTATATATTAAAGGATTAAATTTGGCTTAATGTCTGTTACATAACTAGCATTAATTTGCTTAAAAACTAAACCTTTTTAAAGATCAGCGAGCCGTTAGTGCCACCAAAACCAAATGAATTACATAGCACATAGTCCAAATCTGCATCACGCGCAGTATGCGCAATGTAGTCAAGATCACAGCCTTCATCCGGATTATCTAAATTAATGGTTGGTGGTACGGCGCCATTAGCTAAAGCTTGAATACTAAATATTGCTTCAACAGAGCCAGCAGCACCTAATAGGTGTCCGGTCATTGATTTAGTGGAGCCAACCATTATTTTGTCAGCATGCGCGCCAAATACTGATTTTACCGCATTAGTCTCTGCGATATCTCCTGCCGGTGTCGATGTACCATGTGCGTTAATATAACCAATTTTAGTCATATCAACTTTGGCGTCGTTAATAGCATTTTTCATTGCTAAGGCTGCACCTGCACCGTCTGCTGGTGGTGATGTCATATGATAAGCATCACCACTCATACCAAAACCTGAAAGTTCAGCATAAATTTTCGCACCACGTGCTTTAGCGTGTTCATACTCTTCAAGCACTAGTACACCAGCGCCATCTCCTAACACAAAGCCATCACGGTCTTTATCCCAAGGGCGAGAAGCTTGCTGTGGCGCATCATTACGTGTTGAGAGTGCACGTGCAGCGCCAAACCCTCCCATACCTAAAGTAGTTGAAGCTTTTTCAGCACCACCGGCGACCATAGCATCAGCATCACCATAGGCAATCATACGGGCAGCATGGCCGATATTATGAACACCACTGGTACATGCGGTTACAATAGAGATATTCGGTCCTTTCATACCAAACATTATCGACAAATGGCCGGCAATCATATTGATGATGGTTGATGGCACAAAAAATGGTGATAACTTACGAGGGCCATTTTTTAGTAGCTTTTCATGGTTTTCTTCAATAAGACCTAAACCACCGATACCTGAGCCTACTGCAACACCAATACGTTGCGCATTCTCATCAGTAATTTCTAAGCCTGAATCTTTTATTGCTTGTACACCAGCGGCAACGCCGTATTGAATAAACAAGTCCATTTTTTTGGCTTCTTTACGAGCCATATAGTCTTGAGCATCAAAATCTTTTACTAAGCCAGCAAATCGCGTTGGATACTGCTGTGTATCAAAATGCGTAATATCTGAAATACCACTTTTGCCAAGTAATAAATTTTGCCAGGTTGATTCAGGGCTGTTGCCTAAAGGGCTAAGCATGCCAAGACCGGTAACTACAACGCGTCTCATGAGATGTGCTGCCTCCGATAGAGTAGAATAATAGCGGGCGTTTTATTTTTGCTAGCTTATTGCTGAGTTCATTTAGCAATAACCTTGCTTTTAAATATTTTAAAACGGTAAAAACAAATCAGGCGGTAATTAAACCGCCTGAAATCATCAACATTCGTTGTAATTACTGGTTAGCAGTAACGTAATCGATTGCTGCTTGAACTGTTGTGATTTTCTCAGCTTCTTCATCTGGAATTTCAGTATCAAATTCTTCTTCTAACGCCATTACTAATTCAACAGTGTCTAAAGAGTCAGCACCTAAGTCATCAACAAATGAAGCTTCAACTTTTACTTCGTCTTCGCTTACACCTAGTTGCTCAATAGTAATTTTTTTAACGCGTTCTTCGATAGTACTCATTTTTTTTCCTTTACTAGAAAATACAATTTTTCAAAATTGTGTGTAGTTTATTCGTCAAAAGCCAACCATGCAAGCTTCTAATTTTACTTTCTCGCTGGTCTAACCTCTTGACTGTTTATAATTTATTCGAATTTAACACAAAGTCGCCAAAAAGCGAACTCTTGTTAAACCATGTACATGCCACCATTTACATGCAAGGTTTCACCGGTAATATAAGCGGCAGAGTCTGATGCTAAAAAGGCTACGGCATTTGCAATTTCTTCTGGCTTACCTAAACGGTTTGCTGGTACTTGTGCAAATATACCTTCTTTTTGCTCATCTGTAAGCGTTTGTGTCATATCCGTATCGATAAAGCCTGGTGAAACCGTATTTACCGTAATACCACGAGATGCAACTTCACGCGCTAATGACTTAGTAAAACCAATCAAACCGGCTTTAGCAGTAGCATAGTTTACTTGCCCAGCATTACCCATAGTACCAACGACTGAGCCAATATTAATAATACGACCATGACGCTTTTTCATCATAGAACGTAAAACCGCCTTACTAATTTTAAACACTGATGAAAGGTTAGTGTCAATAATATCGTCCCATTCATCATTCTTCATGCGCATCATAAGGTTATCACGCGTAATACCAGCGTTGTTAACCAGAATATCAACAGCGCCATGTTTCTCTTTGATAACATCGAACATGGCATTAATTGAATCATCATCAGTCACATTAAGAACTAAGCCACAGTTATCACCTAAATACTCACTAATATTAGCTGCACCGTGCTCTGATGTTGCTGTACCAATTACCGTACCACCTAGGGCTTTTAATTGTGACGCTATTGCTTTACCTATGCCACGACTGGCACCAGTCACTAAAATGACCTTTCCTTCTAATGAAAACATATATTATTACTCTACTGTTTCTAATGCTTTAGCTAACGACACTGAGTCATTAACAGATTGACAACTAATGGTTTTATCAATTCGTTTTAATAAACCTTGTAACACTTTACCAGGACCGGCTTCAATTGCTTGCTCAATACCTTGTTGCGCCAAATACTGAACGGTTTCTGTCCAACGCACTGGGCTGTACAACTGTTTTATTAATGCAGTTTTAATTGCATCTGCTGAAGTTTCAATGGCAACATCTACATTGTTTACCACAGCAATCGTTGGTGAGTTAAATGTTACATTATTAAATTCTTGGGCTAACTTATCGGCAGCGTCTTTCATTAAAGCACAATGAGATGGCACACTAACAGGTAATGGTAAAGCTCTTTTAGCTCCAGCTTCTTTACATAACTCTCCGGCACGCTCTACCGCAGCCTTATTACCGGCGATAACTACTTGCCCTGGTGAGTTAAAGTTAACGGCCGACACCACTTCACCTTGTGCGGCCTGCTCACAGGCTGCAATAATTTTTTCATCAGCTAAACCGATAATGGCAAACATAGCGCCTGTACCAGCGGGAACAGATGCTTGCATAAACTCACCACGTTTTTCGACTAATTTAACGGCGTCAGCAAGCGAAAAAACACCAGCACATACTAATGCCGAATATTCACCTAAGCTGTGGCCCGCTAGAATAGCTGGTGATCTAGACGTTGAAGATTGCCATAAACGCCAAATAGCCACACTGGCAGTTAATAAAGCCGGCTGAGTGAAGTTTGTTTGGTTTAATTTTTCAACAGGCCCCTGTTGAATTAATTGCCATAAATCGTAACCTAAAGCATCAGATGCTTCAGAAAATGTACTTTGTACAACGTCATGCTCAGCAAAGTCAGCTAGCATAGCTAATGACTGCGAACCTTGACCAGGAAAGACGAACGCTAAATTGTTTTGCATTGTTAGACCTAAATTATATTAAAATTTAATTTCGTGTAGTATCGGGCTTTAGCCCAATACTGAAGTAATTCGTTTAGAAAAGCAGAACATATATTATGGGTAACGTCATATTAATCTTTATGACAAAAGTTATGCTCAAGCTGATCTTTAATTTTCGTTGGTACTTGTCGCTCTACTTCTGTCACAGCTTCTAAAATAGCAGTGTAAAATGCTGTAACATTGGCGTTGCCATGGCTTTTAACGACAATACCGCGCAATCCTATCAAACTTGCACCGTTATACTGGTCGGGGTTCATGGGTTTAAACAGCTTTTTTAACGTGCTTGACAATAATTTACCCAGAATTTGTGCTATAAAGTGCTTTTTAATGATTTCTTGTAATTGCTTGTAGACCATTCTTGCCACACCTTCGCAAGTTTTCAGTGCAACATTTCCAACAAAACCATCACAAACGATAACATCGGCTTTATTTGTAAAAATATCATTACCTTCAATAAAACCAATATAATTGATATCGTCATTGGCAGATAAATAACTGGCGGTTTGTTTGATGTGATCGCTACCCTTGTTATCTTCTTCACCCATATTAAGTAAGGCTACTTTCGGGTTTTGAATGCCGTCAACCTCTTTCGCCATTACAGAGCCCATAATTGCGAACTGATATAAAACACTTGAGTCGCAAAAAACATTTGCACCTAAGTCCAGCATAAAGACATGCTTTTTACTGTCGTTTGTGGGTAACGCTGAAATCAACGCTGGGCGTTCTACACCTGGCAAGGTTTTTAAAACAAAATGCGCCATCGAAAACAAGGCACCGGTATTACCCGCGCTCACACATGCTTGTGCTTTATTATCATGCACTAAATCAAGCGCTTTACGCATTGACGATTGCTTTTTATTACGCAGTGCGAATATTGGCTTATCATCCATTTCAACAACTTCAGTTGTTGGCACGATAGTAATTCTAGAATGAGGATAGAAATTATTTTTCTGAAGTACCTCAACAATGACATTTTCGTCACCGCAAAGTATTAAATGCAGATGTGGTAAGTTTTCTACTGCACGTATTGCAGCAGGAAGTGTTACAAGGGGGCCTTGATCGCCCCCCATAACATCTAACGCTATGGTTAGATTAATCAAAATAATCGTTACAGATTACTTATTGATTACTTTAACACCTTTGTAAAAGCCGTCAGCTGTTACATGGTGACGACGATGCGTTTCGCCAGATACTGGATCTGTTGATAAATGCTCTGCCGTTAATGCGTCATGTGAACGGCGCATGCCACGTCTTGAACGAGACTTTTTGCTCTTTTGAACTGCCATTGCCTACTCCTAAAAATTCGGTTATTAGCTAAAATTTACTACTTAAGTTTTTTTAATACGTCAAATGGATTCGGTTTATCAAGCTCTTCTGGCAACTCACCCCAAACACTATCAGCTGGTGACTGACAATCTTTAATGGAATGCCTAGGAATTAATGGAATAGCAAGCAATAACTCGTCTTCCACCAACTCTAGCAAGTTAATCTCACCATTTTCATCTAATTCAATTGCGTCATAATATGACGGCAACTCAGCTTCAGCATCAGCGTCTTTCACCGGACTAAAAGTAAAGCTTACTTCTAATGCCAAGTCGAACCCTTCAGTACATCGCTGACAAGTTAATGTAACCGTTGCCGATGCTGTGCCTGATATTGCTACCAAACCCTGCTCATCCACACTAAAATTAACATTTACCTGCACTTGCTCACTTCGCGCTTCACACACAGCAAGCAATCTATTCATCCCAGATACTTCAAAGTATCCGTCACACACTAACTTTCGTTGCGCGCTTCTAGATGGGTCTATCGTTATCGGGAGTTTAAGATTTTTCATAAGGCGCGCATAATAAAGTGCCTATCGGCTTGTGTCAAAAGAAAAATAGCTAATTTTGTTTAAAAATTCAAGATAGCCCATATATTAACTGCAATCTGTTTATATTTTGAGTGGTATTAATGAAAAAACTAGTTTTAGGCTCTACCTCGCCTTTTCGCAAAGAAATTCTCACTAAACTTAACCTGCCATTTCAATGTGCAAAGCCGAATATCGATGAAACTGCCTTTGAAAATGAATCACCTGTCGATTTAGTCGAACGACTGGCAATTGAAAAAGCTAAAGCAGTGGCTAAGGAGCACCCTGATGCATTAATTATTGGCTCAGACCAAGTAGCCATGTGTGACGGCGAAGTGTTAGGCAAGCCCCACAATTTTGAAAACGCCGTAAAACAATTAGAGAAGTTCAGTAACAAAACCGTTGTCTTTTATACTGGTCTATGTGTTTACGACAGCGCTCTTGATTACACTACAGCGTTAATTGAACCTTTTTTAGTGCACTTTAAAAAACTTTCATTAGCTGAGATTGAAAATTACTTACATGCAGAGCAACCTTACAATTGTGCTGGCAGTTTTAAAAGCGAAGGCTTAGGTATTTGTTTATTTGAAAAACTCGAAGGCAATGATCCAAACACCTTAATAGGTTTACCTTTAATTAAGCTAGTAGAACTATTAAAACAACATAATGTTGATGTGTTAGCAGAACAAAAAGCTATATAAGGCAAGCAAAAGAAGCACTACTTTAATTTATTATTAATTATCAACTTTTGGTTAAAACGTTTTTAGTATTTGTTTTCTACTAAAAAGCCCAACTTATCTATGTTGGGCTTTTTAGTCACTGAATAATAAAGAGTGCATAAAGCTCTGCTAATGAATCTACAATCGCCTTTGGCTCATATAAAGCTAACGTTTCTTTATCATGTACACCATAAGTTACACCTATACTGGCAACACCAGCGCGGCGAGCCATTTCTAAGTCATAGCTAGTGTCACCTATCATTATTGCTTTCTCAGCTGGAATAGATAATTCAGATAAAATACTGGTTATCATTTCAGGATCTGGCTTTGACAACGCTTCATCGGCGCAACGAGATGTATGAAAAAAGTGTTTAGTATCGCTTAACTGCCAAACTCGTTCCAACCCTACGCGAGCTTTACCTGTTGCAACAGCCAACAGTTTATTACTCTCACGTAACTGAGATAACAAATGCACAGCATCGTCAAATAGTGGTGTTGGTGTTTTATCAACGGCAACATAATGATGCTTATATTGCGCAATAACTTCTTCCACCTGTTGCTTATTACTGTCTGGAAATAAAGTTGTAACCGCTTTAGGTAAACTTAGGCCAATAATATTTTTAACGCTATCAGCACTTGGAATAGTTAATTCAACTACTTTCGCTGCTGATTGCATACAAGAAACAATACGAGCGACCGAATCCATTAAAGTGCCGTCCCAATCAAAAATGATCAATTCATAATTCTGCATATGACTACCAATAACCTAAGGTTGTACTTTAGTTAGCTTTGATAGTAGCTTTTCTAATGACGGCTCTAACGGTGCTTCAACTTTTATACGCTCATTAGATAACGGATGAGTAAATTCAATACTTGCCGCATGCAAAAATAAGCGTTTTAACCCTAATGTTTTCATTTCTTGGTCAAAGTCTTCATGGCCATATTTAGCATCACACGCAATGGCATGGCCTTTTGTTTGGCAATGAACTCGAATTTGATGGGTACGACCGGTTACCGGAAAGGCCCTAACTAGTGTGGCATTCTTATAATGCTGAATAACTTTATAGCGCGTTTCAGACTCTTTACCATTTATGTTGTCAACAACAACGACACGCTCACCTGATTTTAAATCATTTTTCTTTAACCCTTCAGTAACACGGGTTAGTTTATTCGACCATCGACCTTTAACTAAGGCATGATAAAATTTTTGCACAGTTTTATTTCTAAGTTGCTCATGCAAATTACGTAATGCAGAACGTTTTTTAGCAACGACTAAACAACCTGACGTATCACGGTCTAAGCGATGTACTAATTCTAGCATTCGAGCTTCTGGGCGCAGTGCCCTTAACGCTTCAATTAGACCAAAGCTTAAACCACTGCCACCATGAACCGCCATACCTGAAGGCTTATTTATAACAATTAAACGTTCGTCTTCAAATAATATTTGTTTTTCTAAATTTGCCACAACGTTAAGTTGTGTTGATACCGTATTGGTATTTTCAGAAACCCTGATGGGCGCAACACGAATAATATCTTCATCAACTAATTTATATTCAGGCTTAGTACGTTTTTTATTAACACGAATTTCGCCTTTTCTTAGCAATCGATAAATCATACTTTTTGGTACACCTTTTAAGGTTTTTAGCAAAAAGTTATCGATACGTTGTCCGGCATCTTCACTATCTATAGTGATAAATCTAACTTGAGGTTTTGGGCTATCTGTCATAAGGACTATACAATGAACATTAATTGCTGACAGTTTAACATATTTTTTTTGCTTTTCGGGCAATTAAAACCTCGATTTAATTGGCTTATCTTGAAATAAAGTGTGATAATAGAGTGGTTACCGCTATATTTTAGCCGTAATGATTAAAAAGGATGCTTTAAGCGAAACGTAAGAGGCAAAATGCGGCCACGTTAATATGAAACAGTTTGATAATCACTTTAATAAGTGTTCAGTGTTGAGATATTAAATGAAAGGCCTATTGCGAGATTGATGCGAGTAACTTGTCAAAAACAACGCATAAACATATTGTCCGGCGCAATAAAGCGATTATGTAATTAAACAGAAATAGCAAGTAAACTTTTATTGTTAAATTATTAGAAAATACGATAAGACTATCGAACTAAAATTAGCAATAAGCTTGATTTTCTGTTGCGCACAGCACACTGGCTGAGCACATAAAGAATCAATTTTACCAAGGTGTGTAACATCTTGGTTATATTAGACAATCAGAATTTTTAACAGCTTGCTGCGTAATATGGCGCAGGAAGATTGACACCCGTGAGGCTGACAAAACGCTGTTACCATAGCGATAGATTACTTTGTGTTCTAGGCAATGGTGTGTTGTGACTAAAAATGAGTCACACAAACTATGAAACGTATGTTAATTAATGCTACACAGTCAGAAGAGTTACGTGTAGCACTTGTTGATGGTCAACAGCTTTACGATTTAGATATTGAAAGCCCAGGCCATGAACAGAAAAAGTCAAATATTTACAAAGCTAAAATCACTCGTATAGAACCTTCTTTAGAAGCGGCTTTCGTTGATTACGGTGCTGAGCGTCACGGTTTCTTACCAATGAAAGAAATCGCACGTGAATACTTTCCTAAAGGTTATAGCTTTCAAGGCCGTCCTAACATCAAAGAAGTCTTGCATGAAGGCCAAGAAGTTATTGTACAAATTGATAAAGAAGAACGTGGTCAAAAAGGCGCAGCCTTAACTACTTTTATCAGCCTTGCCGGTAGCTATTTAGTACTAATGCCAAACAACCCTCGCGCGGGTGGTATTTCACGTCGTATTGAAGGCGATGAACGTACAGACTTAAAAGCATCATTAAGCAAACTAGCCTTACCTAAAGGCATGGGCTTAATTGTTCGCACAGCAGGTGTAGGCAAAGATTATGACGAGCTAGAGTGGGATTTAAATGTTTTATTACACCACTGGAACGCAATTTCAGAAGCAGCCGCTAGCCGCCCTGCACCATTTTTAATTCATCAAGAAACTAACGTTATTTTACGTGCAATTCGTGATTACTTACGTCGTGATATTGGCGAAGTACTTATTGATCGCCCAAAAACCTACGAAAGCGTTAAAAAGCACATTGAAATTGTTCGTCCTGACTTTTTAAGCAAGGTAAAACTTTATACTAACGACGTACCATTATTCACCCATTATCAAATTGAAACGCAAATTGAATCAGCGTTCCAACGTGAAGTTCGTTTACCGTCAGGTGGTTCAATTGTCATTGATCCAACTGAAGCTATGACATCTATCGATATTAACTCTGCCCGTGCAACAAAAGGCGGTGATATCGAAGAAACAGCATTTAACACCAACTTAGAAGCGGCTGAAGAAATTGCCCGTCAATTACGTTTACGCGATTTAGGTGGTTTAGTGGTTATCGATTTTATCGATATGACCCCTGTACGTCATCAGCGTGAAGTTGAAAATCGCATGCGTGACGCTGTACGTCAAGACAGAGCTCGCATACAGTTAGGCCGTATTTCTCGCTTTGGTTTATTAGAAATGTCACGCCAACGTTTACGTCCGTCGATTGGTGAAACAAGCCAAGGTGTTTGTCCACGTTGTAATGGTACAGGTCATGTTCGAGGCGTTGAATCATTAGCATTGTCAGTATTGCGCTTAATGGAAGAAGAAGCCATTAAAGATAATACTCAGCAAGTACAAGCACAAGTACCTGTGCCTGTAGCAACCTACTTGTTAAACGAAAAACGTCGTTCGGTATTCCATATCGAAAAGCACCACAGTGTACATATTTTGATTATTCCTAATCCAAATATGGTTACGCCACAATATGAAGTTGTGCGTGTAAGAAAAGACGAAAGCATTGAAGAAGCAAGCTACGAAGTTAATGTTAAGCAGCTACCTCCAGAAGAAGCGGTAATGCCTAAGTTTGATAAAGAAGCAAGTAAGCGCGATGAGCCACTATTACAAGGTATGTCTGCGCCTAAGCAAGCACCAAAGCAAGCTACTACGTCGCAAGTTAAAACTGAAAACGCAGCTGAGTCTGAAGGCTTATTCTCAGGCATTGTTACTTGGATAAAGTCTTTATTTTCTGCTGAAGAAGTTAAACCTGTAGAACCTAAAAAGCCTCAACGTAGTAATAAAGGTGGTGAACGTCGTCAACAACGCAACCGTCAAGGGCAACGTCGCAATAACCGTAATGATTCTCGTAGTGAAAATCGTGGTGATAACCGCTCAGACAACAGAAACAACGCACGCAACGATAAACGTAAGCAGCAAGATGCTAATGACGTAAAAGACAACAAGCAAAATAAATCAGCTAAAACGCAGAAAGAACGCGTACAAAAGCCGAAAGAAGAAAAAGTTGCTGAACGTCGTCAGCGTCGCAATAACCGTAAGAAAGTTCGTGTCAATAATAATAGTGAGCAAACTACGGCAAATACTAGCAATAAAAAAGCACCAGTGTCAGCACCTGTATCGGTAGAAAAAACAGAGCAAGACAACATTGTTAGCGCAGTTGAAAACACTAATGTTGAAAACTCTACAGTTGATAACACAAATGTTGAAAGTGCTGCAGTTGAGCAAACAGTAAACAAGCCAAAAGAAGAGCAACGTCCTAGAAGCCGACGTTCTCCTCGCCATATGCGAGCACATGGTCAACGTCGTCGTCAAAACTCTGAAGCAGTTGATGCTAAAAGTGAAATTACTGAAGATCCAGTAACAACACGTTACCCTGAAAAGCAGCACGTTAACTCATTTGATGAAGCTAACGAAGCCAAAATGGCTGAAGAAAGCACTAATAAAAGTGTAATTACAGAACAAGCTGTTGTTCAGAATACCGATGCTAAAGCGGAAACTGGAAACGAAGTGGTTAATGAAGTTCAACAAAACTTACCTTTTGATGAGCCTGAAGTTGCTTCAAAAGTTGATACTGAAGCAAAAAACACCGTAGCAGAGCCTGAAACTATCGTTACTGAACCTACTAATGAAGATGTCACCCTTGCAGAAGTTCCTGTTGTTGCAATGGAAAGCACTGAAGTTCAAGCGCAAGTAGAACCTAGTGAAGAGTCAGTTCAACAAGAATCAGAGCCTACTGTCGAGGTTGCGCAATCAGCAGATAGTGAAGAAGTTGATAATGCCGCTGCACAATCTGTTGTTGAGTCAGAATCTGAAACTGAAGCGCCTAAAACTAAAACTGAAGAGAAACCTAAAAAGGTTCGTGCTAAGGTTAAAAACATTAAGCGCAAAGTTAAAGCTGCCGCTGGCAAAGCACCGGGGAAAGCATCAGCACCTATGACTAAGCCTGAAACAATTGTCAGTAACGGTACTATTCCGACCGACTTTGTCGCTAGTGAGCAACGTATGGCTCATAGCAAGTCTGAAAAGTCAGCTATGATAGCTCATGTAACGAGTCGACATTCAGCTGGGCCAACTAAACCAAGCTTAGATTAAAGTTACTAACCTTTAGTAAATAAACTAAAAAGCCAATTGTAAAAATACAATTGGCTTTTTTATATCTAGCTTAAAGTTAAAAGCTATGGGAGCAATTAATTGCTCATTAATTTGACATACGCTTAATTAAACCGTCGCTTGCATCTTCAACCAAATCTAACACATACTGGAAGCCTCTGGCACCGCCATAGTACGGATCTGGCACCTCGGTATCTTCAAAATTTTCGGCATAATTTAAAAACAATTGCACTTTATGGGCGTGCTCTTGCGGTGCTACTTTCATTAAATCTTTTACGTTTTGTTCATCCATCGCCAAAATCAAATCAAAAGTTACAAAATCTTTTTCTGTCACTTTACGTGCTTTAATTTTATCAAATGAATAACCTCGAGCGACTCCTGCTTTCTGTGCGCGATGATCGGGTTTTTCTCTTGCATGTGAGCCAATCGTACCCGCCGAATCAATTTTTAATGCAAGCGATTGAGCTTTTTGACGAAAAACTGCTTCTGCACTTGGTGAGCGACAAATATTGCCCATGCAAACGAACAATATAGATTTTACGGCCGATAATTCAATTGTACTATTCACGAAAAGTCCCTAAGTTTTACTTTAAAGTTGCGCCTATAAATATAAAAATATTTAGACCGATACATTATTAAATGGCTCAATACGGAATACAAGCATTGATAACCTGAGCACTAGCATTATATTAATGCAAATAACTACCAGTCTGTTATTAATCTGTCGATAATTAAACAGCACTTTGATTTTATTTAACTATTCTTTTAAAAAACATCTTAATATTGTCCGTTTTTACAATAATTCTGCTACATTATTAGGGGGTGTTGATCTTTGTTTATGTTAGTAAAACTGAATGAAGGATGTTTGGTTGTTCCTGATAAGTGGGGTTACAGTGCTACTAGCGTTAGGAATAGTCATTATCTAAAAGGCTGAGTTTAAAATTGCCTTACTTTGCGTTGAAAATGACTAATTTAGATGACTAAATTGCATTGTTTTCGCCTTGATTAATAAACAAAGATCAGTAGCCCTTGTAATAATGAAATGTAAATTCCAAATAAAATCAACATAGTCGAGTAACACTTTTGCAATTTTTTCATGCCAGCAAATGGCTATTCACAGCGCTAGTTTCAAGCATACTATTACTTATCGTTCTTTATTTTGTAAACATGGTAACTAATATCGATCATAAGTTTATTACAGAGAAAAACAGTGCATTTACTATTGAAAGTAGTTACTACATAGATAACGACACAACAGGCAATGCGGAAAATATATTAAAAAGCGAAAACTTTATTAGTTCGCCATTAAATAAAATTCCGTATGCATTAGCAGAGCAAAGTTATTGGATAAAATTAACTCTTCATTATCCTTTAACCGGTGCTAATACCAACCCCACAAGTGCTAATAACGAAGTAATATTAATGGCTGAGCATAGTATGTTGAAAGTGTTTGATGTTTATAAAATTAATGCGCTAAAAACAGTAGATAAAGTTTTTTCAAAAAAGCTTCAGCTACTAAACACTATGAACCATGTTTACCCAAATGTTACTTTGCGGCTAAGTCCTTTTGGTGAAAGTGAATTTCTTATCCATGTAAAAAATTCAGGGCCGCCAAACATTCCACTTTTACTTTTCAAGCCTGAAAATTTTGAGCAGCGACTAATGCTATCTCAGCTGGTTTACGGCGCCTTTATTGGCGTATTGCTCATCATGGCAATTTATAATTTAGTATTGTTTTTTGCTGGTAAAGATAAAGTGTATTTACTGTATATCAGTTACTTACTTTCAGCCTTTTTTGTTCTTTCTACATTAACTGGCTACGGATACTTCCTATTTAGTGAACAAACCATGCAATTACTAAATCAGTATCTTATCTTCTATGATTTTCTACTGATTATTGCCTTACTCTTATTTACTTTATACTTTCTCAGGTATGACCATTTAGGTCATTGGGCTTACAAAATATCCTTAATCATAGCTGCTGTTATGGGAATATTGGCCGTTTACTCAATTTTCTTACCTGAAATAGCACAAGCAAAATTATTTTTTTCACTACAGCCAGTATTTTATGTTATTGCCCTTTATTTGATCATCAACCGAATTAAACGCGACTTTTCTTGGGCTCGCTTTTATTTCCTTTCTTGGATCCCGCTGTTAACAGGTGCAGTAATTCAGCCCATGGTATTGTTAAATAAACTTGAATATAGTTTTCTTACTCGCAACGCCTTTCTACTTGCGGTTTTAGTAGAAGTCACCTTTATGGCTTTTGCACTCGCAGAGCGCATTCGTCGTAATGAGAAAGAGAAGATTAAGATGATTGCTTATCATCAAAGTAATCACCTACCACGCAAAACCAACTTAGACCATACCGTCAAAAAAGCATTAGAAAATAACTTAGCTAGTCTAACCGTAGTAGTCATAAAGCCTGAGCAATTTAGCCGTATCGAATTGTATATTGATGAGCAAACACGCATAGAATTTTTCCAAAACTTAAATCGAAAACTATCATCCTTATTTCGCTTTAATGATGCTGTGTTAAGTATTACGGAACGGAAAGAAAAATTATGTTTTCTTGAAAGCAATTGTGTAGCACTTGTTATTGATAATCAAATCAATCAACAAGATATTGCAATTATTGTGCAATCAATTCAAGAAACAGCTGGGCAAGTTTTTTATCATAAAGAACTACGATTACCGTTATCAGCTTTTGTTGGTGTGGCAAATTATCCAGAGCATGGACACTCAAGTGACACTTTAATTAAAAACGCATCACAGGCGGCGAAAAATGCAGAGCTTTCACAAGGAAAATGGCAAATTTATGCAGCTGAAGCACACAAAAGTACTCTTTCTACCATACAATTAGCAGTTGACCTTCAAAAGACAATATCAAATCAAGGCTTTGAATTATTTCATCAACCACAAATAGATTTAAAAACCAACAAGGTGTGTAGTAGTGAGTGTTTGTTACGCTGGCCACACCCGACACTCGGTTACGTTTCTCCTGAGGTTTTTATACCCGTAGCTGAAGACTTTGGACTTATGCCATCGCTAACACGCTGGATTATCACAACAGCATTGTATCAACAGGCAAACCTTTCTGAACAAACGGGACTTAACCATATGGTTTCGATCAATATCAGTGGCAAAGATCTTGTTCAGCCAAGCTTTTTAACAGATATCTCAGAAATAATAGCTGAAAGTGATATTAAAGCTGAGAAAATTATCTTTGAGCTAACAGAATCCATATCATTCTCGGAAGAAAGTATAGCCGTTAAAACCATAGAAAAATTAATTGAGCTAGGCATTACAATCAGCATTGACGACTTCGGCACTGGTTATTCATCAATGTCGCAAATTAGTCACTTACCTTTTCACGAATTAAAAATTGATCGCGAGTTTATTGAGAATGTTTGTAGCGATCAAAAGCGTAAAATTATCGCAGAAACTACAGTAAAAATGGCTAAAGGATTGAACTTAGAAGTTGTTGCCGAAGGTATAAACAGCGAATTAGATGAAAAAACCCTAAGGGAGTTTGGTTGTGATATTGGCCAAGGTTATTACTATGCTAAGCCAATGTCGTACGCGGCCTACCTTGACTGGCTCAATCATCTATCTAATGGCCAAATACCGGCAAGCCTTGAAGGTGAATTTATTCCAGCGGCTAAATAAATTTAATATCAATTAAAACAATTGATTTTCTAATGTTTTTCCATTGATAATTTGTGCATATTGCCAATTATTTTTTTGTAATAAGGTAAATAAAGCAAGTTCAATATTAATGGTTGTTTCATTAGATGCTATGGATACTAAATACTCTTTATCTTGTGTTGAAATAACATTAGAAATTGCTGGTATGGTTAATAATGCAGGTATGATTTCGCTATAATGCTGTTTCATTCGCAAGGTAATAAACCTCTCGCCAGCATCCACCTGCAAATTTTTATGCTGTGTTAGCTGGCCAGACTCTAAATATAATACCTGCTCACAAAGCCGTTCAAGTTCACTTAAATCATGCGAACTGAGAATAAAAGTAACATCATCGGCATGCTCTGCAACAACAGCTCTAATGTCTTTAGCATTTTTAGGATCTAGCCCTGCTGTTGCTTCGTCTAACATGACTATCTCAGGTGTGCCTAAAAGAGCTTGAGCAATAGTCGCTCGTTTACGCATACCATGTGAGAGTTCACTAGGCCGACTGTTGGCAACATCAGCCAAACCAACCATAGCTAATACTCGTTGCATGTCTTTTTTCGCTGCCGAAGCGCTCATTCCTTGTAGGCGCGCATAGAACATTATTTGCGTTGCGATTGAGAAGCGCGGATCCAACTGTGCATCCTGTGGTAACGCCGACAAACGGCCAAATAATTCAGCACTTGACGGCTTATTATTTAAAATTTTTATTGTTCCTGAACTTGGCTGAATATAACCGCAAAGTAAGCTAAACAAGGTTGTTTTTCCAGCGCCATTAGGGCCAACGAGTGCTACAGGTGCTCCTTTTAACAACTCAAAATTAACACTATTAAGCGCTTGTTTATCTCCATAATTTTTTGTTAAATTTTCTACTTCAATAATAACGCTCATAGTGCAGCTCTCTTTAAAACAATGTGGCTACAGAAAAGTAACACTAAGGTTTGTAATATAGGTAAAACATAGTGGCTGCCATCGATAGTAGTTTGCGACAATATACTGTTGATTTGCCCGCCGGGGAAAATAAGCTCTAAGTAAAAACTTTGTCCTAATTGATAGTCAATAAAAGTAATTAGTAACGGCCCTAAGCCGAAAAACAGTGTAGCCATCACGACGGCAAGTCGGGCAGAACTTACCAATGTATTTAACAATGACATAAGCGCAATAAATGGCATAACAACAACCAATAACTCGATAACAAGCTTTATGCCGATAAATAAACTTACAGAAAGCAGAGAAAGATCTCGAAAACTTGCCAAAAAAGTGGTTGCCAACATAGTCAAAGAAATCAATATTGTAATAATTAATAATTGTCCCAAATATCGACCTAATAATAACTCAAGTCGTGTTGAACGCAGCGTGATAAACCTTAACGTACCTCGTTGTTTATCTGAGCAAATTTGATCACTGCATGCTAATACCGAAAATACTGGAAAGAAATAAACCGCGACCAACCAGTAAATTGCATATTCTGAGACCGGCCACTCAAGTAGAGCCGATAAACCAAGCGCGCCAAAAAGTTCAGAAGCCATGCGCTCGAATGATGATGACGTTACTATTCCTGCCGCTGAGCTGACAAAATAATATAGAATAATAAACCAAATAGTTGCAAAAGCTAATAACGCCAACAACCCACGCTTAGTTCTAAATAAACGTACTAATTCAAATAATATAATTTGACTTAATCTTGCAAAATCTATGTTCAAATGACACCAATAAATAATTGTTTTGAATACATTAAAGGAAAATAACACAAAAGCGAATAATATAAACAGCTTAAACACTTCATTTTCAGCAAGCATATAATTTGCACCTGCTGAAAATGAAAATATTGCGTTTAAATAACAAACTCAATACGCGATACTGCGTTTTCAGATGTATCTATTTGCGGGGTACAAAGTAGTAGTTTAGCTGATGGCACTTGTAACTGTTCAACCATATGAGCTTTAAATAAGTCAACACGTTGCTGCGATATCGATTTTAGTCGTTCAATATTGGCTTGTTGATGCGCTTCTTCTCCACTACTTGCATCGATATCAGCTGGTGTTGCTATAGCACAAAGCTTAACATTAATATCTACTTGGTCTTGCAGCATAACTGACATTTGACGAGTAAACTCAAGCTGTTCATCATTAAGCTCTACTTGCTTAGCTGCGTAATTCAAATCATTTATACGTAGTTTTAAAGCATACTCACCTGCTGCCATCGCAACTTTCATTACACTCGCGTATGGAACAAAGGTGGTTAATAAATAATCTTTAGCTGCTGACATTGTTGCTTGCTTCACTAATAATGTTAGAAAGCCCGAAAAACCAAATGACGGTGAGCTGGTGTCACCAGATAACGGAACCGACAGTTCAACATTGCCATCAGAGTCTTTTAGCATGCCTAAAGCGACATTAAATGGCACACTTGTTTGATCAGTAACTGTGCCTGCTTCGTGGTCATCTGCGGCGGTAAACTCTATTCCCCTGAGCAATAAATCAACATCGCCATCTATTTCCGTTCCGGTAAGGCCTGCGCTAACATTGACATCTAATTGGCCACTTTCTATTTCATACATTAAGGCATCTTTAATGTAACTAGACACCCCTGGTAAGCTTACTTCTTTTAAAACTGCATTTAGCTTATAAGATTGCTCTGTTGCGAAAGGAAAACCGCTAGCATCAATCTTAAAATTTGCATATTTATCACTTTTACCTTGCAAATCAAAAGTGGTTTCTACATCGGGCTTTGCTGTGTCAATGTTAGCTAATATCAAGCTATTGATATTAATATTTCGCTCATAATGAGGGCTCACACTTTTATCTTTAAAATCGATAATTGCATTGTCGACTAATTTGAATTCACCAAGACTAAAAGCTATTGCTGAATTTGTCTCGTTAGTGCTTTTTTCAATAGGCAATTGCTCACTTTGATCTTCAACCGTTTGTGACCTAGCCTCTTCAGCTGAATTTTCATTTAGGGACACAAGCGTGGATAGCTGCTTGTTTTCATCCAAAAGCAAATTAGCAATTAATCCTGATAATGTAATATCTTGAATTGAGACATTATCTTGTTGGTAGCCAATATTATTAAAAGAAAGATTTTTAAACGCTGCTAGTGGCGGCATGCTATTTGATGTTTGTTGTGAAAAAACACCTTCATTTACTGCCAGCTTGCCAATAGTGACATTTGGTTTGTTTTCCCGCACTTGTAGCGAAATATCATCAATGGCAATATCACCAACTTCAACTAACTGACCATTGTCTGAAATTGTTTTAACTGTAATAGCATCTAGCGATGACGTGAAACTAGCATCAAGGTTTACTAAGCTGTTTGGCGTAACGGTAAGTAATAAATTTTCGCTACGTAATTGCTGATTAGCTACATTGACAGAAAAATTCCCTTCATTGACATGAAAGTTACTAACAGATAGTTGAAAGTTATTAAAATTTACCTTGGTTAATTGTTCAGACAATTCAATATCGAATTGGCTTGAATAATTTAATTTACCAGCAAGACCGGGTAAATTTTCAGATAAGAAGTCATTCACATGCTTTAACGCAAATTCAGCAATATCAAGTTTGACGTTTATCAAACCTTGCTGTCTAACGAGTTCAGTACTGGCACTGAAATTAAAACGAGCTTGATTTATATGACTCGATAATTCAATAGCCACGTTTTGTTCTTGCTCTGACAATACAACATCATAAATAGCTAATGAGTCAATTTCTATGTTGTGCTCTTTGCCCAAATGTTCAATATCGATTGTCATATCAGACAAGTTGAATTTTGGTAGCACGATTTCATAAGGAAATAATTGCTGGTTTGAGTTGTCGCCACCAACTTGGTTGTCTTCATGCTCAATAGCGTCTTTGTCTTGTTTTAAAAGCTCAAATCCAGCAATTGTTAGCGAACCTTCTTTTGAGACAACAGGAATGTATATACCCGAAATTTCAAACTCGGCAACATAAATAGTATCAAAAATAAATTGATGCAAATGCAGTTCTGCATCAAGTTGTTCAAGCCTAAGCGCTGCTCCGTTTTTAAACTGTAACTCTAATTCAGTGATCGTTAAATGAGCGGTAAAAGGGTTATAACGAATAGTAGAGTTTGACGTTAGAGAATAACCTTTAGGTAACGCATAATTATTAGTAAAGTAATTTGCTAAAAATGGGGATAATATCCAAATTAAACAATATAGAGTAAAAAAACTAATAGCTAAAACTTTAGTTAGATTCTTGATATGACGCCCCATTGTATATTCCTACACGTTACAACGATTAAAATAATTTTTTCGTTTACTGTTTGATTATTAGATTTTTATTGATATTAAAATGAAGAAACCACCGCAATAATTGCGATGGTTTCTATAAATTAACTAAGCGTTATTCTGGCTGTAATAAATCGATAAACTGCTGCGACTGTTCAATTGCCTTACTCATTTCGGCAACTAGTGATTCAACATCACGTTTTATCGTTTTATATTCACCCTGTAAGGCTCCAATAGCTTGCGCATTTAAATTATGCTTAAGATAAAGGCTATTATCTTTTAATGCTGATAATACCGGTGCCATTCTATCTTTTGCACGATGCATCGACTTAATTAAGCTTTGATAATTACGCTGCGTTTTTCTCAATTTTTGCTGGCTTTGCTGCTTCAAACTAGCACTTGCATATTGTTGAATTTCATCATTCCATTCATCAAATAATGCCTCAGCAACATTCTCAATGGCACTTATACGGTCTGATACTTCTTCAGCAGATGATTTGCTCGCTTCATATTGATCATTAACCAATTCGTACTGAGCAGCTAAGTCACCACCGTCATAATTAATCAACTGAGATAACTGATCTAACGCTGACTTAAACTGCTGCTGTGCATCTTGTTGTGCCGTTTGAGCGTTTTCAACCCGATCTAGCATGATGTCGCGTTTATGAACGCCAACTTTTTCCATTGCTGAATAATACGCAGACTGACAGCCCAGCATGGCAACAGTCGTCAGAGCAATTAGTGCAATTTTTTGAAATTTATTAGCGTAATAATTTCGAAAAAGTGTCATGAACTACCTCCACTAGTGTAGCGAGCGGCGTCGATTATGCACCAAAGGTACACAATTGGTAAAAGAATCCAGCCTATACCAACCCACATTAATGCCCCAGCGATTGTCCAAAATATAAAAAATAAAATAGCCGGCATAATACGCCCTTGTACTAATTGCCCTAAACCAGGAATAAAAATACTACATAGTGCCGCTAATACATTGCCACCAGATCCTTGTTGCGCCATATAAAAACCTCCGAACGTTAAATTTTTGTTATTAAAATATCGTTTTATTGTCAATAGTATAACATTACCTTTATTAGATTTACTGCGCCTATTATTAATAAAAAGATAATTTTTGTAAAAATTTACTTTAAGCTACAGTTTAGTTAAACAGCTTTAATTCACTAACAAGAAAATCACTAGGTCATTAACGATAACGAACAATTTATACATTATGTCAACGCCTTACTAAAGAACGCAGCAAACGATTAAACAAAAAAAACCAGATACTTCTGTATCTGGTTTTTATTAAACTGTTTGTTTAGCTAACCTTTGCTAGCCAGCAGACATTACGCAGAAAATGAATTGCGCTTATTCTTTTGACGATAGGCAACAGCGCCTAAAGCAAGTAGCATCAATATTAACGTAGAAGGCTCAGGAACTTCTGCTGGTCTGTTTCGACGAGTGATGTCAAACTCACCATGTACATCATCATTAAAACATGATTCAGCCCAACTTAACGCAAGAGTTTTAGCATTTTTAAACATGTCTAAACCGGCAACATTAAAGCTAAAACTAATTTTACCTGGCGTTACGCTCCAAGAGTTATTACTCCCTAGCTCAGACCCAACTGTACGACCAAAAACATCACCATCATATCTTGCGCTACCGCGGCTATTATTATGGCGGTCACGAGATGTCCATGTACCATCTATAGCATATAAACCGCCCGTTGAAGAGTTATTTACCTGACCATTGCCCCATCGACCATTTTTCAACGAAAAGGCATAATTAAAATCAGAGCCACTATCAACTCCAATTAGTAAGTCACCATAAACAATTCTTTGTCCATAATAACCATGCTCGTTGTTATGTGTTTCGGTACCACTATTATGAGTAAAGTTTGCGAAGTTAGTAAAAATATCAACGGTAATTGTGTGCTCGGATGACCAAGAGACATCCATTTGATCAATATTATATGTGCTATCTCTACCATTAGCATCTCTATCACCAGCTGACTCTCTATCATCAATAGAGACTTGTGATCCACCAATAGTAATATCCGTAGCGTAAACATTGGCACTAACAAGTAATGCTGCTAACCCTAATGTTTTTAAACTTTTCTTAATCATCGACATCATAATATTCCAATTATATGTTGTTACAACTTCAACTGTAATAAACTTTATTTTACACCAGAAACAAAGCAAGAAACAAGCCAAATATAATTTACCCTTTAATTACAAGGGTATACCTTCGTAAGGATTTGTTTTAAGTATTTTTACTTAGTACGTTGTAAAATAGCTCGACAGTTAAAAAATAACCAGTAATTAAATCTAGCATATTGATGTTAATTATTCTGCTTAAAATAAAGGAAATATTTTATATCATAACGGTTTAACTCTAGCTTAATTAAATAACATCATTAAATTGCTAGCGTATAAAGAAAAAAAAAATTAACATAATTGCAACCAATAACATTATCGCTGTATGTTATTTTCATATTTTCCCAAGGCTCTGTTATGAACGACTCACTATTTCCAAATTTGATCAAGCCATATCAATCAATAAGTAAATTAAGAAAGGCATCTATTGCAATTACTTTAATGAGTGCAATATCGCTTGAGTGCTATGCAAATAACACGATAAATGAGCAATATGAAAAAGCACTTATCGCGTATCAGAACAATCAAATTGAAACATCTATCATTCACCTCAAAAACGTCTTGCAAGGGCAAGAAAATCATTTACCTTCACGAATTTTATTAGCACAAGCACTTTTAGCACAAGGTCAAGGTGCTTTAGCAGAAGTTGAATTAAATAAGGCTCAAAACGATAATGCCGATAAAAACCGCTTAGTCACCTTATTTGCTCATGCTTATATTTTACAAAATAAATATGAAGACGTGTTGAAAGTAACCAAAGCAGGAAATCGTGGAAATAAAATAGAAACTGATTTGCTTGTTTATAAAGGGCAAGCACAGATAGGCCAGAAACTCTATAGCTCAGCAGACGCGACATTCGAAGAAGCATTGCTTATATCTCCAAAAAATCAACTTGCCTTATTAGGTAGAGCACAAATTTCACTAAGAGCTAATAAGCCTGAGCAAGCAATGAAGTTTATTGAGCAAGCATTAGCAAATACCCGTCCTTTTATTAACGGCTGGATATTCAAAGCTAATTTACTCTCTCATATGGGAGATACTTCTGCCGCGTTAGAGGCCATAAATAAAGCATTGGCAATAGATAACCAGCAAATGTCTGCAAGGTTAACTAAAGCTATGCTTTACATCGACACTAACGATTATGCTTTGGCAGAGCCTCATATTGATTTCATTCTCAGTAAAATACCAAACGAACCACGAGCAGGATATTTAAAAGCAATTATTACCACTCATCTAAATACTGAGCAAAATAGTGATGGCACTAAGAAGCTCACAGAAGTTATAGCAACTTTGGCAGCGGTACCAGATGAAATAATGAAAAACACACCAGATTATTATTACCTGGCCGGACTAACTAACTTTCAGTATGGTAATTATGACGATGCTAAACGCTATCTTAGAAAGTATCTAACTTACGTTGAATCTCACCTAGATTCGATACGTATGATTGCTCAAATAGAAATCCAAACAGGCAATACAATATCTGCAAAAAACTTACTTAAAAAAGCGAATTTAACTTACCCAAATAATGCCAATATTTTAACCTTGCTTGGCATAACCCATCTACAAATGAATGAACCAGAAAAGGCTGAGGCTTTCTTTAAGAATGTTCTAGAATTAAAACCTGAATCAAAAGTCGGTATTAGCAATTTTGCTCGCAGTAAAATGCAATCAGGCGAGTATCAATCAGCGATTGAAGCATTGCTTAGCATCAAAGATAATGAAGTAAATAACATTCAGGTAAAATTACTGTTGATTGATGCATTTGAGAGCGCTGGTTCTCTCGATAAAGCCATTGAGGTCGCGCAAGAATTAATTACACAATATCCACAAGATAGCTTTATTCAAGAAAGAATCGGAAAATTGTATGGCTGGAACAAACAACCTTCTCAAGCAAGAGCATCATTCAAAAAAGCACTTAGCTTAGATGAAGCGAATATTGCTGCCATTGTCCACTTAGCAAGAATGGATATTATTGAGAAAAAATATGCTAAGGCACGCAATTTTTTATCTGAAAAACTAACAAACTTCCCTCAAAACCCTCTACTTATGGCAGAAGTTTCGGATACTTATCTCTATGAAAACAACTTACCTAAAGCGATAGACTTTCTTGAAAAAGCACATGCTATAGCACCTAACAATTTTTATGTATTAGCGCGCTACACTAATGCCCTTGCTCGAAACCAGCAACTGGATAGAGCGACAGAATTGGTTGATTTTTTCATAGGGCAAAATGGTAACGCCGCAAATGCTTTAAAGCTAATATCAAGTTTATATTTACAACAAAACAAACATGAACAAGCAATATTAGCACTTAGAGATTATGTGAAAAAATCCCCAGATAAGATATCTGCCTACATATTACTTGCTAAGGCGCAAGTTGCTGCGGGAGATAAATCTGGTGCAATTCAATCTTATAAACGCGCATTAGTAACAGATGACACTTCCATCCCTGCGCATATAGGCCTGGTCAATCTAGTTATTAAAAATAAAGATGAATCTTTCGCACTTAATTTAATTTCCAGTCTACACAAGTTAACGAAAAGTAAGAGCCTTGAACAAGTCCTGTTAGGAGATCTTTATTTAACACTAAATAATACAGAAAAATCAAAACAGCACTATATAGCGGCATTAAAAATTTCAGATCAAAAACAGGCAATTTTAGGTTTATATCAAAGTTATAAGAATGAACAGAACCTCAATGCCGTTATTCCGCATTTAATGCGCTGGCTTGATAAGCACCCTAGTGATTTGGCTATTAAAATAGCATTAGCTGATAGCTATAAACATTCAGGAGATCTAATTAAAGCCGCCGAACAGTATGAGAAACTGTTAACCAAGCACGGTAGAATGCCAATCCTATTAAATAATGCCGCCAATATTTACTTCGAATTAAATGACACTGAACGAGCGCGAGAATATGCAAAAGAAGCATATAGCTATTTAAAAGATAATGTAGCAATTATTGATACTTATGCTTGGATTGAAAGCCGCCTTGGAAATTATAATGAAGCATTAGCGTTATTTAGGTATGCACTTACTAAAGAATACGACAATGCAGAAATTAAATATCATTTAGCCATTACATTGCACAAATTAGATAGAATCAGTGAGGCTAAGAACTACTTAATTGAAGCCATTGATAGCCCACAGCATTTTACAGAAAAAGCCCAAGCGAAAAAAACGCTCGCCAATTGGTAATACTATTTGCAATAAGTTTATACAACAAAGCCAACCTTTAGGTTGGCTTTTTTTCGGTGAGGCTATGTTTCATCCCAGAGTTAGAAACTTCTGTTATATTGCAGTGCTACAAGCAAGGCATTACCTTCTGAGGTAAAACGCCAATTCTTATCACCAACGACAGGAGTCAATGACGGTGGTAATTGCGCTAATAAGGCGTCTTCTTCTGTAACAACAACACTATCACCATTGATATAAGAAACACCAAAATCAAGGCTGTCAGCTTCGCTTATTTGATACGTTGCACCAGCACTATACCAAAGCCTGTCACTATCAGGAATTGAAATAGAGCGATAATCTTCTACAGCGGCCGATTGATCGTAAGCAATCCCAGCTCGTAATTTTAATGTTTGACTAACATCATAGGTAGCACCTAAAGCAAAACGATAAGTGTCTTCAAAGTTCTCTTGTTTTTCAAACGCTAATTCGTCACCTGTGTATGCCTGAAGCTCTTTAAAGCTAGACCATTGGCTATACATAATACTGTAATGCATAGCCCACTGTGGTGTAAATTGATGAAACCCAGAAAATTCTGCACCAGCTGGTAAATCAATTGTCAGTGTTCCTGGTACTGTAGGTGTGCCTAATCCAGTAAAATCACCTTCGAATGCCAACTCAACTTTACTTCTATAAGTTAATGCAAAACGATGGCTTGCATTTACCTCATAAACAATACCTGTGTTCCAGCCATAACCAAAATCGTCACCAGACATATTAATAACTTCAACAGTTGACGGTACTGGCGGAACAACTAGGCCAACACCAGGCAATGTAACTCCTTGCGCTAACACGTCTCCAGCATGCCTAATAAGCTCGGCCTCACCATAAACTACATTAAGTCCCAAGCCAATGCTCACTTTATCGTTAATACGGTATGAGCCGCTTAGGTTTGCGTTAATGGTTTTTAAATCAGTTTTCCCGCCGATAGAGCCCGCAGCGTAGTCATTATCATACTCACTCTTAAGACCAAAATTAGAATTAACGCCTAGCCCGTAAGCAAACTTTTCATTGATTGGATTAATAAAATACATAGCAGGTATGATTGCACTTGGCACAACGCCTTTTTGATTTAATTGGCTATTATCATAATTTTCACCCAACATATCTGGCGCATCAAGCCCCTCAATATCTACGCCAGGGTCGACATAAGTTGCTGCAAATGAGAATGTTGCTTTATCAAATAAAGCCATAGCCGCAGGGTTACGTGCTAACACCGCAGCATCATCAGCGATAACGGCATCGCCGGCAAAAGCTCGTCCTAAGCCTGAGGCACTAGTTTCGTTTAATTGAAAAGACGCTGCGTAAGCGTTTTGAGCCGCAAATAATACGGCAAGGCTAAGAATAGATTTCTTTAAAGTCATGCTTTGTTCTCGGTAAAGTTTGGAAAATATATGCTTTAGAATATTTATTTTAATAAAGAGGATAATTAACACAAAACGCTATTATACGTGACTTAGCAAGGAGTTAGCGGACTAAAATGTTATAAAAATGTATGAGTAATTCGAAAAAAGTGGTTATTAATTTAGGAAAATTGGAGCGGCTGACGAGACTCGAACTCGTGACATTCACGTTGGCAACGTGATGCTCTACCAGCTGAGCTACAGCCGCTTTGAAGAGCAAATACTTCCTGATAATTCAGTATGGTACCCGGGGCCGGACTTGAACCGGCACGCTGTTACCAGCGAGGGATTTTAAATCCCTTGTGTCTACCAATTCCACCACCCGGGCAACGAGAAGTATTTTTAACGTAGAGATTGGTACCCTACTTAGATGATTTCATACATCAAAAATTGGAGCGGCTGACGAGACTCGAACTCGTGACATTCACGTTGGCAACGTGATGCTCTACCAGCTGAGCTACAGCCGCTTCGAAGAGCAAATACTTCCTGAAAATTCAGTATGGTACCCGGGGCCGGACTTGAACCGGCACGCTGTTACCAGCGAGGGATTTTAAATCCCTTGTGTCTACCAATTCCACCACCCGGGCAACGAGAAGTATTTTTAACGTAGAGATTGGTACCCTACTTAGATGATTTCATACATCAAAAATTGGAGCGGCTGACGAGACTCGAACTCGTGACATTCACGTTGGCAACGTGATGCTCTACCAGCTGAGCTACAGCCGCTTCATATGCTTAACTAAGTTAAGACTCACACAAAATTGTTAGTTTGGAGCGGCTGACGAGACTCGAACTCGTGACATTCACGTTGGCAACGTGATGCTCTACCAGCTGAGCTACAGCCGCTTCATAAAAACAATTTAATTCCATACATATGCCACTATGTATTAACCACCAAACCTGTACTGATGAAATGGTACCCGGGGCCGGACTTGAACCGGCACGCTGTTACCAGCGAGGGATTTTAAATCCCTTGTGTCTACCAATTCCACCACCCGGGCAAAATGGAGGCGGGTCCCGGAGTCGAACCGAGGTCCACGGATTTGCAATCCGCTGCATAGCCATTCTGCCAACCCGCCATTTACATCACTACGAGTTAGGTAGTATTCCTTAGAATTTTCTCTTAAAGAGAATTGGAGCGGCTGACGAGACTCGAACTCGTGACATTCACGTTGGCAACGTGATGCTCTACCAGCTGAGCTACAGCCGCTTCATCTGTTGACTCCCTGTCAACTGGAAACGCATTCTACATTGAAAAATTCATGAGTCAACCATTTAATTTCAATTTTATTTTGACTGCTCAAAAAGCGACTAATCTGGTGTTTTTTTAACTAAAACCTTACGCATAACACCTATTTACTCAAATATTACTTGGTTAATTCTGGCCAAGCTGCTTTAAAATAAATCACCATAGACCAAAATGTCAGCACAGTAGCAATTGCATAGAAAGCATAAGCGGCAAAAATCAATATTTCATGAGGAAATTCAAATAAAATTAATGGAATATCATACGTTGGATACCAAATTAAACCCATAATGCCGAGCATTTGTGCGGCAGTTTTATATTTGCCTAATTGAGAAACGGCAATATCGTCCCTTTTGCCTCGTGAAGACATAAACTCGCGCAAGGCGCTAATGAAAATTTCTCGGGCTATCATTAAAATTGCTGAAACTGAAATCCACCACACTTGAAGGTCTTGAATTAAAATCACTAACGC
The DNA here is from genome assembly GCF_057548755.1 of Colwellia aquaemaris. NCBI lineage: Bacteria > Pseudomonadati > Pseudomonadota > Gammaproteobacteria > Alteromonadales > Colwelliaceae > Colwellia > Colwellia aquaemaris. The sequence continues at coordinate 35,479 of NZ_BAAJLV010000005.1, read as the reverse complement.
TGCGACAACCATAAGTTTATCAGCGACAGGATCGATAAAGGCACCAAATGCCGAAGACTGATTTAACTTTCTAGCCAAGTAGCCATCAAGAGCATCACTTATGGAGGCTAACCAAAACACCGCAAAGGCGCCAAAATGATTCCATGATACTGGTAAATAAAATACCACGATAAAAACAGGAATTAATATGATTCTAAATAATGTTATTTGATTGGGGATTGTCCACATAATATGTCTAATGTCTATTCTTATAGTTATAGGTGGTTATCTAATCGATTATGTTGAAATCGAAGGTAATTCAGGCTGATTGTCATTTTACACAGATCACGTGCTAATTGTCATGCAAGGCATCATAAATATTTACTGCCAATTGTTTACTTATACCTGGTACTTTTTCTAAAGTGGCTTTATCCGCTTTTAAAACTTCTTGTAGGCCGCCTAAGTATTGCAATAGCGCTTGTCGTTTTTTAGCGCCAATACCCGGAATCGCTTCCAAGGTTGACTTTTTACTGGCCTTTTGTCTTTTTGCTCTGTGGCCTGTTATCGCAAAACGATGAGACTCATCACGTATATGTTGCACTAAGTGCAGTGCTGGCGATGTTGCCGGTAATGAAATTAATTGATGACTACCAGCTAAAATCAAGGTCTCTAAGCCAGGCTTTCGAGACTCGCCTTTTGCTACGCCAACCAGCAATGGCGTTTTTACTTGCTCAATCTCGGCAAAAAAAGCTTCTGCTTTTGATAATTGGCCTTTACCACCATCAATAAAGATAATATCAGGCATCTTTTCTTCGCTAGTCACTTTGCTATAACGTTTATCTAAAGCAAAAGCCATGGCGGCATAGTCATCACCGGGTGTAATGCCATGCACGTTATAACGTCTATAGTCACTTTTTAGCGGCCCTTCTTGATTAAAAACCACGTTTGAAGCGACCGTTTGCTGCCCCATAGTATGGCTAATATCGAAACACTCGATTCTGGAAATGCCATTACTTAGCTCAAATACCTCATTTAAGGCCGCAAATCTTGCCTGCATCGACTCTTTATGGGCATTTTTTGTCATTAACGCGGTTTCTGCGTTAGTACAGGCTAGCTTGATATATTGTGCCCGCTCAGTACGAACCTTGTGTGAAATTTTCACCTCAGTTTCCGCTTGAGCACTAATAACTTGCATAATATCTTGCGGATTCTCTATTGCACTTGGGATAACTATCTCTTTTGGAATAGCGCCAGAGTTTAGCTCGTTACCTATATAATGTTGGCTAATAAATGCGGTGAGTATTTCACCGTCATCAGAACCAGCAGGCACTGTTGGAAAATAACTTTTACTGCCAAGAATTTTTTGCTCACGAACGAACAGTAAATGAATGCAAGCTTGCGATTTATAACGAAACAAACCAACTATATCCATTTCTGCGGCTGAACCACTGACGAATTGCTGCTGTTGGACCTTTCTTAACGTCGCAATTTGATCTCTATATTTAGCCGCATGTTCAAATTGTAGTGCTTGGCTGGCGAATTCCATCTTAGCCACTAACTGTTCAATTACTGCTGAGCTTTTCCCTTTCAGAAAAAGCTTAGCTAACTGCACTTGTTGTTGATAATCTTCTTGCGATATTTTATCAACACATGGTGCCGAACAACGCCCTAGCTGAAATTGTAAACATGGGCGACTACGGGCTCGATAATAACTATCTTCACATTGTCGAAGCGGAAATAACTTTTGCATTAAGCGCAAGCTTTCCCACACTGCTCCCACCGTTGGATAAGGACCAAAGTAATCCCCCTTAATTTTTTTACCACCACGATGTAAACCAAGCTTTGGATGTTTATGGTCGGTTATTAATAAATAAGGATAGGATTTATCATCACGCAGTAAAATATTATATTTTGGCTGGTACTTTTTAATATAATTATTTTCGAGGATCAGCGCTTCGCCTTCGGTATGGGTTACCGTAACATCAATGGCAGCAATTTGTTTTACTAGTGCGCGAGTTTTATTACTACCAACATCTTTGCGAAAATAGCTAGCAAGGCGTTTTTTAAGTTGTTTAGCCTTACCAACATAGATAACTGTTTGGGTGATATCGTACATACGATACACCCCTGCTTGTTCAGAAACCGCCGCTAGGAAAGCTTTATGATCAAATGAAATATCATCATTTGACAATGAATCTTCAGACAAAACTATAGTGCTTCAGTTTTCAACATACCATGACGAATGGCTAAATGCGTAAGCTCAACATCATTACCTACATTGAGCTTTTCAAACATACGGTAACGATAACTGTTAATGGTTTTAGTACTCAGTACTAATTGCTCTGAAATATCTGGCACTTTTTCACCACGAGTGATCATCAGCATGATTTGTAATTCACGCTCTGACAAACTATTAAATGGGTTTTCTTCTGCGCTTTTAAATTGGCTTAATGCCATTTGTTGAGCTATTTCTGGCGTAATATAACGTTGACCACTATTTACTGCACGAATAGCGTTGATCATTTCATCAGGACCTGCACCTTTAGTTAAATAACCCGCAGCCCCTATTTGCATTACTTTCGTTGGAATTGGGTCTTCACAATATACAGTTAACACAATAACTTTAACGTCTGGCGCATAACGAATTATTTTCTTAGTGGCTTCTAAACCACCAATGCCAGGCATATTCATATCCATAAGCACAACATTAGGCTCAGTTTTACGACAAAACTGTACAGCTTCTTCGCCTGTTTTGGCTTCACCAATAACCTTAAGTCCTTTTACTTCGTCTAGGATTTTTCGTATTCCAGTACGAACTAACTCATGATCATCAACTAACAAAACATTTATCAACGTAAAATTACCTTATAATTTCTTCAGAAACAGCATAATATTAGACAAAAAGAATATAGCTAAACGCCCTTCAACACAATCTAATTTACTGCATTTCTTTATTTAACTCACTTATTAAACAAAATATAAACAACCGTTAGAGTTCATTCTTATTTAACCAGCTATTAAGTAAGCCAATTTGGCCATTTTTATATGCAGCATAAGTTAAACGAACCGCATTACTTAATATGACACTATCATTCCAATTCGTTTGCTCAGCAATCAATTCGTAGCATTTTTGCGCTTCAGGCGACAAATATCCACGCATTTCTCTTTTACCACGATCTTTTTGGCGTTCACGATAGCGCTTTTGTTTTTCAGCATTAGTCAATGCCTTCTTTTTAATATTCATCAATAACTTACTCTACAATCAAGTTTAAAACCCATCGGTTACGCATAACCAATAATGACAAAAATTTCAGTGAAAGTTAAGTAAAACCTTAATTTATTTAACTGTTCGGAGTTGTTTAGCGTACAAGTGTTCGCTAAAGTAACGCCTTTCAAATTTTCAATAGATGTAAGTGATCCCATGGAACAAAAAAATTCGTTCACAAAAGAAGACTTAATTAAAGCAGGTACAGGTGAAATGTTCGGCGCTGGTAACAGCCAATTACCTTCTGACAATATGTTAATGATGGATAGAATCATCAGCATAAACGATGACGGCGGTGAGCACGGCAAAGGCGAAATTATTGCTGAATTAGATATCACACCTGATCTTTGGTTCTTCGATTGTCATTTCAAGGGTGATCCGGTAATGCCAGGTTGTCTTGGATTAGATGCCATGTGGCAATTAACTGGCTTCTATTTGGCATGGTCAGGTGGCCCAGGTCACGGTCGTGCTTTAGGTGTAGGTGAAGTTAAATTTACTGGCCAAATTCTACCAACAGCGAAAAAAGTAACATATAAAATTACCTTAAAGCGTGTAATTAAACGTAAATTATTTATGGGTATTGCAGACGGTACAGTTTCTGTTGATGGTCGCGTAATTTATACCGCAACTGATTTAAAAGTTGGTTTGTTTACGGATACAACTAAGTTTTAATAATTTATAAAACTAACGATAGGTTTTGGGGCAATGTTAATTAGTATATTTGATTGCGTTTAGCATTCGCCCTGAATATACGCTCTTTCACATCCTTGTGACCGCGTTATACCATTCGTCCTGAATATACGCTCTTTCACATCCTTGTAACCGCGTTATACCATTCGTCCTGAATATACGCTCTTTCACATCCTTGTGACCGCGCTATACCATTCGTCCTGAATATAAAAAGCCAGCATTATGCTGGCTTTTTTAATACCTTGACGTTAGCGTCTAATATTAGCCATTTGCAATTCTTGCTTCAACAACTGCTAATGCTAAATCAATACGCGCTAAAACTTTATCTTTATCGAGTAAGGCTAGTGTTATATCTAACGACGGTGAATTACCGCCACCAGTTGCAGCAACGCGAAGTGGCATGCCAACTTTACCCATACCTACTTCTAGCTCTTCTGCAGTTGCATTGATTGCCGCATGAATTGTCTCCGCCTGCCAGTTATCAAGAGCAGCTAATTTATCTTTAACTAAAGCTAATGGCTCTTTAGCAACACCACGTAGGTGCTTTTTCGCGGCTTTCGCTTCAAAATCAGTAAAGTCTTGGTAGAAGTACTGTGAAATTTCAGCCATTTCTTTTAATGTTTTCACGCGATCCGCCTGCACTTTAACCACTTCTTCCAACGCTGGACCATTTTCAGTATTAATACCTTGGTCAGCCATATGCCAAGCTAAATGTGAAGCAACATAACTTGGTTCAAGGGTTTTCATATAATGCTGATTAACCCAAATTAGCTTATCCGTATTAAAGGCTGAAGGCGCTCGGTTACAACCAGTTAAATCAAAAAGCTCAATCATTTCTTCGCGAGAGAAAATCTCTTGATCGCCATGTGACCAACCTAAACGCACTAAATAATTCAATAATGCTTCTGGTAAGTAGCCGTCATCACGGTATTGCATAACACTTACCGCACCGTGACGTTTAGACAAACGTTTACCGTCATCACCTAATATCATCGGAATATGTGCGTAAGCAGGTACTGCTGCCCCTAGTGCTTTTAAGATATTAATTTGTTTAGGGGTATTACTAATATGATCATCGCCACGTACGACATGACTAATTTTCATATCTAAATCATCAACAACAACCGTTAAATTGTATGTTGGCGTGCCATCTGAACGAGCAATAATTAAATCATCTAATTGCTCATTGCTAATAGTGATGTCACCTTTAACAATATCGTTAATGACTACATCACCATCTAACGGGTTTTTAAAACGAATCACATAAGGTTTGTCTTCTGGGTAATCCGTACGATCACGCCACAAACCATTGTACTTTTCAATTTCACCCTTAGCTTTTGCTTCTTCACGCATCGCTTCTACTTCTTCTGCAGTGCTGTAACAACGATAAGCATTACCTGAGGCAACTAGCTGTTCAATAACTTCTTTATAACGATCAAAACGTTGAGTTTGGAAGTAAGGACCATGTGTCCATTCTAGGTTCAACCAATTCATACCGTCCATAATGGCATCAACCGATGCTTGGGTAGAACGCTCAAGATCAGTATCTTCGATACGAAGAATAAAGTTACCGCCATTCTTTTGGGCATATAACCAACTATATAAGGCAGTACGTGCGCCACCAACATGTAAATATCCTGTTGGGCTTGGAGCAAAACGAGTTGTTAAAGTCATAAAAATCTCAACTAATTTGTGAAATTGCTAATAAAAGGCAATATCGGAAAAAATTTTGGTTAATAAAATTGTCGTCATTTTATCAGGCAAAGTGATGAAATACATCAATACTATGGTTAAATTATCGATAAATGCTGCGCCAACATTGAAAAAAAGTTCACAAAACCATCACTTCGATGAAAATTAATGCGGTTAAACTAAATAGTTAAAAAAATAGCAAAAAAGTACGGAGTTTTTGTTGACAGCTTATTCGATGTCCCTATAATACGCCCCCACAGAGACGGACGATTAGCTCAGTTGGGAGAGCACCGCCCTTACAAGGCGGGGGTCACTGGTTCAAGCCCAGTATCGTCCACCATATCTCTGTTTGTATAAGTTATCTTATATGGACGATTAGCTCAGTTGGGAGAGCACCGCCCTTACAAGGCGGGGGTCACTGGTTCAAGCCCAGTATCGTCCACCAATTAACGAGATAACCATACAAAATTAACAAATAGGACGATTAGCTCAGTTGGGAGAGCACCGCCCTTACAAGGCGGGGGTCACTGGTTCAAGCCCAGTATCGTCCACCATTAGTCAAATTTGTTAACCCCTGATTCATATCACACTATAGTATATATGGACGATTAGCTCAGTTGGGAGAGCACCGCCCTTACAAGGCGGGGGTCACTGGTTCAAGCCCAGTATCGTCCACCATTACTCAAGTTTGATAACCCTGATTCATATTATGCTTAGCGTATATGGACGATTAGCTCAGTTGGGAGAGCACCGCCCTTACAAGGCGGGGGTCACTGGTTCAAGCCCAGTATCGTCCACCATCTTATTTTCTATAATTATCTTTAGCGTAACTATCGTTCAAATACAAAGAATTAGTCTCACTAACTATCGTCTAATGTACGTGTTGAACTTTATTATCTCGAAAAAATTGGCATTAAACAGCTCTATAACTTTCGTACTATAGAGCTGTTTGTAGCGTTCAACACTTTAAATAATCGGGGAAAATCGGGCTTATATCGATACAATTAAAAGCCCTTTTTTCTACCACCAAGTGACATACAGAGCACTTAGAATAACTAACACACCAAATGCCGCGACATTAAACGATTTTTCAGTTTTAAAACTTAGTGCTGACAAACTCACGCTACTATTCGTTTCTACTCGTTTACTGGTAATAGAAACAAAATAGCAAAGCGCTAAACAAAGCAAAAATACCAAACCGACTCTATCCATAAATGGAAGTTCAGGCCATGCAAACTTTAATACTAATGAGAATAATGCTGAGCCAAGCGCTGCTGACAATGCCCCCATAGAAGTGGTACGTTGCCAAAACATTCCCATAACGAATATCACTACAATTCCAGGCGTAAAGAAACCGGTAAACTCTTGAATATATTGAAATGCCTGTTCAAACTTACCCAATAACGGCTCAGCAACAAGCAGTGCAATACATAAAGACACTAAAGCGGCTAAACGGCCCACCGCGACATAATGGCGTTGGTTTTTGTTAGGTTTAATACGTGCGTATATATCCATGGTAAAAATGGTAGAAATACTGTTTGTCATTGACGCCAGCGACGACACTATTGCCGCCACTAAAGCCGCAAAAACTAACCCTTTTATCCCAACAGGCATTAATGCCATCATCGAAGGGTATGCTTGGTCGGGACTTGTCAATGTCGGATACAGTATTACCGCTGCTATACCAGGTAAAACCACAATAACTGGCATTAATAACTTTAAATAAGCCGCAAATGCGATCCCTTTTTGCGCTTCTTTAAGATCTTTAGCCGCTAATGCACGCTGAATAATATATTGATTGAATCCCCAATAGCTAAAGTTCATCACCCACATACCACCAATAAGCACAGAAATTCCTGGTAAACTTATATAATGCTCACTTTCAGGGCTTAATATCATATCAAAGTGCGTTGGCATTTTTTCTGTAAGTACAGTAAAACCGGCTAAAACACCTTGGCCGTCAGCTACTGCATCCAATGCAAGATAACTTAATAAAAGCCCACCAAACACTAACAAAACAACTTGCAAAATATCGGTAAAAGCCACGGCCTTTAGGCCACCATATAAAGAATAAGCGACTGAAAATATCGCCAAGAATATCATACCGAACAGCCAATCAATTCCGGTTACGGTTTCAATGGCTAAACCGCCAAGCCACAATACCGCTGTTAAATTAACAAAGGTATATACGGCTAGCCAGAATATCGCCATGGTGATTTTCACCCTAGAATCGAATCGCTGTTCAAGATATTGTGGCATGGTAAATATTTTATTTTTCAAAAATATTGGTAACATATATTTGCCTACCAATATTAATGTAATTGCAGCCATCCATTCATATGATGCAATTGCAAGACCTAAAGCATAACCTGAACCCGACATACCTATTATTTGCTCTGCTGAAATATTGGCCGCAATTAATGACGACCCAATTGCCCACCATGGCAATGACTTACTGGCCAAAAAATAATCTTCGGTATTTGCTCCTTCTTTTTTCTTATTGCGAGAAATCCACAAAGCTAAGCACAATAAGCCAATAACGTAGACAATAAATATGCTACTGTCTAATACACCTAATTTATTAGTAAAATCCATCATAGTTTTCCTGCTAATATTGTTATTATTTTTAATTTTCTAAAATATTAAATTTCAGTTATTGCCCTAAAGGCACCTTGCGATGCATGACAATCATAAATGCTTGCAGTTAAGCCGAAGGTTTTCTGATAACGACTTTCGACAACATGTTTGACTTGCTTAATCATTGATGTTGGTACTATAGCGACCACACAGCCGCCAAAACCACCACCCGTCATACGAACACCGCCAGAATCTCCTAACACTTCTGCTATCATGGCAACCAAGCCATCCATTTCTTTCGTTGTCACAGCAAAATCGTCTCGAAGTGATTGATGAGACGCTTTCATCACCGCGCTAATTACAGACATATCATTATCTTTTAACGCATATCTCATGTCCTTTGTGCGGATATTTTCGGTGATAACATGGCGTGCGCGTTTATACAGCAGCGGAGCTATATTCGACTTTTCTGATTCAAGCTGGTCCATACTTACGTCACTCAACATTTTTACGCCAAAATGTTCGGCCACTTGTTCACATTGCTGCCGCCTAAGATTATATTCACTATCAACAAGCCCTCTTTTAACATTTGAGTTAATAATTAATAACGACAAGTTTTCAGGAATAGGTGCATCTTCAAAGGTTAAACTTTGACAATCAAGTAACATCGCATGGCCTTTTTTACCTAAAGCTGAAATAAGCTGGTCCATAATGCCGCAGTTACAACCAACAAATTCGTTTTCGGCCTTTTGCCCTAAAATAGCCGCCATAACACCTGTCAACGGCAACTGATATAACCGGGTAAATATTTTTAAAATCGCAATTTCAAAACTTGCAGAAGAGCTTAAACCTGCGCCTTGCGGTACATTGCCAGTAACAACTATATTTGCACCATTAATTTCTGGGTACTTTTGAATTAAGGCCGCTAATGTACCTTTAACATAATTGCTCCACATCATTTGCTGATCGAATTTAATATGGCTTAACGTAAATTCACTAAGTTGCTTGTCACAGTCATATGCATAAACCTTAACCCTGTTATCTTCGCGGCGAGATGCAGCGATTGTGGTGCCAAAATTAATTGCCGCTGGTAGCACAAAACCGCCATTATAGTCGGTATGATCACCCATAAGGTTTACTCGACCAGGTGCATGGCAAACTACTTGTGCCACACCGTTAAATTGCTGTTCATATAACGACATCGCTAAGGCTTCTTGTGTCAATGTCTTACTTGTCATTATTTGGCTTCCTTATAGTGAACATCCGGAACATCGCGCAAGCGTGCTGCTGCCTGCTCTGCTGTTAGGTCTCTTTGTGTTTCAGCCATCATTTCGTAGCCCACCATAAATTTACGCACATGCGCCGAGCGTAATAACGGAGGAAAAAAACTCGCATGTAATGTCCATTCATCGTGCAATCCATTATCAAAAGGTGCGCCGTGCCACCCCATAGAATAAGGAAATGCACAATTAAATAAATTGTCGTACTTAACCGTAATTTTTTTAAGAATCTCTGCAAGTGATAATTTTTGGCTATCATCCAATTCCGTCATTCTTGCAACTTTAAATTTCGGAAATAGTAAAGTTTCAAATGGCCAAGATGCCCAATATGGCACCACAACTAGCCAATCTTTATTTTCAACCACAACACGCTCTGCTTTTTCTAGCTCTTTTTTCATATAGTCTTGTAATAAATTGCTCTTGTGTCGCTGATAATAAGCTTGTTGCGCATTCTGCTTTTTTATCGCAATTGTTGGTAACTGTTGCTGCGCCCATATTTGGCCATGCGGATGCGGATTCGAGCAGCCCATTACACTGCCTTTATTTTCAAAAACCTGCACCCATGTGTATAACGCACCAAGTTCAACGCATTGTGCCTGCCAAGTATCAACAACAGCTTTTATTGCTGTAATATTTAATTGCGCTAATGTTTTACTATGATCGGGAGAAAAACATATCACCCGACTTTCTCCTTGCTCCGTCGTCATGCTGAAAAGCGGGTCGTCACAGTTATATTTTGGCGTATCTTTTTTTAGCGCCGCAAAATCATTATTAAAAACAAACGTGGTTTGATAAGCGTCGTTAACTTCACCATTGATGCGCGTATTGCCAGCACATAAAAAGCACGACTGGTCATAGTTTACCTGAGCTTTTTCATCAACAACTTCAACTTGCCCTTGCCAGGGTCTTTTTGCTCTATGAGGAGAAACTAAAACCCATTCATCAATAAGTGGGTTATAGCGACGATGTGGATGTTCACCTGGGTCAAATGCATTTTCCATAGTTTTTGTGTGTGCATAAATAAACGATAACACCAAGGGTAAACGTTTACCCTAATTCTGACAAGCTTAAATAAAATCAATAGTGATTTACCCTTAAATACGCTATATTTGGCTAATTATATCAATGTAAACGTACACACTTTCTCTATGACAACAATTAAAGACGTCGCACAAGCTGCTGGAGTATCAGTGGCATCGGTTTCTCGTGTTTTAAATAACGGGCCTAAAGTCAGTCAAAAAACCATAGATAAAGTATCGCAAGTAATGAAGGAACTTCATTATACCCCCAACGCCAATGCCCGAGCTTTAGTCACACAAAAAAGCAGTACTATAGGCGTTGTTGTACCAGATTTACTAGACCCATTCTTTTCCTCTTTAGCACACGGTGTTGAACAAGTCGCTCGGCAAAATAAAATGCAATTATTACTCAGTACCAGCCAGGTAAGTGCCGACGCAGAAATGCAGGCAATAGAACTACTTATTGAGAGGCGATGTGATGTGATGGTAGTACACAGTAAAAAGTTAGCCGATCAGGTGTTAATCGACTTAGCAGATAAAGTTAAAGGCCTAGTGATAATTGATCGCTACATTAAAGAAATAGCAACGCGCTGTATCTGGCTAGACAATGTTGAAGGGGGGAAAATTGCCGCAAGACACCTACTATCACTAAATCATAAAAGTTTTGCTTGTATTTCGAGTCAACATCAAATTGATGATCCTCATTTACGACTTGACGGTTTTCAAAAACAGCTACAATCGGTAAATATCACCCTAGATAAAAGCTTAATTGAATTTGGTGAACCAACATTACAAGGTGGAGAAATCGCTGCGCAAAAAATATTAGCATCAGGAAAATCATTCTCGGCAATTTTTGTCTATAACGATGCTATGGCAATTGGCGCCATTTCAACGTTATCAGATAACGGTTTTAATGTACCAACAGATATTTCCGTTCTTGGCTTTGACGACGTGCTCCTTGCAAGCTATTCAAGACCCAAATTAACTACGCTTAATTATCCAATAGAAAAAATGGCTAAACATGCGGCAGCAATTGCACTCGAATTATCAAGCCAAAACATAGCCACTACACCAGAAAACTGCCAGCATTATAAATACATACCAAACCTAGTAAAACGTGAGTCAACTCACTATAAAACTAAATAATTCGCTCCAGACTTACCTGCATTTACACTACATAACACATAAAAAAAGCGAGCTATTGCTCGCTTCATTAAATTTTATGGCAATAAACTAACCGTTTATGCGCTTTTGGGCTGCTGCCGTTAATTCTGCCGAAGTTATTGTTGGTAGAATACCTTCCACGGTTGCTTTAGGTAACTTACCTAGCATTAAAGTACCCGTTTTTATGGCATTATTTTTTGCCGCAAAGGCAATTAAATTTTGTCCGTTACATTGCACACCGTCAAATACTTTACGAATTTTTAGCTTATTAGACTTTAGAAATGAACGAAAACGCGATTTATCATCAACAGAAACATATTCACATAAAGATTTAGCTACATTTTGTGCCTGAACATTTGCAGAATAACTGATTGTTAATAATACAAGTGAAATAGCTAATAAGATGTTTTTCATGGTGTGCCTTAATATCAATAAAATAAAATCAGTGAAACGAACTTTCGATACTAAGTCGCATTGGAAACTCCGCTGTCATAGATAAAATCCTTAGACCGGTAGTTTTGCGTAATACCCTTTCAAGTATCTTGCCGTTTCTGCCGCCGCGCATTATACAGAGACAGTATTGTTACACAAGGTAATTTTTTGTGATCTCTAATAAACACCTAAGCATGTGCTGTAAACTTTATTCATTTATCATCTTTTCAGCGCACGACATCTACCAGTAACTCCGTTATAATTACGCTTCGATTTTCCCAATGAAGACAAACCATGAACCTTGACATGCCACTAATTGATATCTCTATACAACCTATTGAGTTATGTAAGCTTTTAAAAATAGCGAACATGGTTGGTGGCGGTGGTGAAGCTAAAATCGTTATTAGTGAAGGCTATGTTGTGGTTAATAATGAGGTTGAATTTCAAAAGCGTAAAAAAATATATCACGGCGATATTGTTGAATTTAATGGTGAAATAATACAAGTGAATGTAACTGAAGAAATAACTAAGCCTATTACTCCTTCAATACCTAACAGTAAAGTAAAGCAAAAACACAATAAGAAAAATACAACAAAATCACCAACAACTGTTACAGCTTCGCGCTCAAAGCGTAAACCTATATCTTTTTAAAGGTCGACTAAATGAAGGTGTATTCATTGTCATTACAACTGGTTAAATCTTTTATTGTTCTTCAACCGTTTTAAAGAAACTAAAATTAGCCACCACAGCGCCCGCAACAATCAAAAGCATGGCTAACAATATTTGTTGGCTAAACACGTTATCTGTAAACAAAATCAGTAATAGCGTCGACAATAAAGGAGTAAAGTAAGACATAGTGGCGATAACTCGCGGATCTCCTTTTTTCACCGCAGCATCCCAACAATAAAAAGATAGCCCCATAGGACCAAGCCCTAGCATTAACATCAAGCTAAAATCATAGTGAGATATCGACGGTGTTTGCTCTAATAACATGTGTGAGATTGCAGCCAACAAACCAGATAGCAAGCAAAACAAGCCCACCGTTGCTGAGCCAAACTGAGTATATTTTTGAAATAATTTTTTTGATAACAATGAATAGCACGCCCAAAAAATGGCAGCGGTTAGCGCTAATATATACCCAAATATATCGTCCATAGAAAATGTTACGCCATTTGCGGCAACAATGAATCCGGCGCCACACAAAGATATAAAGGTGCCGGCAACTTGTCGCTTGCGCAATTTAATCTCATTAAAAAACAAGGGAGTAAATAATAATATAAATAATGGCCACAAGTAGTTTATTAAGTTGGCAGCAACAGGTGGCGCCAGTCTTAACGCCATAAACAATAAAAAATGATAACCAAAAATACCGCCAACACCGACCAATAAAAGCGTTGGATTTATCTGCCACTTTTTATATTGAGGAATCGATAAACTACCGCCAAAGAGTAAACTTATTGCTAAGAGTAAAAAGGCAGGTATGTGGTTCAACTTAGCAACGAGCAGTGCTAAGCAACTCCATAATAAAATGGTAATTGAAGTTAACAGTAAATAATGCATTTAATGTTCAGCCGAATTTGGTCATTACAAATCGCTGTTTTAATATCTTTAAAGCTTTTTCTGCCAGAACACAGCTCGCCCCATTTTAGGGTCAAGTTCATAGCCTGAAAAGCCAACCTTTTCATATGCTTTTTGTGCTATGGCGTTACCTTCAAGTACTTCTAAGGTCAGCTTACAGCAGCCCTTTTCTCTTGCTATCGCTTCAACATAATCAAATAAATATTGCGTTAAGCCACGCCCACGATATGGTGTAAGTACAACAATGTCATGGAAATTAATTAGCGGTTTAGCACTAAAGGTGGAGAAACCTTCAACACAATTTGCTAATGCTGCAACTTGACCATCAACATAACAAAGTACACTAAAAACATTCGTTTGTTGCTGTAATTTTTGAATTAAATTTTGTTCAACAAACTCAGACAATGCTTCACCACCACCCATAGGATCAAGTGCATATGCTGATAAGCACGTCATAACATCTTGTGCGTGTTGCTTATCAAAGTAATCAGCGGTAATTACCGATATTGTCATGGTTTGTAACTCTCTTTATTAGTAATAGTGATGCTAGGTATTTTAAAAGCTCGCGAATTCAAGCCAATACACGCAGTTGCTCAGCAACATTAGCATTTAATATAATTGCCTAGCTAAATTAGCACAGTACCCTGTGCCCTAAAACAAGTAAAATATTCGCATATCCATGTTAGCATTAACATAATTTTTCATTATCAATACCTATAATTAACAATGCTTAAATTATTATTTCAGGTTTTACCTATTGGCGTTTGTCTTTTATCCGTTAATATTTTTCTTGCTGTAACCAACAGCGCATTTGCATCCAGTATACCCCAACCAATAACTAACAATGCTGTAACGCAAGTAAAAATTGCAGATAAAGACTACTTAATTTCTTTTAATGGCTTAGGGAGTAAAAAAACTTATCAAGCCGTTCATAATGCCACCTATGTTTACGATGTTAGCTTAAAGTCTTGGCAAAAAAAATCTCCTGTGCCTATCGAAAAACCAGTTAATGGCTTAACTGGTCGATTAGCAAGTGTTGCTACAGCTATCAATGAAACCGCTTACGTTTTTGGCGGTTATACGGTCGCTAAAGACCATAGTGAAGTTTCTGTTGCTGATGTTTATGCTTATCACGTAATAACAGATAATTTTCAGCCATTAGCGCCAATGCCAGTTCCTGTGGATGATAGCATCGCCTTACCTTATAAAAATCGTTACATTTATTTGATCAGCGGCTGGCATAATGACGGTAATGTTAATTTAGTCCAAGTTTATGATACTAAAACGAACCTATGGCAACAGGCATCTCCATTTCCTGGTAAGGCAGTATTTGGTCACGCTGGCGGAATAATTGACAATACCTTGCTCGTTTGCGATGGCGTCGCCATTGACGTTCATATTCATAAACGCCGCAGTTATCGCGCGGAAACTGCTTGTTATCGAGGTGAAATTGACCCTAGCACAGTAAACAAAATTGCATGGTTTAAAGTAGAACATCCCACCAATACTGCGCGTTATCGTATGGCAGCATCTGGCTTTATTAATAAGCAATCAAACACTAAAGAGATAGTTTTCGTGGGTGGAAGTGATAACCCATACAACTATAATGGTATTGGTTACAATGGCAAACCGTCTGCACCAAGTAAGCAAATTTGGCGATACAACGTTGAAACTAGGCAATGGCAAATAACAAATAGTAAAATAGCAACAATGGATCATCGCGGCTTACTTATTCTTGAAAACAAACTTCTAACCCTAGGCGGTATGGGAGAAAATCAACAAGTATTAGGTAAAATAAATCAATATTAGCCCTTAATACATCCAATTTATAAATGATTTTATCAATTGGGCAATTTAATGCTTTTTTGCGTGAATTTGCCCTGTTAGAATACGCCTCTTACTTATTACTCGCTCACTAGGAATGTTTTCTCAATGCGTACAAGCCAATATTTACTTTCAACTTTGAAAGAAACCCCTGCTAGCGCTGAAGTTATCAGCCATCAATTAATGTTACGTGCCGGTTTAGTACGTAATGTCGCATCAGGTTTGTATACTTGGCTACCGACAGGTTTAAAAGTACTGCGTAAAGTAGAAGCTATAGTTCGTGAAGAAATGGAGCGTGCTGGCGCTTTAGAAGTGTTAATGCCTATGGTACAACCTGCCGACTTATGGCAAGAGTCAGGGCGCTGGGAAGATTACGGTCCTGAATTATTGCGTTTAAACGATCGTCACAAGCGCCCTTTTGTATTAGGCCCAACACACGAAGAAGTGATCACTAAACTTGTCAGTAACGAAATCAGCAGCTACAAACAATTGCCACTGAATATGTTTCAAATTCAAACTAAGTTTCGCGATGAAATTCGTCCACGTTTTGGTGTAATGCGTGGCCGTGAATTTTTGATGAAAGATGCCTACTCCTTTCATTTAGGGCACGAGTGCTTAGCAAAAACTTACCAAGTAATGTTTGACGCTTATTGTCGTATATTTGATCGTCTAGGTTTAGATTACCGCCCTGTTATTGCCGACACTGGCTCCATCGGCGGTGATGCTTCACATGAATTCCATGTACTAGCAGACTCTGGAGAAGATGATATTGCATTTAGTGATGTTAGTGACTTTGCGGCCAACATTGAAAAAGCCGAAGCACTAGCGCCAACGGGTGAGCGCCCACAGGCAACACAAAGCCTAAATGAAATTGCTACACCGAATGTTCGCACGATAGATGAGCTAACTAACTTTTTAAATATTAACGTAGAAAGCACAGTTAAAACGTTATTAGTTCATGGTGTCGCCACTGATAATAATGAGCGTCCAATTATTGCCCTTGTTTTACGAGGCGATCACCAGTTAAATGAAATTAAAGCAGAAAAGTTAGCGCAAGTTGCATCGCCACTAACTTTTGCTAGCGACGAAGAAATCTTAGCAGCTGTTTCCTGCAATGCTGGCTCCATCGGCCCTGTTGGTCTAAACATTGACGTCATCGTTGACCGTAGCGCAGCTCATTTAGCCGATTTTGTTTGTGGCGCCAACAAAGATGACGTTCATTTAACAGGCGTAAACTGGGATCGAGATACTACAAAATATCATGTTGAAGACATACGTAATGTTGTCGAAGGTGACCCAAGCCCGTGTGGTGAAGGTAAAATAGTGATTAAACGCGGTATTGAAGTTGGTCATATTTTCCAACTTGGTGAAAAGTATGCACAAGCGATGAATTGTGGCGTATTAACAGAGGCTGGTAAAAACCAAACGCTAACTATGGGTTGTTACGGTATTGGTGTTTCGCGTATTGTCGCGGCGGCAATTGAACAAAATCATGATAAATACGGTATTAAATGGCCTGCCGCATTAGCACCATATCAAGTTGCTATAGTACCTATGAATATGGCAAAGTCTGCACGCGTTAAAGAAACTGCGGAAGGCTTATACGAACAGTTACAAGCTGCTGGCATTGAAGTGATTTTTGACGACAGAAAAGAACGCCCTGGTGTAATGTTTGCAGATCATGAATTAATTGGTACGCCACTGTTATTAATTGTTGGAGAGCGTAATTTAGACCAGCAAGAAATTGAAGTGAAAAACCGCATAACGGGTGAAAAATCAATGTTGGCCATCGACAAAGTAATGTCACTGTTCTCTAAGTAAACATCATTAACCAACTGACTTTAAACGGTTAGGTAAGAAATTACCTAACCGTTTTTATTGGCTGTTGCTATAGGTTGTCTACTGTCTAATAAATTTTGCAATGAAAAAACATGACTGTTTTCATGTTCTAAGCTAAAAATTGAAAAATTAAAATCTGTCAATTTTTGCTCTAGCAAATGTTGTTTAAAAGGCAAATAGAATGTACGTTGGCTAGACTCAAAAATATCAATGACGCGATAGCGCTCATCAGGCAATATTAAATTACGTTCAATATCATTTAACATCACCAAAGCATACGCACCTAAAGTAACATGGCCGCCATAGG
Source organism: Colwellia aquaemaris (assembly GCF_057548755.1). NCBI lineage: Bacteria > Pseudomonadati > Pseudomonadota > Gammaproteobacteria > Alteromonadales > Colwelliaceae > Colwellia > Colwellia aquaemaris. Next base: position 17,833 of record NZ_BAAJLV010000005.1, on the reverse strand, counting down.
AAATATCAAGGCTAGCTGAGGGTTCGTCAATGTCCCAGTTAACTCCACCAATAACAACGGGATATTTAAGCTCAGCTTCCACTACGGCCTGCTTTGCGCCATATGCCATGGCATCATTTGCCGCCCAAATCATATCAATTCGTTTACGTTGTATAATACCACGCACTTTTTGATATGCTTGCTGTTTCGACCAATTTGCAACCGTACTATCAATTCTTGTGATTTTGGCATTATTTTTCAAAAAGCTTTCAAGACCTGCAGTTCGTTGTTTAGCCGCAGGAGTTTTATGATCTCCCTCTAATGCCAGTAAATTAATCTGTTTTTCTGTTGCTAGGTGTGGGGAATATTCACTATACAATTTAAATAAATCACTGGCTAAATTTTCTCCAACAGCCATATTGTTAGGTACAATACTACCTATGATCATTGCCTTTTCAGCGCTTGAAAGTTGCGCCAACTCTTGCTTGTCAAAGGTATTTAACAACATAAAAACAGGGATATTATAAGCTGCTAACGACTTCACTAAAGGTAAACCTGTGCCTTTTTCATTAACCAAAATAATATAGTCAGGTGACTGGGCAGCTACTTCGTCAGCGAGTGATTTTGTTAATACATGATTTCGCATCCCATAAATGGTGATCAATTCAATATTTAAATCATCGGCAGCCGATTGCATAAACAAACTAACGTTCGACCAAAAGCTACCTGTTACGTTTTTATCTGGATGTCCGGGGTTTAAGAAAATTACTTTTAAGCTCTGAGTATCAGCAACAGCGGGCCAATGGCAAAGCAAATAGAAAAAGAAACTAACGAGATATTTTTTACACATAAAACAACAAATACTCACTTAAAGCCATTATTTCAATAGTGCTAAATCCTTCTAAGCTAATATTACTGCAACGAATATACGGGAACGTATAACTTACGTTCATAATTAATAAACGCTAGTTAACCTTGAATTAAAAATACTGTTAACGATACTAACAATCACACAAGTCCCAATACACTACCTTATCAAATAATTGGGCAATATTAACTGATAAAGATTTAAAAGTGGTAATACCTTTCGCATTAGGTTGAAAACACTGCCAAATAAATTGATGGCAGTTATTATCAAAAAGATGATAATCGCGTTGTTGATATATTTGCGCTATTGCCATATTGGCTGCCGATTCACTTATTAAAGGCCTTGCTAATGAATCACACGCTATAAATATGCCTTTACCTGATCGGTCATCAGTAAATCGCCTTGGCGAAACTGGCTTGATCAAGCCATTGCCATCGAGTTCAATAATCGTGTTATCACCAACCCAAATACCGGTATGGTCTAAAACTCCGCCAATACCGCAACATACAATGGCGCCTACTTCTGGCAACACGAGTTGTTCAGTGTCAAAAATGTCAGTTGGATACGTGGCCACTGGGCTTTCGTGTTCAGCTAAATCACTCAATTTTTGTACTCTAGCGCTATTAAAGCGTTTTCGTTGCTGAGCTTTTCTATCATCAGCTAGCCCTTTTACTGCCAATGCTGATGCAGCCGCAGCACCTATCCACAACAAAGGTAACGGCATAAATTAACTCCTTATACTCAGGTTATGGGTTATGGGTTTTGGTATTCAATTAATTATAGTCGATAGCAACCAGCACAACTTAATTTCAGTGCTTAATAACAAGTTGGCGTAAAAATAAGAAATTTACTATAAAAAATTTGCAAGTAACTATTTCAAAGTTAAGAAATATTAGCAACAATGGTTAAACGCTTTACAACAATGTTAATTTTCCCTAATAAAGACCGCCATTATGAAAACGATCAATAAATCTTCTAAATTAAAAAATGTTTGCTACGAAATTCGCGGACAAGTGGCTGCAGAAGCCAAACGTTTGGAGGATGAAGGTCATAAAATTTTAAAACTAAATATTGGTAACCCTGCCCCATTTGGTTTTGATGCGCCCGACGATATATTAAAAGACGTTATTCATAACTTGCCAACGGCACAAGGCTACTGTGAATCTAAAGGCATTTACCCTGCCCGCGTTGCCGTAATGCAGTATTTCCAGCAACAAGGTATTTTAGATGTTAGCGTCGATGACATTTTCATTGGTAATGGTGTCAGTGAGCTTATCGTTATGGCCATGCAAGGGTTGTTAAATAATGAAGATGAGGTGCTAATTCCTGCACCAGATTATCCGCTTTGGACAGCAGCGGTTGCATTATCAGGCGGTAAGCCAGTGCATTATATTTGTGATGACGAAAATTTTTGGTTTCCTGACTTAGATGACATGGCGAGCAAAATCACCGAAAAAACTAAAGCAATTGTGTTGATCAACCCAAACAATCCTACTGGAGCTGTGTACAGTAAAGAAATATTAACGGGAATAGTTGAGCTAGCGCGCCAGCACAATTTAATTATTTTCAGTGACGAAATTTACGACAAAATATTGTATGAACAAGCGCAACATATTCCAACCGCGACATTGGCTAGCGATGTTCTTATTATTACTATGGGTGGCTTGTCTAAAAATTACCGTATTGCCGGTTTTCGAGCTGGATGGATGGTAATAACTGGCCCTAAACTCCATGCTGAAGACTACTTAGAAGGTTTGAATATTTTATCTTCAATGCGGTTATGCGCCAATGTACCATGCCAACATGCTATCCAAACTGCACTAGGTGGTTATCAAAGCATTAATGAATTAATTAATGGTGATGGGCGCTTATTAAAACAGCGCGATATGGCTTATGAGATGATCAATGCTATTGATGGTTTGTCATGTCACCCGGCAATGGGGGCGTTATACTTGTTTGTCAAAGTTGATCAAGAAAAATTCAATATTCACGATGATGAAAAAATGGTTCTAGACTTATTAAAGCAAGAAAAAATACTGTTAGTTCATGGTCGAGCGTTTAATATCAAGCAAAAAAATTATTTTCGTTTAGTATTTTTGCCGCATGTTGACGAATTAAAACCCGCGTTAGAAAGGCTAGCTAACTTTTTTCAAAGCTATCAACAATAACGCCAAAGCTCACCATTTGTAATGGTTTGCCACATAAAAAACAAAGGATAAGCCTATGCAAAGTACATTTTTAGCTTGGATGTTTCGCATGCCACTTATTAAGCGCTGGGCTTTAATGTTTTGTGTGAAGCCAGAAAATGTTGCCGAACATTCGCACCAAGTCGCTATTGTTGCCCACCTACTCGCTGTGATTAAAAATAAAAAATATGCGGGAAATATCAACGCGGATCGTGTTGCCACTATTGCCCTTTATCATGAGGCAAGCGAAACCCGCTTTGGCGATATTGTAAGCCCAACAAAATACGCAAATGCTGAAATTGCTCGTGAATTTAAAAAAATAGAATACTTAGCTGAAAAACAATGTTTAGCGTCGCTACCTGAAGAGTTCCAAGAGCTTTTTGAAGACATCATAGTGCAAGATCATGTTGAAGAAGAGTACAAACAAATTGTTAAAGCAGCCGATATTTTAGTGGCTTACATTAAGGCCTTAGACGAATTAAACCATCAAAATCATGAATTTGATCATGTCAAAGAGCGATTAGAGCGAAAACTCGCAACCCTTAAACAACAAATGCCTGAAGTCGCCTATTTTATGCAGATATTTTTAAAAGCCTGTTCCGCGACAGTTGACAAGCTTAGTGAAGACCTAGCTAAAGACTCGTAATATTCACCAATGTAAACTCAACTATTTGCAGTATTAGCTTTTAATTACCCGATCAAACATACGTTTTACTTGCAAATCTCCAAAACTATATATTGCCATGCGTTTTGAAAATTCCCGGAAAACAACCGGGAATTCTTTGCTGTTTAACTCATCTACAAGCGCTAATAATACTCGCTCCGGATAACCTAAGCCCGACTCATCAGGTGTACGTCTTTGTTGCGCCTCAATTGCAGGCAATAGAAATGGAAAACGTTCGTCAAGTTTGCTAGCACAGCTTAACATACCGTTAATGTTGTTTTGCTGAAACAGTGGCCATAATTCTGCCAATAATAAAATATCTGATGGACTGAGTAATTGACGTTTAGCACAGGCATGAGTCAATTCTTGCGCAGTCATATTCGCAAAACTGTATTCATTACCTTCATTAGGGCGCACTAAAAACACTTTGCCCAGTTTTTTATGCTTTGAGAGTAAGTGAATCACATACCAAAAATTAGCTTGGCAAAATAAATCATCTTCAAACCAACATGTTACTTCGCATCCAGGGCTCAGCGTATTTATTTTATTAAGTTCAGGGACAGTTTTTTGATAGTAGTCTTCACAGCGACAACCTTCATATCCGGCAATAAAATTCGCCCTATTACGATAGAACTCTGTTGATGTGTTACCTTGAACATTGCCATCAATTAAACATTCACGGGCAATAATAAGCTCTGCTTTTAAAACGCTTTGCAGCTGGCTCTTTAATGAATCACCATTAAGAATATGTACCGCTTTCACTTACTTACCTTATTTCACCTAACTATTTGTCTCTATTAAAAATAATTTAACCAATATATGCAAGGGCATATATTGGTTATAAATAGTGCTGCTGATAGCATGGTTACCACGGCAACTTAGTTATAGCCTAATACAAAACCAAATGACGCGTCATTTTGCTTATCAGTTTTTGAGGCATGTTGCAGCGCATAGCTTAATGTGTCAGCTAATTGTTGATTATCGCCCCGACAATTTGCACGTAAACTTTCATGATATTGTGTTAAGTCTTCGGTATTTTGAAATTCATTAATACTAGCCATAATTTTTCCTCATCAAATATTATTTGTAAGCATATTCCCGTGCTTACTTGACTTATTGCAAACCTTAAGCCAATAAAAAACATCAAAACAACTATTTGATTTTAAATGAAAAATAAATTACAACCTATGATATTAAAAGAAAAAAACTTAACAACTTTGCATTTTGCAAAGCAGTTTAAGTAGCTATTCGCAAAGTCTCTACCCTAAGGCATACTGCTAAACTAATTTTGAGCTAAATGTATCTCGAAGCTTAATTGCCCGTTAAACTATTATCAACTCAATTATTACATCAGTAATAAGGCATTATATTATCTAGGAATTTCAAAACAATGATAAGAAAACATATCGGCTTTTTAATAAATCTCATTGCTATCGTACTATTTATACCGGGTATTTTACTGCCCATGTTTTCATTAAATATGGCAATGACCGCAAACGTCAGTGGTGCTCAATTAAGTAATACCTTAATTGATAAAAACTTATCGCTACTACAAACGGTTCAAGAACTCTGGCAAGACGAACGAATACTTGTCGCTTCACTTATTTTTGTTTTTTCAATCTGTATCCCAGTTGTTAAATTTACCTTACTCAGTATTGCATATGCAAAAAAGAACACTCGATTAGAAGCAAAAATTTATCAATTTATTAGCCAAATTGGCAAATGGTCAATGGCGGATGTTTTTGTTGTTGCTATCTTTCTTGCGGTATTATCAACAAATCATGCAGAAACCGCGACACAGCAGCAATTAGCCCTGTTTGGCTTTAAATTAGATTTGCTGGTAAGCAGTGAAACATTATCAACGCTTGGCGCTGGCTTTTATTACTTTACTGGTTATTGTTTATTGTCATTATTGGGCTCAACCATTAGTCACAGTAGCATGTCGCCTAGCCTTAAAGTTAGTCCTACAGATGCAGCAAACGAACTAGCCGTTAAGCAAGCAAATTAATATCTCGTAAAGCCAGTATATTATTACTGGCTTTAAACACACCTTAAGTCTTTTTTATTGAATACACAAAGCGATTCCAAAGCCACTTAATCAAAGAATTAATTCTCTGACTTTATGATAAAAAACTTATCAGCTCTTTTTTGCACTAAAAAAGCATAATTGTATTCACTAAAAATACAAATAGGTCGACGATGTAAAGAACAATAAACATTACCATCGGCTTTTAGTTCATCTTGTCGAATATCAGCACCTTGATGTGGGCATTTAGCTGAAACAGTACGATATTCCATCGTGCCATTCTCTAGCAACTGACTATAAATAACCACGTCGGTTTCCCGAGTCGACAAAGGTAATGTTGTACGACCGAATATTACATCGGCTCTATCGGTGTAGGAAATATGGGTAATTTCCACCTCTTTATCAGCTTTCCCTCCAGCCGGAAAATATGCCTTTTTATTTAATGTCGTCATTTAGCAATACACTCTATTATTTTTGACAAATTATACTAACGGCAATTAACAAGTCACTAAAAAATGAATATAAGCCATTAATTATTCATGTTTTAAAACAAATAAAAAATACCCGCTATACTGCTTTTAAAGGACTTTCGTTTTCCCCGTGTTCGTTAAATTTATTTAAGCGTTCAGTAAAAAATATAAGTTACATATCGTGCTCGTTAACGGTACTAAACGTCAATAATATAAGGTGAAATATGTTCAATACAAAAATAAAAACAGAATTAAAACAAACTCAAAATCTACTAAAAGAGTCTAACGCTATTATTAACTCCATAAAAAGTAATGTTGCGACCATTGAATTCTCACCTGATGGAACAATTTTAGACACCAATGAACTTTTCTTAGCGATAGCCGGTTATAGCAAATCTGAAGTTATTGGCCAACATCATTCAGTTATGTGTAGTGATGAATATGCCAGCTCTTCCGAATACAAAGAATTTTGGCAACAGCTACGCAATGGCATAGCAAATAAAGGCACTTTTGAACGAAAGAATAAAAAAGGCGACGTTATCTGGCTAGAGGCCACATATTTTCCAATAGTTGATAACGGGCAAGTCATCAAAGTAATGAAAATTGCCAGCGATGTTACCGAAATCAAGCTAACAGCAACTGCTCAACAGTCAATTTACGACGCTTTAAACCGCTCTTTAGCCATCATTGAATTTACACCAAGTGGCGAGATTATTTCCGCAAATAGCAATTTTACCGATGCGGTAAAATATGACTTAGCCAGCATTAAAGGCAAGCACCATAAAATATTCTGTAATAGCGAGTTTTACCAACAAAACCCTACATTTTGGCAAGACTTACAACAAGGGCAATTTAAAAGCGGCCAGTTTCCCCGCAAAGACAAACATGGCAACGAGCTATGGTTAGAAGCAACCTATAACCCAATTTTTGATGAAAAGAATAACGTAGTAAAAGTAATTAAATTTGCCAGTGACATCACTGAAAATATAGCGCGTGAAGCATTAGTTAATGAAGCATCCGTTGTTGCCTATGACACCTCTATAGAAACAGTTAAAATTACCGAACAAGCATCAAGCTTACTTAATTCTTCCGTTAAAATATCAAATGAAATATCAGAAAAAGCCAGCGAAACAACAATGCAAATCAATAGGCTTAATGAGCAGTCAGATAACATTCAAGCTATAGTATCAACAATTAAAGGCATTGCCGATCAAACCAACTTACTTGCCCTAAACGCAGCTATTGAAGCGGCAAGAGCTGGCGAACAAGGTAGAGGTTTTGCCGTTGTCGCAGACGAAGTCAGACAATTGGCCTCTAGAACAAGTCAGTCAACCAATGAAATAGCCACAGTCGTATCTGATAACCAAGAAGTAACAACTAATGTACAAGATGGCATGAATGCGGTATCAAGTTTTGTTGAAAAAGGAAAAATTCAAATATCTGAAGTTGCCGAAGTAATGGTAAAAATTCAGTCTGGTGCAACTAACGTATCTAATACCGTCGCCGGTTTATCTAAAGCATAGCAAATTAATGCCAAGCATAGATGTATTTAAGCTTGGCATTACTCATTAAAATCAATATATCCAACTTAGTTATTAAGGCAAAAATTAGCCTTAATAACTTGGCATAAACGGCAAAACTATACCGCTTTTTAAAAACTCAGCAATGCGTTTTCTTGCCTTAAATTTTATAACGCCTTTCATTCGCTATTTAGTCAGAAAAACCCTAAGCAAAAGCCTATGTTTTAATTTGGCACGTTACCTGCTCTAGTAACGTATAACGCAAGGGGCTCAATGTGCTCTTGTATACGCAGGCATTTTAAATGACAAGGGATTTTCATTATGATGATCAACACCAATTACACCGCACACGTACAGGAAGCTAAAGCCAATAGTGCTCAACAAGTGCACTTTGATAACACACCTAAATCAAATGGTTACGTCTCTACTACCGACACATTAACACTATCAGATGCTGCGATTGCAAAAATAGCTGGTAATAATGTTCATCAAACACCGCCAACATATATTAAACCAGCCACAGCTAGCTCATTACTTGCCGCTAACCAAAGCAACGCGATAGACAATTCAACAACACAAGACGATACGTTCCGTAACATGATGCAATCTATTTTAGACAAACGTTTAGGTGTTGATCGCGAACAACTAGCCGAGCTTGAAGCTATGATGGAAGAAATTGCTAAAAATGAAAATATGAGCCCCGAAGAGAAGCAAAAGGCTATCGAACAATTAGAAAAAATGCGTGAAGAACTAATAACTGAAAGTATAGAAAATAAAAAAGTGGCAACACAAACTTTTCAAACTAATACTAAAACTAATGAACAAAACTAGTAGCGACAATTACTCAGACTTTGGTTGAGAAAAGACGCTAAGAACTCGGCCAATCACCTGCTTAGTACTTATTGGTCCTAATTGCTCAACGGAAATACTTTGCATGTTTTCGCCTTTAACCCATATAAAGCCATTGTGATCTACTAAGGCGACTGTTTTAACAATTAAACCATATTGTTGATGTTGTACGAGTATTTTTTTGCCCTCAGCTAGAAACAAATTTTTGAACCAACTACATGACAAAACATAGCTTTCATTTGGAATTTTTGGTGACATGCTATCACCTTTAATCTTATAAAAGGTAAACCCAAACATATTCTTTCTCCTGGTATAGCAAAGCTATAAGGCTAATTTGAGGCCATTGATTTATTTTGCTTAATTTCCTGAGAAATCGCGTTCGCTTGTGAAAATTCAAAAACGCTATCTAACTTTTTAATAAGACGGTATAACATTTTAAACTCCAATTTTTCTTAACATCATATAATTAACTAAACATACACCAAGCATTAGCCTGATAAAATTTGTATGCACTTAATGAATAATATCAACTTGACACTCTATGGTTTGTTGTAAATTTTGTAACTGTTTTAAACAATGCTCACAGGTTGGATATTTCTGAGCAAAATACATTATTGCCTGTAGCGTAGTACCCAAAGCACCAAATGCTATGCCACGTAAAGAACTACTCGCAGCACTATTTTGGCTGATTCGAAAAGCTTCTTGATATGCCTTAACCAAATAGCCAATTGAGTTCTGGTATTCACCCTGAGTTTCAAATAAAGTCGCTAGATTTTGACAAGCACATATCCATGCCATTAATAACGACTCGCTCTCTTTTCCTTGTAACCAGCGCCCCTCTAACTGACTAAAAGCTGATTTATAGTACAATTCCGCTTTTGTCCATTGCTGCGCTTCAAAACAACCATTTCCTTTTCTCATCAAAAGTTGCCAATGCATAATCTACCTCGCAATATTCCAACACCATAAATAATAACCATTATCATTTGCATTAGCAAGTGTGTTATTCGCTTTATATAAACGAACCTTACGATAAATTTCTTCACTTTATCGACATTAATATTGCCCTTTCGCTAGCAAGTGAATAATAAATCACGATAAAACGACAAATATCGCTGCTATGTATTGGTTTAAATCCCACACATAGCAGACTATAATATGAAATTATTCCGCAACGTTTAAAAACTTGACATACTTCCCTAGTTACAAAGCACTTGGTACTTGTTGTGTATTACTGATATGCGCTAGTTTCAAGCTAAGCGCAAACAACAAAATTAAAGCGAGTGTGCCATCATTTGCTCCTTTTAATTCATTTGTTGGTATGTCCCAATGCCAAGGCGCTAGTATGATGGCATTGCAAAATATCTTTAAAAAACTAAATGTAGACGTTGAATTAATTAACTACCCCTACGCAAGGATTTTACACTCAATAAAAAGTGCCCAATTAGACATAGCACTTATTTTTAAAAACAATTCCATTGAAGAATATGTCGACTATATTGGGCCAGTATCCCATTCAGAAATAATTATAATTAGCCAAAAAAACAAGCCCATTAAAAAATATCAAGATTTAACATCACTTAATAATATTGCGGTGATCAGAAATGCTCAATTTGAGCCAAAATTCGACAACGACCAAGCATTAAATAAAATCAGTGTCGACAGTTATCAGCAAGCCATTAACATGTTCAAGCATAAACGGGTAGATGCGGTAATAGGCTCTAAAGTTGGTCTCGATTACGCATTTCAACAAAGCAATATTAACAAAAGCCTGTTAAACCATGCCTACCAGCTTGGGCATAAAGAATGGGGACTACATTTGTCTAAAAAATCTCAGTTTCAACAGATAAAGCCTCTACTGGTAAAAGCGGTTAAAGATGTTTATCAGATAGATCTTATCCATCGACTTTATCAACAACAGCTCAAACATTGTGTTAATTCAACTAAAGTTTAATTAACAAAAAAGGGCCAAGATGGCCCTTTTCATATAACAAATGAGTCAGCTAACTATTTGTATTCTCAATATAAGCATCAACAAAACGCTCTAAAATATCAAGCGGCACAGCGCCATTTTTCAGAACTACGTCATGAAAATCTCTTAAATCAAACTTATCACCTAGTGCTATTTTAGCTTTCTCTCGTAATGCTAAAATTTTCATCATGCCAACCTTGTATGAGGTAGCTTGACCTGGCATGACGATATAACGCTCAATTTCAGAAACTACGTCTGTTTGTGCCATACCAGTATTAGCCTTCATGTAATCAATGGCTTGCTCTCGAGTCCATTTTTTATAATGAATTCCCGTATCAACCACTAAGCGTACCGCTCTGAATAATTCAGCTTGAAGTCGACCTATATTATCAAATGGATCATCTTGAAAGCCCATTTCCCAAGCAAGATACTCACTATATAAAGCCCAACCTTCTACATAGGCAGTAAACGGCGAAAACATTCTAAACAAAGGCAAGCCTTCTAACTCCATTGCCACGGCAATTTGGAAGTGATGACCTGGGATCCCTTCATGATATGCTAGCGTTCTCATTGAATATTTTGGTGTAGCTTTAATATCATATAAATTGGCAAAAAATCGTCCCGGTCGGCTACCGTCAATCGCAGGTTGTTGATAATAAGCACCAGGAGCCGTTTTCTCTTTAAATTCAGGAATTCTAACAACCTCCATTCCTGCCTTAGGGCGAATTCTAAAAGCTGAATCTAAACCAACATCTATCTCATCTAGAATGGTTTGATAATCTTTTAATATTTGCGCTCGGCCCTCATCACTGTCTTCGTAGTAAAAGTTTTCCTCTGCCGCTAAAGCATCAATTGCAAAGGTAAAGCCATTCGACACATCATAATTTTGCGATTCAAGAATCGCCATTATTTCTGATTGAATACGAGCAACTTCTTTTAAGCCAACTTCATGAATGTATTGTGGGCTGTAATCTGTGGTGGTAAAAAACTGCAAGGCACTGGCATACGCTTGTTCACCATTTGGCAGTCTCCAAAAGCCATCGTCATCAGTTGCTTTTGTTTTAAGCTTAGTAAAATAATCTATCAACGCCTGATATGCAGGATGTACGTAGTCAGCAATATTCGTTTTAGCTTTTGCTAAAAATTCAGTCTGTTGTTGGGTGGAAATATCACTACTTTCCGTCATTTTTTTAGCTAATGAACTATAAAGAATATTTTCTTCGATTGGCTTATTAACAAAGCTGGTCATTTCTTCTAACACACGCTCAATAACAAACGCAGGAGGAATAATTCCTTTTTCCTCTCTCAACTTTATTCCTTCAAGTTCTTGATCAAATTTTCGCTTTACCAGCATTAAACGTGATAAATAGTTTTCAACATCCTCTGCACTTTTAATTTGATGCTGAGCTTCCATAAAGCTTGGATAGCCATTTTGAATACCGAATAATTGATTTACCGGATAATTATGATATCGAAATTGTTCGGAGTTTTTGGCAAAATTTAATAAGTACATTGCAATTTCTTTTGAAAGACGATCTGCTTCACTTAAGCTCTCATCATCATAAGACTGCATAGTTTTATGCACCTCTTTTAGCTTAACAAATAATTCATCAGCTTTTTCGAGGCTTGCATCATCAAGCTCTGCGTTATGTCCAGTAATACCTATCGACTCAAGAAAGCCTAAAGATGTTAACGTTTCAGGGCTCTCAAATGCCATTTTTAATACTTCTCTGTCAACATATGAACGAAACCTAAAAGGTTTATCTGCATGCCACTCATAAGTCGCAAAGCTACCACCAACAACAATAATCGTTAATAGTACAATGCCCAGCCATTTAAATATTTTTTTAACCATAATTCCCTCATTCAGTTACCTTTTTTAAGCTATTAAAATCATAAACTTAATTATGTAACATTGTTGTTATTAGGTTGACGTTAACAAACTCATAACAACAAGTAAAAGAAAACAGGTATTTTAGCTAAGTAAGTGCGGTTAACCGCACTAGATTGACCGTTTTAACGGATGGTGTGCTAAATAGTCATTGGCAATGTTAATAAAAATCCATACTAGGACAAGTGGAAAAATAACAATAAACAAATAGCGGCTATACATTAAAGGCATTACCGCAGAAATAGCCAAACTAAACGAGTAAATGGCTATTGATAACTTGTTTGTTTTAGCAAACTGAAATGCCGAAACAAAATTGCCAACAACACCTAAGTTTTTTAAACGAGCAATTAAACATGGTAGTAAACCAACAACCACTGACAAATAGGCGAATAACCAGGCCAGCAATAAATTTACCCAATAAAATTCTTGGCTAAAATTACCGCTTTTATTACTGGTAATGTTAAATGCTTTGGCAAGAAATGAATTTGAATCAACATAAATGCTATAAATTGCGACAGCATCTGTGATCCAGATAAGAAAAAACAAACTTTGTACTATCAATACCAGGCCGACATTGACAATTAACGCCGATTTCTTATGTAACTTGTCTTCGACACTTTTAAATAACAAAGGGTGTAAGGTTAAGCTAACTAAAGGGGTAAATAAAATGAACCCTGAACAAAATGAGATATACATTGACGATAAATCATAGCTCTTTAACCAATGCTCAATTACTGTTGCAATTAAAAATATTGCCAATGTGGCTAGCAATAAAAATATGCCACTTAGCATCTTATTTTTAAATATTTCTTTATCTGTCATCATCTCTTACTGTCCAAGCTATCAGCACTTATTACAAATAATAAAACAGTCCAGTAAATATTGAGTTGATTTAAATCGCATATGAGTTACTTTGAATACAAAGTAGAAAGAGAAATAAAGTGAAGTTAAATGGATTTCACTAAACTCGTGTAATAAAAAACCTTAATGCTTTCATTTTCCTTGCTTGAACAGCACAAATAACATGAATCTATTTTTTACTCATTGTTGCAATAGAGTCAAAGTCATTTAAATCAGTTTCAACTTCTCGCGCTCTCAAGAAATTAACTATATTTGAAGGGTAAAGAAAATAGCCATTATAACGGCATACTTTTGTATGTAACATATATAAAGTTCTTGACGTAAAATAACTTAAATATATAAAAGGCAAAGATAAAATAAAACTGGATAAGATAAACTTTATACTCAAACAATAGAATAACATGGTTGCTAGAGCACAAATATACTTGTGCTTTTTGTATTCTGGATATTCATGAAATTGAAAATAGTCAAGCCTATTCAAATACCAGTTTCCCGTCTTGGCACCTGTTTCATTCAAATATTTACTTTCTCGAAAGTTTTTTGGCGTATTCACAATTTCAAATTATCTTTATCTATCAAAATTTATAAAGTCCATAACTTATGTAGCGAAGAGGAACCTAAGCAACCGTTAGGTGCCCGACTTAATTGGCTTGGTATATGCCTGTTTATTTTAATTAATGACAGCATTTTCCGTGCTTTTGTAATCGCCAATAATTATATGGCCACGGCGTTAAAAAACCAGCAAGAAGAGAAATAGGTATAACCCACCATGTAAGTATGGCTCCACCTGTTAAAATATAATCTGTTAGATTCATAGCGGCTTCCATTGCTACCATTGAGATAAAACTCATCCCTAGAGCAACTTTTAACGCATCAATAAACTTAAACTTTGCTCTACATAGAATAAATGTCTCTAAAATGACGCTAGTTATTAGGCCATTGAACATTGCTAACAGCATTACCGCTAACGTTGATAAACTATGTTCTGTAAATTGAAAGTATGCAATAGTACCAAAATCACCAATAGCACAACCTATTATGCACCATTTAGTATTATGCGCGCTTTTTATCCAATTCTTTTTGTTCTTCCAAGTAATATTCATAAGTCATTCCAAGTTTAATGTTAATCACTTGGTAAATGTTAATACTGAAGTACCGAAACCCTATTATATGTTTTATGTTAAATCTTATATAATTTACAGATTATCAAGGGGAACTCTCAATTTTTCATTTTTTAACTTTCGAAAGTGACCAGGAGTTAACCCTGTTTGCTTTTTAAATTGAGTGCTCAAGTGAGCGACATTACTAAAACCTAAATGAAAAGATATTTCTCCCGTAGACATTTCGGCATAAACTAATAACTCTTTAACTTTTTCGATACGCAACCGAATAAAGTACTTTTCAATGGAACCCCCTTCAACAGCTGAAAAAATATTGCTTACATAGTTGTATTCTAATTGGGTTCTTTCACTTAAGTAGTTAGATAGTTTTTGACCGTTTAGGCTTTCAATATTATCTATGTATTCCAGACAAATAATCTTAACACTTTCAATCAATTTACTTTTTTTATTGTTTAGGATTAGAAACCCTAAATTCTCTAATTCGGTTCTTAGTTTAATATATAAGTCAGAAGGCAATTCTTTACCGTATATATCAGCAAAATCGATTTCACCTAAGCTAACTGATTCATAGCGCACATCAATATTTTCAAGAGTGTTTGAAACGGCTAAGCAACAACGTTCACAAACCATATTTTTAATATAAATTTTCAACTATAAATCAACTCCAGAGTTTGAGGGTTCAGCCCATGGTACATAACGCCCTGTTAAGGTTTTTTTATTGCTTGTTATGTACCTGACGCCGAAAGTAATCCGTATGAAATACCCAAAAATAAAATTATTGGTGAAAAATATTTAGTATCTAACGTAGCAAAATTACTGTTATACACTTTTTTAAAAAAGCCGACATATTTAAAGTCACCTATGGATCTAACTACCAAAACAAAAGACACGAAAAAGCCAAGATAGTGAACATAGCCCTTTAGCTGTTCGATAGGAGATATCAGTTGAATAGATAATACAGCAAGACCAAGTAGCAAGGTTGCCACAATAAATATTAACCAACTACTAGGAACAAAATCTTTTCCATTTTCTAAATCGGGACCTGCAGACCTCAATCCATACATACCGCCAAAAGCCCAATAAAAATGAAGTACAGAAGCTATTAACATAATGACAAAAACAATAATAGATAACGTAAACATGACTATCCTCTAAAGGTACATAACGCCCTGTTAAGGGGCAAATTGTAGTTGGCTAAAATATGTAGCGGAGCGAAACTGAGCAAACTGTAAAAAGTCCCGCTAGAACTGCTTGTTATATTACTTTACCACTGAAGCGCCCCAACCAATAGGTTTACAGCCTTTAGCTGGCATTAGTGGAATTAGCTTACTTCGATAAAGTGAAATATCATTTATATTTAACTTTAATGATTTACTGAGACTTGTAGACCAAACTTTATTTTTCTCAGAGTATGAAACGTAATCGTCTTCAAAGCCTTGTTTGGTGGCACTACTAAGAATGTTAGTAACTTGCTGTTTGCTTGCACAATCAATACTGTAGTGTAGTGATCAACTAATTTTGGCTACAGTTTTGTATTCTTCCCAGTACCTTTTCTCTGACTCATTTGGACTTAAACCAGCATTATAACGATGCGGTCTAGTCTGGCTGTAATATCCAATAATGTAATCAGTGATTTCCTGTTTGGCTTGAGTAAAATTACTATAGCCTGTTGTTGGTATCCATTCGGTCTTTAAACTTCTGAAAAAGCGTTCCATTGGCGAATTATCCCAACAGTTTCCACGACGGCTCATGCTTTGCGTTAACTGATACCGCCAAATGATTTGTCTGAATTTTCGACTAGTATAGTGACTACCTTGATCCGAATGAAAGGTAACCCCAGTTGGTTTGCCTCGACTTTCGTAAGCCATCATTAAAGCCTTACAAGTTAATGCACTGTCCGGTGACAATGACATAGCCCAACCAACTGGCTTGCGTGCAAATAAGTCAATAACTACAGCTAAATAAGCCCATCGATTACCTGTCCAGATATAAGTCACATCGCCACACCAAACAGTATTTGGTTCAACTACATCAAACTGCCTATCAAGTAAGTTAGGGAACTCAACATGCTCCTTAGCACCGTTCCTATAGCTATGTTTTGGCATTTGGCAACTCACTAACTCAAGTTGCCTCATTAGCTTAGTTGCTCGATATCTACTTAAATGAAGGCCTCTATTTGTTGCTATATCTGCTATCGTTCTAGCTCCCGCAAAGCCATTGCTTTCACTGTGAATCTGTTTAACTTCACTTAATAAACGTAGCTTGTCTGGCGAAATGGTCTTATCCCGCACACGCCAGTATTTATAGCTACTGCGATGAACCCCAAAAACATCACACAAGGTTTTTATGTGATACCTAGTTTTATTGCTCTGATTGAGTTTTTCGATTAATTCGAATTGTTCAGGGAGTCTGACATCAACAGAGCCGTAGCCTTTTTTAGAATTTCCTTTTCTAATTCAATACGTTCAATTTTTTTCTTTAACTCACGTATTTCAATTTGCTCAGGTGTCATAGGTGAAGCTTTGGGAGCCTTACCAGCTCGTTCTTCTTGTAACTGATTTACCCACTTGCTGATTGTTGATTTACCAACATTCATTGCTTTGGCAGCTTCTGCTTGGGAGTAGCCTTCATCTACAACTAATTGGGCTGTTTCTAATTTAAATTCTGGAGCGTAAGTTGGTCTTTTTCTTATTGCCATTTGTATCACCTAAGTAGTTATGAGATGCATGATAACATCTCTATTTAGGTGGCCAAATTCAGTATGCCACTACAGTACGAGCAAGGTGATTCTTTAAAAGCATTAAAGGGTATAAATGGTACTCTCGAAAATTTTGAATCTTCTTAATAGCAGCTGTCCGTTCATCACCAATTGTAGCGTGACGAATATCTCTCCCAGCTTTATCAATTTTCTTTTTGCTAAACTGTAGTGATTTTTTTGTGCTTTATATTGCTCGTTTGCCACATCGACCCTTAATTTTTGAACTCACCCGACTTTAGGCGCATAACGCCCATATTAAGGGGCTTTTTAATAGTTTGCCAAAATGTGTAGCGCAGCGAAACTAGGCAAACTTTAAAAAGTCCCGCTTGAATTGCTTGTTATATGCAGCGCAATTTAAAACAAACACTGCTAGCACTTTAAGGCACCCGTTATAAAACGACCAACCATGAACTTTTGAGCGTTAAGCACAACTGGCCGAACTAAATTAATAACTTTGTTGCCTTTGAAAAAGGAATAACAACAAAGTTTATTAGTGCATACACTAAACAGTTTTAGCGAAAAACACTACGTTAAAGATCTCTTGCTCTAAAACGTAATTCTTTAAAGCATATAACGCCCCAATAAGCGGCGGATAATAGTTGGCTATAATTGTGAACGAAGTGAACGCAGCCAACTGTTATACGTCCGACTTGATTGGCTTGTTATAT